>JAJYNJ010000077.1 GCA_021786385.1 Chloroflexota bacterium
GCCGACATCATCTCGATCGCGCAGCAGGAGAGCCCCGAGAGGAGCGGCCAGAGGCTGTTCATGCGCAGCAGGTCGAGCAGGTAGTCGGCCTTGGCCGGGATGACCTCCAGCGAACCCCAGCGCGCGTTGTCGCCCGGGTCGAGCTCCGCGGCGACCCGCTCGAGGTGGGTGATCGCGGGCGGCCGACCGCCGCCGTAGGCTGCGGGATGCGTCGAGGACCAGAGCTCGTTCGGGACGACGATGGGCTGGCCGATCGCATGGCCGGCCGACACGATCGGCGTGGCGCCGCCTGGGGCCGGTACCGGCCCAGTGCCGCCGACCGGGGGGAAATCGGGGTTCAGCGCCATCGCAGCACGCCCTTCCGCCAGGCGTACGCCAGGCCGAGCAACAGGATCCCCACGAAGACGGCCATGCTCACGAGTCCGCCGATCAGGACGTCACGGAAGACGATCGCCCACAGGTAGACGAAGACGACCTCGATGTCGAAGGCGACGAAGAGTAGGGCGTAGATGTAGAAGGAGAGGCCGAAGCGGCCCCACGTGTCGCCGAACGTGTCGATGCCCGACTCGTACGGCAGCCCTTTGTGTCGGTCGCCGCGGTTCCGATGGCTGATCAGCCAGGCAAGCCCGATCGTCATGAAGACGAACGAGGCACCGGCGACCAGGAACCCGACGACGTACCAGAGTCCGGTCACGTTTTCCATCCCGAACCGCAGACGCCGCGAAGGATGATGAGAGCGCGCCTGCGTATGGCCTGCATTCTATCGCACGGCGCTGGGCTGGCCGGGGCCCGCTCAGCGGATGCCGCGCAGCAGCAGGGGCACTCCGGGGCCGACCAGCGAATGGCCCCCCAGCACGATCGGCACCCCGGCGCCGGCCGCCGAAGCGGTCAGCTCGTGCAGCCAGCCGTCGGCCACCTCATCTGCCCGGAGCAGGTCGGAGGCGAAGCGATCCTCGTCGCCCGGCCAGGCGTCCTCGGCGGCGCCGCTGCGATCCGCCAGCAGCACGCGCGTATCGAGGATCGCGCCGTCCGCCAGTTCGGCCACCACCGCGGCGAGCGCGCCGGGCCCCCGGTCGGCGAGGAGGCGCCCGAGGGTGGCGCGGGGCGGACGCTCGACCGACCGCGCCTCCAGTCCCCGCATCGCGAACGGCGAGGCGGCGCGCAGGCCGCGTTCCTCGGCCAGGAACCGCACACGGCACCGCACGTGCCGCTCGAGCCACGCCAGCGTGCGCGAGGAACTGCGGCCGAAGACGAGCAACTCGCGGCGCGGGTCGGCGGCGAGTTCCCTGAGCGCGTCGCGCCGTGGGACGGTCAGCCGCCACGACCTCGCGATGCGCGAGAGGGCCGCCGGTGCGTCCGGCGCGAGCGCGAGGAGCGCCAGGTCGAGCGGCGTGTCAAGGTCGAGCGCGAGCCGCTCCAGACCGGGCAGTGTCTCGACCGCGTAGCCGGCCACTTCCTCCAGCCAGCGGGGCAACGCGTTGTCCGACGGGAGCGGTGGCAGCTCCGCCAGGACGGCCGCGCGGGGAACCGCGCAGACGTCGGACGAGAAGCGGTTGTTGGTGAGTGCCCGCCGCTCGTCGCCGGCGGCCGCGGCGACCAGGCGGCGGGCGTCGCCGATGCGGAGCCGCGGCACGGCGCCGCTGCTGAGCACCACGCAGGCCTCGATCTGCTGGTCCCGGACGAGCCCGGCAAGCGCCTCGCCGAACGAGCCGCCGGTGGTCCCGAGGAGGGGCGGCGGTAGCTCGCCATTGGCCTCGCGCACGGCGCTGGCCTCGCGGCCGGCGGCCAGCGCGATCCGGGCCGCGCCTGCGCGGCGGAACAAGGCGGCGTGACGCTCGGCCAGTGCTTGGCGCGCAGCGGCGAGCAGGCCGGTCAGCGGCGGATCGTCCGCGCGCGGCGGCCGATGGAAGATGACGACGGTGACGGCTCGCACGGCGCCCGAGTGTAGTCGCGCCGCGGGGCTCGGAGTAGCCTTGCGAGGTCTACCGGGCGTGAGGAACGCTGGAAGAGCGGAGTGGAAGAGCGGAGGGCGCATGTCCAGGCGGCGTGGTGCGATGCTGGTGGGTGCGGCCGTCTTGGCGGGAGCCGCTGCGGGGCTGGGCGCGGCCGCCGCCCGCTCGGTGCACCGTCGACGGCACGCATCGGGGCCGACGGCGCCGGGTGGCCGCTTGATGAACGGCGCGGCCGGCTACGACCTAGCCTCACGTTTCCTCTTCGCGCCGCTCTTCCGGCGAATCGCAGTCGAGGTGGCGGCCCTGGCCCCGCCGGGGGCCGCCGTGCTCGACGTGGGTTGCGGCCCCGGGCACCTGGCGATCCGCTTGGCGCGCGAACGTGGACTGCGCGTGACGGCATGCGACCTGGATCCGGCGATGGTGGCGCGGGCCGACGCGAACGCGGCTCGGGGGTTCGCGCCCGGTGACCCGGGACGTCCCGCGTTCCTGGTCGGTGACGTCGCAGCCCTCCCGTTCCCCGACCAGACGTTCGACCTCGCCGTCAGCACCTTCTCGCTGCATCACTGGGCCGACCCGGCCGCCGGGCTCCGCGAGCTCCATCGCGTCCTGCGGCCCGGTGGCCGGGTGCTCATCTGGGACGTCGTGGCACCGTTGCGACGGCTCGAGGGGCACGAGGTGGACCTCACCGCGTTGGCCGCCGCGTCGCCGTTCGGCGTGGTCCGGCTAGCGGCGTGGCGCTGGCCCGGTCCGGTGCGGTTCGCCGAACGGCTCGAATTGGTGCGTGCCCCGGCGACCGAGTCCCCTGCGACGTGAATGTGCGCGCCTACGTCGGCCTCGGCGCCAACGTCGGCGAAGCGCGGGGCACCCTCACGGCCGCCGTGCATGCGCTCGCCGCGCTCCCCGCTGCGCAGCTCGTCGCGGTCTCGCGGCTCTACGTCACGCGCCCGGTCGGCGTTACCGACCAGCCCGATTTCCTGAACGCCGTCGTGGCGATCGACGTGCCGGGTGGCCCGGATCCCGAGACTGGCGCGCTCGCACTGCTGGTCGCCCTCAAGGGGATCGAGCGCGCCTTCGGCCGCCGGTCACGCGGTCGGTGGGGGCCGCGGGAGTTGGACCTGGACTTGCTCCTGTTCGGCGACGCCCGCCTGGAGGTGGCGCGGCCGCCAGCGGGGATCTCGCTCGATGCAGGCCACCGGGACCGCCTGTTGATCGTGCCTCACCCCGAGGCCGAGCGCCGACTGTTCGTGCTGGCGCCGCTCTCCGACCTTGCGCCGGACCTCGTGCCACCGGGCTGGGACGCGTCGGTCGCCGTGGCCTCTCGGCGACGGGCTGCCAGCGAGGTACCTGGGGCGGTCCGGGTCGTCGGTACGTGGGACGGTGCGGGCTGGATGGCCGAGGACAGGACGAGCGGCGGCTGATCGAGGGCTGCACGGCCGGACCGCCGGGCGCTTCTACAGGCGGACCGCGGGCGGTCGGTTCCGGTCGAACATGTGGACCGTGTCCACGAAGCGAACCTGCTTCGTGCGATACGCCATCACCAGCGAGTGCGTGCGCGCCCCGCCGCCGAAAAAGCGCACCCCGTGCAGCAGCTCGCCATCCGTCACGCCGGTCGCGGCGAAGACCAGGCCGTTGCCGGGAGCGAGGTCCTCGGTCCGGTAGATCCGCTCGGGGTCGGTGTGGCCCATCACCGCCGCGCGCTCTTGCTCCGCGTCGTTACGGAAGCGGAAGCGCGCCTGGATCTCGCCACCCAGGCACTTCAGCGCAGCTGCCGTCAGCACCCCCTCTGGTGCTCCGCCGATCCCCATCACCGCGTGGACGCCGGTGCCGCTGACGGCCGCGCTGATGGCCGCCGACAGATCACCATCGCTGATGAGCTTGATGCGCGCGCCGGCCTGTCGCACCTCGTCGATCAGCGCCGCGTGGCGAGGCCGGTCGAGGATCACCACCGTGATGTCACGCGGCGAGCGGCCCAGGGCTTCCGCGATGATGGCGACGTTCGCCCGTGGCGGCAGCGTGATGTCCACCTTCCCCGCCGCCACCGGGCCGACGCAGAGCTTCTCGAGATAGGTGTCGGGGGCATGCAACAGGCCGCCCTTCTCGGATGCCGCGAGCACCGTGATCGCGTTCCCCTGGCCGCCGGCCACCAGGTTCGTCCCCTCCAGCGGGTCGACCGCGATGTCGATCTCGGGCTGGCCAGGGATCCGCGCGCCCACCTCCTCGCCGATGTAGAGCATGGGCGCCTCGTCGCGCTCCCCCTCCCCGATCACGATCCGCCCGCACATCGGGATCTCGTCCATCGCGTGGCGCATCGCCTCGGTGGCGGCCTGGTCCGCGGCGGTCGTGTCGCCCCGGCCCATCAGGCGTGCCGAGTCGATCGCGGCCGCCTCCGTGACCCGGATCATCTCGAGGGCGAGGATCTCTTCCATGGGACGCTGCAACCCCCTCTGTCTGCCGCGCGTGCCCCGTCGGGGCCGGTGGATCGCCGCCCCCGCGCTAATGCCGGAAGTGACGCCGGCCGGTGAAGACCATCGCCATGTGGTGTCGGTCGGCCACCTCGATCGCCATTTCGTCCCGGCTGGAGCCGCCCGGTTGGATGATCGCCGTCACGCCGCGTTCCGCGGCGAGCTGGATGGCGTCCGCGAACGGGAAGTACGCGTCTGAACCCATCACGCTCAGTTTGGCGCGCTCGGCGGCCCGATGGAGCGCGATCTCGACCGCGGCCAGCCGGCTGGTCTGCCCCGCGCCGACGCCGACGATCGCCATGTTCTTGGCCAGCACCACCGCGTTGCTCGGCACGTGTTTCACCGCGCGCCACGCGAAGAGCAGGTCGGTCAGCTCCTCGAGCGTCGGGCGCCGCTGCGTGACGACCCGCATCTGCTGCCGATCGGGATCGAGGCGGTCGAACGTCTCGACGAGCACGCCGCCGCTGATGCGACGGAAATCGAGATTGGCCATTCCGTAGTCGGAGATGCCGTCGACGGGGCTCGGCGGCACACGCAGCACCCGCAGATCGTCCTTGCGCAGCAGCACGGCCAGCGCGGACTCCTCGAACCCCGGCGCCACGACCGCCTCGTACTGGTTGCCCACGATCGCGTTGGCGGTCGGCGCATCGAGTGGGCGGTTCGCCGCGACGACCGAACCGCTGGCCGCGACCGGGTCTCCTTCGAGTGCCTTGCGGTACGCCTCGCACAGGTCGTCACGCGAGGCGAGCCCGACCGGCGTCACGCCCTTCGTCATGCAGACGGCCGGCGCGGCGAAGTCGGAGACGATGCGATACGCGGCGTCCATGGCGAGGAGATCGTTGAAGGAGGGCGCGGGGCCGTGGAGCTGCGTGGCGTCGGCGAGCGATCCCTGGCGGTGCGTCGTCTCACGGTAGAACGCCGCGTCCTGGTGCGGGTTCTCGCCGTACGAGAGGTCGGTTTTCTTCTCGAGCACCAGCGTCAGGTGGTCCGGGAAGCGGACACCGCTGACGTGGTTCAGGTACGCCGCGACCTCGGCGTTGTACGCAGCGACCATGGCGAACGCGTCGGCGGCGAGCCGTTCCCGCAGTTCGGGCGAGACGGCGCCGCGCGCGCGCAAGTCGGCCAGGACCTCACCGTAGCGCGCGGGGTTCGAGACGGCGGCCACGCCCGCGAAGTTGCGGGCGGCCGCCGAGAGCAGCGCGACCCCGCCCACGTCGATCATGGCGACGGCCTCGTCGAGCGAGACGAGCCGGACGCCGACCTGCGGGGCAAAGGGCCGCACGTTCACCACCACCAGGTCGAGCAGCCCGATCCCCTGCGCCGCGAGCTCGGCCAACTCGTCGTTGCGGTCCCGCCGGGCGAGGATGCCCGCGTAGATGGCCGGGTGGAAGGTCTTGACCTGGCCGCCCAGCAGCGAGGGGAGGGACGTCAGCGCGCCGACCGAGGCGACCTCCACGCCCTCGGCGGCGAGATGTTCGCGGGTCCCGTCGGTCGCGTAGACCTCGACCCCGAGTGTCAGCAGATCGCGAGCGAGCGACGCGATCCCCTCGCGGTCGGCGACCGATAGCAGGGCTCGCACCGGGCTCCTCCAGCTGCGGACAAGCAAGGGGCGACGTGGGTACGGGACGTCAACCCCGCGTCGTCCTAGGGCTCCGAGAGTATAACAACGGCTTCCTTCCGGCCCACGCCCGCGGCTCGGACGCGCGCCCAGCGTTCGGACGCGCGCCCAGCGTTCGGGCGCGTGCGCTCGCCGAGCGGGCCACCCCGATGCGGAGACTCCCACGTTCGCGCGCGACCCGCTATCCTCCCGGTTGCAGCCCCATCGCCATGACGGCCTGCCGGGCCGACCGATCGGAGACGCTCCGTTGACGCACGCACCCTGGGACTACTTCTTCCGGCCCTTCAACTCGATCGAGTTCCCCGACCTGCTCAATCCGCTCTGGATCCTGGCCCTCGTCTTGCTGGTGGTGCAGATCGTCCTGTACAACGTTCGGGCGCGGCAGCTCCGTCGCCACGAGCCGCTGGTCGCGCTGCAGGAGTGGCTGCTCTGGACAGGCGTGATCACGTTCTCGCTGCTGTTGATCGAGGCGGTCTTCGCGTGGTACTTCCTCTTCGTCCTGATCACCGTGCTGGCGGGACTGGCGATCTACGTCTGGGTCCGTTTCGTGCGCTTCCCGCCGGTCATCGCGCAGTACAACGAGTACCTCCGACGGAGCCGCTTCTTCAGCCAGGCCAAGTACAAGCACCCCGAGGCGACGATCCGCCCGAGCCGACGCCGTCGTCGGGGGCGCTAGCGTCTCCGCTTGGCCCCACGCCCGCGGCGTATCGGCGATGGAGATCCGGCGATTCGGTCCAGGGCACCGGCGTCCGGACGGGCCGCCCGGTACGCAGGGTGTGACCGGCCAGGTCATCTTCCAGGATGGCCGCGGGACGATCGCCGAGCTCGCCTTCGGGCCGCGCGCGATGATCGCGCCGCACACCAACGAGAACACCACGCTGCTGGTCGTCGTGAGCGGCGGTGGCTTCGTGCAGGTGGGCGATGAGCGGGCACGCATCAGCCACGGCGAAGCGGTGGTCTGGCCCGCGGGCGAAGTGCACGGCGCCTGGACCGATGAGACCGAGATGCGGGTGCTGGTGGTGGAGTTCACCGGCCCCGACGACACGTGGGCGAACGACGCCGTCCAGGTGCCGCGTGGAGCGCTCCTCATCGGGCACGCTGCGCGCGGGCCGGAACCCGCGCAGGGGGGCGCCGCCCACCCGGCGGGGGCCACCGGCGCCACACCGGCGGTCGAGCCTGGCCGTGGGTCGTTGGAGGAGCCCACCGCGCCAGCGGCGCCGAGTCCTGAGCGGGACGAGTCGAGCGGGGAGCCCTGGTAGCCGCACCCCCGCCGGCCGCCCCGTCACGCGTCCTCGTCCGCCAGTAGGGCGCCCAGCTGGCCGAGTACGCGCGCGGTCGCTCCCCAGATCCGCTGTCCTGCCACCAGGTACGCTCCGTATCGGATCCGTCGTCCCGCGCGGTCTTCCTCGACCGTCTCGATCGGCGCGCCCACGACGAACGACCGGAGCGGCACCTCGAGGATCGCGGACACCTCGCGCGCGTCGGCCGTCAGGACGGGGCGCCGGTCCGCGACGGCGATGATGGGGTGGAGACGGAAACCCGAGACGCGGACCTCGACCGGAGCGAGCTCGCCAGCGATCCGCAGCCCGCACTGCGCCGGGTCCAGCCCCACCTCCTCGCGAGCCTCGCGGACGGCGGTGTCGGCCATCGATGCATCCACGGCCTCGACGGCCCCACCCGGGAAGCTGACCTCGCCGGCGTGGCGCAGGTCGCCGGTCGGTCGTGCGGTCAGGATCGTCCAGGGCTCGCCGTCGGGGCCCGGGTAGACGAGGACGAGGACGGCGGCCTCCCGTACGCCGCCATCCCTGTCGGCCGGGACCGCGTCGGCGCCAGTTAGGAGGAGCGGACGCAGCGCCTCCGGCGGCCCCGGCAGGGGATCCGGCAGCCGCTCCAGCCGCGCGACCGCATCCTCGAAACGCACCAGCGGATGGTACGCGACCGACCCTCTCGGCTCCGTGGAGCTGGCGCGGCGCACAGCGCCGGCCGGCGTCGGTTCGACGGCCGAGGCCGACCGGCACGGCCGCCGCGCCACGCTACTGGATGATCGGGCCGCCGTCACCGCGCTTGGGCCGCAGCGTCGAGGCGAGCGTCTCCTCGACGATGTCGCGGGCCTGCGCGTCGCTGGGCGCCGGGGCCCGCGCGTCGCGCCGCCCCGTGGCGGCGACCACCTGTTCGCCCGATCGGAAGAGGATCGTGCCGCTCGTCTGGTCGGCCTCCACCGTGATCCGTGAGCCGGGCGGGAAGCGGCCCTCCAGGATCGCCCGGGCCAGCGGATTCTCGATCATGCGCTGCACCGCGCGCTTCAGCGGCCGCGCTCCGAACGCCGGATCGTGGCCTTCGGCCGCGATCAGGACCCGGGCGGACGGCGCGAGCTCGATCGCCAGGTCGACATCGGCCAGCCGCCGCTGCAGGTCGGCCACCAGCAGGTCGACGATCGCGGCCAGGTCGGCGTCCGTGAGCGCATGGAAGACGATGATCTCGTCGACCCGGTTCAGGAACTCCGGCCGGAACTGCAGCCGCAGCGCCTCCATCACCTGGCGGCGCATCGCTTCGTACGCCTGTTCGTCCGCGTGCGCCGAGAAGGAGGTGATGAACTGGCTGCCGACGTTGCTGGTCATGATCACCACGGTGTCCTTGAAGTTCACCGTGCGCCCATGACCGTCCGTCAGCCGACCATCGTCGAGCACTTGCAGCAGCACGTTGAAGACGTCCGGATGGGCCTTCTCGATCTCGTCGAGGAGGATCACCTGGTAGGGGCGCCGGCGGACCGCCTCGGTCAGCTGGCCGCCTTCCTCGTAGCCCACGTACCCGGGCGGCGCGCCGATGAGGCGACTCACCGCGTACTTCTCCATGTACTCGCTCATGTCGAGCCGCGTCATCGCCTGCTCATCGTCGAAGAGGAACTCCGCGAGCGCACGGGCCAGCTCCGTCTTCCCGACGCCCGTGGGACCGAGGAAGATGAACGATCCGATCGGGCGCCGCGGGTCCTTGAGGCCGGCCCGCGCCCGGCGCACCGCGTCGCTCACGGCCTCGATCGCCTCGTCCTGGCCGACCACACGCCGGTGGAGCCGCTCTTCCATGTGGACGAGCTTGGCCTGCTCGCCCTCCATCAGCCGCGTGACCGGGATGCCGGTCCACTGGCTGACGATCTCCGCGATGTCGTCGGCGTCGACCTCCTCTTTGAGGAGCCGGTTCGAGCCGAGGGCCCCCAGCGCGGCCTCCTGCTGCTTCAGCTGCTGCTGCAGCTCGACCTGGCGCCCATAGCGGAGCTCGGCGGCCTTGCCGTAGTCAGCGGCGCGCTCGGCCGCCTCGATTTCGTGCTGCAGCCCCTCCAGGGCGGCCTTCGTCTGGCGCAGCGCGGCGATGGCGCTCTTCTCCGTCTCCCAGCGTTGCTTCAGCGCGCCCGCCTGCTCGCCGATCTCCGCCAGCTCGCGCTCGAGGGCCTCGAGGCGCGCCCGCGAGGCGTCGTCGTGCTCCTTGCGGAGCGCCTCGCGCTCGATCTCGAGCTGAATGCGGCGCCGCTCGAGCTCATCGAGCTCGATCGGCATCGAGTCGATCTCCATGCGCAGCCGGCTGGCGGCCTCGTCCACGAGGTCGATCGCCTTGTCGGGCATGAACCGGCCGCTGATGTAGCGGTGCGAGAGCACGGCCGCCGCGACGAGGGCGGAGTCCTTGATGCGGACGCCGTGGTGCACCTCGTACCGTTCGCGCAGCCCGCGCAGGATCGAGATCGTCTCCTCGACGGTCGGCTCGTCCACGTAGACGGGCTGGAAGCGCCGCTCGAGCGCCGCGTCCTTCTCGATCTGCTGGCGGTACTCGTCGAGCGTCGTTGCGCCGATGGCGTGCAGCTCGCCGCGCGCGAGCATCGGCTTGAGCAGGTTCGAGGCGTCCATCGCGCCCTCGGCCGCGCCGGCACCGACGACGGTGTGCAGCTCGTCGATGAAGAGGATGATCTGCCCCGCGCTCTCGGTGATCTCCTTGAGGACGGCCTTGAGGCGCTCCTCGAACTCGCCGCGGTACTTCGCGCCGGCGATCAGCGCGCCCATGTCGAGCGCGATGACGCGCTTCTCCTTGAGCGTCTCGGGCACGTCACCGCGCATGATGCGCTGGGCAAGGCCCTCGACGATGGCGGTCTTGCCGACGCCGGGCTCGCCGATCAGCACTGGGTTGTTCTTGGTCCGTCGGCTGAGCACCTGGATGACGCGCCGGATCTCCTCGTCGCGCCCGACCACGGGGTCGAGCTTGCCTTCGCGAGCGGCCCGGGTCAGGTCGCGCCCGTACTTCTCGAGCGCCTGGTAGGTCGTCTCGGGGTTGGGCGAGGTGACCCGCTGGCTGCCGCGGACGCTGGCGAGCGCCTGCAGGATCTGCTCGTGGGAGGCGCCGTGGCGCTCGAGGATGCGCTGAGCATCGCCGCCCGCCTCCGCCGCCGCAAGCAGCAGGTGCTCGGTGGAGACGTACTCGTCTTTGAGCCGCTTCGCCTCGTCCTCGGCACGCTCCAGCATCTGGCGCGCCCGGGGATCGAGCGAGAGTGAGCCGCCCTGGATCCGTGCGCGGCGGGAGAGCACCGTCGCGAGCTCCATGCGGATGGCGCCCGGGTCGGCGTTGAGGCGCCGCAGGGTGGTGGCGGGGATCCCCTCCTCGTCTTCGAGGAGGGCGGCCAGCAGGTGCTCGGCGTCCAGCACCGGGCTCTGCTGCTCGGTGGCCAGGCGCTGGGCGTCCACGATGGCCTGTTGGGCCTTCTCGGTGTATCGGTCGAGCTTCATTTGTCAGTGGCGATCCTTCTCGCTGTCGTCGTCGCTGTCGTGGTGGCGTTGCATCGTCGCGGTCAGATCGACGCGCCCGCGCGCCGCGTCTCCGGTTGGCCCGCCGCGTCGAGGAAGCGGCCGGCGAGTTCTCGTGCGCGCTCGTCGAGATGGGTCGGGAGCACCACCCGCACCCGCGCGTACAGGTCGCCGCGGCCCTCGCCGCGCAGGCGCGGGAGGCCCTGCCCCGCCAGCCGGAAGAGCCGCCCGTTCTGTGTCTCGGGCGGGATCCGGAGCAGCAGGCGCGTGCCTGCGATCGTCTCCACGGGCACCTCGCCGCCGAGCAGCGCCACCCGCAGCGGGATGGGCAGCTCGCGGGTGAGGTCCGCGCCGTTCCGCTCGAACGTCGGGTGGGGGAGGACGCGGATGCGGACATAGACGTCGCCGGCGCCGGGCCCACTGCCGGCTTTGCCGCTCAAGCGGATGCGCTGCCCATCCGCCACGCCCGCCGGGATCTTGACCTCGTAGCGCCGGTTGCCCACCTGCAGCAGCCGCGTCGTGCCGCGGAAGACCTCCTCGAGCGTCACCTCCGTCTCGGCCTCGACGTCCTGTGGGGGGCCTGGCCGCGACGCGCCCGTCGCCCGCGTCCGCCGTCCGGTCGTCCGGCCCGTCGGCATCTCGAAGCCGAGGCCGCCCAGGAGGTCGTCGTAGCCGAGCCCGCCGGTGCCCGTCGAACCGGCGCTCGTCGACGAGGAGCGCCCCGTGCCGGTGCCGGGCGCCCCGCCGAAGAACATGCGGAAGAAGTCGCTGAAGCCCGAGAGGTCCTCCGCGTTGCCGCGGTACTCGAACCGGATGCCCCCGGGCGCCGTACCGGCGCCCCCCGCGTACGAACGGCGCACGAAGTCCGCGAAGGGGTTCCCCGTGGCGCCCGCGGCGCCGGCCTGCTGGTAGGCCGCCCAGTCGGCGCCGAGTGTGTCGTAGGCCTTGCGCTTCTCGGGATCTCCGAGCACGGCATGCGCCTCGTTGATCTCCTTGAAGCGCCGCTCGGCGTCGGCGTTCCCCTTGTTCAGATCCGGGTGGTGCTGGCGGGCAAGCCGGCGGTAGGCCTTCTTGATCTCGGCCTGGCTCGCCGTCCGCGGCACTCCCAGGATTGCGTAGTAGTCCTTGTACTCCATCGCACGTCAGGTCGCGGTCCGCGCCGCGGGTGCGCGGACCGCCGCTGGTTCAGTGCTCGATTCCACCGACGACCGCCGGAGCCGGGGGGAACGGAGTCCGCCCCACCGACGCGGCCTCGGGCAGCGCGGGTTCGCGCTGCGGCTGCGGCTCGAGGGGCGGCTCCGGCAACGCGGTGGGGCGCCGTCGGAGGGCCGCCTCGAGCACCTGGTCCATGTTCTCGACGAGGACCAGCTTGATCTGCTTGCGGATCTCCTCCGGGATGTCCCGAAGATCCTTCTCGTTACGCTTGGGCAGGATCACCGTGCTGGCCCCCGCGAGGTGGGCCGCGAGGATCTTGCTCTTCAGTCCGCCGATCGGCAGGACCCGGCCGCGGAGCGTGATCTCGCCCGTCATCGCCACGTCTTTGCGGACCGGGATGCCGGTCAGCGCGCTCACGATCGCCGTGGCCATCGTGATGCCTGCGGACGGCCCGTCCTTCGGGATGGCGCCCGCCGGCACGTGGATGTGCAGGGTGTTCTTCTCGAACACTTCGCGCGAGATCCCCAGCTCGCGGGCATGGGCGCGGGTCCAGGAGAGCCCAGCGCGGGCCGACTCGCGCATCACCTCGCCCAGTTGGCCCGTCAGGATGAAGTCCTCGCGCCCCTCCATGCGGGTCACCTCGACGGCGACGATATCGCCGCCGGTCTCCGTCACGACGAGCCCCGTGGCCGCCCCGACCTGGTCTTCCGGTTCGAGCTCGCCGTACTCGTAGCGCGGCGGCCCCAGGAATTCGTCGAGCTTCTTGACGTCGACGACGGTCTTGCGCTTGCGCCCCTCGGCCACGGTCTTGGCGACCTTGCGCATGATGTTGGCCATCTCCCGCTCGAGGTTGCGGACGCCCGCCTCGTGCGTGTATGCCTGGACCAGCTGCGTCAGCGCCGCATCGGTGATCTCGATGTGCTTCGGCGTCAGCCCGTGGTTGGTCATCTGCTTGGGGATCAGGAAGCGCCGGCCGATCTCGATCTTCTCCTGCTGCGTGTACCCGGGCAGCTGGATGACCTCCATGCGGTCGCGCAGGGCCGCCGGGATCGGGTCGAGCAGGTTCCCCGTCGCGATGAAGAGCACCTTCGAGAGGTCGAACGGCACCTCCAGGTAGTTGTCCTGGAAGGTGTTGTTCTGCTCCGGGTCGAGCACCTCGAGGAGCGCCGAGCTCGGATCGCCGCGGAAGTCCATGCCGATCTTGTCGATCTCGTCGAGCATGAAGACGGGGTTGTTCGAGCCGGCCTGTTTGATGCTCTGGATGATGCGGCCGGGCAGCGCCCCGATATAGGTGCGCCGGTGCCCGCGGATCTCCGCCTCGTCGTGGATGCCGCCCAGGCTCATCCGCACGAACTTGCGGCCCATCGCCCGCGCGATGCTCTTGCCCAGCGACGTCTTGCCCACGCCGGGCGGCCCCACGAAGGCGAGGATCGGGCTGCGGATGGTGGCCGCGAGGGTGCGCACCGCGAGGTACTCGAGGATGCGCTCCTTCACCTTCTCCAGGCCGTAGTGGTCCTCGTCGAGGATCTTCGCGGCCTGTCGGATGTCGAGGTTGTCCTCCGTGGCGACGTTCCAGGGCAGGCCGATCAGCCAGTCGACGTAGGTGCGGATCACGCCGACCTCGGGGGAGGCCGACGGGATCCGGCTCATCCGATCGATCTCCTTGATCGCCCGCGCCTTCACCTCGTCGGGCATGCCCGCTGCCTCGACCTTGCCGCGGAGCTCGTTGATCTCCGCCTGCTGCGGGTCCTCCTCGCCCAGCTCGCGCTGGATCGCCTTCAGCTGCTCGCGCAGGATGTACTCGCGCTGGGTCTTGTCCATTTCGGACTTGACCTCGGACTGGATCTTCCCCTTCAGCTCGAGGATCTCGATCTGGCGGGCCAGGAAGGTGGAGACGAGGCGCAGCCGCTCGACGACGTCGGCGGTCTCGAGGAGCTCCTGGCGTTGCTCGGTGCTCATGTCGGGGCTATACGCGACCATGTCGGCTAGCAGCCCCGGTTCGGTGATGTTGCGGGCCGCGACGGCCGCCTCTGGGGGCACGGGCGCCCCGGACTGCACGTACTGCTCGATCTGCGATTGGACCGAGCGCATCAGCGCCTGGACTTCGAGCCCGGTGGGTTTCTCGTCCTCGAGTGGCTCGACGGTAGCGACGATGTACGGGTCGGTCTGGCGGAACCCGAGGACGCGCAACCGCTGCTGTCCCTGGACGATCGCGCGGACGGTGCCGTCCTGCAGCTGCACGACCTGGGCGACCTTGGCGAGGGTGCCCACGCCATAGAGCTCCGAGGGATCGTTGATCTCCTCGCGATCGGCTTGGCGCTGGGTGACGAGCGCGATTGGGCTCGACTCGGCGACGGCGGCGTTCAGGGCCTTCACCGACTTCTCGCGGCCCACCTGCAGCGGGACGATCATCTCTGGGAAGATCACCGTCTCGCGCAGGGCGAGCAGGGGCAGGTCGCGGCGACCCGTGCCGGGCGTCTCGTTCGGCGGCGGTGTCTCGTCCGGGCTCGACGGTCGATCTGTCATGGCGCTCTCATCTCCTGCTGGGGGACGGACGGTGCGCCGCGGGAGGCTGTTCCGGCGGCACGTCCGCGTCTGCGTCTGTGGTCGGTTCCGTGTAGAGGGCCTCCAGGATCGGGGTTCCGAGCTTCTCTTCGAGTTCGAAGAGGACGCGGACCCCGGCTAGGTTGACCCCCAGGTTCTGCGTCAGGTGCCGGATCCAGAGGACCCGGCGCAAGTCTCGTTCGGAATAGAGTCGGATGTTCGTGGGCGTGCGCGCCGGACAGAGCAGCCCTTCGTCCTCGTAGATCCGCAGGGTCCGCGGATGTACCCGCACGATACTCGCCGCGACGCTGATCACGTAAACCGGCTGGCTTGGATCTCGTACCCGGTCGCGCACGTCCGGCTGGTCCCGCTCAGTGGCTCTGGGACGACTGGCCGGCGGAGGCGTCGGCGTTGGTCTGGGCATCGGTCTTGGGCGTGATCCTGATCTGGCGCGGCCGCGCCTCCGCACGCTTGGGCAGCGTGAGCGTGAGCACGCCGTGCTCGTAGTGGGCCGCGGCCTCGTCCGGGTTCACGTCGCCCGGGAGCTGCACCGTGCGGCTATATCGGCCGCGGCGAAGTTCCTGGAACAGGTACCCACGCTCCTTCTCGCGGCGTTCCTCCTTGAACTCGCCGCTGATCGTGAGGGTGTCACCCTCCACACTCACCGACACGTCCTCCGGCTGGACCCCGGGGAGCGCCGCCTTCACGACGAGCGCATCGTCGGTGCGGTAGATGTCGAGGGGCAGCACGCCTTCCTCCGCCCCGCTCGACCACCCGCGCGGTCGGACGAACGAGTCCTCGAACAGCCGGTCCATCGCTTGGCGTAGCGAGACGAGTTCGCCGAAGGGACTCGGCCTGCGCATCATGCTCATGGTCTGGCACCCTCCTGTGGCGATCCACCACTCAGTCAGCAGATGCGGCTCCGGCCCTGCGCGGCCGGAGGGGCGGCTCTCCGCTCACCCGCGCATCACGTGCCGACATCATCAACCATGACAACATTGTTGTCAAGAGTGTTGCTGATTCTTCACCGCACAAGATGTCATAGTGGGTGGTAAGAAAGCAGACGATGGCGCGCCCACTGGGCGGTCGCCGCAGGCGACCCGAGGCATGCCGCGCCTGCCGGACCGGGCGTCTCCGTCAGGCCTCGCCCGTGCGCTCGGTCGGACCCGCATGCCAGACGCCCGCGCGCATCACGCGGCGGACCGCGTACGCATCGTCGAGCTCGACGAGGTCCGCGCGCAGTCCCGGCGCGAGACGGCCTCGGTCGGTCACCCCGAGCAGCGCCAGCGGGTTCGCGCTGGCCGCCGCCGCCACGCGCGGCAGGTCGACGCCGAACCGGGCTAGGTTCCGCACCGCCGTGTCGAGCGCGATCACGGACCCGGCAAGCGCTCCGTTCGAGACGAGCGTGCAGCGATCGCCGTCGACCCTGACCGGGAGCCCGCCCAGCACGCCGCGCTCCGCGGCGGTCCCCGCGAGCGAGATCGCGTCGCTCACGAGGATCAGGCGGTCCGCCGGCTTGGTGCGCACGATGAGTGGCCAGAGGACCCGGTCGACGTGGTGCCCGTCGGCGATCAGCTCGGTGTACACGTCGTCCCGCGCGAGCGCCACGGCCGCCAGCCCCGGCGTGTGCTGATGCACGCCGGACATGGCATTGAAGAGATGTGTCGTCGTCCTTGCTCCCGCGTCGTACCCGGCCTGGGCCGCTTCGGCGTCGGCCACCGAGTGGCCCAGGGAGGCCACCACGCCGCGCGCGCGCAGCCATCCGATCAGGGTCAACGCGCCGGGGCTCTCCGGGGCGATCGTCGTCAGGCGCAGCCCCTGGAGCAGCGGCTCCAGGTCGGCGACCGGCACGTCAGCCGGGGCGCGCACGAACGTCGGGTTCTGGGCACCGACCCGCTGGGGCGAGATGAACGGGCCCTCCAGGTTGAACCCAAGTGGAGCGGCGCCGTCGTCGCACGCCACCGGCATCCAGCGGCGGACGCGGTCCGCGAAGGCCCGAAGCTCCTCCAACGGCGCGGTGACCGCGGTGGGCAGAAATGACGTCACGCCGCGGCGCAGCAGCGCCCGGGCCATGCCGTCGAGCGCTCCATCGGGCCCCATCGCGTCGTGGCCGCCCCATCCATGCACGTGGACGTCGACGAACCCCGGCATGACCCACGGGCCTGCCGCCTCGGATTCGTCCGGCTCGACGGTCGCGATACGCCCGCCGGCGACGATGACGCGCCCCGGGACGACACCCCCGTCCAGCACCAGCCTGCCGCCGACGACCGTCTCGCTCTCCACTGCCCCGGCCTCCCGACTTCTTGCCGACCAGTCCGCTGCCCGTGACGGTCGCGCGACCGCCCCCACCCGCGACAGTGCCGTTCGGCTTGACGGTGCCGCCTGACCCGACAGTGCGGCTGCGGTCTTGCCGGATCCGGCTGCCGAGCGGCACCCAACCGGGCGCCGGACGAACCCTGGCTCAGGCCGGGGCGTCGTGCGGTCGCTCGCCGATCAAGAGCCGGCGGACGTCGTCCTGGCAGGTGGTGCGGCTCAGCGCGACCAGCTTGTCGCCCGCCTGCAGCGTCGTGTCGGGCCGCACGGCCTGCGCCACGTTGCCGCGGATCACGGCGAACAGGAGGCAGCCCTCGGGGAGCACCAAGTCGCGCGCCGCGCGGCCCGCCGCGGGCGAGTCATCCTCGATCTGCGCTTCGACCAGCTCGAGATCGCCGGTCGAGAGCTGGGCCAGGTGCAGCAGGTCGTGCACCGGGATGTCCTGCTCGATGGCGCCCAGCGCCATGCGCGTCGGGTTGATCACCTCGTCGACGCCGAGCTTGCGAAAGAGTGCTTCGTTCTTGGGGCTGTTGACCCGCGCGATCGTGCGTGGCACGGCGAAGTGGTGCTTGGCCATCTGGCAGACGACCAGGTTGTCCTCGTCGTCGCCGGTCACCGCCGCCACGATCGCGGCGCGGTTGGCCCCCGCCGCCGCCAGATGTTTGCCCTCGCAGCCGTCACGGGTCAGCACCACGCTCCCGATCTCATCCGCGATCTGCGCCGCACGCCGGGGATCCTTCTCGAGCAGCACGACTTCATGGCCCGAGGTCAGGAGTTCCCGGGTCAGGTAGTAGCCGACCTTCCCGCCGCCCACGACGATGATGAACATCAGCGCGCCTCCGCCTCGTGCGACGGCTCCGCCAGCAGGTCGCCAGCGTGCTGGTCGCCCGGCAGCCCGACGAACTGCGCCAGCACGTCGATCATCAGCGTGGTCCGGCAGATCACCGCGAGACCCATGACGCGATACGCGGCGGCGCGCACGGGGTCGTTGATCTTGGCCACGACGTGGGGGATGCGCAGGGTGTCGCGCGCGATCTGCGCGGCCAGCGCGTTCCGATTGTCGCCTTCGGTCAAGGCGAAGAAACAATCCGCCTGCTCCGCTCCGATCCGGCGCAGCACGTCCTCATCGGTCCCGTCGCCGCGGATGGCCTGGCCCGGGAAGTCGGCGTTGAGCCGGTTGAACGCCTGTGTGGAAATGTCGACGACGGTGACGTCATGCCCCGCGCCAGCGAGGGCTTCGGCGAGCCCCGCGCCCACGCGGCCGCAACCCACGATGATCGTGCGCACTCTCGCTCCTCTACCGGCGGGCCAGGGCCCGCTGCTCCGTGCTGCTGCCAGTTTCCGTGGGGATCGCGCTGCGCACGACGAGCACGGCCATGGGCGCGTTCTGGAGCACATATGGGATGACGCGGCCCATCGCGAAGTCCCCGCCGAACTTCGTCCGGTAGGGCAGGCCCAGGATGATCAGATCCGCATCCACCCCGGCTGCCTCGTCGACGATCGCCGCTCCCACGTCGCGCGCCTGAAGGAGCGTGGTCTTCAGGTCGATCCCGTAGCGCTCCGCCTGCGCCTCGGCGCGATCGAGCACCTCGGACGCCCGTTCCCGACTGCCCGGCAGGACCTCGGCCAGGTCGTGGGTCCAGTCGACTTCGATGACGTTGACGGCGATCAGCTCGGTCCGCGCCTGCTTGGCCATTCGCACGGCGGCCCCGACGACGAGCGGATCGGTCGGCCCCCCGTTCAGCCCCAGCACCGCGCGCGTGAACTGACCCTGCCCGTTGCTCTCTCCCATCGGCGCGTAGCGTAGCACCGGCCCGCGGAGGCGGCGGCCCCTCGGGCGGCTCCCGGGTCGCGTCGTGCCTTACGCATCCTTGCGGTAGGGCACCACCGCCACCACCGTGTTGGGTCGGCCGATCAGGGCTCGGCGCAGCCGCTGCGCGCTGCGGTTGTGCAGGATCTGTTCCCACCAGTGCCGCACGACGAACTCCGGGACCACCACGATCGTGACGGCCTCCGGGTCGGGCTCCATCACGTCGAGGTACGTCACGAGCGGTCTGACGAGCTGGCGGTACGGCGACTCGACGATCACGAGCGGGACCCCCGGGAGCTGACGCTCGAAGCGCGCGCGCAGCTGCTCGCCCGAGTCGATCTCGTCAGTGACGTAGACCGCGCGAACGTCGGGCGAGAGCGTCCGCGCGAACGCGATCGCCTGGACGACCGCGCGGGTCAGCCCCGGCACGGGGACCACCACCCGCTGGCGCCGGTGCGGCTGTCCGAAGACCAGGTCCTCGCGCACCACCAGCTCGGCCGCCTCACGCGCGTATTCGCGGTGGATCAGCACCATCACCAGGACGATGATCGGGATCAGCGCCACGACCATCCAGGCGCCAGCCGTGAACTTCACGCTCGCCACCACGACCGCGACCACCCCGGTCAGGACCGCGCCGAAGGCATTGATGGCGAGGCGCGACCGCCAGCCGCGGCCATGTTCCACGAACCAGTGCTTGACCATCCCGGCCTGGGAGATGGTGAAGCTGATGAAGACGCCGACTGCGTAGAGCGGGATCAGCGCCGCCGTGTTGGCGTTGAAGGCGACCAGCAGCGCGGCCGCCACGGCGGCCAGCACGAAGATGCCGGTGGAGAAGGCCAGGCGGTCCCCGCGGAACGCGAACGCGCGCGGGAAGTACGCGTCCTCGGCGAGGATCGCCGCGAGGCGCGGAAACGCGTTGAAACTGGTGTTCGACGCGAGGACCAGGATCAGCGCGGCAGACGCCTGGAAGAGATAGAACATCGGCCCGGTCCCCACGGCCGCGCGGGCGACGAGCGCCGGGACGGATTGCGTGCCGCCAGGGAGGATGCCGTAGGAGACCGCGACCGCGGTGACGCCGATGAAGATGATCGCGAGCAGCGCCGCCATCGCGACCAGCGTGCGTGCCGCGTTCTGCGCCTCCGGCGGTTTGAAGGCAGGCACCCCGTTCGCAATCGCTTCGGTCCCCGTCAAAGCGACCGAGCCGCCGGCGAATGCGCGGAGCACGAGCAGGATCGAGAGCTGGTCGACCGCGGCCGACACGTGGCCGGGCTGGTAGCCGGTCGCCGCTGGATCGTGCAGCACCAGCGCCTTGAAGAGACCGCTGCCCACGACGACGAGGGCCGACCCCACATACAGATACGTGGGCAGCGCGAAGATATTGCCGGACTCGCGGATCCCGCGCAGGTTGCCGAGCAGGATGAGGGAGATCGCCACGACGCAGGCCTCCACGCGCACGGGGAAGAGCGCCGGAAACGCCGAGTAGATCTGCTCGATGGCCGAGGAGGTCGAGACCGCTACGGTCATCACGTAGTCGATCAGCAGCGCGGAAGCTGCGACCAGCGCGAAGATGCGGGGCAGGTTGGCGCCCGCCACCGCGTATGCGCCGCCACCAGACGGATAGGCGTAGCCGATCTGCCGATAGCTGATGGCCACGATGGCCAGCAGCGCCGCGATCGCGATCGCGATCGGAAGCGTCAGGGTCAGGGCGGCGAGGCCGCCCAGCACGAGAATGTTGAGGATCTCCTCGGAGGCGTAGGCGCTCGACGAGATCGCGTCGGAGCTCAGGATCGCCAGCGCCTTCTTCTTCGAGAGGCGCTCCTCGATCTCCTGCTCGCTTGCCAGCGGGGTGCCGATGAGGAGACGGCGGATCTGCGCATAGGCCCGCCCGAGCCGGGTGGTCGGGGCGCTCGCCTTCGCCTTCGCCCGCACGATGCCGGGTCCGGCGTAGCGGAAGTACTCGGCCTGCGGCCGTGCGACGCGGACGCGCTGGTCGCCGAGCTTGCGGCCGCGCAGCGGGGCCGATGTGCCCGCGGGCTTCTGGCCGACGTCCTTTCTGCGGTCCAGCGCGAACCCCCTCAGAGCCCCAGATCGAGCCGGTCGATCAGCCGCTGGGGCAGGCCGGCGGCGCGCATCGCCTGCTGGGTGACCGCGATGGCGTACGGCGCGCGGCGCCAGGTGACCGTGCCTGACCCGGTGTCGAGCAGGGCTCCCGCGGCGCGGGGATCCCCATCGCGCGGCTGGCCGACACCCCCGGGGTTGATGATGGTGCGCCGGCCATCGAGGACGAGGGTGGTCCCGTCCTGCGGCAGGATCGCCTCGATGCGCCCGGCGGTCTCCCGGAACGCGAGCGGCACGTGCGTGTGCCCCACCAGGCAGTACGGCGTCGCGAACGCGGCGAGGTTGGCCCGCGCGACCGACGTCGAGTAGAGGTATTCCCAGAGGGGATCCCGCGGTGACCCGTGGGCGAGCGTGAAGTCCCCGTCGACGCGCGTCACGGGGTTGCCTGCCAGCCAGTGTCGTGCTCGGTCGTTCAGTTGTCGCGCGGACCACTCGACCGCCACGCGCGCGGCGTCGTTGAACCACTCGGTGTCGATCTCGCCCAGGGCGGCGGCATCATGGTTGCCCTGCACGCCGACCGCGCCGGCGGCCTCCAGTCGGTCGATCACCTCCACGGGTGCGGGCCCGTAGCCCACGACGTCGCCCAGGTGCCAGATCGCGTCGAAGGGGGCCAGTGCGTCGAGGATCGCTTCGAGGGCCGCGAGGTTCCCGTGGATATCCGAGATCAGCGCGACGCGCATGCGCTCAGGGTAGCAGCCGCCGCCGTTGCGGAGTCCGCCGTGGGTAGCGCTCTGGCGTGGCCCGGCGCTTCGCCACACAGACGAGGAGGTGGTCGTCGAGGCCGGTCAGCCGCACGCGCTCCGTCGCGGGCTGTGGGTCCGCGCCGAGCGTTTCCAGGAGCGGCAGTGCGGCAGCGAGCTCGTCCGCAAACGCCCCGTCACCCGCGTCGCGCTTCCAGGCCACGAAGACGCCGCCTGGCCGGACGAGTGGGAGCGCCAGCTCCAGCAGGCCGGGCAGCGCGGCCACTGCACGGGCGGTGACGATCTCCCATCGCTCGCGGTATTCGGGCCGCCGTCCGAGCGCCTCTGCCCGGGCGGTGACCACGCGCCACCGGACCGGCTCCTCCCCGTGATCCTGGAAGGCACGCGCCGCCGCGGACGCGACCACCTCCAGGAACGCGGTCCGGCGCCCCACGGAGTCGACCAGCGACGCTTCGGCTGCTGGGATCGCCACGGCGACCGGGAGTCCCGGATACCCCGCCCCGCTGCCCACGTCGAGGAGTGTCACTGGGCGACGCGGGGGACGACGAGCGGCCAGTCGCTCGAGCAGCGTCGGCACCGCGGCCAGGCTGTCGGCGACGTGCTCGAGGGCGACGCCGGCCGGGTCCCGGATCGCGGTCAGGTTCACGAAGGGGCTCCAAGCGAGGACGAGGCGGGCCTGCGCATCGAGCGCTGCGCGCATGCCCGGCGTCAGGTCCAGCCCAAGCTCTGCCAGGGCCCGATCGAGAACCGCGTCGAACGACGGGCCGGGCGGCGCAAGCACGGCCGGATCCTGGGGCAGCGGCTGCCGGGCAACGCGGCCCACGGAGCGCTGCCCATGGCTCCGGCCTGTGGCACCAGTCGCCGACCGATCGCTGGCCGCGGCACCCGGGAGCAAGGGCGACGCCGGAAGGGAGCGCATCTCCTCCGGTGCGCGTCCCCTCCAGGGCGCCTCCCGGACCGTGCTCGGCTCGACCTTCCGGCGTCGCGAGTTCGAAGGCACCTCCCTGCCTTTCAGTCTTCCGCCGCTCGTTCGGTCTTCCGGCCGGTCTCTCGACCACCTTGCGAGCCGCGTTACCGTACTCGGCCTTCGGTGCGGGCGTGAGTCTCTTGCGGTGCGCTGCGCGAATCAAGCGGGTTATCCACCAACCGCGGGCCCGACACGCAAGATGTGGACAACCGGCGCTGCTCCCCGGCGACGGCGGCGTGCTATGTGGAGATCTGACCGCATCCTTGAGGGCCGCCGGGTCGGGTTCAGCCTGTGGTCGCCAGGACGGCTTCCGCCCGGCACAGCTCGTCATGCAGCGCGGCCGCCACCGTCGCTGGGTCGGTCGTGTCCAGGCCGGGCAGCGCCACGATGAAGACGGACCCGCGGCCCGGCGCGGACGCGACGTCGAGCTCGCCCCTCATGCGCCGCGCGAGGTCGCGGGCGATCGGCAGGCCCAGCCCGGTGCCCACCACGCGCTCCGCCCCGGTGGCGCGATGGAACGGTTCGAAGATCAGCGCCCGGTCCTCCGGCGCGATCCCTGGCCCGTGATCGCGCACGGTGTACACGGCGACCGGGCCGTCGAAGCGAAGCGCCAGGGTCACGCGGCTGGCGGGCGGCGAGAACTTGATCGCGTTGCCCAGCAGGTTCACGAGGATCTGCTGGACGCGCTGCCGATCGGCGTGGATCATCCGCAGCCGCGACGGGAGGTTCGCCTCGAGGTCGATCCCCCGTTCCATCGCCAGTGGCGTGACGTCGCGCAAGGCAGCCTGCGCGGCCTCGGTCCCCGAGAAGGGCGCCGGGGCAAGGCGGAGCTGGCCGGCGTCCAGCCTGCTCAACTCGAGCAGATCCGCGACGAGCGTCGACATGCCCGCGACGAGGTCGCGCGCGCGGCCGAGGAACTCCACCTCCTGGGCGGCTCCGCCCCGCGGCGTGTCGGCAGCCCCGTCGAGTCGAGTGCCGGTGGCCCCGTGGAGCGCCCGCGAGGCGGTCGTATCGGGCGGCCGGTCCGGCCCTCGGGCGGCCGCGACGAGGTCGAGGTAACCGCCGAGCGAGGCGAGCGGCGTCCGCAGCTCGTGCGCGACGACGCTCACGAAGCGCTGCCGCTCGGCGTCGGCGCGTCGCAGGTCGGCGAGCTCGGCCGCCTCGTCACGCTGACGCAGGAGCGTGGCGGCCATGGCGGCTGCGGGGCGTGCCAGCGACGCAGGGAAGCGGCGCTCGAGCGCCGCGGCACCGCCAGCGGAACGGAAGGCGCAGCCGATCGCCACCCGCGCGCGGCCCGGCGGCACGATCAGGCGGCGGTGCGGTGCCGGAGGCTGGGCGGGCACCGCCCGAGCGATGCTGGGCGCGACGGCCACGAACGAGGCGGACAGATCCGTGCGGTTCCGGGCCGGGCGCGGTGCGCGCGCGTCGAGCCAGGTCGCCAGGTCGGAGGCTCCGTTGGTGGCGTCCGCTCGGCCGTGGACGACCACCGTGCGTCGCTGGCGGCGGTCGACCGCGACGGCGACCTCGGCCGCTCCCGCGGTGCGCGCGATCAGTGTCAGCAGGCCGGCCAGTCGTCCATCGGCGGAGGTGTCGCTCGTGGCGAGCCAGACCAGTCGGGCGAGGAAGCGGGGGTCGGGCGGCGCGGGTCGGGCCGTCTGGCCAACCGACCTGCGGGCGGGTGCAGGGTCGTGCCCCGCGTCTGCCACGCCGTCTACCCCTGGTCGGGGGTGGGACGTGTGCTGCGCACGGGGCGGCCGAGGGTCCGCCGCACCACGTCCATCACCTCTTCGGTGTAGGCGGCCGCGTCCCCCGTCTCGACGGCGGTCCGCAGGCAGCCCGAGACGTGGTCCTCGAGGACCAGCAGGGAGATCGCGTCGACCGCGGCCCGCAGCGCGGCCGTCTGCTGCAGGATGTCGATGCAGTACTCGTCGCGTTCGATCATCCGCGCGATGCCGCGCACTTGGCCTTCCATCCGGGAGAGCCTGCGCAAGAGTTGTTGCCGGTCTTTGTCGTAGCTGTGGCGGAAGTGCGGGCTGGCCGTCACCGGGGGCTGTGGCGCCGTCACCGCGGGCTGTGGCGCCGTCACCGCGGGCTGTGGCGCCGTCACCGCCGCTGCCGGCTGTCGGTTGGTGGCCCCATCCGGCGCCCGTGCTTCCTGCTCCTTGATCACATTGCCTCCGGGCCTCCGCCGCTCGGCCCGGTCGCCTCGGACGGGCCGGCCGCAGCGGTCGTCGCCGCCGGGCCGCAATCCCGACGGATACTCCCCGGGAGTGTACCAGCGCTGCGCGCCCTCGCATATCGCCTTGGCGCCGCGATCCGCCGGGACCGGGTAGACTTGGCCATGATGCACGCCGATCGCGTGACCGAGCCGACGCCGTTCGCCCATGCCAGTGAGGCGGAGCTGGCGCGGATCCTGGACTACTACGGGATCGCCTGGCAGTACGAGCCGCGCGCCTTTCCCATCCTCTGGAACCTCGACGGCTCCGTGGTCGAGAGCTTCACGCCCGACTTCTACCTGCCCGAGCTGGACCTGTACGTCGAGCTCACGACGCTCAAGCAGAGCCTCGTGCGGAAGAAGAACCGCAAGCTGCGACGGCTGCGCGAGCTGTACCCCGACGTGCAGATCAAGCTCTTCTATGCGCGCGACTTCCGGGCGCTGATGCTGAAGTACGGGCGGATCGGTCTGGTCGACTCGCTGAGCGGGACCGAGGGGCAGTCGACTCCGCCGCGTCGTGCGGGCGCGGGTGACGGCTCGGCGGGTCCTGGCGACCCGGCGCGATCGGCAGCAAATCCGCCAGGCGACCGCGGCGCGCTGCCGGCCCCGGAGCCGGGACGGGATGCGGTGCCGGTCGGGACGGCCTCCCGCAGCCGCCGGCGAGCGGCCCGGCGCGCCCGGGCCGCGCAGTCCGCCCCTGTGTCATGATCCGGCAACCATGACCACGCGGCACGCAGCGTCATCCCCGCGGGGCTCCTCGTGCCGGGCTCGCCGTCCGCTCTGGGGACCTCGCCGCCGCTCGTTCCGGGGGACCTGAGCCTCGATGCGCACCCCCGACCTCGTCGCCGACGTCGCGAGCGTGCTCCTCTCCGAGGGGCAGATCCGCGCGCGCGTCGCCGAGCTCGGCGCGCAGATCAGCGCCGACTACGCGGGCCGCGAGCTGACGCTCGTGAGCGTGCTGAAAGGTTCGCTGCCGTTCATGGCCGATCTGATGCGCGCCATCACCATCCCGGTCTCGATCGACCTCATGGAGGTGAGCTCCTACGGCGGCGCGGCCACCGAGTCCTCCGGGCTCGTGCGGATCCTGAAGGACCTGAGTTCGTCGATCGAGGACCAAGACGTCATGATCGTCGAGGACATCATCGACACCGGGCTCACGCTGAACTACCTGATCCGCTACCTGCGCGGCAAGAACCCACGCTCGCTGCACATCTGCACGCTGCTCGACAAGCCCGCGCGCCGGCTGGTCGACATCCCGATCGACTACCTCGGGTTCACGATCCCGGACCAGTTCGTGATCGGCTACGGGCTCGACTACGCGGAGCGCTACCGCAACCTGCCCTTCATCGGAGTGCTGAAGCCGGAGGTCTACGCCGCCTCGTGAACCGTCGCACGCTCGGTCGCGGCCGACTGATCGTCGGCGTGGGGGCCACCCTTACGCTGGTCGCCTGCCTCTTCCCGTGGGGGCAGACGGCGGGGATCGGGTTGCCGCCGGAGCGGACGGGTGCGTTCGACGGCTTCGGCATCCTCGTCTTCGTGGCTGCCATTGGGTTGCTGGCGCTGATCGCGCTCCCCTACGCCGCGGGCGATCAGCCACTGGCGCTCGACCGTCCGCTCGCGTTCTGGCTCATCGGCGCAGTCGGCATCATCGGTTTCCTGTTGAAGCTCGGCCAGATCCTGGGCGACGGGCTGCTCGCGCTCCCGGACCGCGCGATGGGGCTCTGGCTCGCCGGGATTGGGCTCGCGATCGTGGTGTGGGGGCTGGCGGAGATGCTCGCGGAGCGGCCGCGCGCCTGAGGCACGGCCGCCAGCGCAGCCCCCACCGATGCGTGGCGCGACGAGCAACGCACGGCACCGCTGATCCAGCACGACCCAGCGGTGTTCGCTTGGCTCGCCGTTGTCGACCACGCGGGATGGAGAGGGCGTCGGGCACGGGCCCGTTCAGGGCGTCGGCGCCTCGAGGTCGAGCCCGAACCATGAATCGTGGGCCGCTGCGACGCCACTCTGTACCTGAAGCACGTAGCGGCCCACTGGCCACGCGGCCCGTCTCGTTGCCGAGGGCACGAGGGCACCGTCCGCCGACCCGAAGGTACGCAGCGCGGCGACGGGTACGTAGACGGTGCCGGATGCGGCTCGGGTGTGGGTGGCTTGCCAGAGGACGGCCGCCCATCCCCCGTGCGAGCCACGATCGACGGGCGCGCAGAACCCGAGCGCGGTCACCCGGCTGGCCACGAGACGCACGAGTTGCACTCTGGGATCGCCCGGGCCCGCGGCAGCGCGGGCCGCCACCGGGATCCAGACGCGCGACTTGATGCCTGCAGCCTCCTCATCCGCCACCACCCGCCAGCCATCCGGCGCGTAGCAGATGGGCATGCCGCCCTCCTCGACCAGGACGGCCGCGCCGGGGGTCGTGCAACAGGGATCGGCCCGGGCCAGACGGTTCACCGTCGCACGGATCGCCAATGGGTCGCCGGCAGCGCCGTCGGCCAGGGTCGGGACGACCGACGCCTGGCGGGCGCCGGGATCGCCGCTCGACTGCACCCCTCGGACCGCTGCGGCAGCTGCGGAGCCGCTCGCGGGTCCGACAATCGGGGCCCCGACGCTCGGCCGGGTCGCTGGACCGGCCCATGGCTTGGCAATCGCGGCAACGACGAGGACGACCGCGACGGTGATGCTGACCGCCGTCCGTCGATTGCTTCCGCCGACCCGTACGAGCGGGACCGGCGCGTCGGGACGCTCCACACTCGGCCTCAGTGCCAGGGGTCCCGAGTCTACACCCCCGGCCTCGTGGCCAGCCTCGCGACGGATCAGATCTCGCCCAAGTACGCCTTCCGCACCATCTCGTCCTGCCGCAGCGCCGCCGCCTCGCCGGCCAGCACGACGCGGCCGGTTTGGAGCACGTAGCCGCGGTGCGCGACGTTGAGCGCCTGCAACGCGTTCTGCTCCACGAGGAGGATCGTGGTCCCCTGGGCATTGATCTCGCGGATGATCGCGAAGATCTGCTGCACCAGGATCGGCGAGAGGCCCAGCGACGGCTCGTCGAGGAGGAGCACCTGCGGGCGGCACATCAGGGCACGCCCGATCGCCAGCATTTGCTGCTCGCCACCCGACAGCGTGCCACCGTTCTGTCGGGCGCGCTCGCGCAGGCGCGGGAAGAGCGCGAAGACGCGCTCGACGTCTTGCGCCACCTCGCGGGGGCTGCGCGTGTAGCCGCCCATTTGGAGGTTCTCGAGCACGGTGAGACGCGAGAAGATGCGGCGGCCCTCGGGCGCCTGCCCGATGCCGGCGCGGACCAGCTCGTGCGCGGGTACGTGCGAGACATCACGGCCGTCGAAGAGGACCTTGCCGTGACGGGGATGCAGCAGCCCGTTGATCGCCTTGAGCGTGGTGGTCTTGCCGGCCCCGTTCGCGCCGATCAGCGTCACGATCTCGTCGCGATGGACCTCGAGCGAGATGCCCTGCAGCGCGTGGATGTGGCCGTAATAGGTGTGGACATCCTGTAGCTCGAGGAGGGGCTGGCCGTTGCGGGCCGCAGCGCCTGCGGCCGGCGGGGCCTGAACCGAGGTTTCGCTCATTCAGCCGGCGCTCCCAGGTACGCTTCGATGACCCGCGGGTCGCGGCGGACCTCGTCGGGCGTCCCCTCGGCGATCCGCTCGCCGTGGTCGAGGACGGTGACGCGGTCGCTGATCCCCATCACCACGCGCATGTCATGCTCGATCAGCAGGATGGTCAGGCCCAGGTCGCGGCGCAGGCGCGCGATGAGGGCCGTCAGATCGGTCGTTTCGCGGGGGTTCATGCCCGCCGTCGGCTCGTCGAGAAGCAGCAGTGACGGTTCGCTCGCCAGGGCCCGGGCCAGCTCCAGGCGGCGCTGGTCGCCGTACGGGAGGTTGCGTGCCAGATCGTCCTCGCGGCCTGCCAGGCCGACCAGGGCGAGCAGTTCGGACGCCCGGCGCCGCGCGGCCTCTTCCTCCCGGCGGCTTCGGCCGGTGGCGAAGAGCGCGTCCAGCGGGCTGGCGCGGAGTCGTGTGTGCATGCCCACCAGCACATTCTCCAGGGCGGTCATGTTCTGGAAGAGCCGGATGTTCTGGAACGTGCGACCGAGCCCGATGCGGGCCATGTCGTTCGGCCGCGCGCTACGGAAGATGCCGGCCCAGCCCAGCAGCCGCTGGTACAGCTCCGACCGAATGACGGCCATCAGCATCATCGCGATCAGCAGGCCGAGCGCCACGATCCCCGTGAGGAGTCCGACGCGCTCGGACCCGACCGCGAACGCGTAGCCGAGGCCGATCACGGCGACGATGATCGCCGGGACGAACCAGAGCACGGGCTCCAACCAGCCGCGATGGGGCCGCGCGATCACACGCCGGCCCCGGAACTCGACGAAGCCGCTCGTCGGTTCGAAGATCCCGGCGACCACGTTGAAGAAGGTGGTCTTGCCGGCCCCGTTCGGCCCGATCAGGCTGACGATGCTGCCCTCTGGGATCTCGAAGTCGATCTCGCGGACCGCCACGAGACCGCCGAACTGCTTGGTGACACGGCTCGCCCGCAGCAGGACCCCGGAGCCGGCAGCCGTGCCGGCCGGCACGGAGCTCGACGGGGAGGCCGGCGCCTGCGGGGCCCCGGACTGCGGGGTCCCCGTCGGCGCGGCGCTCGTCTGCGGCCCGCTCATGGTGTCGATCCCTCGGCCGCCTCGGCCGCCACGGGCTCCTCCGGGAGCTCCTCGGCGGCATGCAGCTCGCGTCTACGTCTGACGCTCGGGAAGAGCCCCTCGGGTCGCAAGAGCATCATCGCCACCAGCGCCAGGCCATAGAGCAGGTACTGGTACTGCAGGAAGTCGATCCCGGTCAGCCCGAACGAGGCGAAGAACGGGTTGAGCTGCTTGAGCAGGACGCTCTGGATGATGAACAGGAGGAAGGCGCCGACCCCGACGCCCCAGATGTTCCCCATCCCGCCCAGCACTACCATGGCGAGCACGGTGAAGGAGACGGTGAAGCCGAATTGGTCGGGGCTGACGAAGGTCAGCTTGGCGCTGTAGAAGGCGCCGGCGAGGCCTGCCGTGGAGGCCCCCAGGGCGAAGGCGAGCAGCTTGGTCGAGACCGGGTTCACGCCGTTGCTGGCCGCCGCGAGCTCGTCTTCGCGGATCGCCATCCAGGCGCGCCCGACGCGGGAATCCTGCAGGCGGTAGATGGCCAGGATCGCCAGCGTCAGGATCACCGCCATGGTCAGGTAGTACGGCCACGGGTCTGTGAAGGTGAAGTTGTAGCCCGCCAGCGACGGCTGGTAGACGCCGCTGATGCCGTTGGTGCCCTTCGTGTACTTGTCGGCGTTGAGAAAGACCGTGGGCACGATCTCGCCGAACCCGAGCGTCACGATCGCCAGGTAGTCGCCGCGCAGGCGCAGCGTCGGCGCGCCCAGCAGGAGCCCGAACGTTGCCGCGACGATGGCGCCGATCAGCAGCATGATCCAGAAGGGGAAGTCGTTCCCCGAGAACGGCGAGGCGCCGAACGCGTACGTATACGCGCCGATGGCGAAGAAGGCGGCGTAGCCGAGGTCGAGGAGCCCCGCCAGCCCGACCACGATGTTGAGGCCGAGCGCCAACAGGACGAAGACACCGGCGTTGGCGAAGCTGTCGACCCAGACGCCCTGCGAGTTGAAGCCGTTGAGCGGGGGCATGGCCGCCAGGAGCGGAAGCGCCGCGGTGACGACCGCCATCCCCAGGATCGCGGCGAGCGAGCGGTGCGCTTCGAGCAGGGCGCGCAGTGGGTTGGAGCGGCGCTCTCGTGCGCCCGAGGCGCGGCTCGCGGTGGCGCTCACGCCCGCTCCCCCAGCTGTTGGCCGAGCAGGCCGGTCGGGCGGAAGACGAGCACCAGGACGAGGACACCGAAGATCGCGACCTCGGACCAGCGCGAGTAGCCGTACTGAGCGGCGGCGACCTGCAGGAAGCCGATGACGAAGCCGCCGAGCGCGGCGCCCGTGGTGTTGCCGATGCCGCCGAGGACGGCCGCCGTGAAGGCGAAGAGCCCAGCGTAGAAGCCCTGGTTGAAGACCGCGTAGCCGAAGTAGAGGACCCAGACGATGCCCGCCGCGCCCGCCAGGGCCGACCCGATGAAGAAGGTGAAGGCGATCGTCAGGTTGATGTCCACGCCCATCAGCTCGGCGGCCTCGCGGTCCTGCGCGGTCGAACGCATGGCGCGCCCCAGCCGCGTGCGGCCGACGAAGAGCTGCAGCGCGATCATGAGGGCGACGGCCACGGCCACGATGAAGACGTTCAGGTACCCGATCGAGGCGCCGGCCACATCGAAGCGTGCGTTCAGGGTGAAGATCTGCGGGGAGTTGACGGGGGAGGGCCCGAAGAAGGCCTGCATGATGTTCTGCAGGATGAACGAGACCCCGATCGCCGTGATCAGGGGCGCCAGGCGGGGCGCGTTCCGCAACGGGCGGTAGGCGAAGCGTTCGATGAAGATGCCCAGCGCGCCCAGGATCAACATCGTCACCAGGAAGAGCCCCACCAGGACGACCGCGAGCAGGGCCGGGTTGTCGATCGAGCCGTGCAGGCCGAGCGGCCCGCTGAGGATCCAGAGGGCCACGAACGAGCCCACCATGAAGACATCGCCGTGGGCGAAGTTGATCAGCTCGATGATGCCGTAGACCATCGTGTAGCCGAGCGCGATCAGGGCATAGACCGCGCCGATCGTCAGGAAGTTCGAGAACTGCTGCGGCCCGACGAGGGCGTAGGCGACGACCAGGCTGCCGGCGATCGCGGCGACGAACGGCAGCTGACTCCCGTCGAGGCGGGCGGGGAGCCGGATGGAACGTTGGGTCTGCATGGGGATGCCGGTGAGTGGCTGTGTGGGCGGCCGGGAACAGACAGGGGCCGGGGAGCGGTGACGCCTCCCGGCCCCTGTGCCCAGCGGCCTACTGGCTGCTCTGGCCGAAGTCCTGCTGTCGGACGAACACCCAGTCGCCTTTACCGCCGGCGGCCGTCATGTCCGTCTTGTAGAAGGAAATGATGTGCTGGCTCGTGTCGCCGTTCTGGTCGAACGAGATCGTGCCGAGCTGCGTGTTGAACTTGTGGGTGGGATCGGTCGCGTAGGCACGCACGGCCTCCCGCAGCGCGGTCGGGCTGGTCGCCGTGGCGGCCACTGCCTGGAGCGCCTGGAGGATCACTTGCGTGCACGCGTAGGCCGACGCGCTGTAGGCGCCCGGCGCGGCCCCGTAGGCCTTCTGGTAGGCCTGCGAGAACGCCTGGGCGTTGGGGATGTCGTGCGTGGCCGCGATCGTCCCGAAGGAGTTGGCGGCAGCAGCGCCCGCGACCGTGATGAACGAGCCCTCGACGCCGCCGGGCCCGTCGACGATGCCGTCTCCGCCGCCGAAGGCGAGGCTACCCATGCCGACCTGTGCCATCTGCTTGCGCAGGAGGCCACCGCCGGTCGCCGTGACGCCGCCGAAGTAGACCACGTCAGGGTTCTTGCTCTGCACGGCCGTCAGGAGCGGCGTGTAATCGGTGGTCGAGCTCGGCGCGCCATCGTGCTTGACGACGGTCCCGCCGAGCTTCTTGAACTGGGCCTCGAAGACGTCGGCCAGGCCCTTGCCGTAGGTCTCGGTGTCGTCGACGATGTACGCACGGCGCTTGCCGAGATCGTTGTACGCGAACTGCGCGCCCGCGAGACCCTGGATATCGTCCGTGGTCGCGACGCGGATGTAGTTGATCCGGTTCGGGAACGCCTTGCGAATGTCAAGGGCGCCGTACTGGGGCTTGGTGAGGCCGGGGTTCGTGTTGGCGGGGCTGCATTGCAGCAGGCCGGCCTGGTTGGTGATCGGGATCTCGGCGGCCCCGACGTTCGAGTTGAACGGTCCCACGATGCCGATCACGGTCGGATCGGCCACCAGCGTCTGGACGTTCGTGGCGCCCTGCTGCGGGTTGTGGACGCCGTTGACCGCGTCGTCCTTGACGCTGAGCTTGATGGTATAGCCAGCGATGCCGCCGTTGGCGTTGGCCTGGTCGACCGCGAGCTGGATGCCCTTCTTGGTCGGGTCACCGTTGGCGAACTCACCACCCGAGAGCGGCAGGTCGACCCCGATGGTCACGTACTTGCTGCCGGTGGCGGCCGATCCGGCCGGGGCCGCGCTGGCGGGTGCGGCGCTGCCGGCGGGCGCGGCGCTCGGCGCGGGGGTGGCCGCACTGCTGCACGCACCTGCCACGACGACGGCTGCGACGGCGATCGCGCCGATTCTCCTGGATTGCATCGAAGTGCAGTCTCCTCCTCAACGCTCCTGCGCTTCCTGGACATGGGCCGTCGACGGGGGCTGGGCTACCGCGCGGCAGGAGGGTCGTCAGAGGCGCGAAGTTGCGGGAACGGGAGACCCGCCGGTCACCCCTCACGGCCGGCGGGTATCGGGTGCTGCGCGCTGCACGCTATGAACGACCGACCCACCAGGCATCGCTGCCGTTCGCCGATGGGTTAGCGTATGATAGGCACTGGCGTCTCAAATGCAAAGAGACGGTGTCGAGCGCCCCGGGCGCGTGCGGCCGGCCGACAGGTTTGACCCCACCCGGTGCGGCGCGTTCGAGCAAGGCCACCGCCTCGGCCGCGATCGGTGGCTTCGGCCGTCGGCACAAGGCGCCCGGCGACTCCACCTGAGGTATCGCTCGCCATCGTGCAGTACCAGGTCCGCAGAGCGAGGATCACGGACGTCGAACGCATCGTCGCGATGCTCGACGCCGTCACCGGTCGGCCAGACGTCGACCGCGTCCGGCTCGACTCCGGCGATCTGCTCCGGCAGCTCGTCGACCTCCCGCACGCCGTCGTGCTGGTCGCGGAATCCGGTCGCCGGCTGGCCGGCGCGGCCGTCCTGGCACTGCGCCCCAGCGTGTCGCTCGGCGGCTTCGTGGGTACCGTCGACGTCCTGATCGTCGATCCGGCATCGTCTCCGGTCGCCGTCCGCGGAGCGCTCCTCGAGGAGCTCCTCCGTTCCGGGCGGAACAAGGGCTGCGTGGCGGTGGAGGCGGTGCCCGCAGACGACCCGGCGGAGCGGGAGCGCTGGGCCGCAGACGGCTTCGTGGAAGCCGGACCCCGCATGGTCCGGAGTCTCGCGCCCGTCGGCGCGGTTCTGGGCTGATCCATCCACCAACGCCCGCGGGCGTCGGCACCCGGCCCGCGCCAGCGGGACCGGAACTGAACAGGAGACTTGCGTGAGCAAGAACGTCGCCGTCTTCGTCGACGTCGCGAACATCTTCTACGCCGCCAAGGCGGCAGGCGTGGACATCGACTACGTGACGCTGTTGAAGGCGGCCAGCGCAGGACGGGACCTCGTCCGCGCGTATGCCTACACGGGGCTTGACCCCGAGAACGAGAACCAACGCCAGTTCCATGCCTTCCTCGCGCGCAACGGCTACCGCGTGGTCAGCAAGGACATCCGGAAGTACGGCGACGGCAAAGTGAAGGCGAACCTGGACATCGAGCTCGTCGTCGACCTGATGCGCACCTCGCGCAACCTGGACATCGCGGTCGTCGTGTCGGGCGACGGCGACTTCGCGCCGGCCATCCGCGCCGTGCAGCAGACCGGTGTCCGGGTCGAGGTCATCAGCTTCCGCGGCAACACCAGCTCCGACCTGATCGACGTCGCGGACGTCTTCACCGACATCACCCAGATCGCGCGGGTCGAGCGCTCGTCGCGCAGCGGCCGTCGGGTCGCGGCGGAGGAGGGAGACCTCTCGATGACCGAGGTCCCGGAGAAGGAGACCGAGGGTGCCTCGCGGCGGCGGTGGGGTCGGCGCGGCGAGGGCCGCGAGGAGGCCCGCCGCGACGAACGGCGCACGGAGCGGCGCGAGCGGCAGCCCGTGGTTGCGGCGGCCGTGATGGCCACGACACCGAGCGGGATGCCGCTCGTCGTCCTCCCCGGCGAGAAGCTGAGCAAGGTGGCGGCGGTTGCGCCACCACCGTCCGGCGAGGAGGTCCTCGCTGCGGAGGAGACCGAGGAGACCGAGGAGCTCGTGGAGGTCGGGAGCGTCCAATCTGCAGCGCCCGAGAGCCAGGGCCAGGAGATAGGGCGCCGCCGCCGGCGCCGCCGGGGTGGTCGCGGTCGCGGGCGTGGGCGCGGTCAGGAGGCGGTCGGCGAGGCGGCCAACTTCGCCGAACCGGGGCTTCCCGGCGAGGAAGGTGAGGGCGAGGAAGAGCTCGAGCCCGAGGCGCCGCGCATCCCGCCGCACTCGGCGTTTGGCTCCGTGTGGGACAGCCAGCTTGGCATGCCGACGGCGCCCGTCGCCGGCACCGCGGACCTCGACGAGGAGGAGCTGGAGGAGCCTGAGATCCCGGAGTACCTGCTGACGGAGCGGCGCCAGCGGGGTCGGGCCACCCGCGCGCCCCGCGGTACGCGCGGTGGACGCGGGTCTGCCTACCAGCAGGCCGTGGAGCGCGAGCGCTACGGGCGCGGGGCGCCCGGCAGCGTCTCGAGCAGCGGGCGCGCGCCCCGTGCCGAACGTAGCCCCGAGCGGGGCGCCCGCCCGCAGTTCGAGCGGCAGGAGCGCGCGCGGCCGCCCCGCGAGCCACAGCCCGAGCCGCGCCAGCAGAGCGGCGCTGAGCCCTGGAGCGAGGTGCCGCCCGATGTGGCGGAGCTGCTGCGGGCCGAGCTGGCTCGACGTGGCGGAGCGGCGCAGGAGGAGGCCGAGCGAGGCCAGGCACCGGCCGAGGGCCGTGCGCCTGAGGGGGGCACGCAGCCACCCACCGCAGTCCGCTCGCCGGGGGGCACGCGTGGCCGCGGTGGGCGCGGTCGGACACGCTCCGATGGGTCATCGGAAGCGCCGGCCGCGGCCCGCGCGGAGGTCGCGTCTGCGACCGAGCCGGGAGGCGAGCCGTCCGGGGCCGGACGGGGTGAGTCGGGCGTCGTCGCGGCTGCGCCACCGGCCGCGGCAACGGCCTCGCGCGGCCGGCGCCGAGCCAGTCGGGTCGCCACCGGCGAGACGCTCCAGGTGGCGGGCGCCGAAGCGGCGGCGACGGCAGGCGAGCTCGTGGTGGCGGAGGGCGCGGAGACGAAGCCCGTCACGGCCCGGCGTCGCGGCCGCACCGTCGCGCCGTCCGCGGCGGTGACCGGCATGAGTGGTGCCACCGGCGGGAGCGCCGGCACGCGGCCTGAGGCCGGGAGCGCTGGCACGCAGCCGGGGGCAGCCGGGCGGCCGCGTGGCCGACGAACCGGGAGCTCGTCCGCGGAGTCGGCCGGCGCGGAGACCGTCGGGACGGGCACTGCGGCACCAACCGGCGGAGAACCGCCGACGCGCCGCCGCCGGACGCCCCAGGCGACCGCCGGCCAGGGCTCCGAGGGCCCGGCCGAGGCCGCTCAGCGTTCGGCCGAGGGCGATGAGCCGGCGTCCCCGGCGCGCCGTCGGACCCGCCGCATGACGCCCGCCTCCGAGAGCTGATCCGTCGAGGGCTGATCCGGTCGATGGCCGTCTGGCGCACCCGCGGGCAGCCGACGGGGCTGGCGGCGATCGCGCGGGCCGTGACGACGGGCGACGTCCCCGCCGCGCTGCTGCTGGCCGGGCCACCGGGGAGTGGCAAGACGACGCTCGCGCTGGACCTGGCCGCGGGGCTCCTCTGCTCCGCCGCCGATCCGGCCGAGCGGCCGTGTCGCGCGTGCGCGGCGTGCCGACGCGTCGACCACGGCAACCACCCCGACCTGCACCGGCTCGCCCCTGGTGGGGCGGGGCGCCAGATCCGCATCGGCGAACGGCTTGCGCCAGAGCCCGGAACCGTCCGGGCCCTGTTGCGCGATCTGGCCCTGGCGCCGATGGAGGGCGCCTGGCGGGTGGCCGTCATCGAGGCGGCCGAACGCATGAACGACGATGCGCAGAACGCCCTCCTCAAGCTGCTCGAGGAGCCGCCGGCGCGGACTGTCCTCGTGCTGTGTGCCGTCGACGAGGGGGCGCTGCTCCCCACGGTCCGCTCGCGCTGCATGCGGCTTCGGCTCGCGCGGGTCTCGCCCACCGAGATCGCGGCGCTGCTTCGGGAGGAAGGGTTGGCGGACGCGGCCCGCGCCGTTCGGCTGGCGCAGCTGGCGGACGGCCGGCCCGGACGTGCCCGCGCGCTGGCCGCGGCCCCGGAGGCCCTGGTGCTTCACGATCGGCTGTTGCGTGAGCTGCTCGACCTGGTGCGACGGGGGGTCGCGGAACGGCTGGCGGCCGCCGCGGGGCTGCTCGGCGCCGCCGACCAGCTCGAGACGATGCTCGGCGACGGTGCGGATGCCGGCGTCGACGCAGGACCGGCGGGTGGCGCCCCGGCGAACGGGTCGAACGAGCGCGCCGTGCCCGGCGGAACCGTCCCGATCACCGCAGCCGGCGAGGATTCCATCGACGCAGCCGAGGGGCCGCGGCGGGATCGCCAATCCCCCGGTGCGCGGCGCCGGTCGCTCCTGGCGCTCGGTGCGCTCTGGCAGGGATTGGCGCGCGACCTCGCGCTCGCCGGTCGGGGCGGCCGCGCGGAACTCCGGCACGCCGACCTGCTCGAAGAGCTGGTGGCGACCGGGGCGGCCCTGCCGGACGGCGCGGTCGAAGCCTTCATGCTGCGGCTCGACGGGGTGCTGGGCGCGGTGGAGCAGAACGCGAACCCGGAGTTGGCCCTCGATGTGCTCCTGCTCGCCTGGCCGCGCATGGCGGACGCGGCCTGAGCGGATGGCGGCCCGGGCGATCGAGGCGACGGTGCGAGGCGTCGTGCAGGGCGTCGGCTTCCGCTGGTTCGTCGCGCGCGAGGCCCAGGTTGCCGGTGTCACGGGTTGGGTAGCCAACCAGCCGGACGGCTCGGTCGCCGTGGTGGCCGAGGGCGATCCGGACGACATCGCGCTGCTGCTGGAGCGGCTGCGCGAGGGTCCACCCGGCGCGTCGGTCTCGTCGGTTGTGGTGCGTGAGCGCGTGCCGACGGGCGCCTTCGTCGGGTTCCAGATCCGCGCGGGTGCGCACCCGGGAGACTGAACGACGTGGCCGCACGGGCGGTGGCGCCAGGACGCCCGGTGGCGCCAGGACGCCCGGTGGCGCCAAGACGCCCGGTGGCGCCGGCACGCGCGCCGCACGGCGTGGGCGAGTACCCGCGGACGGCGGGCTTGGCGGCAGCCGCGTACAGTTCGGTGGTCACTTCGTGCTGCAGCAGGTGAACCGATGGAGCCTCTGATCCGCAGCTGGTGGCTGCTCGCGCTGCGCGGCGTGCTGGCGGTCGTCTTCGGCGTCGCCGCACTGATCTGGCCGGGCCTGACGCTGCTGGTCCTCGTCACGCTCTTCGGCGCCTATGCGATCGTCGACGGCGTGGTGGCGATCCTCTCGGTCGTTCGGCACCGGGAACGCGGCCGCTGGTGGGCCGTGCTGCTCGAAGGGGTCTTCGGGATCCTGGCTGGCCTGGTGGCATTCCTCCTGCCTGGGATCACCGCGGTGGCGCTGGTCTTCGTCATCGGCGTGTGGGCGATGCTGACCGGGCTGATGGAGATCAGCGCCGCGCTGCGTTTGCGCCGGATGATCGAAAACGAGTGGATGCTCGGGCTTGCTGGGATCCTCTCCCTCGTCTTCGGGGCGGCGCTCGTCGTCTTTCCGGGGGCCGGCGCGCTCGCGTTGGTGACACTGATCGCCGCGTATGCGATCGTGTTCGGCGTCGCCATGCTCTTCCTGGGACTGCGCCTGCGCAACGCCCGGACCAGTGGCTTCGGGTTGATCTGAACGCGGCCGCTCGGGCATGTCTGTGCCCGCGCCGCCTGGGCCCGGCGACGTCCGGAGCGGCGGCCGCGATGCTGGATCTCAACGAGGGTGGCGGTAGCGCCAGGCCCGTCGCCGGCGACCGACGATCGGACCGCCGAACGGCACGATGCTGATCGAGCCGTCCTCCTCCAGAATCGCGAGCCGCACCTGCTCCACCCGTTCCAGGCCGTGCTCGCGGAGCGCCGCCTCGAGATCGGCCTGGTCGAGCTCCTCGCGCTCCACCGCGGCCGGGATCCAGGCGCCGTCGCGCGCGAGGACGGTCGGCGCGGGTTCGAGGATCCGGCGCGCCAGGGGCACGTGCTCCCGCAGCTGCGCGACGGCTAGGTTGAGCAGGAAGATCGTCGCCACGATGATGATCCCGCCGGTGAGCGAGTTGTCCGGCCCGGTGATCGCCGGTTGGAGCGCGTTGGCGGCGAGGAGGATCAGGGCGAGGTCGAAGAGGGTGAATTGCCCCACCTCGCGCTTGCCGAAGACGCGCAGGGCCAGAATGAAGAGCACGTAGACGACCACCGTCCGCACGACGAGCTCGAGCGGCGGCGTTCCGAGTTGCCACATGGTGCACCGATCGTACATGGCGCCCGGCGGCGGTTCGTCGGCGGGGCGGTGGGCGGGTGGCGTGGGCGGATCAGTCGAGGGGGTCCGTCAGCCGAGGGCAATGGCCGCCGACGGACGAGGGGAAACCGGGAAGCTGGCGCGCCCGGCGGGACTCGAACCCACGGCCTTCTGCTCCGGAGGCAGACGCTCTATCCGCTGAGCTACGGGCGCGCGAGCGCCAAGTCTACCAGCGTTCATGCCACGGACCGCCTCGATAGCGGGCCGCCTCAGGGAGCGGCTTCGGCGGCAGCGCTGCGGCGGGCCGATCAGGCACGGAGCCGCACCATGCCGGCAGGTATGCGGAAGGCCCCTCCGGAGAGGGGCCTTCCGACACTGTCCCGGTGAAGTCCCCGATCATCTTGCGATGACACGGAGCTTCTGCCACGCCGCAAGGGCATCTATCACGCCGGCTGCACCGGCTACCCTAACCCAACCTACCCATGACCCTGCTGCTGGGGCAGTCGCTGACGAGCAGCGATGCAAAGTGTACGCGACGACCCCCGGCGGCTCAATAGATTCACCTACCGGACGGGTTAATATTCCGTAACCTTGCGACTGATTGGCGCTTGGCGTGGTACCGCCCAGCTCAGCCAGCCGGCTCGTCGACGGTCACCTTCGTCATGCGCACCTCATCGATCGGTCGATCGCCCGGGCCCGTCCGCACCGCGCCGATGCGGTCCACCACCGCGGTCCCCTCGGTGACCCGACCGAAGATCGTGTAGTGCTTCGGGAGCCGACCCCGCAGGTCACTCAGGCAGACGAACCACTGGCTGCCGTTCGTGTTCGGGCCGGCGTTGGCCATGGCGACCGTGTACGGCGCGTAGTCGAGGTGGGGACCCGGTAGCTCGTCCGCGAAGGTGTAGCCCGGACCGCCTCGCCCCGTGCCGGTCGGGTCGCCGCCCTGGATCACGAAGCCCGGCACGACGCGGTGGAACAGGACGCCGTCGTAGTAGCCCTGGCGGGCGAGTTTCTCGAAGTTGGCGACGGTATTGGGCGCCGCGTCACGCTCGAACTCGATCCGAAACGTGCCCAGCGTGGTGTCGACGGTTGCGCTCAACGGTCCTTCCCCGTGCGGTCTCCGTCCAACCGTAGCACAGCACGCTCGACGCGGTCGCCCAGCTTCGACGTAGCCGGCCGAGCAGGCAGCCGGCCGAGCCCCCTGCCTGCCAGCTCTTCAGCCGCCCGAGCCGCGCGGTGCCGGCGATCCCCCGGAGCCGCCAACGGTGCCCGGACCGCTCAGCGTCGCGGTGGCGATGCGCACCGGCTGGAGCGCCTGATCGTTGTTGGCCCCTCCGCGTGGACCGGCGGCGATCTCCTCAGCGACGGCAAGACCGCTGGTGACCGTGCCGAAGATGGTGTACTTGTGCGGGAGCGAAGCGGCGTCCGGGCCCACCACGATGAAGAACTGGGATCCGTTCGTGTTCGGGCCGGCATTCGCCATCGCCACCGTGCCGGGCGTGTACGCACCGGCGAAGGGTTCGTCGGGGAACGAGTAGCCCGGCCCACCGGTGCCCGTCCCTGTCGGATCACCGCCCTGGATGACGAAGTCCGGGATGATGCGGTGGAAGACGGTCCCGTTGTAGAAGCCGGCCCGCACCAGGTTCTCGAAGTTCTGCGCCGCCACCGGCGCGCTGTTCGTGAAGAGCGCGATCACGATGTCGCCGTCCCCGGTGTGCAGTGTCACGGTCGTGCCGTCGCCGCTCGGCTGGGCCGGTGCCGACGGGAGCGGTGTCGCCGTCGGGGGTTTGGGCTGGATGGGGAGCCGGCGGGCGACGGAGGCCACCGCCGAGGCGCCGGCAGTCGGCGCAGCTGACACGGTCGGCCCCGACCCGCCGGGTGCGCTGGCAGGGGTGGCCGAACATGCGGCGAGGACGAGGACTGCGCTGACGAGCAGCACGCGTGGCAGACGGGAAGCGTTCAGGCGCATCGGTTCTCCGATGGTGAGCGGGGATCGTGTGGACGCCGCCGCGCGGCCTGCGGCTCCGGCGCGGCCTGCGGCTCCGGCGCGGCCTGCGGCTCCGGCGCGGCCTGCGGCTCCAGGCATGCGCGGGAGTACCGGTTCATGGGCGCGCCCCTGCGGCCACCTCGGCAGCCGCCCCGTACTCGAGGCGTCCCGTGAGCAGTGTCTCACCGAGGATGACGGCCGACACGCCGGCGTCCCGAAGCCGCCGCAGCCCGTCCAGTGTGGCCACTCCGCCGGCGACCAGGAACTCCGCGTCGGTGGCTGCGACCAGGCCGCCCAGCAGGCCGAGGTCCGGCTCCGCGCCTCCGTGTGAGAGTACGAAGCGCTGAACGCCCGCCGCGACAAGCTCGCCGACGAGCGCCTGTAGTGTCGGCACGCGGCCCGCCCGCCAGCGATGGGCCCGCAGGCGCTCCGGCCGTGGATCCAGCCCGACCGCCAGCCAGCTCCCGGCCACCTCCAGGCAGGCACGCAGCGCGGCGGGATCCTCGGCCGCGGCGAGCAGCGGCATCACCACGCGTGTCGCGCCGGCGGCGAAGAGGAGCCGGATCTGATCTGCGCCGTCGGCGCCGCCAGCCACCTGGAGGGGCACCGCGACCTCGGCGGCGACGCGGCTGACGACGTCGAGTGCGACGGGACGGCCGGCCTTGGCCCCCTCGAGGTCGACCAGGTGGATCGTCGGCGCCCCCAGCGCGACGAAGTGCCGCGCGATGCGCTCGGGGCGGTCGGTCGGCGTGCCGGTCCCCGTGGACGCACCCGGCCAGAAGACGAGCCGGGACCGGCCACCCGTGACATCGATGCTGGGAACGACCTGCATCAGGCGTCGCCCGGCGGCAGGGTCGGACCTCCGCCCTCGCCGCGCAACAGACGCCGGTGGTACGAGATCGGGATGCCGCCGGAGTAGAGGAGTTGATCGTGGAAGCGTCGCAGCGAGAACGCGTCGCCGAGCCGCCGCCGTTCCTCGTCGCGCAACCGGAGCAACAGGACTTTGCCAAGCAGGTAGCTGAGCTGGTAGGTCGGCGTGTAGGTGTAGCGGAAGACCTCGGCTTGGGCCTGCGCACGCGCAAATCCGGTCTGCGCCGCGAGGAAGTCCGTCGCCTCATCGATCGAGAGCTCGCCCCGGTGCATTCGAACATCCAGCACGATGCGGCACGAGCGCCAGATCGCGTCCGTGTACAAGGCCACCATGAACTCGGGCCCGGCGTCGAAGCCTTGCTCCCGCATCATCTGCTCGCTGTACATGCCCCAGCCCTCGACGAACTCCGGGGCGTCGACGAGCGCGCGGACGAGGCTAGGGTGCGTGTTGGCCGCGGAGAGCTGCAGGTGGTGCCCGGGGTACGCCTCGTGCACGCTGGTGTTGCTGATCGACGCGCGGTAGTGCTCCTCCAGCGACACCGGCCCGTCGACTGAAGGCGTCACCACGTAGATGCCCTCCGCCTGGGGGTCGAAGCGGGGCGGTTCGAAGTAGGCGGCAAAGGGGACCGCCGCCTTGCGCAGGTACTCCGGCGTCGCCTGCACCGTGAGCCGCTCACCGGGGGGCAGCGTGGCGAGGCCGCGCTCGACGATGTGGCGCCGGGCACGGAACATCGCGTCGCGATACGCATCGAGCGCGGCGTCGAACGTGGGCGGATGGTCCGCTCGGATGCGCGCGATCACCTCGGCCTCGCTCACCGACGGGTCCACCTCGCGCGCCGCCTCGCGCCGGCCGCGACGATTGAGCTCGAGCTGCTCCTCGCCGATGGCCAGGATCTCGTCGGATGTCACTCCGTCCAGCGCGCGCAGCTCGACGAGCCGCTCGTACCGTTCGCGTCCGAGCGGCCAGTCGTCGGTCGCGTCGGCCAGGCGGCCGCGCAGCCAGCCGGCGTATGCGTCCACTGCCGATTTGGCGCGCTCCGCCACGGACTCGAGGCGCCGTTGGGCCGGGCCGTGTTCCGGCCACACACTCCGGCCGGCCGCGACGACCTCGTCGAACAGGGTGGGCAGCTCGGCTGCGGACCCCAGGTCGATCTCGTTCCAGAGCCGCACCGGATGAGGGCCCAGCCGCGAGCGGTGCTGCTGTAGGGCGACCGGCACAGCCTCCAGCCTCGCGGCGATCGCTTCCAGACGCTCGGAGAGGGGGGCAAAGTCGCGGGCGAGGATCGCGAAGACGGCGTCGCCGATCTCCTCCATCGCCGACGAGCGGCGTTCCCAGGTGCGCTCCTCTTCGAGGGCGAACAGCTGCAGGCGCCCAGTGTGCAGGGCGAGCTCGCGCTCGAACCGGACCTGTTCCGAGAGCCCGTCCGCAGCGAGCGCCGTGACGTCCGCCAGGTAGCGTCGCTCGTGGGCGATGCGGTCCTCGACCGCCTCCCGCGACCCGTCGCCGAGTCGGTGGTCCTCGGAATGGATCCCCATGAAGGTCGCGAAGACGGGCATGGTCCGAATCAGGTACTCGAAGTGCTCCTCGACCAACGCCCAGAAGCGCGCGTCCAGAGGCTCGCTCATCTCGCTCCGTTTCGAGGGCACCACCGGTCGGGGCCGTTCCCGACGATCTGCCCGTGCTCGCTCAGGCGACGGGGGTAGCGGGCACCGAAGCCGCGCCACACGCGGCGAGCGCCGACCGACAGGCGGCGATGACCCGCTCGATGTCATCCGCGTCGACCCCATAGTGCGTCACGGCGCGGATCGTGTCGTGGGGGTACTCGACCATCAGGACACCCTCGGCGCGCAGCGCCTCGAGGAAGCGGCCCCGCAGTGCGCGCGGCCGGAGCGAGGCCGCCGCGCTGCCGGGGTTGGCGGCCACGACGCGGAACACGACGAAGTTGGTGGTCGCGCGGGCGGGGTCGAGGTCGGCGATGCCGGGCATCGCGGCGAGCGCCTCCGCCAGGCGCCGGGCGTTCACGTGGTCTTCGGCGAGCCGCTCGATCATGCCGGCGGGGCCATCGCGGAGGGCCACGAGACCGGCTGCCGCCAGGATCCCGACCTGGCGCATCCCGCCGCCGACCAGTTTGCGGGCCCGACGCGCCCGGGCGACGAACCCCGCGGACCCGACGACGACCGATCCGACTGGGCAGGCCAGTCCCTTGGAGAGGCAGAACGTGGCCGAGTCGGCCGGCGCCACCAGCTGCGCGGCGCTGACGCCGAGCGCGATCGCCGCGTTGAAGAGACGCGCCCCGTCGATGTGCAGCGGGACGCCGTGGCCGTGCGCGATGGCGGCGATCTCGGCGGTGTACGCCGGCGTGAGCGGTTGCCCCATCGAGTGGGCGTGCGTGTTCTCGAGGACGACCAGCGCGGTCTGCGGCTCGTGGATGTCGAGGGGATCGCGGAACGCGGCATGGACGAGCGCCGGGTCCATGGTGCCGTCGGGCCGGGCGGGGATCCCGCGTGCAGACGCGCCGACGATCACCGCATGGCCAGCCTGCTCGTCCATCAGGGTGTGCGACTCGGCCTCGGCGATGACCTCGCCGCCGCGGGGCACGTGCGCGATCAGCGAGACGAGGTTGCCCATCGTGCCCGAGGCGACGAAGAGCCCAGCTTGCATGCCGGTGATCTCGGCCGCGCGAGCCTCCAGGGCGGTGACGGTGGGGTCGTCGCCGAAGACGTCGTCGCCGACCTCGGCCTCGGCCATGGCGCGGCGCATCTCGGGCGTGGGATGGGTGACGGTGTCGGAACGCAGGTCGATCGGTGGCATCGGAGGGAGTATAAGGTGACATGTGCGGCGAGCCCCGCCCCGGGCGGGTGCGATCGCCTGCCGCACCTGCTACACTCCGGCGCGCCGCACGGACCCGTGGTGTAGCGGCCAAACATGCCAGCCTGTCACGCTGGAGATCGCCGGTTCGAATCCGGTCGGGTCCGCCATCGTCCTTGCGCCGTCGTGAGGCGCTGCCGCATGGGCGTCCGGTGGCGCTGACCACCGGGCCTCGGCCCCCGCCGCCGGCCGCAGCTCCCGGTCCCGGCGCTGCCTCCCGCCGCTCCGCGCTGCTACTCCTTGCGGCCCGCCGGCCAGGTGCCCATCACCTGGCGCAGGATGGCGAACTCACCGATGTGGTACGCATTGTGGTCGCCGACGAGCCGGATCTCCCGCAGGATCGTGTGCCCAGGAGTGCCAGGGATCGTCGCCAGCAGGTCGGTCGCCGGGTCGGCCACCAGGTTGTGCAAGACTTGTCTGTCCGCCTTGATCGCCTCGACCGTCTGTGCGAACCGCTCGGCTGTCGCGGTCGCGTCGCGTGACGGCCAGTACTCCTCTGGCCAGTTCGGTGCGATGTAGTCGCGGTTCCGGATGTAGTCGAGGATGTCCGCCTGCGCGATTCGGATGTGCTCCAGAAGGTGCCAGGGCGTGTAGGGCACGTTGGGTGGGTGTCGGTTGATCGCATCGGCGGGGAAACGAGCTACCGCCGCGTCGAACGGCATGTGGGCGCCGTGTCCGTCGAGCAGCTCGAGCAGCTGCTGCCGCAGGATGTCGGTGTCGACCATCTCGTTCTCCTCGTCGCGCATTGGTCGCGCAGACCCGGTCATTCCAGCGGCCGCGGGCCTGGCGCGCGAAGGCCTGCGTCGAACACGAAGGCGACCGCGATCCCGTGGCGCCTGGCGAAGGCGATCGTCATGCGGTCCACGAAGCTCGTGCCATCTGCGCAGAGCGGGAGTCCGCCACGGCCATGTCGTGGACGCCCCGCTCGACCATCGATCCGGCTCGGCGAGGTACTCGTCGTGGTGCTCGGAGAGGTCGTGCGCGCCCGAGCGGAAGCGGCCGAAAGACCGTGCGTGCCCGTTCGCGAGCTGCCCTTCGCGCCTCCGCCCCCTCCGGGTACGCACGGTCGACCGCCGCGCGGGTGAGCGCGCTGGTGCTGGCCCGCTGGCGTCGCGCCTCGCGACGGAGACGCTCATGCTGAGGATCGGTGAGACCGACCGGGATCCGTCGCATGGTCGAGATGATGCCACTCGAGCCATACGGTGATCTCCGGTTCGGCGCGTCAGTGTGCGCCACGGGCCGGGTGCGCCGCCACGACCTGGCCGGATGCACCGCCGCCGGGTGCGTCGCCACGGGCCGGAGATGCTCGCTCCACGGGCTGCGTTCGCTCGCCCAGCGCGCCCTCGATCGCTCGTCGTTGCAGCCGCCGATCGTTGCCTGGCGCGGGTACCCTGCTCTCGTCATGGCAGGCTCCACCATCGGACGACTGGACCCGCGGCTCCGCGCGTTGATCTGCGACAGCGACCCGCGGGTGGTGGGGGCGATCGCCCACGCGCTCGGTGAGGCGGGGTTCGAGGTGGTCACGATCTACCGCACAGAGGCCGCCGTGACGCGTCTGCTCGACGAGCGCCCGGACGTCGTGATCCTGGGACCGAGCCGCGACGTGGAGCCGCTCGTCGCGATCCCCCGGCTGCTCGCCCGCGCGCCGATCCCGATCCTGGCCGTCTCGGCGTTCCACGACGAGGCCTCCGTCGTCGCTGTGCTGGAGGCCGGAGCGGACGACGTGCTCGACTCGGCCTTCCGACCGCTGGAGCTGGTGGCTCGCGTTCGGGCGTTACTCCGTCGGCGAGCCGCACCGACCGTCGCGTCGGAGGCGCCGCTGCCGGATGGCCTGCGCATCGACGTCGGGCGCCGGGAGGCGTGGGTGGACGAACGGCCGGTCGAGCTGACACCCATCGAGTTCGAGCTGCTCTGCGCGATCGCGGCCCGGCGCGGTGACGTGGTGGACCACCGCACCTTGCTGCGTGCCGGGTGGCCAGGGCGCGCGGACGTCGATCCGGACCTGTTGCGCACTCACCTGACGCACCTGAACGGGAAGCTCGTGGCGGCCGGCCACCCGGGGCTGCGCAACGTGCGATCGATCGGCTACGCGTTGCGGGTGGAGGGCGGCGTCCGCCCGGAGTGATCGCCGGCGTCGGCGGCTTCACGGAACCGGCACCGTTCCGCAACCCGTTCTCAACGGCTTCTCCCTTCGCTCGAGCACGCGCCGCCCATAGGGTAGGGATCCGGGGCGAAGGCCGGTTCCGCGCCTGGGGCCGGCCGAGGTCCCTTGGACGGCGGCGCCGTTGCGACCGGCGGCGTGCGCCAACCCAGCCGCCATTCGCCACCAGCAAGAGGGGGAAACGCATGGCCGCCACCTCAGCCGACGAGATGAAGCGGACGCTCAGCCTGACGGGTCTGACGATCAACGCCATGGCGCTCATCGCGCCCGGCGCCTTCCTGTGGACGACCTTCCAGTCGCAGGCGCTGCAGACGAACGGCGGGCAGACGACCGCCTTCGAGATGGTCCCCGGCCTGCTCTTCGCCCTGTTGCTGGCGTTCCTCACAGCGTGGTCGTATTCGGAACTGTCGGATCTGTACCCGAACGCGGGCGCCGGGTCTTCGTACTACTTCGCCGAGGCGGCGTTCCTCGAGCGCGAGGAAGCCTTTCACTACCGGTTCGCTCGGCTCGCGAAGTTCGTCGTGGGGTGGATCTCGCACCTCTACTACTGGATCTACCCCGGCATCATGGTCGCCTTCACCGGCACGCTCGCCGTGTACATCCTCGGCCTCTTCAACGTCACGCTCTCCACGCCGTTCGAGATCGGGGTGGCGGTGCTCTTTGCGGCGATCACGGGCCTGATCGCGTTCCGTGGCATCTCCGGCTCGACGATGACGGCCATCGTCATCAACGTCATCCAGCTCACGGCGCTCGTGGCGTTCAGCGTGCTGGCGATCGCGTTCCGGCTCAGCCATCCGGAGCTCTCGTACGCCCAGCCCAGTCTGGCGGCCGTGGTGCTCCCCCACAACCTCATGAACGTCCTCTTTCAGGGCACCATCGCGATCCTGTTGCTGGTCGGGTTCGAGTCGGTGACCGCGTTGGGGGCCGAGGCGGTCAACCCCAAGCGCGACATTCGGCGCGCAGTGCTGCTCTCGCTGGCGATCCAGGGCGGGTTCGCCTACATCCTCGAGTACGTCTCGGCCAACTTCTTCGTGAACTCCAGCATCACGGCCCAGGTGACGGACGCCGCGGGGAGGGTCACCACGGTGACCGGCTATGCCGCGGCCGCCGCGTCCGGCGCGCCCATCGGCGACATGATCCGTTTCATCGGCGACCGGATGCTCGACGGCACCGGTCTCGCGCTCGCGTTGATCCTGGCGGCGACCGTCCTCGTTGCGCTCATCGGGACCACGCTCGCCTGCCTCAACACCGGCGTGCGCATCACCTACGTGATGGGCCGCGACCGTGAGGTGCCGGGCATCCTGGGTCTGCTCCACGGCCGCTACGCCACGCCGCACTACGGGATCTTGGCGCTGGCGGCGATCTCCGCGCTGCTCGGCGCCTACGGGGTGCTGAGCGCGGACAACCTGCTGCAGATCATCCTCGCGTCGAACGCGGGCACGTTCCTCGTCTACGGTATGACCAACGCGATCGTCATCGTGGCGTTCTGGCATCGCGCGGAGCGGAGCGCGATCCGGCACGTGATCGTCCCCGGGCTCGGTCTGCTCGCCAACGTGGCCATGCTCGGTGCCGTCGTCTTCCTCAGTCTGAGCTCGGGCGGCGCCACGCAGAGCGACACGCTCATCGCGCTCGGGATCGTCGTGGCCTGGATCGCCATCGGCGCCGCGTGGTTGGTAGCCAACTCGCGCGCCAGCAGACGCGCGCTCTTGGTCTCGCCGGTCACCGGCGGGGGGGCCGAGGCGTAGGGGCGGGGCACGCGGTGCGTCGGCCCCCGCCTCCCGGGTCCACTGTCGCGGCGCGCCCCCCCGCCCCCGCAGCGCGCCCGCGCGCCGCCCCGTCCTCGTGACCGCCCCGTCCTCGTGACCGCCCCGTTGCCCCGGCTCGCGAAACTATCGAGCGACTCCGAACGACCGGCGGCCGTCTCCGTCGAGCTTGCCGGGCTCTCCGTCACCGGTCCGGTGCGCCGGCGCAACGAGGACCGGCTCGGTTGGTCCGTGCCCGGGGACCGGGTGTGGGTCCCGACCAGGCAGGGCGACGAGCGCATCGCCGCTGCGGAGCTGGCGGGACCGGTGGTGGTCGCGGCGGTGGCGGACGGGCTGGGTGGACACGCCGGGGGCGACCTCGCGAGCCGGTTCGCGATCACGACGCTCCTCGACCGGATCAGCTCGCCGGACACGCTGCGGCGTCTGCCGGAGGCGTTGCGTGACGCGTTCCTGGAAACCAACGGCCGTCTTCTCGCTGGTGACTTGGGCAGCGACGGTGCGCCGGGGGGTCGGCACCTCGGTGGGCAGACGACGCTGACGGCCCTCGCGCTCACCGCCGACACCGCACACGTCGCCCATGTGGGCGACTGTCGCGCGTACCGCCTGCGCGACGAGGCGCTCGAGCTGATGACCACCGACCACTCGCAGGCGATGGAGCTGCTGCGCATGCGCCTGATCCGTCCCGAGCAGGCGGCGACCCATCCGGGCCGGCACCTGCTGACGCGCTCGCTCGGCGGCGACGTGTCGGTGCGGGTCGACGTCCGATCGGGCGCGGTACGGGAGGGGGACGCCTACCTGCTCTGCTCCGATGGCGTCTGGAGCGGTGTGTCGTCCGGCGAGATCCTGGCTGCGTTGGAGGGCGATCTGGCCGTGGGCGTGCAGGACCTGGTCGCGCGTTCGCTGGCGCGAGGGTGCGACGATAATGCCAGCGTGATCGCGCTGCGGGTCCTCCATCTGGCTGCGCCCCTCGGGTCGGATGCGGTGCGGCGGCCGCTCTGGCGCCGGGTCCTCGGCGCGTGACTGGCGCCGAGCTCAAGCCGGGCGACATCCTCGACCGCTTTCGCATCGTCGAGGCGATCGGGCACGGGGCGTTCAGCGACGTCTACCTGGCCACGGACCCACAGGGCCGGCGGGTCGTGCTCAAGTGTCCGCACGAGGCGCTGCTGGGGGACGTTTCCGCGTTCGACCGCTTTCGCCGGGAGATCGAGATCGTGCGGCGCCTGGACCATCCCGGCATCCAGCGGGCATACGATGAGGGCGAGGCGCGCAGTCGCCCATACCTGGTGCTGGAGTACGTCGAGGGGAAGACGCTGCGCGCCGTGCTCCGCGAGCGCGGCCGGCTCCCCGTGGACGAGGCGGTCGAGATCGCCAGGCAGCTGGCGGCGGCGATGGCTTCGGCACACGCGCGGGGGATCTATCACCGCGACCTGAAGCCCGAGAACGTGCTGATTACGCCCGAGGGGCGGGTGGTCGTGACGGATTTCGGGATCGGGCTGATGGCGGGTGCGCGGCGCCTGACCTGGCGGTGGCTGACGTCGACGATCGGGACGCCCGACTACATGGCGCCGGAGCAGGTGCAGGGCAAACGCGGCGACGCCCGCACCGACGTCTACGCGCTCGGCGTGATCCTCTTCGAGATGCTCGCGGGCCGCGTGCCGTGGGAGGGGGACGACCCGCTGGCGATCATGGGCCAGCACGTGAATGCGGTCGTGCCGTCCCTCCGCGAGATCGACCGGACGATCCCGCCCCCGATCGAGGGGATCGTGCGGAAGTGTCTGCGCAAGAATCCGGACGAGCGCTACCCGGACGCGGGAGCGCTGCTGCGCGACCTGGAGTCCTGGCCGGACCTGGACCTCGCCGGCTTCGTGTTCGCTGCGGAGGCGCCGGTCCGCCTGGAGTCGCGGCGGGGGTTGTGGCTCCTGGCGGCGGGTATCAGTGTGGGCTTCCTGCTCGCGTCTCTCCTGTTCGTGGCCGCCGTGTATCTGTTGCAGCACGGCGGGTAAGGGCGGCGGACGCGTGCGCGCGCGCCGCGACGTGTGGCACCCTCGGGTGGCTCCCCGCGCGCCGCCGGCTACTGCTCCCGCAGTCCGGCGAACAGGTCGTCCTCCGGGAGGCGCACCGGCGCCACGCGCGATTCCCGCAACGTGAAGTCCTCGGTTGGCGCAATGCGGCGCCACTGCGCCGGGGTGATCGCGAGGAACGGGGAATCCTGGGCGATCTGGGTGGCGTGCTCTCGCAATGCCGCGTGTTTGGCCTCCAGGAAGTCGCTGACGTCAACGCGCGTCGTGACCGGCCCCTGCGCCGCGGCCATCCTCGCCAGCCACTCCTCGCGCGCGCGTCGCTGCTCGTCCGTCTCGTCGGCGCGAGGCCCCCACGGCGGCTCGATGCCCTGCTCCCGCAGCAGCGCGTTCAGTTCCTCCCGTCGTTCGATGTCGAGCACGATTTCGTAGAACTTGCGCGGCGCCCACGGCTCGAGCGCGCGCGGGCCACGGAGCTGTTCCCCGTATGCCAACGGGTCACCGGCGCGGGCGAAGGCGGCCTTGGCGATCTGTGCGGCGCGGATGTGATCGGGATGCAGATACCCGCCCGCGTCGTTGTAGCTGACCAGGACATGCGGCCGTTCTCGGCGCACGATCCCCACCAGCCGCCCTGTAGCCTCCTCGAGGTCGGCCTGCCAGAACGATCGCGGGTCGTCGTTGTCGGGCGCGCCCTCCATCCCGGAGTCGCGGTACCCGAGCCAGTGGTGCTCGATCGGGCCGAGTCGTGCCAATGCCCGTGCTAGTTCCAGCTGCCGGATCTCGCCGAGCCGCGCGTGGTTCGCGGGCGTATCGAGCGCGGGGACGACGATCTCGCCGACTTCTCCGTACGTGCAGGTCACGCAGACGACGCGGATCCCTTGGGCGGCGTACTTGGCCATGACCCCGCCGGTGGCGATCGTCTCGTCGTCAGGGTGGGCGTGCACCGTCATCAAGGTCAAGGGGTCGCTCATGGCGCCCATGGTAATCGCGCGGCCGCCGATCGCTCCGCGGCCCGCCGATGGCGCCGTCCTGCCGATGGCGCCGTCCTGCCGGTGGCGCGGTTCTGCCGCCGATCGCGCCGGCGCCCGCCGGTCGCGCCGTCCTGCCGGTCGCGCCGTCCTGCCGATGGCGCCGTCCTGCCGGCCCGGAGCGGGGACTCCGCTGCGGCCGTTGTCGGGCGGCCCCCACCGTCCCAGGCTGCCTGAACAGCGGGATCGCACGTGATGTGCACGGACGAGGCTCTCATCACAACGGATCATCCCCGCGGGGCTGATCGGGAGGTCTGGGGGTTGCCTCCGCGCAGCAGTACCGCGATCGCCTGCACACGTACGAGGGTGCAGCCTCGCCGCATTGGTGGCGCGCGCTCCTGCGTTGCGCTAGGCCCGCGTCTTGGCCCGCGTCTGGTCGGCCGGTTGTTGACATCATGTGCGAATCGCGCCGGGCACCGACCGGCCCCGCCAGGCCGGGAGTCGCCACGCCGGCCGCGATGTGCCCACCGGCTCCGCCACGCCGGGTACCGACCGGTGCCGTCCCGCCAGGCCGGCCGCCGACCTTGCGAGGGTGATCGGATGCCACGCGGGGAACCACCGCGGCACGACGACCGACAGCCCGCGCCTGCTCCAGCTGCGGCTACGATGAGATTGTTACGGCCGAACGGGCGAACGGCGCAACGGACCAACGGCCGAACGGGCGAACGGCGCAACGGGCCAACTGGAGGGTGTGCGTGGGCGACAAGGACCGGGTGGACGTCCGCGGGGGTGACGACCTCCCCATAGACGCGCCCGGCGCCATCGACCCAGCGATGCGCGGGGACGCGCCCGCGCCCGTCGACCCAGCAGGACGCCCGGAGCACCCAGCAGGACGCCCGGAGCACCCAGCAGGACGCCCGGAGCACCCAGCAGGACGCCCGGAGCACCCACCCGGTCCCCTGGCCGGCATCCGCGTCTGCGATCTCTCGACCGTCCTCGCCGGCCCGTACTGCACGATGCTCCTGGCCGACCTCGGCGCCGACGTGGTCAAGGTCGAACCGCCCGAGGGCGATGTCACGCGGGGCTGGGGGCCGCCATGGGCCGGCACGCCTGAGCTCGGCGTCACCTACCCGCCCGGCGATCCCCGGGCGGATCCCGCCTACCGCGGCGAAACGGCCTACTACCTGGCGATCAACCGCAACAAGCGCGGCATCCGCCTCGACCTCAAGACCGAGCCAGGGCGCGAAGTCCTCCGCCGGCTCCTCGCCCGCAGCGACGTGCTCGTCGAGAACTACCGGATCGGTGGACTCGCACGGCTTGGCTTCTCCGACGACGAGCTCGAGCGGCTGAACCCGCGCCTGGTGCACCTGGCCATCAGCGGGTTCGGACGCGATGGACCCTACGCGGAGCGTCCCGGGTACGACTTCATCGTGCAGGCGATGTCCGGGCTCATGTCGATCACCGGAGCCCGCGACCGAGACGGCGGCGAGCCGACGAAGGTGGGTGTGGCGGTCGTCGACCTGGCGACCGGCATGCTCGGGGCGGTCGCCGTGCTGGCGGCATTGCTCGGCCGCGAGCGACTCGGGCGCGAGCGACTCGGCCGCGAGCACCAGGCGGCGCCGGTCCACGGCGTGCAGGCGGCGGCGTCGGCGGCGGCACGAGGTCAGCGCATCGACATCAGCCTCTTCGAGTCGACGATCGCCTGGCTCGCGAACCAGGCGGCCAACTACCTGGTCGGCGGCGTGGTGCCGGGCCGGCTCGGCAACGAGCACCCGAACATCACGCCCTACGAGACCTTCCGCACCGCGGATGGCTCGATCGCGGTCGCCGTCGGCAGCGATCGTCAGTGGCCACGCTTCTGCGAAGCCATCGGCATGCCCGAGCTGGGCGAGGACGGCCGCTTCGCGACGAACGGTACACGGGTCGAGCACCGCGACGAGCTGCGCGAAATCCTCGCCGAGCGGTTCGCCATGCGCCCCTCGGCCGACTGGATCGCGGAGCTGCTCGCCGCGGACGTTCCGTGCGGGCCGATCAACGACCTGGCGGCGCTCTTCGCCGACCCGCAGGTGGCGGCCAGGCGGATGGTCGAGACGGTGCCCCACCCGACGCTTGGCGAACTGCGCACGACGGGGATCCCCTTCAAGCTCTCGGCCACGCCAGGCAGCGTCCGGACTGCGCCGCCGCTGCTGGGGCAGCACACCGACGAGGTGCTCGCCGAGTTGGGGTTCGACCCGTCCGAACGCGATCGCCTGCGTACCGCTGGCGTCACGTGAACGCGAGCAGGCCGGCCGCTCGGCAGCCGCGCTGCTAGACTCGGCCACGATCGGCGATCGGCGATCGGTGGAGGAGGTGCGGGGTGGCGGACGAGCGCGAGCGGTGGGCGCTGATCCTCGGTGCCAGCAGTGGCTTCGGCGAGGCGACCGCCCTTGCCTTGGCGGCGGACGGGTACCAGATCGCCGGTGTGCATCTCGATCGCCGGTCGGGGATGGCGCACGTGGAGGAGATCCGGGCGCGCATCGCGGCGCTCGGGCGCGAGGCGCACTTCTTCAACGTGAACGCCGCCGACGACGTGCAGCGGGCGAACGTGCTGGCGGCTCTGCGCGAACGGTTCGAGCGGTCCGAGGCCGCCGGTCGCCACTCGTACATCCGCGTGCTCCTGCACTCCCTCGCCTTCGGGACGCTGAAGCCGTACCTCGCCGCCGATGCGGCCGACGCGATCAGCCGCAAGAACATGGAGATGACCCTGGATGTCATGGCGCACAGCCTCGTCTACTGGACGCAGGACCTGGTGCGCGGCGGGTTCATCGAGCGCGGGTCGCGCATCTACGCCATGACCAGCGAGGGCTCGAGCCGGGTCGTCGGCAGCTACGGCGCAGTGAGCGCGGCCAAGGCGGCGTTGGAGTCGCACTGCCGCCAGCTCGCCATGGAGCTCGCCCGGCGCGGGATCGGGGCCACCTGCAATGCGATCCGCGCCGGGGTGACGGTGACCCACGCGTTGATGCAGATCCCCGAGCGCGACGAGCTGATGGAGGTGGCCCGGCGGCGGAACCCGCACGGTCGGCTCACCACCACCGAGGACGTGGCGCGCGCGATCGTCACGCTCTCCCGCGACGGCACCGAGTGGATGACGGGCAACGTCCTGGGCATCGACGGCGGGGAGTTCGTGACCGGATGATCGCCGACCCGCGCCCGGGGTCGCTGATCAGGGAGCGCGGCGGAATGCCAGCGCACGTGGTGGTCCTCGGTGCGATCAATGTCGACATGGTCGTCAGCGGAGCCCGGCTTCCGGCGCCGGGCGAGACCGTCGTCGGCGGCACCTTCGCCATGCACCACGGCGGGAAGGGCGGGAACCAGGCGGTCGCTGCGGCGCGCGCGCTGCGCGGCGGTCCGGGTGAGGGATCGGTGGCGATGGTCGGAGCGGTCGGCGACGATGGCTTCGGGCGCGAGGCGGTCGCGGCGTTGCAGGCCGAGGGGATCGACTGCGCGTCGCTCCTCGTGCGACCCGGCATCGCCACCGGCATCGCCCTCATCGCGGTCGATCCGGCCGGGGAGAACCAGATCGCGGTCGCCCCCGGCGCGAACGAAGCGCTGCGGCCGAGCGACGTAGAGGTCGCGCTGGCGCGCGTGTTGGGCCCCGAGTCCGTCCTCTTGGCGAGCCTCGAGGTGCCGATCGACGCAGTCCTGGCGGCCGCCTACGTCGCGCGGCGCGTCGGTGCACGCTTGGTGCTGAACCCGGCCCCCGCGCACGACGTGCCGCCGGCGCTGCTGCGGTTGGCGACGCATCTGACGCCGAACGAGGTCGAGCTGGACGCGCTCGTGCCCGGGGCCGCCGGGGACCCGGCGGTCGCCGCCCATCGGCTCGCGGCGGCCGATCGCGAGCTGCGGATCGCGGTGACGCTCGGCGCGCACGGGGTGCTCGCCGTCGGGCCCGATGTCGAGCAGCTGTTCCGGGCGCTCGACGTTGAGGCGGTCGACACGACCGGGGCGGGAGACGCGTTCAACGGTGCGCTGGCCGCGGCGCTGGCGGAGGGGCGCTCGTTCGTGGAGGCGGTGCGACGGGGCCGGAGCGCCAGTGGGCTGGCGACGACCCGGCCCGGTGCCCGGGAAGGGATGCCGACGCGCGACGAGATCGACCGGGCGAAGGAGCCCCGATGAGGCCGAAGGGGAAGGCACGGTGAGCGGCATGCCGGGATCGGCGTCGACGCCGATCCGCAGGCCGAAGGGGAAGGCACAGTGAAGATCGACGATGATCCGCTCCGCCCGGCGCCCGACGCGTCCGGGGCCGGCCCGACCGCCGGGGGCCCCGGCGTTTCGGCCGCGCGGAGCTCCGCCGGGGCGGCCTCGCCCGATTCCGTCGCCGCTGCCCCGCCCGTCGTTCCCTCGGCGCGCCTCGGTGGCGTGCCCGAGTTTGCCCTCGAGCGCTTCTTCGACCGCTTCGAGTTCGATCTTCCCCACCAACTCGGATCGTCGGATCCCGAGACGCTCTCGGTGACGGAGTTGCTGGCCCTCGCCGATGCCGAGCTGCTCGAGCAGTGGCAGCGGCTGCGGCTCGGCTACCGGACGGCGGCCGGCGATCCGGCGCTGCGAGCGGCCATCGCCGCCCTCTATCCCGGTCGGACGGCCGATGACGTGCTCGTCGCGGTGGGCGCTGCCGAGGCGCTGCTGCTCGCCTGCGCCGCCACGATCGTGCCGGGCGACCGCGCGGTGGCGCTCACCCCCGCGTACCAGTCGCTGCACGAGTTGCCCCGCGCCATGGGGGCGACGCTCGACCTCGTCGCAGTGGAGGAGCGGGACGACGCCTGGCGTTTCCCGTTCGAGCGGCTGATGGGAGCGCTCCGGCCGGGCGTCGCGCTCCTCGTGCTGAATACACCGCACAACCCGACCGGTGCCGCCGCCAGTCCGGACGAGCTCCGCGCGATCGTGTCGCGCTGTGAGGAGCTCGGGATCCGCGTCATCGGCGACGAGGTCTACCGTGGCCTGGAGTGGGGCAGGGCGACGGCGCCATCCGTCACCGAGCTCGCGGACCGCGCCGTCGCCGTCGGCGTCACCTCGAAGGTGTACGGGCTGGCTGGGCTGCGGATCGGCTGGATCGTCACGGGCGATCACGAGCTGCGGGCGCGGGCGCGGGCGATCAAGGACTACACGACGCTCTGCGCCGCGGGCCCGTCCGAGGTGCTGGCGACCGTCGCGCTGCGGGCGGAACGGCTCCTGCGTGAGCGGACGCGCACGCGATGCGAGGCCAACATGGTGCGCCTCGAGGCGTTCGTCGCGCAGCACCCGGAGCTCTTCGCGTGGCGACGTCCGGCGGCCACGACGGTCTCCGTCGCACGCCTCGCCGCGCCGCTCCTGGCGCGCCACGGTGGCGATCCCGAGGCTGTGCTGGCGCACTGGCGGGACCGCGCCGGTGTGGTTGTCGCTCCCGGGCCGGCATTCGGGTGTACGCCCGACCAGTTCAGAGTGGGCTTCGGTCGGGCAGATCTGCCGGAGGCGCTCGAGGCGCTGGCCGCGGTCGGCTGATGCCGACGCCCCTCGTTCGGGTAGCTGCGGGGCGCGGGCCACCCTCCGGCGGATAGTGCCCAGTCCTACCCGCGGTCTCGGACGGGGTACCCTGTCAAGCCATGCGACTCCGTCGGCGCTGGCTCGCGGTGATCGTGCCGATCGCGGTGGTCGGCGTGATCGAGGTGGCCAGCGACAGCTTCCTCGACGAGATGCTGCCGTTCCCCCGCGACACCATCTTGGTGGTGGCGGTGGTGAGCGTCCTCGCCGTGGTGTACGGCCGATATGCCTTCGGCGAGATCGATCGGCTGGCCGGGACGCTGCGCCAGCGCAACGCCGAGCTGGAGGAGCGGCACGCGGCGGCGGCGGCGCTCCACCGCGTCAGCATGGCGGTGACCGCTCTCGCCGACATCGATGCCGTGCTGCGGGCCGTGGTGGACAACGCGCGCCGGCTTCTGGGCGCCGACGTGGCGGTCCTCGTGCTCGCCGACACGGACGGCGAGCTGCGCATGGCGGCGTGGAGCGGACCGGACGATGCGATCGATCCGCTTGGGGCGCAGCCGGGAGAGGACTTTCGGCGCTTCATCCGGACGGCCTACCTGGCCACCAACGTGGCCGCGCCGCTGCGGCTCGGCGATCGGACCGTCGGCACGCTGGCTGCGGCGGCGCGGACCGTCCGGGCCTACGGAGTGGATGACGTGGAGACGCTCTCCTCGCTGGCGAGCCAGGCGGCGATCGCTCTCGAGCATGACCGTCTTCAGCGTGAGCTGCGCGAGCTGGCCGTGCGCGGGGAACGCGAGCGCATCGCCCGCGAGATGCACGACGGCCTGGCGCAGGTCCTTGGGTACGTCAACATGAAGTCGCAGGCGGTCGAGGAACTCCTCGCAACGGGCCGCGTCGAGGCGGCGCGTGCCCAGCTGGCGGAGCTGGCCACCGCGGCGCGCTCGGTCTACGTCGACGTCCGCGAGGCGATCCTCGGTCTGACGAGCCCGATCCCCCCGGACCGGGGGCTGGTCGGGGCCCTGGAGGAGTACGCCGAACGCTTCTCCGAGGCGTCGAAACTGGTCACCCGTGTCGAGGCCATGGACGACGCCCGCCGGCTGGTACTCGCTCCGGACGTCCAGGCGCAGGTCTTCCGCATCGTCCAGGAGGCGCTCACCAACGTGCGCAAGCACGCGGCGGCTCGACGTGTCCGGATCGCGCTGGACCTGGAGGCGGAGTGGCTGACGGTCCGCGTCGAGGACGATGGGCGTGGGATGGCGACGGTGACGGCCCCGCCCGGAGACTGGCCACACTACGGTCTGCGGACGATGCGGGAGCGGGCGGCCGCGGTGGGCGCGGCGTTGACGTTCGAACCGGTCGGGGGGCAGGGCACGCGAGTGATCCTGCGCGTCCCGCGACTCGCTGCGACTGGGAGGGGAGTGACCTGATGAGGGGAGTGGCCTGATGCGGATCCTGCTGGCGGACGACCATGCGCTCTTCCGCGACGGCGTGGCGTCGCTGATCTCCGCCTGGGGACACGAGGTGGTGGGTCAAGCGGCCAACGGCGAGGAGGCCGTGGCGCTCGCCGATCGGCTGCGGCCGGACCTCGTTCTGATGGACGTGCGGATGCCCGGCCGGTCCGGGCTGGCCGCTACCCAGCAGATCAAGAGCGCCCACCCCGAGGTCGCGATCGTGATGCTCACCGTGAGCGAAGACGAGGAGGATCTCTTCACCGCGATCAAGGCGGGCGCGCAGGGTTACCTGCTGAAGAACCTCGAGAGCGCCCAGCTGCGCTCGATGCTGCAGGCGGTCGGCCGCGGCGAGGCGGCCATCACGCCGGCGACCGCGGCGCGCATCATCGACGAGTTCCTGCGCCCCGACCGGCCGCACCCGCCCGCCGACCCGGACCGGCTGACCGAGCGCGAGATCGAGGTGCTGCGCCTCGTGACGCAGGGGCTGCGCAACAAGGAGATCGCCGCACGGCTCGGGATCACCGAGAACACCGCGAAGTTCCACCTGAAGAACATCTTGGAGAAGCTGCACGCGCAGAGCCGGACCGAGCTGGCCGCGCGTGCCGTTCGCGAGGGACTCATCCCGGGCGACTGAGCCCGGTGGGGCCCGCTCGGCAGGCGGCGCCCGACACGGCGCCCGACACGGCCTGGCGGGACCCGTCTCGACGTGGTGCGGCGCAGCGGTCCGAACGGCCCGGGCCATCCGGCCCCGACCGCCTCCCCTGTCGAGCGCGCGCGTCCCCACTCGCTCGCGTGTGTGCCACGTGGCCGTCGCAGGCCATCCTCTGGGCGACGATCCGCACTGGAGGTACGCCCATGGGCTACCGCATCACGATCGCGACGGGTGGCTGCATCAACTGCGGCGTCTGTATGGACGTCTGTCCCGTCCAGGCGCTCGACATGACACGACCGGACCACGGCGGTATCGAGGCCGGCCCGTCCGGTGCCCTCCCGTTGCGCTGGATGATGGAGTACCCCACCCAGGTCGGCGAGTGCATCGGCTGCGGGATCTGCGTGCGGGAATGCCCCGTTCAGGTCGTGATGCTCGATGCCGTCGCCGGCCTGGCCCCGCTGGCCCCCCGCCAGGGGCCGCTCACGCGGCCCGTCGCCGCAGGCCAAGCGAACGGCTGGCTCCCGCTCTCCGAGGTGACGCGTGAGTCGCTCAAGCCCGACCACCCCGAGCCGTTCGAGCCTCTCTTCACGTGGCGCACGAGCGAACGGCCACAGCCGTGGCAGGCGTGGCGGACCATGGTCGACGCGGACCCGGATCCCAAGGCCCCTTGCCAGGCGGCGTGCCCGGCCGGCACCGACGCGGGCCGGTACGTCGGCCTGATCGCGCAGGGCCGCTTCGACGGGGCGTATGCCGTCGCCGCCGAGGTCAACCCGTTCCCATCGGTCTGCGGCTGGATCTGCACCGCGCCGTGCGAATCGGCGTGCCGCCGCGGCACCCTCGACGAGCCCGTCGCGATCCGCACCCTGAAGCGGTTCGCGGCTGAGCGCGGCAAGCTCCCGGCGGTCGCGCCGCCGCAGCGACGACGGCCGGAGCGGGTGGCGATCGTCGGCGGCGGTCCCGCCGGCATGTCGGCGGCGTACTACCTGGCGCGCCTCGGGTACGGCGTCACCGTCTTCGAGGCGATGCCCGTGCCCGGCGGCATGATGGCGATTGGGATCCCCTCGTACCGTCTGCCGCGGGAGGTCCTCCGCGAGGAGATCGACCGGATCGTGGGACTCGGCGTCGAGCTTCGCCTCGACAGCGCGATGGGACGTGATTTCAGCTTGAGCGACCTCGAGGCAGAGGGCTACAAGGCCGTGTTCCTCGCAACCGGGGCGTCGAAGAGCCGGCGGCTCGGTGTCCCGGGCGATCAGCTCCCCGGTGTCGTGCCCGCCACGCTCTTCCTGAAGCAGGTCAACCTCGGTGAGGGCCCCCGCCTCTCCGGACCGGTGGTCGTGGTCGGCGGCGGCAGCACGGCGATGGACGCGGCACGCTCCGCGCTGCGCAGCGGCGCCGACTCCGTGACGGTGCTCTACCGTCGCGGCCGCGCCGAGATGCCGGCGCAGCGCGAGGAGGTCGAGGCTGCCGAGCGCGAGGGCGTTACGATCCGGACCGGCGTGGTGGTCGACGAGGTGCTGGGGAACGGCCGTGCCGGCTCGGTGCGCTGCCGGCTCCAGCAACCCACCGATCGCGTCGAGGGTGGCCGCACCGTCTGGGAGACCGTGGCCGGCAGCGAGTTCGAGTTCTCGTGCGCCACGATCCTCGTGGCGATCGGCGAGGAGCCCGACCCCTCGATCCTGCCGCCGGGCGCCGGCATCGAGGTCACGTCGTGGGCCGGCATCATGGCCGATCCGCGCACGCTCGCCACCGGGCGGGCGGGCGTCTTCGCGGGCGGCGACGTCGTCTCGGGCCCTAAGACGGTGATCGACGCGGTGGCCAACGGCCGCCGGGCGGCCGCTTCGATCCACGAGTACCTCTCGGGCTCACGAAACGGCGAGGCCGAGATCTTCGCCGCGGTGCGCTATCGCACGGCGCCCGAACGCCAGCTTCGGCTCGACCTGGCCCCGCGCCCGCGCGCCCAGGTCGAGCACCCGGACTACGTGCCAGGTTCGTTTACCGCCAACGAGCCCGGGTTCGACGAGGCGACGGCGCGGGCTGAGGCATCACGGTGCTTCCGCTGCGATGCCGTCTATCGCTGCGGCGTGGTGCAGGTCGTGTCGGGCCGCGGTCCGACCGACGTGCGGCCCGCCGTCCCCACGGCCGCCGCCGGCGCTCGTGCGCCGTCTCCCGTCCCGACTATTGCAGGAGGTGACCGATGACTCCGGATCAGGTCTCGGCGTTCTTCGACGCCGGGGAGAGTTTCGTGGAGGGGACCATCGCGGCCGCGCTGGTCGCCTTGTGGCTCCTCGTCGTGGCGCTGCACCTTGCGCGCCCGTACATGGTCACGAACTTGCGCAAGTTCACGCTCCGCCTGGGCGCGGATCTCTGGTGGATCATCTACGTCGGCGCGCGCGACATCTTCCTCGTCCAGGTCTTCCTGGGCAGCTTCATCTTCTTCTACCCCGACGTCGTCAAGGGCCGGGACCTGCCGATCACGGGCGGGCTGGCGGCGGCCTGCGCGTTCGCCGTCCTCGTCATCAAGCTCGTCACGCAGGGGGACGCCGACCGGCGTTGGTTCCAGGTCCAGACGTTGCTGTTGGGGCTGGGGGCGACCCTCTACATCGTCCCATACCTCTTGGGCGTCCAGGTCACGCAGATCGGGACCCCGAGCGGCAACCAGCTGGCATCGATCTTCGTGAGCTCGATGAACACCAACTGGTCGCTGCCGCTCTCCTACATCTCGGCGGCGATCGTCGGCGCGCTTGGCCTCGTCGCCGTCGGCTACAACCTCCGCCAAACCGTCAGCCGCCCGCGCGGCCACGCTTAGGAGTCCAACGAGATGAGTGCTGACGACCTCGCCAACGCCCTGGTCAGCGGCAGCGCCACATGGATGGTGCTCTCGCTCGCCGCGGTGCTGCCCATCCTGTGGGCGTTCACGCTGATCCTCCACTTCGCGCGACCGTACGTCGTGCGGTTCCTGCAGGGGCTCACCCTCCGCTTCGGCGGCGATGTCTGGTGGCTTAGCTACGTGCTGATCCGCGACGGCCTCATGATCGTGACGCTCGCGCTCAGCATGATCTTCCTGATGCCGAACCTGTACATCGGGCTCGGCCTGCCGATCACGGCACCGCTCGCGACGGTGATCCTCTTCTGGGCGTTGGTGATCAAGCTCACGCGCGACGCCGACGACGATCCGATCGCGTTCCGCTGGGTGAGCATCCTGCTCGTGATCGCCTCGGTCTTCTACATCGTGCCGCAGATCTATGGGGTCGAGGCCGGGGACCAGGTCGATATCTGGAACAGCTTTGGCGGTCTCGGCTGGATCCCGGGCGCGCTGACCGCCCAGAACTCCAGCGCGAACTGGCTGAACCCGCTGGCTTGGCCGATCCTCGAGCTCTCGGTCGCGCTCTTCGGCCTGACCGGTGCCTATCTCTTCGTCCGGTTCCTGTCGCGACTCGGGCGCGACGAGGCGTCGGGGGATGAGGCAGAGGCCCCGCGAACGGCCTCCGGCGAGCTCACCTCCGCGCACCCCGGCACGGCATCCTGACAGCCGCGTCGGTGGGCGCACCCGGTGCTCCGGCCGTTACGGATGACTCCCGTCGGCCTCGCCGCCGCTACCGTCCCGTCCCGGCGGGTGCGTACCCCGTCAGCTCCACATACGCCTCGCCGCCGAGCGGCTGGCCGTCGCGCACGGCCGAGACCACCTGCGACCCTTCCCAGTAGACGACGCCCGTCGTTGCGCGCGTGTCGAGCTCTTGGTCGGCGACCGTGGGCCGCAAGCGGATCGTCAGCCGCTCTGCAGGCAGGGTGATCGTCCAGCCGGCCGGGTACGTCACTTCCGTGCGCGGGCTCGTCCAGCGCCCCGTCACCTGCACAGCGAACGCCGATCGATCCAAGTGCTGCGCGGAGCCGTCGGGTTGGACCAGCGTGCCGTAGACGAGCGGGTACGCGCCGGTGGCATCGCGCACGAGCGAGAGCGTCAGGTCCGTCCCGTCGGCCAGGTTCACCGCGAACCAGTCCCACCCACCGGCACCGACCGCGATGAAATTGCCCCACTGATGGTCGAACCACGCCTCTCCCCGGACCGCGAGCTGCCGCGTGCCGAGGGTGAGGACGCCCGCGGCTGCTAGCCGCGTGCGCGAGTAGTAATAGGAGCCGCCAGCCGCGCCGAAGTCGATCCACCCGTCGCCGCCGTGGAGGACGGGTGGTCGGCCCTCCGCGTCGAGCCGGAGCTGCAGCCCGAAGCCGGCGGCCGCGCTGGTCGCGCTGATGATGTCGTGGCCGCCGATCCCTGCCATGATCCAGGGGGCGCCGATGGACGCCTGCGGCCCGGAGGAGGTCGACGGCGGCCCGGACGCTCCTGCCGACGGACCGTTCGGTGGCGCGACCGAGATCTCACTTGGGGCCCCGCGGATTCCAAGGGCAAACCCAGCGTCTGGGCCGATCCCGGGCGGCAGAGCCAGGGCACCGAGCGCCACCTTGGCATCCCCCTCCGCAGCGGGCGGCTGTCCCGCGGCCCCGGACACCTGTGCCGCTTCGACCAGGTCCACCTGTGGTCCGATCTCCGAGCGCTGGTCGTAGACGAAGCGGTGCCCCGTCTCGTCGGTCAGGGCGAGATGCGACGCCCACGAGACCGGGAACGAACCCCGCTCCGCGCGGAAGATCACGAACTCGAAGCCGAAGCGCTGCCCCGAGACCGCCTGCAGGTGACCCGTGTAGTACCACCACTCCGTGAGCCGGTCGTGCGGCGCCGCGTCGCGTGGGAACGTGAGCGGCCGGGGATCGTGCGGGGCCGTGGAGGAAGGAGAGGTCGCTGGCAGCGCTGGGCGGGGGGTCGGGTCGACGCCGAGCAGCCGCCCCTCAGGTGAGCACGCGGCGACGACGAGCGCGAGGACCGCCATCAGCGCCACCAACTGTAGGATCGCCGCCCCCTCGATGAGCGGGAGCCGCGACTCCACCCAGCGCGCCAGCCGCCGCGGTATCCACCAGTTCCAGTCCCCCAGCAGACGCATCGTCGCCGGGACGAGCAGGGCTCGCACCACCGTCGCGTCGAGCGCCACCGCGATGGCGACGCCGAGCCCGAGCGCCTTGATCAGCACCACGTCGGCGAACGCGAACGACCCGGCCACCACGACCACGATGAGCGCGGCGCTCGTCACGATGCGGCCCGACCGTTCGAGCCCCCGCGCTACCGCTTCCCGGTTGTCGCCGGTTCGGTCGTAGACCTCTTTCATGCGGCTCAGCAGGAAGACCTCGTAGTCCATCGAGAGCCCGAAGAGGACACAGAAGAGGATCACCGGCTGTGTCGTCTCGACGAAGCCGAGCGGCTTGAACGCGAGCAACGCCGAGAGGTTCCCGTCTTGGAAGATCCAGACGAGCGCGCCGAAGCTCGCCACGATCGAGAGGCTGTTCATGACAAGCGCCTTGAGCGGCAACACCACCGAGCGCAGCAACAGGAACAGCACGAGGTAGGTCGTGAGCATGATGAAGAGGGCCGTGCGCGGGAACTCGGCGGCCACCGCGCTCACGACATCGGCCACGTCGGCGGCGCCCCCCGCGACCTGCACGGTGATGCCCGGCGGAGGGGCCAGCGCCGACGATGGGCTGCGCAGCTCGTCGACGAGCGCCCGGAAGGCGCTGCGGTTCGGGTCGAACGGCGTGTAGACGGAGAACGTGGTGAGGTCGCCGCGCGTGGTGGCGCGCAGCTCGTTTGCCGCGAAGCGGTCCGGTGGCCCACCCGGCGCCCCGTAGAGGAGCTGGTACTGCGAGCGCGTCAGCCGCCGGTCGAGATCCACGATCCCTTCGACGCGCACCACGCGCGGGTCGGCCGCCAGGCGGCGCGACCAGTCGTAGAGCTTGCCGATGTTGGCCGGAGCGGTGACCGGACCCGTCGTGTGGATCGCGAGCACGAGCGGGTCGAACTCGCCCGGCCCGAATTCACGGACGAGCAGGTCGTAGGCCTGCCGTGAAGGGACGCGCTCGGGCAGGATGCTCGCGTCGGGGGCGTTGAAGCGCGCGTGCAGGAACGGGGCGCCAAACAGCAGCAGGATCGCCAGTGTCGGGACGAAGACCCGCATCGGCCGCGCCATCACCCAGCGGGCGAGCCGGCCCCAGACTCCCTCGCCCGCCGCGGCATCCGGGTGGCCGAGCCGTCGTACCGCCAACGCGTCGATGCGCGGGCCGGCGATCGTCAGCAGCGCCGGCAACAGGGTCATCGCCGCTGCCACGTCGAGCCCCACCACGATCGCGCCGGCGACGCCCACCGAGCGCAGGATCATGAACTCGAAGAGGACGAGGCCGCTCAGTCCGAGCAGCACCGTCAGCCCGCTGAAGAAGACCGCCCGCCCGGCCGATGCCACCGTCACAGCGACGGCCGACACGATGGCGTCGTGGTCGACCTGACCGTCCGGCAGCCGGCCACCGCCCCGCCGCGTCAATTCTTCGCGGAAGCGGCTGGTCATCAGCAGTGAATAGTCGACGCCGAGCCCGAGCCCCAGGAGCGTGGTCAGGTTCAACACGAAGATGCTCATCGGGGCCAGGCTGGCCAGCACGAAGATGATCGCGAGCGAAAGCGCGACGGCGGTGCCGCCCACCACCAGGGGGACCGCGGCCGCCACAGCGCTCCCGAAGACGAGCAGCAGTGCGATCGCCGCCAGGGGGAGCGAGATCAGTTCGCTGCGCCGCAGGTCGGACTCGGAGACGCTCTGAATGTCGCCGTAGAAGGCGGGGCCGCCCGCCAGATACGTGCGGATGCCGGGCACAGGGACCAGCGCGGCCTGCACCGGCGCCAGGGCTTCAGGCGACTGGTCCGGCGGTAGGTCGAGCGAGACCACCTCGTACACCACGGTCCGGTCGGGACTGACCTGGTGCGGGTTCAGCGTGTGTCGCAGGATCCCCGTGACGTGCGCGGCGCGCGGCACGTTGGCGATGGCCCGTGCGGCGGCCGACTCGAACGCGGGGTCCCCGGCCCGGGCGGAGGTGGTCGACTGGATCACGACGACGAGCGCGGAGGCTGGCAGCCCGAGCCGGTCCTCCAGGACCTGCTGCGCCTTCGCCGACTCGAGCTGGCTGCTGGTGAAACCGCCGGCGCTCAGCACGCCGGGGGCACGGGGCGCAAGGGGAGCGGCGAGCAGGAGGAGTGCGGCCCAGGCCGCGACCATGGGCCAGGGATGGCGGGCGACCCACGCGCCGACGGCGCCGAAACGACCCGACGGTTGGGCGTAGCGCGGGTCGCGGGGATGCGGCAGCCCGCTCCCACCGGGGTCCGGCAGTCCGGTCCCGCGGCCATCCGCCGGCTCGGTTGCTGCGCCCTCGACCCGGGGGCGCCCGGCATGGCCCACCGACGGCGTCCTGCTGCGGCTGGCTCTCAGGCCTCCCCGACGCCAGCCAGGAGCGGCTCGCAGCCCTCGCCGTCGTCGTCGCGCAGCTCGATCACGGTTTCGACCTCGGCGACGCCACGGATCGTCGCGATCACCGAGCAGTACTTGTCGTTGCTGAGTCGCACGGCGCGTTCGACGGCGGCACGGTCGACGCCTCGGCCGCAGACGACGTACGTGACGCGGACGCGCGTGTAGGCCCAGGGCGCTTCGGTCCGCTGTTCGCCGTCGACACGGACCTCGACGCCCGTCACGGGCTGGCGCGCCTTGCGCAGGATCTCGACCACGTCCCAACCAGAGCAACCACCAACGGCAGCGAGCAGGGTTTCGGACGGCGAGATGGCGTGGAGCGAGCGATCTTCGGTGGGTGCGGCCATCTCGATCGGCTGGTTGGGGCGCGCGCCCAGGGCGACGAAGGTGCCGCGCGCGGGGTTCCAAGTGACGGTGACGCGTTTCACGAAGCTCCTCCGGGTCGTGGGATCGCTCCCTGGCGCACGCAGCGAGGGAGACAGGTGTTGCGTGCGAGGATAGCCCGATGTAGGATCGCCGGCCCGGCGCCCGGTGGGCTCTGCTGATTGGGCGCGCGCAGGCTCGCGGCCGGCGGCCGTGTGTTTCGTCGAGCGGCTGCCGGTATGGAGGGGGGGCAGATGAGCGGGGTTCGCGTTCTGGCGGGGACCGCGAAGGGGGCATTCGTCCTGAGCGCGGACGGCGCGCGCAAGCGGTGGCAGGTGGATGGGCCGTTCTTCGGCGGCTGGGAGGTCTACCACCTGAAGGGCGCTCCCGCCGCCCCGGACCGTCTCTACGCCGCTCAGTGGACCGCGTGGCACGGGCAACTGATCCAGCGATCGGACGACGGCGGACGAACCTGGGAGCCGGTCGGCAACCTGTTTACCTTCGACGGCCACGTGGGGAAGCACCAGTGGTACGACGGTTCACCACGCCGCTGGGAGTTCAAGCGGGTCTGGCACCTGGAGCCTGCGCCGAACGACCCGGATCAGGTCTATGCAGGGGTCGAGGACGCGGCGCTCTTTCGCTCAAGTGACGGTGGCCAGTCCTGGCAGGAGCTTGCTGGCCTGCGGAACCACGGCACGGGGCCGCGCTGGCAACCCGGTGCCGGCGGCCTCTGCCTGCATACGATCCTCCTCGATCCGCACGACTCTCGACGGATCATCGTGGCGATCTCGGCGGCCGGGACGTTTCGGACGGACGACGGCGGCACCACGTGGCGGCCCATCAACCGTGGCCTCCGATCGGACTATCTCCCCGACCCAGACGCGGAGATCGGCCACTGCGTCCACCGCATTGCCGCACACCCTGCCGCGCCCGATCGGCTCTTCATGCAGAAGCACTGGGATGTCCTGCGCAGCGACGACGGCGGTGCGGAGTGGTACGAGGTAAGCGGCAACCTACCCACCGATTTCGGGTTCGTGGTCGAGGTGCATCCACACGAACCGGAGACGGTCTTCGTAGTCCCCATCACGAGCGACAGCCAGCATTACCCGCCGGGCGGCCAACTGCGCGTCTATCGGAGTCGGAGCGGGGGTGGCGAGTGGGAGCCGCTGACGCGCGGCTTGCCCCAGCGCGACTGCTACGTCAACGTCCTACGCGATGCGATGGCGGTCGACAGCCTCGAACCGTGCGGCGTCTACTTCGGGACCACCGGCGGACAGATCTACGCGTCGGCGGACGGCGGCGACAGTTGGGCACCGATCGTGCGCGATCTGCCGCGCGTCTACTCGGTGGAGGTGCAGACGCTGCGGTGATCCGGGTTATCCTGCCGGCCCATCTCCGAGCACTAGCGCGCGCCGATCACGAACTGCAGCTCGAGGTCGACGAGCCGGCGAGCGTGCGGCGCGTCCTCGATGCGCTCGAGGCGGCATACCCGCCGCTGCGGGGGACGATCCGTGATCCGTTGACGGGAAGCCGCCGGCCGTTCGTCCGCTTCTTCGCCTGCGGTGAGGACCTCTCGTCGAGGGGCCCTGACGAGCCGCTGCCGGCGCCTGTCGCCCGGGGCGCCGAGCCGTTGCGCATCGTCGGCGCCATCGCCGGCGGTTGACCGACGCGGGTCGGCTCACCCGCCGATCACGGCCCAGATGAACCCCATGAACAGGAGGAGGCCGATCAGCAGGCCGATGAACGCGAGGCCGCCTACCGTCAGATACGAGAGCGACAAGAAGTTGATCGACCCCATCGCTACGGCCCAGACGATCAGCAGCGCGAGGAAAAGCCACCGACTGTTGCGGCCCGTGACCGCTTGCGCCAGCCTGGTGGAGCGGCCCTCAGGGACGAGCGCGACCCGGAGCATCAGGAAGATGAACCCGGCGGCGACGGCAACGGCGATGATGTACGCGATCGGTTGCGCGTAAGCTGCCTCGAACGCCTTGTCCATCGGGACAACTATAACAAACGGCCTACATCGGGAGGCCGTTTGGCCTGTGGTCCCCGGGGGTCGCGGGACGTTGGTCTGGCTGGATGTCGAACGCCCCGGGGCATCGCCGCCCCCGCCGACCACCGACCTGCGCCCCTCTCTGGCGGCTGCGCTACCATCTAGCACATACAGACTGCATAAGAAATATGCACCGGGCGCGGGCCCCAGGCCGCTGCAGCGGCGGGACGCGCGTCGGTCGCTCGGAGGAGGCAGGCCGTGGAGAGGAGCAAGATCGAGGGCATCAGGCCCGGTGGTTCGCGAGGCGCTGCCGCCACGGGCGCCGCGCTCGAGGCACGCCCCTTCGTCAACCAGCGTGATCCCGCCCGCCGCCTGGGGCCTGACGGCAAGCCCGCGGTCAGCCGCCGCGCACCCATCTGGGCGGACGTGCCAGACGAGCAGTGGAACGACTGGCGCTGGCAGCTCTCGCACCGCGTCAACACCCTGGAAGAGCTCTCGCAGGTTCTCGACCTGACCGAGGACGAGCGCGAGGGGCTGAGCGCCCCCGATAAATTCCGCGTCGACATCACGCCCTACTTCGTGAGCCTCATCGACCCGAACGACCCGAACGACCCACTCCGCCGCCAGGTCGTCCCGACCGGCCGCGAGCTGCGCGCCTTCACCGGGATGATGGAGGATTCCCTCGCCGAGGACCGCCACTCCCCGGTGCCCGGCCTCGTCCACCGCTACCCCGACCGCGTCCTGATGCTCGTCACGACGCAATGTGCGAGCTACTGCCGCTACTGCACCCGGTCGCGCATCGTCGGCGATCCCACCCAGAACTTCAACCGGCACGAGCACGAGGCACAGCTCGACTACATCCGCCGGACCCCCCAGATCCGCGACGTGTTGATCTCGGGCGGCGATGCCCTCACCCTCGCGCCGAAGCTGTTGGAGCAGGTGATCCGCAACCTGCGCGAGATCCCCCATGTGGAGATCATCCGTATTGGGAGCCGCGTCCCGGTCTTCATGCCGCAGCGCGTCGACGACGAGCTCTGCGACATGCTGCAGCGGTACCACCCGCTCTGGCTCAACATCCACGTGAACCACCCGAACGAGATCACGCCCGAGCTGGCGCGGGCCTGCGACAAGTTGACCCGCGCGGGCGTGCCCCTCGGCAACCAGTCGGTGCTGTTGGCCGGCGTCAACGACTGCGTCCACACGATGCGCGATCTGGTCCAGAAGCTCGTCGAGATCCGGGTGCGGCCCTACTACATCTACCAGTGCGACCTGGTCGAAGGCGCCGGGCACTTCCGCACGCCGGTCGGCAAGGGGCTCGAGATCATGGAAGGACTGCGCGGCCACACCTCCGGGTTCGCCGTGCCGACCTACATGATCGACGCGCCGGGCGGAGGCGGAAAGATACCGGTCATGCCCAACTACCTGATCAGCTACTCCGACCACAAAGTGGTGCTGCGCAACTACGAGGGCTTCATCACCACGTACGAGGAGCCGCTCGACTACACATCACACGACCGCTCGAAGTGCTGGTATTGCCAACACCAGCGCCCCGAGCCCGGCCAGAAGGGGATCACGGCCCTGCTCGACGGGGACGCCATGTGGGTCGAGCCGGCCGGGTTCACTCAGATCCACGCCCGCGGCGCCACGGAGGCGCACCGGCTGCAGGACCCGTCGAAGTGGGTGCCGCTCGGCGTCGGTCCGATCGAGGGCCGGCAGGCGCCGCCGGCGCTCGGGGAGGGCGAGCCGGGCGCGCCAGCCGGCTCCGACACGGACTCCGCCTGAACGGGACTCCGCCCGAACGGGACTCCGCCTGAACGGAACTCCGCCTGAACGGGGGGATGGGACATGGCCCCATTGCGCCTCGGGCTCGTGCTGTGGGCTCAGGCGACGCCCTGGACCGCGATGCTGGAGGCGGCCCGAAGAGTCGACGCCCTCGGCTACGACCAGCTCTGGACCTGGGACCACCTCCACGCGATCTACGGCGATTCCGACCAGGACTACTTCGAGGGCCCCAGCGTCCTGGCCGCGTGGGCGGCGTCGACCGAGCACGTCCGGCTCGGCCCGATGGTCGGCGCCAACACCTTCCGTAACCGCAGGCGTATGCCAAGCAGACGGCGACCCTCGACCACATCAGCGGCGGGCGGGCGATCGCCGGCATCGGTGGACGCGGGCTGAACGGCCGGCCGCGCTCGGCCGCTCCCGGAGGGAGACCTAGTTTCGCCGCCCCCCGAAGATCGAGCGCGCGATCCGCACCTCGTCCCGATCGGGTGCCTCCGGCAGCTCCGCCAGGTAGCGGTCCAGGCCGCGCACCGCGTCGGTGAACCGGCCACAGCGCCCGTACAGGAGCGCCCGATCGCGCCGCAACGCCGGGTCCGCCGGGTCCAGGATCACGAGCAGCTCGAGCATCGCGAGCGCCGGCGCCCATTCTCGGCGCGCGAGGTAGATCCCGCGCAGGTTGCCCAGGATCCGGGCGATGATCTCGTGCCGGCTCGCTGGGCGCAGCATCGAACGGCGGAACGGGACCGCGTGTCCGAGCGCCTCCTCCATCAACCGTTCGCAATCGTCAGGCGAGAGTGAGCGCCCGCGGTCGTACGGGTCGATCAGGCGACCATCGGGCCCGCCCAGGATGAAGTGGCCCGGCAGCCCGATTCCATACAGGGGCAGGCCCAGGCGCCACCCGACTTCGAGCTCGAGGACGCCCAGCGCGATGGGGAGGCCACGGCGGAACCGAACGACCTCGGCGAGGTACGTGTGCCGAGGTTCCCACGCGTCGCGGGGCGCGCCGCGCAGCGCCAAGTCGTCGTACAGCACGTGGTGGAGGCCGTCGAGGATCACATCGAGTGCCGCGGGGGTCCGGATGCCGGCTTCGCGATGAGCCGCGTCTCGCAACCCGGGTGGCAGCACGCTGCGCACGCGCTCGGCCAGCATGTCCAGCTCGTCGTGCAGAGCGCGTGGGCTGGATGCGGGGTCGGTCTCGGCCGCGATGCACGCACAGACGGCGGCCAGATCGATCAGCGGATCCGGCATGGCGACCAGCTCGGCGAAGCGTGCGCGCATGGCGGGTGCCTGCGGGATCCGCCGCGGATCGCGAGGGGACGGCTCGACCATTGCTGCATCGTAGGGGAGAAGGGTGCCATCTGTCGCGTGCCGCCTGCCCCGCGCCGCCTCCCCCCGCTGTCCGTCACCTGGTCTCCCGTGATAGCCTCGCAGGCGCCCATGTTCAACTTGCGCGACGTTCCCGGCCTGCCCGATCCCGACCTCCGGCCGCCGGTGGTGGCCGAATCGGGCGACCCGTTCGCGGCCCTGCGCGTGGTGCACCTCCTGGCCCAGATCCCGCGAGGCCAGCCGATCCGTGTGCGGGACATCGTCGACGCGCTCAACGCTCGCTGGCTCGACTGGTCGTTCGATCGGAAGGTCGTCACCGACGCGATCGTCCAGCTGCAGGCGAACTGGATGGCCGACTACCGCACCGTCGACGGGATCCGGCTCGGATCGGACGCCTACGGCGAGACGGTGACGATCGAGGATTCGAGCCGGGTCGATCCGTGGATCGTGCTCCAGGTGCGCGCGCTCGCCGAGGCGTGTCGGGAGCGGCTGCGCGAGTTTGCGCGGGACGAGGGCGGAATCCCGTGAGCGAGGCGGGAGCCGCCGATCGGGCCGCCGGCCGGGTGGCCGACCCTGCCGCCACCGGGCGCCCGCCGGCGCGCCGCGCCAGCCACGTCTGGGCCGATGGCCTCCTCGTGCCCGCCGACACGCCACTCCTCACCGCGACCGATCGCGGGTTCCAGGTGGGCGACGGCGTCTTCGAGACGATCCGTGTCTGTGAGGGTCGGATCCTCGAATTGCCGCTTCACGCCGAGCGGCTCCGGGCGTCGGCCGCGGCGCTCGGGATCCCGCTTCCCGACGAGATCGAGACCACGCTTCGGGTGGCGATCGCCGAGCTCCTCGCGGCGGATGCGCTCGTCGGCCCCCGGGTCGAGGTCTCGGTGCGCGTGACGGTCACGCGGGGCCCTGTTGAGGGTCGCGACCTGCTGCCGCCCACCGACGTCCGACCGACGATGGTCGTGCAGGCGTGGCCGGTGGCGCGGCCGTCGCCCGAACTGCTCACGCGCGGCCTGCACCTCGCGATCTCGACGGTCCGCCGCGACCCGAACAGCCCGCTGGCCGCGGTCAAGACGACGAGTCGCGCCGAGTTCGTCTACGCGCGGCTCGAGGCGCGACGGCGCGGCGCCGACGACGCCCTCTTCCTGACGATCGATGGCCACCTCGCCGAGGCCACCTCCGCGAGCGTCTTCATCGTGAAGGACGGTGAGCTCGCAACGCCGGCACTGGAGTGCGGGATCCTGGTCGGAACGACGCGCGAGTGGCTGCTGCGCTGGGCGCCCAGGGTCGGCCTGCGGGCCCGCGAGGGATGGATCGCGCCGGATGAGCTCTTCGCTGCCGATGAGGCGTTGCTGGCGAGTTCGGTGGCGGGCGTGCTCCCGGTGACGCGGGTCGACGAGCGGCCGATCGGGACGGGTCAGCCCGGCCGCTGGACGCTGCGCGCGCGCGCCGCCCGCGAGGCGCTTGCCTGCGGCGAAAGATGACGATTGCCCGTGGGGCGCGGACGGCGCCCGTGACGGCGCTGGGGCGGATGCGATGAACCGTGCCCGGGCGATCGCCGAGACCGCGCGGCTCGCGGCCGAGGGTGAACGGCTGGAGGCGGCGCCGACCCTTGGCCGTCTGCGGCTCTGGTTGCAGCTCTCCGACGACCTGCTGAGCACGATCTGGGGCACGATGGACCGCTACCACCTCGCGTGGCTGCTGGTGGGACGACCCGCTGCGCCCCGCGGTCGCCCGATGACGCCCGACGAAGAGGCGGCGTACGTGCGCGACGTCGCCGGGCAGAAGACGGCGGTGCTGCGGATGAGCCTGCGGGCGCTCGAGGCTCAGGGCATCCCGTTCGTGGGGGAGACGGAGTCGGCAGGGACGATGGCGACGGGCGACGAGGCGGAACCATGACGGGGGAGCGACGGACGGAGCCGCTCCCGGCCCGCGGCGAGCTCGTCCTGCCGGAGCGCGAGCTCGTGCCCGCCGTCGGCGGGCAGCGCCGCGTGCCGGCGCCCGACCCCGTGGCGCGCGACTACCTTCTGCTGGCCCTGCGCCTCGACCAGCACGTCCCCGGACTGGTCGACGGGTACTACGGGCCGCGCGACCTGAAGGCGCAGGTCGACCTCGAGAACCTGCGTCCTCCGGCGCGCCTCGCTGAGGACGCGGCCGCGCTGCGGGAGCGGGTCGCCGCGGAGGTGGCCGAGCCGGATCGGCGGCGCTGGCTCGACCGCCAGCTTGTCGCGCTCGAGACGCAGGCCGCGCGCTTGGCCGGGGCCGCGATTCCCTACGTGGACGAGGTGATCCGCTGCTTCGACGCCCCCCCGACGCGCCTGCCACCGGCGACTTACGCCGAGGTGCGGCGCGAGCTCGATGGGTTACTGCCGGGTCGCGGGGGCCTGCTGCCCCGCCTCGAGGCGTGGGACGCCCGCTTCGTCATCCCGGCCGACCGGGTCCGGGCCGTGGTCGACGCGCTCCTGCCCCCGATTCGCGCGGCGTCGCTGGCGCACGTTCCGGCACCCGAAGGCGAAGCGCTGCAAGTCACGCTGGTCACGGACCAGCCGTGGAGCGGCTACAACTGGTACGACGGTGGGCTGCGTTCGCGGGTCGATCTGAACGTCGACCTGCCGATCCGGCCGGCGGCGCTGATCGATACGCTCACCCACGAGACGTACCCGGGCCACCACCTGGAGCACGCCTGGAAGGAAGAGCGGCTGGTGATGGAGCTGGGCCGGCTCGAAGGCACCGTGCTGTTGATCAACACGCCGGAGTGCTTCATCAGCGAGGGGCTGGCGGAGCTCGGTCGGCGCTTCACGCTCGACCAGCCCACGCGCGTGGCGCTCCTGCGCACGGCCTGCGTGGAGGCGGGACTGCCAGCGAGCGACGACGATCTGGCGCGCCAGCTCGCCATCTCGGCGAGCCTGCACCGTCTGCGCGGCGCCGACGGCGACGCGGCGCTGCTGCGGCACGCCGAGGGCCGTTCCAGGGCCGATCTCCTCGCCTTTCTGGTCGAAGAAGCGCTGTCGTCGCCTGAACGTGCCGAGAAGCGGCTCGCGTTCATCGAGCATCCCCTCTGGCGTACCTACGTGTTCAGTTACGCGGGCGGGGAGGCGCTGCTGGGGGCATGGTGCGAGGCGGCGGGCTCCGAGGCGGGCGCCCGCGGCCGTTTCCTGCGGTTGCTCACAGAGCAGCTCACGCCGTCGGGCATCAGGGAGGAGCTGGAGGCGGAGCCGAGGGAGGATTCCTCACCGCTCAACGAGCGGCGAGGAACGCACCGACGGCCGTCAGCACGACTTCGATGACCTCGAGCGGCCCAACGATCCCGCCGAAGTACGCTGGGAACGGGGTGGCGGCGATGCGCTGCGCGATGTCGAGCCGAGAGTCCAGCAGGGTGGCGCGCGTCCAGAGATAGACGAGCACCTGCCCCGTGCCCCACGCCGCGAGCGCGAACCCGATGGCCAGGACGCGCGGTGCGATGCGCTGCACGTGGCGCTCCCCCCGCCAGGCGCCGGCCGCCAGCAGCGCCCCGATCAGCCACCCGCCGGCAAGTGCGACGACCACCATCCCCCAGTCCAAGCCGAGGACGCCCTCGAGCAGCAGCCACACGACGGCGACGCCGGCCCAGCCCGCCAGTCCCAGGGCGAGCGCGCGCCCCGTCGCTGGGTGGGCCGCCGCCGGCGGTGCCTCCCGGGAGACCAGTCGTTCGCCCGGTGGCCGATCGAGCGGGCGCGTCGCGGCGGGCCGCACGTCGCCCGGCGCCCGCGCGATCGCGTCGGCGCGGTCTCCTGCCGGTGACGCTGGCCGTGCCCCGGGCACGCTGTCGTCCTGCGCGGTCGGTAGCGGCGGTTCCACACGGCAACTGTATCGCCGGCGGGCAGCTCCGTACCGCCACGATGGGCGCCCCGCGCACGAAGCGGTGGCCGGGGCCGCCGGCCGCCCTCGCCACGACGGCCCCAGGCGCTACACTCTGCGCGATGCAGACACCGACGCGGCCGTCACGCACGCGGCCGCCCGCGCGGACGTCCGTGAACGGCGCCGCTTCGCCGAACGCTCCGCTTCCGCCCATGCCCGAAGCTGCAGCACGGCTGCGGACCGGCCAGGCGCGCCTCGCCGCCGACGCCTTGCGCGCGGCGCTGGCTCGTGACCCGGGCCTCGGCACGCGGTACGACGCGGACCAGCTCCGCACATTCCTGCGCGACTGTCAGCGCCACGTCATCCAGCTCGCCCTCGCGCTCGAGGAGGGCCGCGTAGGCCGCATGACCGAGTACGTCGACGTGATCGTCCCGGTCTTCCGTCGTCGGCGCGTGCCGCTCGAAGATCTGGCGACGATGCTGCTGGGCACGCTGGACGCGGCGCACGCCGAGCTGCCGCCTGCGGCCGGCGACGTGGCGACCCGCATCGTGGAGGCGGGTCTGGCCCGACTGGAGCGGCCGCGGCACCTTCCGGGCGATCGGCCGCGCAACCCGATCCTGCACTTCCTCTGGAAGGGCGCCGGGATTCTCGACTGAGGCACGACGATGACGATCAAGTGGGTCCAGAGCGACCCCCTCATCATGAACGGTGAGCCGTTCTGCTATGCGACCCGGTTGACGGTCCGCAACATCCTGGAGATGCGTGCGCACGGTCTGACGCCCGCCCGCATGATTGCCGAGCATCCGGAGCTTCGGGCGGTCGGGATCGCCGAGGCGTTCCGCTATGCAGCCGCGCACCGGGACCGGTACGCGGAGTTCTTCGCGCCGGACGGCTCGCTGCGCGGTCCCGGCTATGCGCCGGAAGATGCCGCGAAGTTCCCTCAGCACCTCCGAGAGCTCACGGGGATCGTCACGGACCGACCGCAGCCGGCCGTCTGAGCGGTCGACCAACGGTCGCGTGGGCGCGCCCCTATCCGAGCAGATCGGTCGGAATTCGGCCGATCGGTGCTAGGATGCGTATGGACCGTGCGCCCCGCGGTTCCCCGCGCGGCTCACACCCACGAGCATTTGGGAACTGACCATGACCGACACCGTCACCAATACGGCGCCCGACACCGCCCGGCCCGAGCCGGCCCCGCAGGGCGCGCCACCGCCGTCGGCCGAGACGCCGGCAGGAGCGCCTGCCGCGACTCCGCTCCCCGCCGGTTTCGACGCCGAGCGCCGTGCGACCGAACTCGCCATCCTCGATGCGCTGCGGTCCGTGGTCGACCCCGAGATCGGGATGAATGTCGTCGAGCTGGCCCTGATCAAGCAGATCGTCCTCGGGCCGCAGCAGACCGAGATCAAGATGATCCTGACCACGCCGTTCTGCCCCTACGCCGGCGCCATGATCCAGCAGGTCAAGGAGGCCACCGAGGAGGTCGTCGGGCACGAGGTCAAGGTCACCCTGCTCGCCGAGCGTTGGGACCCTCGCGACGCCGGCCTGATGTGGTGAGGCGGCGGCGGTGATGCAGCACGGGGCGAACCGACGACGGTGACGCAGCGGCGGCCGCGCATCCGGAGCAGCGCCGTGGCCACGGGCCGCGGCGACGATGGCACTACCGGGCTCCTCTTCGGAGGCGAGCGGATCGCCAAGGACGACGCGCGCACCGACGCCTATGGCACCATCGACGAGGCGGTTGCCGCGCTCGGGCTGGCCCGTGCGGAACTCGCGATGAAGCGCCAGTACGGCGTCCTGACCCCGACGCTGGCAGGGATCGGCGAACTGATCCTGCGTTTCCAGCGTGAGCTGTTCGTCGTCGGGGCGGAGCTGGCCACCAACCCGGAGGCCACCGAGCGTCTGCAGGACGGCGTGACCCGCGTGACCGAACGGATGGTCGAGGGCGTCGAGGCAGCCCTGGCCGACCTCGAGGCGCACACCGCGCTTCCGTCGGAGTTCATCGTGCCCGGCGAGAGCCGTGTGTCCGCTTCGATCGAGCTTGCCCGGACGATCGTCCGGCGCGCGGAGCGACGCGTCGTCGCCCTGCAGCGCCAGGGACTCGCCGGCGAATGGACGCTGCCGTATCTCAATCGCCTCGCCGATCTGCTCTGGGTGCTGGCGCGCGCGGCGGAGGCGGCGGAGGCGCGAGAGGCGCGGCCTGCACGACCTGGGCCGCGGGTGCGGCGTCCCCGTGCAGGGCCCACCACGCCTGATTCCACGACGCCCGACGCTGAGATTTCGGGCGACGCGTCGAGGCCCGACGACCCGCCCGACGACCGGCCCGTCGACGCCTGATTCGACGAGCTCGATCCGTCCTCTGCGCGAGCATCGGCTCCCGTCGACGGGTCGCGGGCCCCGCTCCATCGCGCAGCTGTTCGTGGCGCAGTCGGTGCCGACGGGCGTCGCGCTGGTCGCCCCCGGGTCGCGCTGACCCTGCCCGTCGCGCCGGCTTCACGCAGTCTTCATCGCCTCTTGACTCGGGAGGGATACACTGGAGATCGGCCCAAGGGCCCGCAACCAAGGAGAAACGTTCCGTGTTCCACACGAACCCCAACGATCCATACCGCTACGAGGCGCCCGACACGTCGGACGCCCAGCGTGGCCCGGTCGGTTATGGCTGGGACCCGCGTGCGCTCAGTGCCCGTCCCGTGGCCGGCGTGCGAGAGGGCTTCCTCACCGCCAGCTTCGTCTGGATGTTCCTTGCGCTGCTGGTCAGCGCCGCCACCGCGTTCATGACGCTCGCCAACCAGGGCGCGCTCCAGGCAGTGGCGAACAACTTCCTGATCCTGATCATCGCGGAGTTCGCCATGGTCCTCGGGCTCAGCGCGGCGATCAACCGGTTGAACTCGACGGTCGCGGTGCTGATGCTCTTCGTCTACGCGGCGCTGAACGGCACCACGTTCGCGATCATCCTCAGCGTCTACAACATCGGCTCGGTGACATCGGCGTTCGTCGGGGCGGCGGGCATCTTCGGTGCCGCGGCGTTGTACGGCTACGTGACCGGGCGCGACCTGACCAGCCTCGGGGGCATCCTGTTCGCCGGGCTCATCGGTGTCGTGATCGCGTCGTTCGCGAACATCTTCATCGGCGGCTCCGGGCTCAGCTTCGTGATCGGCATCGTCGGCACCTTGCTTTTCACGGCGCTGACGGCGTTCGACGTGCAGCGCATCAAGAACGGCCGCATGGCCTGGATCCAGAACCGGGAGAACGCATCGGTCCTGGGCGCACTGGCCCTCTACCTCGACTTCGTCAACCTGTTCCTGATGCTGCTCCGCGTCACGGGCGGGTCGCGCCAGTAGCCGGCGGCGCGCCGGGGCGGGGCATCTACCGCGCGGCGCATCCACTGCAGCGCCGACACGGCCCCGCGCATCGCTGACACGGCCCCGCCCGGATGCGGGGCCGTCCGATTCCCGACCTCACGCGCGACGGCCGCTACCATGGCACCGTCGGCAGCCGAGCGTCGGGAGGACTGCATGGAGCGCGTCGGATTCGTGGGGCTCGGGACGATGGGCGCCGCCATGGCGGCCAACCTCGTCCGAGCTGGGTATCCCCTCCACGTCTGGAACCGGACACCCGGCAAGGCGGGGCCCCTGGTCGAGATCGGAGCAACCGAGGCGGGCACGCTCGCTGAGCTCGTCGCGGCTGTCGACGTCGTCGTGATCTGCGTCTCCGACACGCCCGATGTAGAGGCGGTCCTGTTCGGTCCTGAGGGTATCGCCGCCGCTGCCCGCGAGGGCACGCTGGTCATCGACTGCTCGACGATCAGCCCGCGCGCGACGCGAGAATTCGCGCGCCGGCTGCGCGAACGGGGGATCGCCATGGTCGACGCCCCGGTCTCAGGCGGGTCGGAGGGCGCCATCCACGCCACGCTCACGATCATGGTCGGTGGCGAGCCGGCTGACGTCGAGCGCGCGCACGCGGTCCTGGCCGCGATGGGCCGCACCATCACCCACATGGGACCAATTGGGACGGGCCAGGCGACCAAGGCCGTGAACCAGGTGATCATCTGTGGCGCGTACCTCGGGGTTGCCGAGGGGATCGTGCTCGCGATGCGGGCCGGTCTGGATCCCGATGCCGTGGTCGCCGCCCTCAACAACGGCGCGGCACAGTCGTGGGTGCTGGCCAACCGCAGCGGGCGCATGGTCGAGGACCGCTACCCGCTCGGGTTCAAGGTGGCGCTGCACCGCAAGGACTTGGCGATCGCGCTCGACTTGGCCCGCGAGAGCGGGGTTTCGCTGCCGGTCGCGGGGCTGACCGCGCAGCTCGAGAACGGTCTCATCGCGGGCGGACATGGCGACGAGGACATGTCTGCGCTGGCGCGGGCGATCCGCGAGCTGTCTGGGATGTAGCGGCTGCCGCTCGGGGGCCCGCACCTGGCGAGGGACTTGCTCGTCAACCGCTCACGGCCACCGCCCCCACGCCCCCCTACGGCGTCGCGACCCTCCGCCAGGAGCCCCAGAGCCCTACGGCGTCGCGCGCCCGCACTTCGATGGCGATCCGGGCGCTCTTCGCCGTCCCGATCCGAACCATCGTGCCCGTCGGCGAGCGCTCCAGCGTCCGCCAGACCCCCGTCCCGATCCGATAGCAGAACTGGTACGCCGTCACTCCCGAGAGATCCGTGGCGCGGAACGTCGAGACCCACTTCGCGTTCGACGCCGACCAGGCGAGCGTCAGCGTCGTCATCGACGGGCCATGCCGGTCGAGCACGACGTCGACCGGCCGGATCGTGGAAACGGCGCCGGAGGCGTCGCGTACCTGCACGTAGATCGTGCGCAGCGCGTCGGGGCTGGCTGGCAACGTCCAGGGAATCGCCGCCGCGGCCCGGCGCCAGGCCGACCACCTCGTCGCATCGTTCGAGAGCCGTACCCCTGTCACCGCGTGCCCGGCCGACTTCCAGCCGATCGTGACCGTCACCGACAGCGACCGCGTCGAGGCCGGCGCCACCGCGATGCGCGACACTTCGAGGCCGCGGTGCAGCGAAGCCAACACGTTCCAGTATCCCGGCCGTCCGCGGTCGAAGCCGAGCGCCCACAGTCCTACGCCGGCCAGTCCCCGCCGCAGCGCGAGCTGCGCTTTCGGTGCGAGCGTCGCGGCGTCGTCGTAGTAGATCTGCGTCCACGTCGCGTCGGCCGCGTCCCAACCCGTCAGCACCACCGCCTGTTCGAGCGGGTCGAAGCCCACCGACATGCGCGTGGCGGCGTCGGGCAGGTCTTTCACGAAGATCGGCCCGCCGCCTCCGTAGGCCGCCGTCGACTGGCGGGCACTGCGCAGCGCGGGCGTGACGGTCGGCCACTGACGACCGTAGAGCGGCAGGCCCAGGATCAGCTTCTGCGCCGGCACGCCGTTCGCCGCGTAGGTGTCGAGACTCCACGTGAGGTTCTGCGTGCCGCTGGTCGTCAGCAACGGGTCGATGCTCCCCACCGGGTCGCTGCCCGCGGAACGGTATCCATAGCCCATCAGGAAGACGCGGTCGGCGCCGTTGGCGACGGCCGCCGCCGCCATCTTCGCGCCGCTCGTGCTCGAGTTCGTGGCCACGCTCACCTGCGCGGCCGGGTCGTACGCCACGACCGCATCCCGAACCGCCGCCACGAAGGTGCCGTACTCGTCGAAATACGTGCCCGACAGCCCTTCGATGTCGATGTTGAGGCCGTCTGCGCCGATCTGCTTGAGCAGCGCGATCGCGTTGGTGATGAAGGTCCCTGGGGCCTGCGGGCCGGAGAGGACCTGCGCGTTGTGGTCGGCGTTGAACGACTCGAACGTGACGATGACGCGATCGCCGACGGCGTGGGCATGCCGGATGATCGTGGCGGCGAGGTCGCTCGTCACGGCCCGGTAGCCCGCGTCGGTCGTGTTGAAGCTGCCATCGGTGCGGAACGCGACGCCGAAGAGCGCGATCGTGTCGAGCACGGCATAAGGGAGGTACGCGTCAGTGGTCGAGTCGAGTTCCCAGTAGGGGAGATAGCCGAAGACACCGATCGTCCGTGACGCGACCTGGCCGGGCTGCAGCGGTGCGTTGGTCTGAGCGAGCACGCGCGTCGGCGGCGACGGCGGGACGCCCGGCGTGACCAGCAGCGCGAGGGCGAGGGCGCTGGCGAGAAACGGCCGGCGGGTGGACATGCGCGCGGTCTCCGGGCTGGCTCGATAACCGCTCCTCAGGGTAGCCGACGCGTCACCACTCGGCCGGCTTAGGGTGTGGTTGCTCAGTGAATCTGACAGCCCGAACTGCTCAGTGACTCTGTCAGTCTCTCCGGATGCGAGAGGGGCTGATATTGACGACACAGGACCAGCAGCGTATCGAGGTGCTGGCACGCTGGGTGG
>JAJYNJ010000050.1 GCA_021786385.1 Chloroflexota bacterium
GACGTCTACGTGCCGGGCTGCCCGCCGCGCCCCGAGGGGCTCATCTACGGCATGATGAAGCTCCAGCAGCTGATCAAGGAGCGCCGCGGCCGCTGGGCCGAGCGCGCCGTCGGCCCCACCGCGCCGGAACCGGGACGGCCTGGACGAGGCGGCGACGGCTGACGACTGCCGCCGCCGCGGGGATGAACGTCGTATACGGGGCCGTCACCGGGCATTGCCGCGTGGACACGCACTTCGCGGTCGACAACTTGTACGACGGTGCTGCTGCTCGCGCTGGCGGGGAACGACCTGCTCCGCGCGCACGAGTCGTTGCCGAGCGCCTGTCCGGGCGGTTCGACGTCCACGTCATCAGTGGTGTCGTCGACGGCGTGGCGCGCGTCACGCGTTCAGCGCAGATAGCCCTGGGCCCAGCGGTTGCCTCCGCCGGGGCTGTGCCGGAATCCGCTGAAGCCCCCGTCTCCCTCTGCCATGTCGGCCGGGTCGCGCTGGACGGGCGACTCTCCCCGACCGAAGTCCCCCGGCCACTGGGCCAGGGTCCAGCGCGGGACGTCCGGCTCGTCCGGGACCGGATCGACCCCGGCCCACTGGTAGCGGCTCCATTCGCGATACGTGTGATGCTCGTTGGCTGTCATTGGAGGATCTCCTTGTCCTTGTACAGCACGAAGCATCACGGGGCAGGCTGAGAGGGGCGTGATGGGGGCCTGACACCGAGCTGTGAAGTCGCCGTCCCGCCCCGGCGTTCACGACGTTGTCGGCGGTGCCGATGGCGGACATGATGGGCTTGACGAAGCGCGAGTTCTTCGCCGCAGGGCCCGAAGCGGCCGAGGTGCCACCCGTCGCCCGCCGCGGGGTCTGCTGCGCGGCACGCCTGGACGGTGCCGCGCAGCATCCCTCAGCGGGTGGCGAAGAGGTGGTCAGGGCGATGCCGGTAGATCGTCTCCACGGCGTGCCCCGCTCGTCTGCGCCAGTGCCGGCTCAGTGGTGCATGTGGCCGCCGTGCTCCTCGGCCGGGTGGCCGTAGCGATGGGGGTCCTTCACGAACGTGTCGTGGCAGCCGTGGCTGCAGAAATAGAACGTGCGACCCTCATGCTCCTCTTTCGCGGCCGCGTCCTCGGGGCGGATCTCCATGCCGCAGATCGGGTCCTTCACCTTGTCGGCCATGTTCGCTGGCTCCTTTCGAGTGGTCGATGACCGTGCCGGCCGCGACTCGCCCACGGCGAGCCCGACCGTCGTTACGTTCCACGTGGCGCTCGGTGAACGCCGAGCGCCGACCGCTCGGACCGGCCGGGGGGCGCACGAACCGCCCTCGCCGCTCCCCGGGCCGCCAGCCCCGTTCCCGCCAAGAAGACAGGCCAGGGAAAGGTGCTGGGCGTCCCGCCCGCGAGAATCCGTCCCGCGTCCCAGGTGAAGCTCAGCACCACGAGCACTCCGCCCGCCAGCCCGGCTCCGACAGCCGCGAGATGGAGGTGCACGGACCGCCCGGCGCGCAGACGGCGGGCCGCCGTCAGGCCGAACCCGATGAGCGCGACGCTCACGACGACGGGCGCCCAGACCGGGCCCACCCAGGGGACGGGGACGAGAAAGAGGAGGTCCCAGGAGCCCGGCGACGACGGCCAGCCCGAGAAAAGCCAGAGCCAGCCGTAGTAGCCGATGTCCCACAGACCGAACGCGACGGCCGACCAGGCGAGGCGCTCCGGGCCCGAGCGGCCGGCCAGCCAGCCGACCGCCGCGAGCATGACCAGCGTGGCGAGCTCGCGGCCGAACTCGATCTGGGCCAGGCCGCCGAGCGATTCCGGGTCGCGCAGCGGGAAGAGCGTGGCCGGGCTGATGGCGAGCGCGCGCTGCAGGTACAGCACAACGGCGGCCTCGAGGTAGGCCATCGCCGTCGCGTAGACGGCAACCGCGAGCGTGCGGGCCAGGAAAGGCGGATCGCTGACGCGCGCGATCGCCCGCCCGTTCGGCACCGGCTCGCCGCTCACGGCGCGTCCCACGACGGCCTCAGCGGTCGCGGCGTCGGACCGCTGGTGGCCGGACGTGCTCGAGCCTCGACATCGCCGTCGACCTCGATTGCCCCGCACAGGAAGGCCTCGCCCAGGGCGTCGGGCGACAGCGCTCGCCGCCGCAGCCGCAGGAAGACGCCGGCGAGCGTCGCACGTCCGCCGCGGAACCGGGGCGTCGCGCCAGCCCCGTCGGGCACGCCGTCCCTGTCCGTCGGCGCGATCACGTCAAGCGCGACGATGCCGGGCGACCCCTCGGCCGCGACCTCACCCGGCGCCATAGCGTCGGATCCCCTCGAGTTTCGTCCGCTTCAGGAGCAGTGCGTTCACCGCGACGAGGAACCGGTTGCGCATGTCGCGCACCATCGCCGCCATGCTCATCCCGGCGCCATGGCCCATCTCGTGGGCCATGGCGGCCATCTCGCCTGCGGGGTGCCCGGCATCTGGGTGTGCCAGCACGTGGCCGGCGTGGGCTGCTTCGACGGCCGGCGTCTCGTCCCGGCAGAGATGGCACGGCACGATCTCGCCGCCGCAGGTCCAGCCGAAGTCGCGGATCAGGGCTTCCACGCCGTCGGCCCCGATGACGTGACCGTCATGCCGAACCGCGACCTGCTGGGCGACCGGGTTCGCCTCGGCGGCGAGCACGCCCGGATGACGGAGCAGGTGCCGTTCGAGCCCACTGGCGCTGCTCGCTCGCAGCGGGCCGCGAGCCGCGAAGACCGCCTCGGTCGCCATCGTCATCTCTCCTGCGCGGCAATCCGTTCGCGCCAGTTCTACTACACCGCAGTCGGCGGTGGATTCAGCCCTCAACCCGTTGCGTCGGAACGCGAAGGTCGGTCGCGAGGACTCAGGTTGACCGAGCGAGGTGAGTCCTGCCTGAGCGGGCGCTGAGGGAAGTTGCAAATCTGGCCGCCGGCCGGGCGCTTCTCAGGCCGACGGATGGCGCCCGTCGATGTCGCAGCGGGGGTTCACTCGAGCCTCAGGTTCCCCGAGCACGGTCGCGGCATCGGGAACGGCTCCGCTTGCGAGGTGGGCGGGTTGGTCCGCGTCGTTCCTCGACTCGATCGTGGTCCCGAACAGGGAACCGTACGGCCCGAGGTTGCTCCTGCAGCGCAGTGAGTCGGGCCCGCCCTGCACCCGCGGCGCCACTACCACGGGGCGGAGTTGGTTGCATTGGTCGACGCGGTCCCTCATACTACCGGCACCGTGAGCCAGATCGCCGTCGCCCCGAACATGTGTATGCGCTGGCGGCCCCGCCGTGCGGAGGAAGGGGTCTGAGGTCACGCGCAGCCTGAACGACAGGTGACGCCGGGGCCGCAGATCGGTCCCGGGGCCGCAGTTCCGACGGTGGAGCTGCGGCTTCTTGATTCCTCCGGCGGACACGACGGGTAGCCGCCAAACTCAACGGCCTCCCCGGCCGACCGGGACCTCGATGAACCGCGATCCATGCACGAGGTACCCAACGTGTCCGACAACCCCTTCCGTCCCGAGACGCTCGCCCTGCATGCCGGCCAGCAGCCCGACCCTGCCACGAACGCCCGCGCGGTCCCCATCTATGCGACGACCAGCTACGTCTTCGACGACGCGGCCCACGCCGCGCGGCTGTTCGCGCTCGAGCAGTTCGGGAACATTTACACCCGGATCATGAACCCCACCACCGGCGTCTTCGAGGAACGCGTGGCGGCACTCGAAGGGGGTGCAGGCGCGGTCGGCCTGGCGTCCGGTCAGGCGGCGGAAACCCTCGCGATCCTCAACCTCGCCCGGGCCGGCGACAACATCGTCAGCAGCGCGAGCCTCTACGGCGGGACGTACA
>JAJYNJ010000054.1 GCA_021786385.1 Chloroflexota bacterium
GCTCCTAGTACGAGAGGACCGGAGTGGACGAACCGCTGGTGTGCCAGTTGTCCTGCCAGGGGCATCGCTGGGTAGCTATGTTCGGTCGGGATAAGCGCTGAAAGCATCTAAGTGCGAAGCTCGCCTCAAGATGAGGTTCCCCACCGGGGCAACCGGGTAAGACCGCAGGGAGACCACCTGTTTGATAGGCGGCATGTAGAAGTCGGGCAACCGATGGAGCTGAGCCGTACTAACGGTCGAGGGCTTGACCTCTTTCAGCAGCTGACCCAATGGCAGCTGCGGTGGACCGCGGGTCCATCACCGTGCCACACCCTGAGGGGTGCGCGGCGCGATCGAAGTCCTTTGGCGGCTGCGCGCGGCTTGGGGCCGCGGCGGCCACTGTCGGTCACGTCATCGCTTCGCACGAACCCTGGTGACTGTAGCGGAGAGGCCACACCCGTTCCCATCCCGAACACGGCAGTTAAGCTCTCCAGCGCCGAAGATACTGAGAGGGCAGCCTTTCGGGAAAATAGGTCGTCGCCAGGGTTTTTGCGTGCCCGGGACGCGTGCTGTCCAGACCAGTATGATCGTCCCTATGGCCCGCACGCGGACGGAGGAGCCTGGGGATCCCGACGCCGTCTCGCAAACCGCTCCGCCACAAACGCCTGTGTCCTCGATGTCGCCGAGTAAGGCGCTGCCCGCGGCCGCTTGCCCGTACCTGAGCGTGCCCGATGGAGGATACCGGTTCGCCCGGCCAGATCGCGACCATCGCTGTCTTGCTGTGCGCCCCGTCGAGGCGCCGCCGTCCGAGCGCCAACGTCGACTCTGCCTCACGCCGGACCACGGGACCTGCCCCGCCTTCCTGGCTGCGCGTGAGCGGCGCGCCGCCGCGCTCGCGGAGGCGGGGATCTCGCTGGCGGCCCTCGAGTCGTCACGAACGCGGCCGTTCGTGCGGACCACCGCGGTCGTGCTGCTCGGCGGTCGCTCTGCCGGCATCCGCGTCAACCGCGCGTCCCCGGCCCCGAGCTCGGGCGCGCGCCGCACGGCGTCCGGGTCGGTGAGCGGCCTGGCCACACGCGGCGGACGGCCGACCCGATGGGCCTCGCTACGGGGGCCTGCCGTGGCGCTCGTGGCGCTCGTGGCGGCGCTGGCTGTCCTCGCCGCGCGCTTGCCGGGTGGGCTGCTGCGATCCCCGCTGGCGGTCAGCGCGCCGCCGACGCTCGCGGAGCGGACCGCCCAGCCGACCACCCAGGCGACGGTGGGATCGGGGGCCGCGTCCGTCCGGCCCAGCGTGACGCCCGAGCCGACGACGTCGCCGACGGCCCCCGGTGCGACCCCCTCGGCCGCGCCCGCCGCGTCGAGCCACGCGACGCAGACCTACCGGGTCAAGCCGGGCGACACGTTGACTGCGATCGCCGCCCGTTTCGGCGTGAGCGTCGCCGACCTGCAGCGGCTGAACGGGATCAAGGATCCGCGTCTGCTGCAGGTCGGCCAGGTGCTGCGGATTCCGTAGGTCGAGGTAGGCGCGCCCGCGGCCCGCGACCTGCCGTATCTCACGGCGACGGTTGCGTGCGGGTCGTGCCCACCTCGGCGAGGCTCAGCGCACGCCGTCCGGCCCGTGCGTGGCGCAAGGCTCGCGTGGCGCTCGTGGGGGTCGCGCGCCTTGCCGCGTGTGGTACGATGCGCGAGCCCTGCGAGGGGACAGCAGAAAAGAGCGGCGCGCCGGGGAGACGGAGGGCGGACGAGTCACCACGACACGGACGAGCAGCCTGCGGAGCCTCAAGCCCGAGCGTCGGCTCGGGCTTTTGTTGTTTCACGCCGGAGCAGGCGTTCACGAGGAGAAGAGATTGAGCCAGGACGAGACGGGCGGGACGGCCGCGCAGGTCGAGGCGACAACGCCGTCGACCGCGTCGGTCGAAGAGCGCGCCGGTGGGAGTGCCGCCGACGAGCCCGCCGGGGATACGCTGAGCACGAGCGCGAGCGAGGGCACCGCAGCGGTGGGCGACGCCGACGTGACGTCGGCCGCGGAGACACCGATGAGCGCGGCCGACGCACCGTCGGCGGGTGACCTGACGGGTCCGCAGGAGGCGGCCGCGGAGGCCGTGGCCGCCGCCGCGGCGTCGCCGACGCCGGCCGAATCCGTGCCGTCGACGGCTGCGCAAGCCGCGGTCGAAGAGGCTGCCGCGGCGCCGGTCGAGCCGGTCGAGCCGGTCGAGCCGGTCGAGCCGGTCGAGCCGGTTGCCACGGTGAGCACGGTCGACGTGTCGCTCGGCACACCCGAGCACGCTCCGACCTCCGAGCCCCCGGCCTCCGTGGCAGCTCCGCTGCCCGCGGAACCCGCCCCTGCCGCAACAGCTGCCGCGCCGGCTGCTCAAGTCCCCGTCCCATCGACAGCACCCACGGCGGCGGCCCGGCCTACCCCGTCGGCCAGCGCCGAAGTCCCACCCCCGGCCTCAGAGGCCGAGTGGTCTGCCGCGCCGGCGGCCGAACCGCCCCCCGCGCCTCGTGAAACCCGCCCCGAGCCGACCACGATGGCCGAGCTCCTGCAGCAGCAGGAGGGCGACATTCGCTCGTTCAAGCACGGCGATGTGGTTGAGGGCACCGTGGTCCGCGTCGATCGAGACGAGATCCTGGTCGACATCGGCGCGAAGAGCGAAGGCGTGGTCAGCAACCGCGAGCTGTTCGGCCGCCATGCCGAGAACCAGCCACAGCCGGCGGTCGGCGACCGGGTCCTCGTCTACGTCCTGCAGCCGGAGTCCAACGAGGGCCATGCGGTCCTCTCGCTCCGGCGCGCCGGCCTCGAGCGCAAATGGCGTGCCATGCAGGAACAGCTGGAGGCCGGTGCGATCATCGAGGCTCCGGTCATCGACCACAACAAGGGGGGCTTGATCGTCGACTGCGGTATCCGCGGGTTCGTGCCGATCAGCCAGATCGTGGACTTCCCACGGCGTCCGCAGAACGAGCAGCCGCGTGACGCCGCCCAGGAGATCGCCGAGAAGCTGCAGCCGTACGTCGGGCGGCGGCTCCGGCTCAAGATCCTCGAGGTCAATCGCAAGGCGAATCGCCTGATCCTGTCCGAGAAGGTTGCGCTCTACGAGGAGCGGCGCGAGAAACGCGACGAGCTCTTCAGCAGCCTGCAGGTTGGCCAGAAGGTGACCGGTACCGTGCGCTCGATCGCGCCGTTCGGCGTCTTCATCGACCTCGGGGGGATCGACGGGCTCGTCCACAAGAGCGAGCTCTCCTGGAACAAGGTCAACAACCCGGAGGCGGGCTACAAGGTCGGCGACCAGGTCGAGGCCGAGGTCATCGACATCAACCACGAGCGCGGGCGCATCAGCCTCTCGGTGCGGCGCCTGCAGCCGGACCCCTGGCACTCCACCGTCGCCGACTTCAAGGTCGGGGACATCATCGACGGGACCGTCACGAAGATCGTCAACTTCGGCGCCTTCGTGCGCGTGCGCGATGGCCTCGAGGGGCTCATCCACATCAGCGAACTGTCCCACCAGCGCGTTGCCCATCCGAGCGACGTCGTCCACGAGGGGCAGACCCTCAAGCTCAAGATCATCTCGCTCGACTCTGAACGGCATCGCCTGGGGCTGAGCCTCAAGCAGGCTGAAGAGCCCCCCGCTCGGCCTGCCCCCGAGCCCCGGGAGCGCCGCCCCCGCCAGGAGCGGAGCTACGACATGTCGCAGGCCGTCCAGGAGCCCGAGGGCGGGATCGACAACACGCTGGCCGCGGCGTTCGCGCAGGTGCGCCAGCAGGTCGCGGCCGCCGAGGCCGCATCCCCCCGCGGCAACGACGAGGAGAGCGAAAGCCAGGGCTGACGCGCTCCTGATCTCGCGCCGAAGACGGCCCGTCGCCCATCCGACGGGCCGTCTTGCGCGCCGCGGCTGGCTCCTTGTGGGGCCTGCCGGTGCCCGTGCCCAGGGGCGCATCCGGACGCGCCCCGCCGGCGAATCGGGTATCGTGCAGAGCCCCTCGGACTGGCCAGGCCGAAGCCCCGTGCTAGGATTGGTGCACAGGCGGGGACCCGCATAGACCCGCTGGAAGGGCATCTTCGACTCCATGGTTGATCGCTTCGACAAGTTCACGGACCGCGCGCGCAAGGTCCTCACCCTGGCGCAGGACGAGGCGCAGCGGTTCAACCACAACTACATCGGCACCGAGCACCTGCTCCTGGGCCTGGTCCGCGAGGGCGACGGGGTGGCCGCGCGCGTCCTCGAGAACATGGGGGTCGAGCTGCCCAAGGTGCGCACCGCGGTCGAGTTCATCATCGGCCGTGGCGATCGCCCCGTGGTGGGCGAGGTGGGCCTCACGCCGCGCGCCAAGCGCGTCATCGAGCTCGCCATCGACGAGGCCCGCCGTCTCGGCCACAACTACATCGGCACCGAGCACCTGCTCTTGGGCCTGGTGCGCGAGGGCGAGGGGATCGCCGCGGGGGTCCTCGAGTCGCTCGGGGTCAACCTCGACAAGGTGCGCCACGAGGTGATCCGCGTCCTCTCGCAGTCGAGCTCCGTGGGCCCGGCAAGCGAGACCAAGCGCGCCAGCAAGACGCCGACGGTCGACCAGCTCGGTGTGAACCTGACCGAGGCGGCGCGGGCCGGGAAGCTCGACCCCGTGATCGGCCGCGAGAAAGAGATCGAGCGGGTCATCCAGATCCTTTCGCGGCGCACCAAGAACAACCCTGCGCTGATCGGCGAGCCGGGCGTCGGCAAGACGGCGATCGCCGAAGGCCTGGCGCACCGCATCGTCTCGGGCGACGTGCCCGAGACGCTGGCCAACAAGCGCGTGCTGACGCTGGACATCGGTTCGCTCGTCGCCGGCACCAAGTACCGCGGCGAGTTCGAGGAGCGGCTCAAGAAGATCATCGAGGAGCTGCGCAACACCAACGACGTGGTGCTCTTCATCGACGAGCTCCACACGCTTGTGGGGGCGGGCGCCGCGGAGGGCGCCATCGACGCCGCGAACATCCTGAAACCCCCGCTCGCGCGCGGAGAGCTCCAGTGCATCGGTGCAACCACCCTCGATGAGTACCGCAAGTACATCGAGCGCGACGCGTCGCTGGAGCGGCGCTTCCAGCCGGTGATGGTCGACGAGCCGACGCTCGAGCAGACCATCGACATCCTGTTCGGCATCCGCGAGCGCTACGAGCAGCACCACAAGGTGCGCATCACGGACGGTGCCGTCCGCGCGGCGGCCGACCTGTCGATTCGCTACATCACCGACCGTCATCTTCCGGACAAGGCGATCGACCTGATCGACGAGGCCTCGAGCCGTGTGCGGCTGCGCCATAGCTCGCTGCCGCCGGAGATCAAGGAAGCGGCCAAGCGCCTGGTGCAGGTGACCAAGGAGAAGGACGAGGCGATCAACCGCCAGGACTACGAGGTCGCCGCGAGCCTCCGCGACGCCGAAGCGGTGGCGCGCGAGGAACTGGACCGTCTGCACGCCGAATGGCGTGCCCGGCAGGACGCCGAGACCCCCGATGTCGGCGAGGAGGAGATCGCGGAGGTCGTGGCGATGTGGACCGGGATCCCGGTCACCCGCATCGCGCAGGAGGAGTCGGAGCGCCTGCTCCATATGGAAGAGGCGCTGCACTCGCGCGTCATCGGTCAGGACGAGGCGATCGGGACGATCTCGAAGGCCGTCCGCCGGGCTCGTGCCGGCCTCAAGGATCCCAAGCGCCCGATCGGCTCGTTCATTTTCCTGGGTCCCACCGGGGTCGGGAAGACCGAGCTGGCGAAGAGCCTGGCCGAGTTCCTCTTCGGTTCGGAGGACGCGCTCATCAAGATCGACATGAGCGAGTTCATGGAGCGGCACAACGTGAGCCGCCTGGTCGGCGCGCCGCCAGGGTATGTCGGGTTCGAGGAGGGCGGCCAGCTTACCGAGGCCGTGCGCCGCAAGAGTTACGCGGTGGTGCTCCTCGACGAGATCGAGAAGGCGCACCCGGAGGTCTTCAACATCCTTCTCCAGATCCTCGAGGACGGGCAGCTGACCGACGCCAAGGGTCGTCGGGTCGACTTCCGCAACACCGTGATCATCATGACCAGCAACGTCGGCGCGACCTCTTTGCTGAAGGACACCAGCCTGGGGTTCCAGCCCGTTCGGCTGACGGACACGGAGCGGGCCGAGCAACAGTACGAGCGGATGAAGAACAAGGTCCTCGACCAGCTCAAGAACCAGTTCCGCCCTGAGTTCCTGAACCGCGTCGACTCGGTCGTCGTCTTCCGCTCGCTGACGATCGACGAGATCCGTGAGATCGTGGACCTGATGCTCCAGCGGGTGCGTGACCAGTTGCGCGCCCAGGAGATGGCGCTCGAGGTGACGCAGGCGGCGAAGGATCACCTGATCAAGCTCGGGTACGACGCGGACTACGGGGCACGCCCGCTGCGCCGTGTCATCCAGAACATGGTCGAGGATCCGCTGGCCGAAGCGCTCCTGGTGGGCCGCTTCGAGCCCGGCCAGACGATCATCGTCGACAAGTCCGACGACGCCGGCCTGACCATCAACACGCTCGCCGAGAAGACACCCGCCGCGGCCGGGACCTGAGAGATGGCGCGGCCCACGAGCCGCTACGTCTGTCAGTCCTGCGGAGAGTCCTTCCTGCGCTGGGAGGGCCAGTGCCGCTCCTGCGGCGCCTGGAACACGCTCGTGGAGACGCTCGTGCGCCTGCCCGCCCGCGCACGAACGGCCGGCCCCGCTGCGGCTGCCGACGCGGCGCCTCCCACCCCGATCCGCGATCTCGCGGAGCCGGACCTGGTTCGGCTCCCGACCGGGATCGGCGAGCTCGACCGGGTGCTGGGTGGCGGCCTCGTGCCGGGCAGCCTCGTGCTGCTCGGCGGCGAGCCGGGGGTCGGGAAATCGACGCTGGTCCTCGCGGCGGCAGCCGGCATCGCCGGGGCAGCTGGGGTCGTTCGGGGAGCGGGGAACGCTGGGGCTGCGGACTCGGCTGGCGCCGCTGAGGGCGCGCCGTCCAGGGAGCGTCCCACACGGCGCGACGACGCACGCTTGGCGCGTCCTGCGGGCCGGCCCACCGTGCTCTATGCCAGCGGAGAGGAGTCGACCGGTCAGCTGCGGCTGCGGGCCCGCCGCCTCGGACTGGCCGATGGACCCGCCGGCGAGGCGATCCTGGTCCTGGCCGAAACCGACGTGGAGCGGATCGTGGAGCGGGCTCGGGCGGCCCGGCCGACGGTGCTGGTCGTCGATTCGATCCAGACGGTGGCGCTCGACGAGCTCGACGGCCCGCCGGGATCGGTGGGCCAGGTACGCGAGTCGGCGCTCCGGCTGCTGCAGTACGCGAAGAGCGACGGGACGCCCGTGGTGCTGGTCGGGCACGTCACGAAGGACGGCAGCCTGGCGGGCCCAAAGACGCTCGAGCACCTCGTCGACGCCGTCCTGGCGCTGGAGGGCGAGCGCGGCGGAGGCATGCGTCTGCTGCGCGCGAGCAAGAACCGCTTCGGCTCGACGGAGGAGGTCGGGGTGTTCGCGATGGGCGAGGACGGTCTACGCGAGGTGGCCGACCCCGCGCGCGCGTTCCTCGCCGACCCGGAGTCGGCCGCCCCGGGCTCCGCGATCGCGGCCACGCTCGAGGGAAGCCGCCCGCTCCTCGTCGAGGTACAGGCGCTCGTGGCGCCGGCTGCCTACGGGACCCCGCGCCGGACCGCGAGCGGTCTCGACCAGAACCGGCTCGCGCTGTTGCTCGCGGTGCTGGCGCGCCGGGCCGGCGTGGCGCTTGCCGCGCACGACGTCTATGCCAGCGTCGCTGGCGGGCTCGCCATCGAAGAACCGGCCCTGGACCTCCCGCTCGCGCTGGCGCTTGCCTCCTCGCTGCGCGATCGGCCGGTGCTCGCCGGAACCGTGGCCGCGGGAGAGATCGGCCTGCTCGGCGAGCTGCGGCCGGTCGCGGGGCTCGGCCGCCGGCTTCGGGAGGCCGAGCGGCTGGGGTTCGAGCGGGCGATCGTGCCGTACGGCGGCCGGTCCGGGGAGCCGGTTCCGGAGCAGCTGGCCGGGCTGCGCGTGCTGGCCTGCCGGACGCTGCGGGAAGCGATTGCCGCCGCGCTGGCGCCCGAGCCGGCGGAGCGGGTCCGGTCCTGAGGGAGCCTCCGCTCGAGGCGGCACCCGAAACGCTCCCTGCGCCGGGTGACCGATCCGGCCGAGCCCCTGTGGTACGCTCGCCAGCCGGATGTCCAGATTCGTACGAGTGCTGGGCGCGATCCTTGGCATGCTGGTCGGCCTCCAGCTCGCGTCGACGAACGTGGGGGGGCAGGGGCTGTTCAGCGAGTCGCCCAGCGGCAATTTCCTGCTCGCCGTGTGGGTCGTGGCGTGGCTCGCGGTCGGCTTCCTCATCTTGCCCTATCTGACGATCGAGCCCGCCATGTGGCTGATCCGCGGCGTGCGGACGCTCTCCACGGGCGAGTTCGTGACCGCCATCGCTGGGCTGCTGATCGGGTTGCTGATGGGGCTGTTGCTTGGCTTGCCCCTGGCGCGGTTTCCGGACCCGTACGGACGCTACCTGCCGATCGGCGTGTCGCTGGTGCTGGGGCTGGGGATGCTCGGCCTGACCGTCGCCAAGCGCCACGACCTCGCCGCGGCGCTCGAAGCGCTCGGCCTCTTTCCCGCCCGTCGCGAGCCGGCCACCCCGCCCGGCGCGCCGTTCATCGTGGTCGACACGAGCGCCATCATCGACGGGCGCATCGCCGACATCGTGGCGAGTGGCTTCCTGTTCGGCACGCTGATCGTGCCGCGGTTCGTGCTGGCCGAGCTGCAGTTCATCGCAGACCAGTCCGACGCCCGTAAACGGGCCCGCGGCCGGCGTGGGCTGGACATCCTCAATGAGCTGCGCCGCAGCGACCGCATCCGGGTCGAGATCAGCGAGACCGATCCGCCCGGCATCGCCGAGGTCGACGCCAAGCTCGTGGCCGTCGCGAAGGCGCGTGGCGGTTCGATCCTGACCAACGACCTGAACCTCAACAAGGTCGCCGAGCTCGAGGGGGTCCGGGTGCTCAACGTGAATTCCCTGGCCAACGCGGTCAAGCCGGCGTTCCTGCCGGGCGACCAGATCCGCGTGCACGTCATCCAGGAGGGCAAGGAGCCCGGGCAGGGTGTGGCGTTCCTCGACGATGGGACGATGGTGGTGGTCGAAGGCGGCGCGCGGCGGATGGACCGTGAGCTCACCGTGACCGTGACCCGCGTGCTCCAGACGGTGGCCGGCCGCATGGTGTTCGCGCAACCCGTGGACGACTGAGGTGGAGCGGTCGAGCGGGCTGGCGCCGGGATCGGTCGACGCGGTGATCGTGGCGGCCGGGTCGAGCACGCGCATGGGGGGCGCCGACAAGCTCAGCGCGCCGCTCGCGGGCCGGCCCCTGCTGGCCTGGACGCTCGACGCGTTCGCCGCTGCGTCGCCGGTGCGCCGGCTCGTCGTGGTCGCCGCCCCCCACCGCGTCGCGGAACTCGCCGCACAGCCCTGGCTGCGCTCGCGGGGCGCGCGTGTGGTGCCGGGTGGGTCGCGCCGCCAGGAGTCGGTCGCCGCGGGCGTGGCTGCCACCGAGACGGCCGTGGTGCTGATCCACGACGGCGCCCGTCCGCTGGTCTCCCCCGCGCTCGTCGCGGCGGTGGCCGTCACGGCGACCGCGCATGGCGCCGCGATCCCTGTGGTCCCCGTAGCCGAAACCCTGAAGCGGGTGGTTGGCGGCCGAGTCGGGGAGACGGTCGACCGGTCTGGCCTCGCCGCCGCCCAGACGCCCCAGGGTGTCCACCGCGCGCTGCTGGAACGGGCCTGGACGAGCTTCCCGCCCAGAGGGGCGCGGGAGTTCACCGATGAGGCGGCGCTGCTCGAGGCGGTGGGTATCCCCGTCACGGCCGTGCCCGGCGACGTCACGAACCTCAAGGTGACGCTTCCCGAGGACCTGACCCGCGCCGAGGCGCTCCTCAGCGCGCGCCTGGGCCTCCCGCGGGTCGGGCACGGTGCGGACGAGCATCCCTTCGGCGAGGGCGGCGGGCTGGCTCTCGGCGGGATCGTGATCCCCGATGCCCCGCGGTTGCGCGGTCACTCGGACGGCGACGTCGCCCTGCACGCCGTGGCCGACGCGCTGCTCGGTGCGGCGGGGCTCGGGGACCTGGGCCGCCTCTTCCCCGCCGGGGATCCGACGACGCGTGGGATTGCCAGCGCGGAGCTGCTCCGCACGGTCGTGGAGCGCCTGGCCGCGGCGGGCTGGCGTCCGTCCGGTGTGGACGTCACGATTCGCGCGGCGCGCCCCCGGCTCGGTGCCCCCCGCCTGGAAGCGATGCGCGACGCCATCGCGCGTCTGCTCGACCTGCCGCCGCAGCTCGTGGAGGTGAAGGCGTCGAGCGGCAACCTGATCGGGTACGAGGGAGCCGGCCGGGGGGTCGCGGCCACGGCGCTGGCCACGGTGATGCGACGATGACTTGGTGAGACAGATGACGCTGCGCTTGACCAATACCTTGACGGGGCGGCCCGAGCCGTTCGTGCCGTTCGTGCCCGGCCATGTCGGCATGTACACGTGCGGTCCGACCGTGTACGCACCTGCGCACGTGGGTAACTTCCGGAGCTTCCTGTTCGCGGACCTGCTGCGTCGCTATCTCGCCTGGCTGGGGTTCGACGTGACATGGGTGATGAACATCACCGACGTCGACGACAAGATCATCCGCGATGCCCGGCGGGAGGGCGTGCCGATCCGCTCGCTGTCCGAGCGCTACGCGGCGGTCTTCCTCGACGATGCCCGTCGGCTGCGCATGACGCCGCCGGACGTGATGCCGCGCGCGACGGAGCACATCCCGGAGATGGTGACGCTGATCGAGCAGCTGCTCGCGAAGGGCCACGCGTACCGGACCGACGACGGTTCGATCTTCTTTCGGATCGCGAGCTGGCCGGCCTACGGTCGACTGGCCCGCTTGGACCCGACCCGGCAGCGGGTCGGCGAGCGCGTCGAGTCCGACGAATACGACAAAGACGACGTCCGCGACTTTGCGCTCTGGAAGGGCCCTCGGGAAGGCGAGCCGAGGTGGGAGACCGCCATCGGGCCCGGCCGACCGGGCTGGCACATCGAGTGCTCCGCGATGAGCATGCGGTACCTCGGGCCAACGTTCGATATCCACACCGGCGGGGTCGACCTGATCTTTCCGCACCACGAGGACGAGATTGCACAATCCGAGGCCGCAACCGGCCGGCAGTTCGTCCGAACCTGGCTCCACTGCGCCCACCTGCAGATGGGCGGCGAGAAGATGGCCAAGCGGACGGGCAACATCGAGCGGCCGGCCGACGTCTACGCGCGCGGCTACTCGCCCCGGGCGTTGCGCTATGCGTTGATCGCGGCGCATTACCGGGCGCCCCTCGAGTTCGGCGAGGAGTCGATGCGCGCGGCGGCGGCGGCGGTCGACCGGCTGGCCACCGCGCTGGCGGCGCTCGACACGTACCGCAAGGACGGACCGGGTGATCCCGCGCTGCCGGCGTTGCTCGAGGAAGCGCGGACCAGGTTCACCGCGGCGCTCGACGACGACCTCAATATCTCCCCGGCGTTGGCCGCGGTCTTCGACCTCGTGCGCGAGCTGAACCGCCGCGTCGACGCGCGCGCGCTCTCGACCGCCGACGCGTCCTCCGCGGCCGCCTTCCTGCGCGACCTGGACCGCGTGCTCGGGGTGATGGAGGAGGAGCCGGAGCAGCTGGAACCGGAACTGGCGCGTCTCCTCGAGGAGCGTGCTGCCGCCCGCGCTCGCCGCGACTGGGCGACCTCGGACCGGCTGCGCGACGAACTGGCCGATCGGGGGGTGCTGATCGACGACACGAAGGACGGGCAGCGCTGGCGCCGGGCTGCCGAGGCGCGACGTGGCTGATCGGAGCGGCGGAGGCGCGGGCCGCAACGGTCGGCACGGGCCGCCGGGCGGCGCTGGCGAGCACGGAGGGAAAGGTCGGCACGGGCCGCCGGGCGGCGCTGGGCAACACGGTGAGGGTGGGGGGCCCGCCGGCGGGCCGGGTGGACCGGATCGACAGCCGCAGCGCGGAGGGAACCCGGGGTCGGGCCCGCGGGGTCGCCCAGGCGGCCGTGCACCATCCGGCGGCCGTGCACCATCCGGCGGCCGTGCACCATGGGGCTGGGAGCCTCCCGATCGTCGAGCGTGGCCGCCGCCCTCGGGTGGCCGCGAGTCCCTGCAACGCGGCCCGGCCGCGCGACCGGGCGCTGGGCGCCCGCCACGGCCGTGGGAACGCCCCAGCCTTGCCGAAGGGCCCCGGGGGAGGGGTGCCGCACCGCGCGGGCCGTCCTCGATGCCGGGCCGCGGCGGGGGGCCGGTGGTGGAGGGCGTCGCCGCGCCTCGATCCGTGCCGGCGCAGCTCCGCCCCGGGGAAGGTGAGCGGCTCGTTGGCCCGGCCGAGGAGCTCGTCGCTGGGCGGCGACCGGTCGAGGAGGCGTTCGCTGCCCGCCGGCCTGCGCACCGGCTCCTCGTGGTGCCGCAACGCCGCGGGGCACTCGAAGCGCTCGTGCTCCACGCGGCCAGACTGCGCATCCCCGTCGTCGAGGTAGCGGGCGGGACGCTGACGGCGCTGGCGGGCTTCGACGGACACCAGGGAGTGGCGCTCGTGGTCGGGCCGCGGCGCTGGGCCTCGCTCGACGACGTGCTGGCGCGCGCGGTTGCCCGTTCCGAGCCGCCCTTTGTGTTGGTGCTCGACTCGCTCGAGGACCCGCAGAATCTGGGGACCCTGCTGCGCAGCGCGGATGCCTGTGGCGTCCACGGCGTGATCTTCCCGACGCGCAACGCGGCGCCGCTGACCCCAGCCGCGATCAAGGCGTCCGCGGGCGCGGTCGAACACCTGCTGCTGGTCCCGGTGGACGACCTTCCGGGCGCTCTGGCCGATCTGCGTGCGCGGGGGCTGCACCTCGTGGGGGCCGACGCGGACGCGCCGCTTTCGTACCGCGACGCCGATCTGCGGGGCCCGCTCGCGCTCGTCGTCGGCAGCGAAGGGAAGGGGATGACCGGGCCGGTGCGCCGACGCCTCGAATTGGCGGTGCGGATCCCGATGCGGGGTCACGTCGGGTCGCTCAACGCCGCCGTGGCCGGGTCGGTGCTGCTCTTCGAGGCCGCCGCGCAGCGGCCCGTCCCGCGACCACTCGCGGCAGCACCGCCCGTCCTGTCGCCGGAGGGCCCACCCGCGGACGAGCGGCGCGACGCCGGTGACGAGGGATCACGCGACGACGCGCGGCCGCGCCCCGCAGCGGCACCGCCGGAACCACCGAGCCGCGCAGCGGATCGATCGGTTGAGCCCGACCCGGGCGACCTGCTGCTGCCGGACCGGTGACGCCGCAGATGGGAGGGCTGAACCGCCGGATGCGCGAGCGGTGGCGGGCGAGCGGCGTCACGAACGGGGCCTCGGCAGGGCGACGCGGTGTATGCTTGACCCTCTCCGGCGGCCGCCGGTACCATACGCGTTGCGGGCGGAGCCTTCCTGCGGTAGATTCCTGCCTCGCGTGCCGACGTAGCTCAATTGGCAGAGCGGCGGTTTTGTAAACCGCGGGTTCCGGGTTCGAGTCCCGTCGTCGGCTCCATTCGAAGAGGAGCACTGCGTTCGACCTCTTCACCACGCCGGGGAAGCTCCCGGGAACGCAGTCGACCGTGGGTAGGTTGAGCAGGTGGTGAGCTCAGCTGACTGTAAATCAGCCGCCTTCGGCTGTAGAGGTTCGATTCCTCTCCTGCCCACCAGCCATTCTCCCTGCGGGCCCACATAGCTCAGTCGGCAGAGCACTTCCTTGGTAAGGAAGAGGTCATCGGTTCAAATCCGATTGTGGGCTCCAGCCCCATTCTGAGCGGATCGGTCCGCAACCTGAGGAGTCGATAGCGCCGCGATGGCCAAGAAGAAGTTCGAGCGCACCAAGCCCCACGTCAACGTCGGCACGATCGGTCACATCGACCACGGCAAGACGACGCTGACCGCGGCCATCACGAAGTACCTCTCGCTCAAGGGCGAGGCGGAGTACCGCGCCTTCGACACGATCGACAACGCCCCTGAGGAGCGCGAGCGCGGCATCACGATCGCGATCGCCCACGTGGAGTACGAGACCGCGCACCGCCACTACGCCCACGTCGACTGCCCCGGGCACGCCGACTACATCAAGAACATGATCACGGGCGCCGCGCAGATGGACGGCGCGATCTTGGTGGTGGCCGCCACCGACGGGCCGATGCCCCAGACGCGCGAGCACATCCTCTTGGCGCGCCAGGTCGAGGTGCCCTACATCATCGTCTTCCTCAACAAGGTCGACGCGGTCGATGATCCCGAGCTCTTGGAGCTCGTCGAGCTCGAGGTGCGCGAGCTGCTCACGAAGTACCAGTTCCCAGGCGACGAGCTGCCGGTCATCCGCGGCTCGGCGCTCAAGGCCCTCGAGGCGCCGCCCGATCCGGCCGATCCCGCCTACGCCTGCATCCAGGAGCTGCTCGACGCGATCGACTCCTACATCCCGACCCCCGAGCGTGCGATCGACAAGCCCTTCCTGATGCCGGTCGAGGACGTCTTCGGCATCAAGGGCCGCGGCACGGTGGCCACCGGCCGCGTCGAGCGCGGCGTGGTCAAGGTGGGCGACGAGGTCGAGATCGTCGGCATCCGCCCCACCCGCAAGGTGGTGGTGACCGGCGTCGAGATGTTCAAGAAGCTCTTGGACGAGGGCCGCGCCGGCGACAACATCGGCTGCCTCTTGCGCGGCGTCGAGCGCGACGAGATCGAGCGCGGCCAGGTGCTCGCCAAGCCCGGCTCGATCAAGCCCCACACGCGCTTCGCCGCCCAGGTCTACGTGCTGACGCGCGAGGAGGGCGGCCGCCACACCCCCTTCTACAACGGCTACCGCCCGCAGTTCTACCTGCGCACCACCGACGTGACGGGCGCCATCCGCCTGCCCGAGGGGACCGAGATGGTGATGCCCGGCGACAACGTCGAGATGCAGGTCGAGCTCATCACCCCCATCGCGCTCGAGACCGGGCAGCGCTTCGCCATCCGCGAGGGCGGCCACACCGTGGGCGCCGGCGCGATCACCAGCATCACGGAGTAGGGCATGGCGAAGGTTGAGAACCGGCCGGTCATCCAGCTCGCCTGCACGGAGTGCAAGGAGCGCACGTACACGACCGAGAAGAACAAGAAGAACGACCCGGGGCGCATCGAGCTCCGCAAGTACTGCCCGCGCTGCCGGCGGCACACGCTGCACCGCGAGGCGAAATAGGGGGATCGGCACAGGCGCGTAGCTCAATTGGTAGAGCTCTGGTCTCCAAAACCAGTGGTTGTCGGTTCGAGTCCGGCCGCGCCTGCCACGTTCGCCCAGAGATCGAGAGGGACATTGCCGCCCGTGGACCGCATCCGACGCTTCATCGACGAAGCGTGGTCCGAATTGAAGAAAGTCACCTGGCCGACGCGCGAGCAGACACGCAACCTCACCGTGCTCGTGTTGGTGATCAGCGCCGCGATCGGCCTCTACATCACCGTGTTCGACGTCCTGTTCGCGCAGGTCGTCCAGTTCCTGACCGCGTGACCATGTCCGGCTCCGACGCGCCCGTCCGTCCCGAGAAACACTGGTACGTGATCCACACGTACTCGGGCTACGAGAACAAAGTGAAAGCCAACCTCGAGCACCGCATCGAGTCGATGGGCATGGAGGATCGGATCTTCCAAGTGCTCGTCCCGATGGAGGACGAGATCGAGATTCGTCAGGGGCAGCGCCACACGGTCCAGAAGAAGGTCTATCCGGGCTACGTCCTAGTGGAGATGATCCTCGACCCCGAGTCCTGGTTCGTGGTCCGCAACACGCCCGGCGTGACGAGCTTCGTGGGGGGCGGCAACATCCCGGGGACTCGCAGCGAACCCGTCCCCCTCGCCGAGCACGAGGTCAAACAGATCCTGCGGCAGATGGGCGTGGAGGCGCCCAAGTACCGCGTCGCATTCACCAAGGGCCAGAGCGTGCGCGTCACGGACGGCCCCTTCGCCGAGTTCATCGGGACGGTGGACGAGGTCAACCCCGAGCGGAACAAGGTCAAGGTGCTCGTGAGCATCTTCGGCCGCGAGACGCCGGTCGAGCTCGACTTCCTCCAAGTCGAGAAGCTCTAACCGAGAGGCAGCGAGTCCGTGGCCAAGAAGATCCGAGTCGTGCTGACCCTGCAGCTGCCCGCCGGCAAGGCGACGCCTGCGCCGCCGGTGGGGACGGCGCTCGGCCCGCACATCAACGTGGTCGAATTCTGCAAGTCCTACAACGAGAAGACGGCTGGCCAGGTCGGGCAGGTCATCCCGGCGCAGATCACGGTCTACGAGGACCGCTCCTTCACGTTCGTCCTCAAGACGCCGCCCGCCGCCAACCTGCTGCGTAAGGCCGCCGGCATCGAGCATGGCTCGGCCACGCCGGGGCGAACCCCGGCCGGTACGGTGACGCGGGCCCAGGTCCGGGAGATCGCGCAGACCAAGTTGGTCGACCTCAACGCCAGCGACCTCGACGCGGCGACCCGCATGATCGAGGGGACGGCGCGCTCGATGGGCATCGAGGTCGTCGACTAGCCGACACACGACGGCGCCTGGGTCCCGGCCGGAGACCCCGCGCGGAGTTGGATCCGGCCCGTCGACCCCGCGTCGAGAGGGGAGGCCGCGGAGGCGGCCGAGAAGGAGCGAGATGGCACCGCACGGCAAGAAATACCTGGAGGCCGCCAAGCTCGTCGAGCGCGAGCGGCTGTACCCGCCGGCCGAGGCGGCCGCGCTGTTGAAGCAGACCTCGGTCGTGGCGTTCGATGCGACCGCCGAGGTCCACATCCGCCTTGGCGTCGACCCGCGCCACGCCGACCAGATGGTGCGCGGGACGGTCGTGCTGCCCCATGGAACCGGGCGCCAGGTGCGCGTCCTGGTCTTCGCCCAGGGCGAGAAGGCGCGTGAGGCGTCCGAGGCCGGGGCCGACATCGTCGGGGGCGAGGAGCTGGTCAAGAAGATCGAGTCGGGCTGGCTCGAGTTCGACGTTGCGCTTGCGACACCCGACATGATGGGCATGGTGGGGCGGCTCGGGAAGATCCTGGGCCGGCGCGGCCTGATGCCGAACCCGAAGTCGGGGACGATCACGTTCGACCTGGCACGCGCCATCCGCGAGGTCAAGGCGGGGCGCGTCGAGTTCAAGGTCGACAAGGGCGGGATCATCCACGCCCGTTTCGGCAAGACCTCGTTCCCCGAAGAGCAGCTCGTCGAGAACCTGGCCACGCTCGTCGACGCCGTGAACCGTGCCAAGCCCGCCGCGGCCAAGGGGCAGTACTTCCGCGGCCTCACGGTGGCCTCGACGATGGGGCCGGGGATCCGCGTCGATGTGCCCGCGCTGCTGGCGGCGGCTGCCCAGGGGTAAGCCGCGGCGCGCAGCCCGCGGGCCGCGGCATGGTGCGCTGGCCGACCACCGCGCACGATACGAGCGGCGCCGGCATCGCCGGGCGTCGCAGCCAATCGAAGACCGTTCCGCCGGAGACAGCGGGCGTCCGCCCCGAGAGGGGTGGCTGAAATCGTGGGACCTCCCGGGCCTCGGCCCGGGAACCTACGGGCACGCCGAGGCGAGCTCATCGTTCGGGTCCACTGCCCGGGCGCGTGCGCCCCTCGCGGAACGACGCAAGGGGCGCCTGGGTACCAGGCGTCCGACAGGAAAGGAGGGCCCATGCCCACCGAGGCCAAGCGGGCGACCGTGGCGGCGCTCACCGAGGCGTTCTCGGCGGCGTCGACGTCGATCGTCACCGACTACCGAGGCCTCAGCGTTGCCGACCTGGCCGCCATCCGTCGCGCGCTGCGTCCGCAGGGCGTGACATACCGCGTCGTCAAGAACCGCCTCGCGAAGATCGCCGCGGAGCAGGCGGGGAGGCCTGAGCTCGGGTCGCTCCTCGACGGGCCCAGCGCGATCGCGCTCGGCTCGGGCGACGAGGTCGCCGTGGCGCGGGCGCTGCTCGACGCGATCCGCCCCTACCGCAACCTGAAGGTGCGCGGGGCGGTGCTGCGGCAGCGGCGCATCGGTGCCGACGACGTGACCCGGCTCGCCACGTTGCCCGGGCGCGAGCAGCTGCTGAGCCAGTTGGCCGGCGCCGTCGGTTCCCCGTTGACGACGTTGGCGAGCCTGCTCGCCGCGCCGCTGCGGAACCTGGGCTATGCCCTGCGGCAACTGCAGGAGCAGCGCGCCAGCGAAACGGGCGAGGCCGCCTGACGGCGGTTCCGGCGCCCGATCCGGAACGGACCAACTTCATCACGACACGAACGGAGCGTACGCACAGATGGGACTGACCCAGGAGCAGATCCTCGAGGCGATCGACGGGATGACCGTCCTCGAGCTGTCGGAGTTCATCAAGAAGTTCGAGGAGCGCTACGGCGTGAGCGCCGCGGCGCCGGTGGCGGTGGCCGCCGCCCCGGCTGCCGGCGTCCCCGCGGCCCAGGCGGCCCCCGAAGAAGAGCAGACCGAGTTCACCGCGATCCTGAGCGCCGTCGGGCCGAACAAGATCCCGGTGATCAAGGTCGTGCGTGAGCTGACCGGCCTCGGCCTCAAGGAGGCCAAGGACCTGGTGGACAACGCGCCCAAGCCGGTCAAGGAGGCCGTCTCCCGCGAGGAGGCCGAGAAGATCAAGGCCGCCCTTGCCGAGCAGGGCGCGACCGTCGAGATCAAGTAGCCGGGCATGCCCCGCGGGCCGCGGGGGTCGGGCGAGCGGACGCGGGGTCCCGGCGGGGCCCCGCTCTCTCCGCGCTCGTGCGCTGCGGACCCGGTGTTTGACACGACCGCCGCGTGTGATATGCTAGGCCGTCTGTGAGCGCGGCCCCCCTGTCATCTCTTCTCCTCCGTCAAGGAGCGATTCATGCTGTCTGTCGCTGAGTCGTCTCGGCGCGCCTCGTCGTTCGCCCCTGTCCGCAAGCGTTACGCCCGCATCCCTGAGGTCCTGCCGATCCCGAACCTGATCGAGCTGCAGCTCGATTCGTTTCGCTGGTTCGTGGAGCAGGGGCTCCGCGAACTCTTCGACGAGATCAGCCCCATCCAGGACTTCACCGGCAAGGTGATGGAGCTGCACTTCCTGGACTACCGCTTCGGCGAGCCCAAGTACAGCGAGCTCGAGTGCCGCCAGCAGGACCGCACCTTCTCGAGACCTCTCTACGTCGACGTCGAACTGGTGCTCAAGGACCCCGAACGGGCCGGCGAGACGCTGCGTCAGCAGGTCTACTTCGGCGATTTCCCCTTCATGACCGACCAGGGGACCTTCATCATCAACGGCGCCGAACGGGTCGTCGTCAGCCAGCTGGTGCGCTCGCCGGGCGTCTACTACACGAAGACCGAGGATCCGACCACTGGGCGCGACCTCTACGCCGCCAAGGTGATCCCGAACCGCGGGGCCTGGCTCGAGTTCGAGACCGGGCCGCGCCAGCAGCTCTACGTCAAGGTCGACCGCAAGCGCAAGCTCGAGGCCACCAAGCTGCTCCGCGCGATCGGGCGCGACCCCGATCCCGACCGCCGCGACGATTGGGAGCAGAACGAGCGGATCGTCGAGCTGTTCCGCGCCGTCGACACGGACCCCGACGCCCAGTACATCGTCTCGACGCTCGAGAAGGACAACACCTCGACGCGCCAAGAAGCGCTGATCGAGGTCTACAAGAAGTTGCGGCCGGGCGACCCGCCCACCGGCGACAACGCCGAGAAGCTCGTCGATAGCCTCTTCTTCAACTTCCGCCGCTACGACCTCGGCCGGGTGGGGCGCTACAAGTTCAACAAGAAACTGCGCGACGTTGCGGACCGGATGGGCCTCGAGCTGCGCGACACCCGCACCATCACCCGCGAGGACATCGCGGCGATCGTGGGACGCCTGATCGAGCTCAACAACGGGCTCGGCGCGCCAGACGATATCGACCATCTGGGCAATCGGCGCATCCGCGCCAACGGCGAGCTGATCCAGAACGCGTTCCGCATCGGCCTCCTGCGCATGGAGCGGGTCGTCAAGGAGCGCATGACGATCCAGGAGATCGAGAAGGCGACGCCGAACGCCCTGATCAACATCCGGCCGGTGGTGGCCGCCATGAAGGAGTTCTTCGGCGGCAGTCAGCTCTCGCAGTTCATGGACCAGACGAACCCGCTGGCCGAGCTGACCAGCAAGCGGCGCCTCTCCGCCCTGGGACCCGGCGGCCTCTCGCGCGAGCGCGCCGGGTTCGACGTCCGCGACGTGCACCATAGCCACTACGGGCGGATCTGCCCCATCGAGACGCCCGAGGGTCCGAACATCGGCCTGATCGGCTCGCTGGCCACCTACGGGCGTATCAACCAGTACGGCTTCATCGAGACGCCCTACCGGCGCGTGAAGCGCTCGGTGGCGTGGGACGAGCCGGGGCTCGAACGCCTGGAGGCCGGCGCCGACGTCGTGGGCAAGGACGGCCAGGTCGTCCTGAAGGCCGGTGAGCGCTTCACGGCGGCCGCGATCGCCGAGCTCCGCCGCCAGAAGGCGCAGGCGTTCCCGATCCGCCCCTTCGTCACCGACGAGATCGTGTACCTCCCGGCCGACGAAGAGGAGGAGTACTACGTCGCGCAGGCCAACGCGCGCCTCGACGACGAGGGCCATTTCCTCGATCCGCGGGTCCCGAGCCGTTACCGGGACCAGTTCCCGGAGGCACGCCCCGAGCAGATCGACTACATGGACGTCAGCCCCAAGCAGGTCGTCTCGGTCGCGACGGCGCTGATCCCCTTTCTCGAGCACGATGACGCCAACCGCGCGCTGATGGGCTCCAACATGCAGCGCCAGGCCGTACCACTCCTCGAACCCGAGTCGCCGATCGTCGGCACCGGGATGGAGGAGCGCGCGGCACGCGACTCCGGCCAGGTCGTGGTGGCGCGCCGCCCCGGCACCGTCCTGAGCGTCACCGCGGATCTGATCAAGGTGGAGCCGGATGGCGACGGTGTCTCGCTCGACGAGTACCGTCTGGACAAGTTCGTGCGCTCCAACCAAGGCACCTGCATCAACCAGCGCCCGATCGTGGATGTGGGCATGCGCGTCGAGGCCGGCCAGGTGCTTGCCGACAGCAGCTCCACCGACCGCGGCGAGCTCGCCCTGGGCCGCAACATCCTGGCCGCGTTCATGAGCTGGGAGGGCGGCAACTACGAGGACGCCATCGTCATCAGCGACCGGCTGGTGCGCGAGGACCTCTTCACCAGCATCCACATCGAGAAACACGAGATCGAGGCGCGCGACACCAAGCTCGGCCCCGAGGAGATCACCCGCGACATCCCGAACGTGGGCGAGGAGTCGCTCAAGGACCTCGACGAGGATGGCATCGTCTACATCGGCGCCGAGGTGCAGCCAGGCGACATCCTGGTCGGCAAGATCACGCCGAAGGGCGAGACGGAGCTGACCGCGGAAGAGCGCCTCCTGCGTGCGATCTTCGGCGAGAAGGCGCGCGAGGTGAAGGACTCCAGCCTGCGCCTGCCTCACGGCGAGCGTGGCAAGGTGGTCGACGTCCGCGAGTTCAGCCGCGACAACGGCGATGAGCTGCTGCCGGGGGTCAACCGCCTCATTCGCGTGAGCGTCGCCCAGAAGCGCAAGATCAGCGTCGGCGACAAGATGGCCGGGCGGCATGGGAACAAGGGCGTGATCGCCAAGATCCTGCCGCAGGAGGACATGCCGTTCCTCCCCGATGGCACGCCCGTGGACATCATCCTGAACCCGCTCGGGGTGCCGAGCCGGATGAACATCGGGCAGATCCTCGAGACGCACCTCGGTTGGGCGCTGCACGAGCAGGGCCAGCAGGCAGCCACCGCCGTCTTCGACGGAGCGTCGGAGGCGCAGATCCGCGAGGAGCTCGCGGCCGCCGGCTTGCCCCTCGACGGCAAGACCGTCCTGCGCGACGGGCGCACCGGCGAGCCGTTCGACCGAGAGATCACCGTCGGCTACATCTACATGCTGAAGCTCCACCACCTGGTGGAGGACAAGATCCACGCCCGCTCAACCGGGCCGTACTCGCTGATCACCCAGCAGCCGCTGGGCGGCAAGGCGCAGTTCGGCGGTCAGCGGTTCGGCGAGATGGAGGTCTGGGCGCTCGAGGCCTACGGCGCTGCCAACATCCTGCAGGAGCTGCTGACGGTGAAGTCCGACGACGTCATGGGTCGCGTGCAGACCTACGAGGCGATCGTCAAGGGCGAGGACATTCAGCCACCGGGCGTCCCGGAGTCGTTCAAGGTGCTCATCAAAGAGCTGCAGAGTCTCGGCCTGAACGTGGAGATCCTCAACGAGAACGACGAGGAGATCCACTTCGCCGAGGACGTCTCCGGATACCCGTTGCCCGATCTCGGCGGGATCAACCTCGCCGGGTTCGAGGACTGAGCACCCGCACACCACGCGGCGCCGGCCTTTCGGCCGGGGGCGGCGCCGCTCGCCGATGGTCCCGGATCGCGTCTCGGAGGGGCCCCCGAGACGCGGAGGAGAACGATGCTCGAGGTCAACAATTTCAACGCGATCCGCATCTCGCTCGCGTCGCCTGACCAGATTCGTGACTGGTCGAAGGGCGAGGTCACCAAGCCTGAGACGATCAACTACCGCACGCTGAAGCCGGAGAAGGACGGCCTCTTCGACGAGCGCATCTTCGGTCCGACCAAGGACTGGGAGTGCTACTGCGGCAAGTACAAGCGGATCCGCTACAAGGGGATCATCTGCGACAAGTGCGGCGTCGAGGTGACCCGCGCCAAGGTGCGCCGCGAGCGGATGGGTCACATCCAGCTGGCCAGCCCGGTGAGCCACATCTGGTACTTCAAGGGCACGCCCAGCCGGCTCGGGATCCTGCTCGACATCAGCCCGCGCAACCTCGAGCGGGTCCTCTATTTCGCGCTGTATATCGTCACCTGGGTCGACGAGGAGGCGCGCCAGCGCGCGTTGCGCCAGCTCGAGGAAGAGGCCGAGGGGCGCGGCGGCAAGGCCGGCAAGGCGCTCGCGGAGCTCGAGGATCAGCTGCGCGCCGACCTGCACCGCACGACCGACCAGCTGAACGGCGCGCTCGCCGAAATCCGCGCGCACCTCGAGGCGGAGCGGACCCAGCGCACGCAGGACCTGGTGGTCGCGAGCCAGGAAGCCGAGAAGGCGATCCGCGAGCTTGGCGCCGCGAAGGCCAGCGCGCCCATCGTCTTCGCCCCCACCGGCGAGGTGATCGTGCCCGAAGGTGGGAGCGGCGGGAAAGAGGCGTTGGCACGCCTCAAGCGGCTCGCCGCCGACGAGATCGAGCGCGTCAACGCTGAGTTGCAGGACCGCGAGGCGCGCGAGGAAGCCGGCACACGGCAGCGCATCGAGGATGCGCGCCTGGAGGTCGAGGCGCGCCTGGAGGCGGAGCGCGAGCGCCTGCGCGCCGAGGCCGACGGCCTGAAGGAGGAGATCCGCCGGGCGCGCGAGGAGATCGAGCGGCTGCAGCCCATGCAGCTGATCCCGGAGACCTCGCTCGACGGCTGGAACTTCCGTGACCTCGACCGCAAGTACGGCAGCGGTGTGCGGGGCGGTCCGCGCATCTTCGGGGCGGGAATGGGCGCCGAGGCGGTGCGCGACATCATCCAGCGGATGGACCTCGACGAGCTCTCGCGGCACCTGCACAGCGAGGTCCGCACCACCTCCGGGCAGCGGCGCAAGAAGGCGATCAAGCGGCTGCGGCTCATCGAGGCGTTCCGTCGCAGCGGCACGCGGCCCGAGTGGATGATCCTCTCGGTGGTGCCGGTGATCCCGCCCGATCTGCGGCCGATGGTCCAGCTCGACGGCGGTCGCTTCGCCACGTCCGACCTCAACGACCTGTACCGGCGTGTCATCAACCGGAACAATCGGCTGAAGCGGCTGCTCGAGCTCGGTGCGCCCGAGATCATCATCCGCAACGAGAAGCGCATGCTCCAGGAGGCCTGCGACGCGCTGATCGACAACGGGCGCCGCGGTCGGGCGATCGCCGGCACCGGCAACCACCGCCTCAAGAGCCTCTCGGACATGTTGAAGGGCAAGCAGGGCCGGTTCCGCCAGAACCTGCTCGGCAAGCGCGTGGACTATTCCGGCCGCTCGGTGATCGTGGTCGGGCCGGACCTCAAGCTGCACCAGTGCGGGCTGCCCAAGAAGATGGCGCTCGAGCTGTTCAAGCCGTTCGTGATGCGGCAGCTGGTCGAGAAGGGGTTCGCGCACAACATCAAGAGCGCCAAGCGCATCGTCGAGCGGGTCCGTCCAGAAGTCTGGGAGGTCCTCGAGGACGTGATCAAGGACCATCCGGTGCTGCTGAACCGCGCCCCGACGCTCCACCGGCTGGGGATCCAGGCCTTCATGCCGGTGCTGGTCGAAGGCTCGGCCATCCAGATCCACCCGATGGTGTGCACCGCCTTCAACGCCGACTTCGACGGCGACCAGATGGCCGTGCACGTCCCCTTGAGCTCGGCCGCCCAGGAGGAAGCGCGGCGGATGATGCTCTCGACGGTGAACCTGCTCTCGCCTTCGGACGGGAGCCCGATCGTCGCGCCCACCCAGGACATGGTCCTCGGCTGCTACCACCTGACGATCGCCGATCGCTCCGACCTGGCCTCGGCCGAGCCCGCATACCGCTTCAGCGCCGAGGCGGAGGCGGTGCGGGCGTACGAGTTCGGACGCATCCATCCCGAGTACCGGCCCTTCCGCGGCTTCGGCCCCGGCGGCGCGCCGCTTCCGCCGCTCGACCACGCGCCCGCCCTCCACGACATCGTGGAGGTCACGGTCCGCACCTGGAGCGACGAGGCCCAGGCGCTCGTCGACGAGCGGATCCGCACCACGATCGGGCGCGTCATCTTCAACCAGATCCTGCCCGATCGGCTGCGCTTCCTGAACCGGCCGATGAACCGGCAGGAGCTGCGGGAGCTCGTGGCACGCTGCTACCAGCTCCTCGGCCCGGACGAGACGGCCCACCTGGTCGATGGCATCAAGGCGATCGGGTTCGAGCTGGCCACCCGTGGCGGCATGACGATCGCGCTGAGCGACATCGTGGTGCCGCCCGACAAGTCCCGGTTGCTGGAGGAGGCGGACCAGAAGGTTGCCAAGATCGACCGCGACTTCCAGCGTGGCCTGATCACCGACGAGGAGCGCTACAACCAGGTCGTGGCGGTCTGGCAGGACACGACCCAGACCATCTCGAACGCGATGATGGACGGGCTCGACCCCTTCGGGGCGGTCAAGATGATGTCGATCTCGGGCGCCCGCGGCAACAAGGGCCAGATCGCCCAGCTCGGCGGGATGCGCGGCCTGATGGCCGACCCGTCCGGCCGCATCATCGACGTGCCCGTACGGAGCAACTTCCGCGAGGGCATGACCGTCCTCGAGTACTTCATCTCGACGCACGGCGCGCGCAAGGGCCTGGCCGACACCGCGCTCCGCACGGCCGACTCGGGCTACCTGACCCGCCGGCTCGTCGACGTGGCGCAGGACGTCATCACCCGGGACGACGATTGCGGCACCGCCGAGGGCACCTGGATCAGCCGCGAAGAGACGCGCGAGATCGTGGGCGACGAGCCCAACGCGTTCGCGCGCCGGCTGGTCGGACGCCTGGCGGCCGCCGCCGTGGTCGATGAGCGGGGGCCGGAGCCGGTGACGCTCGTCGAACGGAACGAGGAGATCACCGAGGAGATCGCGCGGCGCATCCAGGAGGCCGGGATCGAGGCGGTGGAAGTGCGCTCGGCGCTGACCTGCCAATCGCGCTACGGCGTCTGCCGGGCGTGCTACGGCCGGAACCTGGCCACGGGCCGGCTGGTGGGGATCGGCGAGGCGGTCGGGATCATCGCGGCGCAGTCGATCGGCGAGCCCGGCACGCAGCTCACGATGCGCACGTTCCACACGGGCGGCGTGGCGCAGGCCGACATCACGGCGGGCCTGCCGCGCGTGGAGGAGCTGTTCGAGGCCCGCGTCCCCAAGGGCAAGGCCGAGATCAGCCACATCGACGGCATCGTCGAGGTGATCGCCCTCGAGAACGGTGGGCGCAAGGTCAAGGTCACGAGCCGTGAGAGCTTCGACACGCCGCTCAAGCTGGGGCGTGGGCAAGAGCTCCTCGTCGCCGACGGCGATACGGTCGAGGTCGGCCAGACGCTGGCGCGCGGCGAGCGTGCCGACGGGCAGGCCGATGAACTGGCGAGCCCCGTCAAGGGGTTCGTGGTCCACCGCGACGGGCAGCTGCTGGTGCGGTCCGAGGACGTCGTCGAACGGGAGTACATGATCCCGCACAGCGCGAAGCTGCTGGTCGAGAACGGCCAGGAGATCCGCGCCGGCGACCCGATCACCGACGGCCCCATCAACCCGCAGGAGTACCTGGAGACCAGGGGGCGCGAGGCCGTGCAGCGTTACCTGGTCAAGGAGGTCCAGAAGGTCTATCGCAGCCAGGGCGTCACGATCAACGACAAGCACATCGAGATCATCGTCCGGCAGATGCTCCGCAAGGTCCGCATCGATCAGCCGGGGGACAGCGAGCAGCTGCCCTTCGAGCTGATCGACCGCTTCGAGTTCGAGGACCTGAACAACCAGGTGCTCGCTGAAGGGGGTGAGCCGGCGACCGCCGAGACCGTGCTGCTCGGCGTCACCAAGGCGTCGCTGAACACGAGCTCGTTCCTCGCCGCGGCCTCGTTCCAGGAGACCACACGGGTGCTGACCGAGGCTGCGATCAACGGCGCCAAGGATCGGCTGCTGGGCCTCAAGGAGAACGTGATCATCGGCAAGCTGATCCCGGCAGGGACCGGCGCGCCGGCCAACATCGCCGCGCGGCGGGAGGCCGAGCGGCGGGCGGCGGCGGAGGCCCTTGCCGGCGGCGAGCTGCCGGAGAGCTTCGGCCAGGAGGAGTACAACCCCTTCCTCGAGGAGGCGCCTGAACGGACGGAGGAGCCGCTCAGCCTGGCCGGCTGGGAGCGCGAGTCCGGGGGCGACGACGAGCCCGAGCTGCCCAACGTCTTCCTGCAGGGCGAGGAAGGCCCGGCCGCGGATACCGCGGTGTCGGACGCCGCCGAGGAGGACGACGCGGCGCGCTGAACCGTGCGCCGGGCCGCCGTGCGGCCGGACCGGCGCGTCGACTCCCGTCTCGGCGGCCGTCGCCACGGTGCGCACGGGCGGGTCGGGCGTGTGGCCCGACCGTTCGTCGCGTGGTCCGGCCGCCGGCGGGGGCCCTTGCGGCAGGCACCACCACGTCGATAGATTCGCGAGCCAATGGACTCGACGCCGAACCTCTTCACCCGTTGTCCGACCAACCCGATCATCACGCCTGACGATCTCCCGTACCCGGTCAACACCGTCTTCAATCCGGGTGCGGCGGTGGTGGATGGCCAAACGGTCCTATTGATGCGCGTCGAGGACCGGCGGGGGATCTCGCACCTGACGGTCGCCCGCAGCCCGGACGGCGTCGGTGGGTGGGTCATCGACCCGCGCCCCGGCCTGCAGTCGGCGCCGCAGCGCCACCCCGAGGAGGTCTGGGGGATCGAGGATCCTCGTGTGACCTGGCTGCCCGAACGGCGACAATGGGCGATCGCCTACACGGCCTACAGCCGCCGGGGGCCGCTCGTCTCGCTCGCGGTGACGCCCGACTTCCGCACCTTCCAGCGGCTCGGACCGGCGATGCCCCCCGACGACAAAGATGCCGCGCTCTTCCCCCGCCGCTTCGGTGGGCGTTGGGTGTTGATCCACCGACCGATCCCGGTGCGCGGCGACGCGCACATCTGGATCTCCTATTCCCCGGACCTGCGCCACTGGGGCGATCACACGCTGCTCCTGGAGGCGCGCGAGGGTGCCTGGTGGGACGCGGGCAAGGTCGGACTTGGTCCGCCACCCCTGGAGACACCCGAGGGCTGGCTCATCATGTACCACGGGGTGCACGTCACCGCATCCGGGTCGCTCTACCGCTTGGGGCTGGCGCTCCTCGACCTCGACGACCCGCGGATCGTCCTGCACCGCAGCGACGAATGGGTCTTCGGTCCGGCGCAGCCGTACGAGCGGATCGGCGATGTGGTCGGGGTCGTCTTCCCGTGCGGCTGGGTGCACGACCAGGTTTCAGACGAGCTGCGCGTCTACTACGGTGCCTCCGACACCGCGATCGGCCTCGCCACGGCCAAACTGCGCGAGGTGCTCGACTACGTGCGGAGCTGTCCGCGGCCGCAGCGCCGGCGCGCCTCCGACCGTCCCTGAGCCGGCTTCCGGCGTCACTTCGGAACGGGCGCCGGGAGCTCGTGTCGTGGGGGCAGCGCTGCGCGGCCGTGGGCATCGAGGAGTAGCGCCGCGGGCTCGCTCCCCGGCGGCGGCGCCGGGCGAAGCCTGAGCGCCCCGCTGCGGAGCGAGCCCTGGAGGTCGCGAAGGCGCTCCACGGCGAGCAGCCAGCAGAGCGTCGACTCGGCGCCCTGGTTCGTGTTGCGGCCACCGGCGCCGAGGCCGTCGTAGCAGCCACCGGTCCGGGGATCGGCGACCGGCACGCCGAGATCGTTGGCGCCCACGAACCAGTCGTAGGCGCGCGCCGCCAGCTCGATCCAGACTGGGTCACCGGTCGCGTCGACCGCCGCCGCGGCCGCCTCGAGCAGCGCAGTGGCCTCGATCGGCTGCTGGTCGAAGCGGGCCGGGCGTGTGCCCCGGCGCCACCAGCCCTGGTTCCCGACCGGCACCAGATGTCCGTCGGGCGCGGTCTGCGTCTCGGCCAGCCAGCGCAGCACGCGGAGCCCGAGGGCGACCCAATCGGGCCGGCCCAGCCGACGCCCGGCCACCATCAGCGCGTGCGGCAGCACGGCGTTGTCGTACGTCACGACCGGCTCGGGCCAGAGCCACGCACCCGGTCCGACGGACGTGCCGCCCGCGGCAGTCGGGAAGGCGGCCGCGAGCCTGGCCCCCAGCAGGGCGAGCGTGCGCCGTGTCTGGTGCGCGCCATCGGTGCCGAGCGCCGCGTCACAGCCGAGGATCACGTAGGCCCACGGCCGCAGCGCCCGGAAACCGTGCGTGGCGGGGAGCGCCGTCCGGAAGAGCCGCAGCGCCGCTTCGCGCAGGCGCGGGTCCGGCGCGGCCGCGATCGCCGTGCCGAGCGCCTGCACGGCGCGGCCGTGGCAGTCTTCCGAGCCCACCTCTTCGATCCAGCGTCCGTCGCTCGTGCGGAAGTTGCGGAACCGGCCCAGGTGTGGCTCGAACGCCTCCTCCAGAAAGGCCATCGAGCGGCGGGCCGAGGCGAGCGTCACGGGATCGGGGGCGACCCAACTATGCCGCAGATCCACCAGCAGAGCCCGCGCCACGTCGTCTGTGCAGTAGCCGTGGCGCGCGTCGGGCGTCGTTCCCACCGCGTGCTGGACGACACCGATCCCGTCGGAGAGCTCTTCGAGATGACGGCGTGCGACCGCGGGAACCGGAATGCGGAGCAGCCGCTCCGACGGCGAGGACGGGACGCGGTCCAGGGGGACGCGCGCGGCGAGCACGGGGATCGGCACGGGCAGCCGCCGGCCCGCCGGCGCGCGCCGCTCGGCGGCCGCCACGTCCGCGAAGATCTGCCGATAGCGCGCTCCGACGGCCTGCCAGATCATCGAGCGGCCGTGCGCGTGGGCGCGCTGGCGCAGCTCGTCCCGGGCGGCATGGTCGGTCAGTAGGCGGCCCAGCTCGTCAGCCAGGGCGGCGGCGTCGTCCACCGGAACGAGGACCCCCCGACCGTCCGCCAACAGCTCGAGCGCGTGTTCGTACGGGGTCGAGATGATCGCCTTGCCCGCGGCGAGCGCGTACGAGAGCGTCCCCGATGCGATCTGCTCGACGCTGCCATACGCGGTGACGAAGATGTCACTGGCCTGGAGCCAGGCGATCAGTTCCGCTTGGTCCACATAGCGGTCCACGAACCGCACGTGACGCTCGAGGTCCAGTTGGCGGACGCGCTCGAGCAGCGAGAGGCGGTAGCCCTCGCCGGCGCGGCGCCGCACCTCGGGGTGCGTGGCGCCCACCACCACGAGGCAGACGTCGGGCACGCGGTCGACGATGCGGGCCAGGGCGTCCAGCACCAGCTCGATCCGCTTGTTGGGGCTGAGCAGGCCGAACGAGAGGACCACTTGGCGCCCCGCCAGGCCGAGCCGCGGCTTGATCGTCTCCGGGTCGGCCAGTGGCAGGTCCGGCACGCCATGGGGAACCACGGCGATCCGCCCCGCCGCCACGCCGTAGGTGGCGTGGAGGATCTCGCGGCCGCGCTCGGTCATGACGACGAGCCGGCTGGCACGGTCGGCCAGCTGGCGCAGCACGGCCCGCTGGCCGTCGCTCGGCCGCCGCAAGATCGTGTGCAGGGTGGCGACGACCGGGACCTGCAGCTCGTCCAGGAGATCGAGCACGTGCCTGCCGTCCGGCCCGCCGTAGATGCCGTACTCGTGCTGCAGAGAAACGACCCCCACGCCCGACCTGTTGAGCTCTCGGGCGAGGCGTCGGTACGCCCCGCGGTCGTCCGCGGGCAGGCGCCAGCGGACCTCCGCGGGGTAGACGAGCGCGTCGCCGTCCGCTTCGAGCGCCGCGACGATCGCCGCGTCGCGGGGCATCGGCGGAGCGGCCTGCGTCACGCCCGCGCGAAGATCGCGGGTGAACGTGGCGATGCCGCATTGACGCGGCGGATAGGTGGCCACGAACGCGATCGAGGCTCCGTCGCCGCCCAGTGGAGCGGAGACGGGTCCGAAGGGGCTTCGGACCGGCATCATCACGCACCTCCCTGTTCTTCCTCCGGGCCGCGCGGCGCAAGGGCCGTGTGCCTGACCCGCCGGTGGCGAGTGGGTCAGCTGACCGTGCCCGATCACGCCTCGGGCGAGCCCGGCGTGTGGGAGCGTGCGGACGCTCCGCGGTCAGGCGCCTTACGGTCGGGTCGGCCTGGGCGGCACACGCCGGCATGCCTGAGCCGAACGCGTCGTGAGCGTGGCCCGCTTCGACGTCTGGCCGCAGGGGCGCCAGGGACCCGTAGATCGCGGGCACCCTGGGAGCACCGGGCTCCACCGCCGCAGCGCCACCCTGGACCTGCATTCCTCCGTCCAGGGTCGCGGCGCAACCGACCGCGCTGTGCGCCGGCGGCCTCGCGTGCGCCCTATATACGCCCCTGATACAGTCCATGTCAAGGCTGCCGAGCGCCCGCTGCCGAGCGCCCGCGTCTTGCGCCCGTGCGCGACGCGCGTGTCGCGTTCGTTGACACCCCCGGAGGGCGCTGGTAGACTGCGCCTTCGTGGCCGCGAGCCGGCCAGTTCCGCCGTGCATCGGCGGACCGACGGCACGCGGTCTCGCGGGACCGCACGAGCTCGACGGACACCGGTCCGGACGAGCCACGTGACGCCCGCGGCCGGTATCGCGCCGCCCATCCGCGGCCAGGGCCGGCGGCACCTGCGATGGCCGCTGGCCATCCTCAGGGGGAGCCGAACGGCATACCGCCTGCCGATGCGGCAGGGACGGCGTGCCGACGGCCGGCACGGCCACCGTGGGCGATCCTCCCGGATGCCCGATGATGGCGAGCAGTCCGGCCACCAGAATCGACAACGTCCCAGGAAGGAGTCCGCGTCTCCGTGCCGACCATCAGCCAGCTCGTCCGCAAGGGCCGGTCCCGGAAGATCGAAAAGATCAAGGCGCCCGCCATGCGCAGGAACTGGAACAGTCTGCGCCAGCGCCAGGTGCCGATTCCGGGCGCCCCACAGAAGCGCGGCGTCTGCCTGCAGGTCAGGACGATGACCCCCAAGAAGCCGAACTCCGCCCTGCGCAAGATCGCGCGCGTCCGGCTCTCGAACATGATGGAGGTCACCGCCTACATCCCGGGCATCGGCCACAACCTGCAGGAGCACTCGGTGGTGCTCGTGCGGGGCGGCCGCGTGAAGGATCTGCCGTCGGTGAAGTACCACATCATCCGCGGGACACTCGACTCGGCTGGCGTCCGCGACCGCAAGCAAGGTCGCTCGAAGTACGGCGCGAAGGCGCCGCAGAACCAGAAGGTCAAGTAGATGCCGCGTCGCGTTCAGACCCCCCGCAAGGCCAAGTACGCCCCGCCGCTGACGCGCACCACCGACCGCTTCGTGGTGAAGCTGATGAAGGATGGCAAGAAGGGGCTCGCCGAGAGGATCCTGCGACAGGCGCTCGCCCGCGCCGAGGCGGCGGCGCGGCGGCCCGGGCTCGAAGTGCTCGAGGCGGCGCTGCGCAACGCGACCCCCATCATCGAGGTCAAGCCGCGGCGCGTGGGCGGCGCCACATACCAGGTGCCGGTGGAGATCCGCGGCGACCGGCGCATGTCGCTCGGCGTCCGCTGGCTCGTGCAGTCGGCCCGCAAGCGGAACGGCAAGTCGATGAGCGAGAAGCTTGCGGGTGAGCTCGTCGACGCCATGAACGGCCTGGGGGCCGCGGTGAAGCGCCGCGAGGACACCCACAAGATGGCCGAAGCGAACAAGGCCTTCAGCCACTTCAAGTGGTAGGCCGGACACCAGCAGGGAAGTAGACCGTAATCGTGGCACGTCAGGTTCCGCTCGCGAAAACGCGGAACATCGGCATCATCGCGCACATCGACGCTGGGAAGACCACGGTCTCCGAGCGGATCCTCTTCTATACGAAGAAGATCTACAAGATCGGCGAGGTGCACGAAGGCGCCGCGACGATGGACTGGATGCCTCAGGAGCAGGAACGGGGCATCACCATCACCGCGGCGGCGACGACCGCGTTCTGGAACGATCAGCGTATCAACCTGATCGATACGCCCGGGCACGTGGACTTCACCGTGGAGGTGGAGCGCAGTCTGCGTGTCCTCGATGGTGCTGTGGTGGTCTTCGACGGCGTGGCCGGCGTGGAACCCCAGTCGGAGTCGGTCTGGCGCCAGGCCGATCGGTACGGCGTGCCGCGCATCTGCTTCATCAACAAGATGGACCGCACGGGAGCGGACTTCCGGCGGGGGGTCGAGTCGATCCGCGACCGGCTGGGAGCCAACGCCGTCCCGATCCAGATCCCGATCGGCGTCGAGGACCAGTTCCGCGGCGTGGTCGATCTGGTCACCATGCAGGCGCTGGTCTGGGGCTCGGACGAGCTCGGCAGCACCTACGACGTGGTCGAGATCCCGGCCGAGCTGCGGGCCGAGGCGCAGCGTCACCGCGAGGAGCTCGTGGGGGTAGCGGCCGAGATGGACGACGCGCTGACCCACAAGTACCTGGAGGGCGTGCCGCTCAGCGAGGAGGAGATCCGGCACGGGATCCGCCTGGGCACCCTCCAGATGAAGATGATCCCGGTGCTCTGCGGATCCGCGCTGCGCAACAAGGGAGTGCAGCCCGTGCTCGATGCGGTGGTCGACTACCTGCCCTCGCCGCTCGACGTGCCGCCCACCATCGGCGAGGATCCCGAGACCCACGCCGAAGTGGTGCGCACGGCCGACGACAACGAGCCCTTCGCGGCGCTCGTCTTCAAGATCGCTGCAGATCCCTACGTCGGCAAGTTGGCTTACTTCCGGGTCTATTCGGGGACGCTGCGCGCGGGCTCGTACGTGCTGAACTCGACCAAGGGGAAACGCGAACGGATCGGCCGCATCCTGCAGATGCACGCGAACCATCGTGAAGAGATCGAGGAGGTCTACGCCGGCGACATCGCTGCGATCGTCGGCCTCAAGGAATCCTTCACGGGCGACACGCTGTGCGACCCCGCCCACCCCATCATCCTCGAAACGATCCGCTTCCCCGAACCCGTCATCGAGGTCGCCGTGGAGCCGCGCACGAAGGCCGACCAGGACAAGCTGGCGCTGGCCCTGCAGCGGCTTGCGGAGGAGGACCCCACCTTCCGGGTGAAGACCGACGAGGAGTCCGGGCAGACGCTCATCGCTGGGATGGGCGAGCTCCACCTCGATGTGCTCGTCGACCGCATGACCCGCGAGTTCCGGGTCGCGGCCAATGTGGGGAAGCCGCAGGTCTCCTACCGCGAGACGATCCGGCGGGCGGCCGACGGCACGGGGCGCTTCGTGCGACAGACCGGCGGCCACGGTCAGTATGGCCACGCCGTGATCCGGATCGAGCCCAACGCCCAGGGCGCGGGCTACGAGTTCATCGACAAGATCGTCGGCGGGGTGATCCCGCGCGAGTTCATCAAGGCCGTCGACGCGGGCATCCGCGAGGCACTGGCGACCGGCATCTACGCCGGGTATCCGGTGGTCGACGTCAAGGTCACGCTCTACGACGGGTCGTACCACGAGGTCGACTCGAGCGAGATGGCGTTCAAGATCGCTGGTTCGCTAGCGGTCAAGGACGCGTTCGAGCGGGCGGATCCGGTCATCCTCGAACCCATCATGCGGGTGGAAGCGACGATGCCGGAGGCATTCATGGGCGATGTCATCGGCGACCTGAACAGTCGCCGGGGGCATATCGAGGGGATGGAATCCCGGGGTTCGACCCAGGTCGTCCGTGCCCTCGTGCCGCTCGCCAACATGTTCGGCTACGCGACCGACCTGCGGAGCATGACCCAGGGACGCGCGAGCTATTCGATGGAGTTCGCGCACTACGCCGAGGTCCCGGCGCAGGTTGCCCAGGAGCTCGTCCAGAAGTCGAAGGTCTGAGGGGACACCGAGGAGCTACGCCAGATGGCCAAGAAGAAGTTCGAGCGCACCAAGCCCCACGTCAACGTCGGCACGATCGGTCACATCGACCACGGCAAGACGACGCTGACCGCGGCCATCACGAAGTACCTCTCGCTCAAGGGCGAGGCGGAGTACCGCGCCTTCGACACGATCGACAACGCCCCTGAGGAGCGCGAGCGCGGCATCACGATCGCGATCGCCCACGTGGAGTACGAGACCGCGCACCGCCACTACGCCCACGTCGACTGCCCCGGGCACGCCGACTACATCAAGAACATGATCACGGGCGCCGCGCAGATGGACGGCGCGATCTTGGTGGTGGCCGCCACCGACGGGCCGATGCCCCAGACGCGCGAGCACATCCTCTTGGCGCGCCAGGTCGAGGTGCCCTACATCATCGTCTTCCTCAACAAGGTCGACGCGGTCGATGATCCCGAGCTCTTGGAGCTCGTCGAGCTCGAGGTGCGCGAGCTGCTCACGAAGTACCAGTTCCCAGGCGACGAGCTGCCGGTCATCCGCGGCTCGGCGCTCAAGGCCCTCGAGGCGCCGCCCGATCCGGCCGATCCCGCCTACGCCTGCATCCAGGAGCTGCTCGACGCGATCGACTCCTACATCCCGACCCCCGAGCGTGCGATCGACAAGCCCTTCCTGATGCCGGTCGAGGACGTCTTCGGCATCAAGGGCCGCGGCACGGTGGCCACCGGCCGCGTCGAGCGCGGCGTGGTCAAGGTGGGCGACGAGGTCGAGATCGTCGGCATCCGCCCCACCCGCAAGGTGGTGGTGACCGGCGTCGAGATGTTCAAGAAGCTCTTGGACGAGGGCCGCGCCGGCGACAACATCGGCTGCCTCTTGCGCGGCGTCGAGCGCGACGAGATCGAGCGCGGCCAGGTGCTCGCCAAGCCCGGCTCGATCAAGCCCCACACGCGCTTCGCCGCCCAGGTCTACGTGCTGACGCGCGAGGAGGGCGGCCGCCACACCCCCTTCTACAACGGCTACCGCCCGCAGTTCTACCTGCGCACCACCGACGTGACGGGCGCCATCCGCCTGCCCGAGGGGACCGAGATGGTGATGCCCGGCGACAACGTCGAGATGCAGGTCGAGCTCATCACCCCCATCGCGCTCGAGACCGGGCAGCGCTTCGCCATCCGCGAGGGCGGCCACACCGTGGGCGCCGGCGCGATCACCAGCATCACGGAGTAGGGCATGGCGAAGCAGCGGATCCGGATCCGCCTCAAGGCCTACGACCACCGGCTGCTCGATCAGTCGGCGCTCCAGATCGTGGAGACCGCACAGCGGACGGGCGCCGATGTCGTCGGCCCGGTGCCGCTCCCGACCCGCATCGAGAAATTCACCGTCCTGCGTTCACCGTTCATCGACAAGGACAGCCGGGAGCAGTTCGAGATCCGCACCCACAAGCGGCTCATCGACATCCTGGATCCGTCGTCGAAGACCGTCGACGCCCTGATGCGACTCTCGCTTGCCGCGGGCGTCGACATCGAGATCAAGATGTAGATGAGCATCGGACTTCTCGGCCGCAAGGCCGGCATGACACAGATCTTCGCCGAGGACGGCACCATGGTGCCCGTCTCCGTCCTCATCGTGGAGCCCAACACGGTGACGCGCCTGCGCACCCCCGAGCGCGACGGCTACACCGCCGTGCAGCTCGGCACGGGGACCGCGCGCCGGCTGACGAAGCCGCGCCTCGGTCAGCTGCGCGACCTGCCGCGGGTGCGCCACGTGCGCGAGTTCCGTGTGGCGAGCGTGGACCCGTACCGCGTCGGGCAGGAGCTCCGCGTGGCCGAGCTGTTTGCGCCCGGTGACAAGGTGGACGTGACCGGCGTCAGCAAGGGCAAAGGGTTCGCCGGTACCGTGAAGCGGCATCACTTCCGGCGTGGTCCAGAGACCCACGGGTCCGACTCGCACCGCCAGCCGGGTTCCATCGGCGCGGGCACCACGCCGGGCCGTGTCTACCGCGGCCTCGGCATGGCGGGCCACATGGGGGACGAGCGAGTCACGATCAAGAAGCTGACCGTGGTGCGCACCGATCCCGAGCGCAACCTGCTGCTCGTGAAGGGGTCCGTGCCGGGCGCCCCCAACGCCCTCGTGATGGTCAGGAAGGCGTAGCCCGATGCCGCAGACCACCCTCTACCGCAAGACCGGCGAGGAGGCCGGGACCGTCGAGCTGCCGGACGCGCTCTTCGCAGCGCCCGTCAACGCGGCCGTGCTGCACCAGGCGATCGTCGCGCAGCTCGCCGGGCGCCATCTTGGCACGCACAGCACGAAGAAGCGTGGCGAGGTCGCGGGCGGCGGCAAGAAGCCGTACCGTCAGAAGGGAACCGGCCGCGCCCGCCAGGGCTCGCGCCGCGCGCCGCACTTTGCGGGCGGTGGCGTCGTGTTCGGGCCACGCCCCCGGAGCTACGAACAGCGGCTGCCGCGCAAGATGAAGCGGCTGGCCCTGCTCGGCGCGCTCACCGCCAAGTACGGCGACGGTGCGGTGCGCGTCGTGGAGGACCTGGCCCTCGAGGCGATCCGGACCCGTGAGCTCGTGGGGTACCTGAGCGCCCTCAACGCGGCCGGGCGGGTCCTGGTGGTGGCGCCGAGCCGCGACCAGCGGCTGACGCTCTCCGCCCGCAACCTGCCCGATGTCGAGGTGATCCTGGCCAACTCGCTCAACGTCGTGGACGTGCTGAACGCGGATCTGCTGCTGATCGAGCAGCCCGCGCTGGCGACGCTCGCGGAGGTGTACGCATGACGCTGCAGAGCGCCGAGGTGATCCTCCGGCCGGTCATCAGCGAGAAGTCGATGGACCTGACGCAGCGGAACAAGTACACGTTCCGGGTCCACGACGATGCCAACAAGCTGCAGATCAAGCGCGCCGTGGAGGACCTCTTCAAGGTCACCGTCCTGGCGGTCAACGTCTCCACGACGAAGGCCAAGGAAAAGCGACGCGGAACCAAGCGCGGGCGGATCACGGGCTCGACGAACCCGTGGCGCAAGGCCGTGGTGACGGTCGCCGCCGGCGACAAGATCGAGTTCTTCGAGGGGGTCTAGGCGATGCCGCTGCGAAGCTACAAGCCGACCTCCGCCGGCCGGCGGTTCATGACCCGCTCGACGTTCGCCGAGATCACGACCGACGAGCCGTACAAGCCACTGCTCGAGCCCCAGAAGCGGGGCAGCGGGCGGAACAACCAGGGACGCCTCACCGTGCGCCACCGCGGCGGCGGCGAGAAGCAGCACTACCGCCGTATCGACTTCAAACGGGACAAGTTCGGGGTACCCGCCCGTCTGGCGACGATCGAATACGATCCCAATCGTTCCGCGCGGATCGGGCTGCTCCATTACCGCGATGGGGAGAAGCGCTACATCCTGGTGCCCAATGGGCTGCACGTGGGCGATGTGGTGGTGAGCGGCCCAGGTGTCGAGGCGCGCGTGGGGAATGCCCTGCCGCTCGCCGACATCCCGCTTGGCACCACGATCCACAACATCGAGCTGGTGCCCGGCCGGGGCGGCCAGATCGTGCGCTCGGCGGGAGCCTCGGCGCAGTTGCTCGCCAAGGAGGGGGAGTGGGGCACTGTCCGGCTCCCCTCTGGTGAGATGCGTCGTGTGCCGCTCCGCTGTATCGCCACGGTCGGCCAGGTCGGCAACCTCGACCATGAGAACCAGAGTCTGGGGAAGGCCGGCCGCGCCCGTCACATGGGACTACGCCCCGAAGTGCGCGGCGTGGTGATGAACCCGCGCGATCACCCGCACGGCGGTGGCGAGGGCAAGTCGCCCACCGGCATGCCGCCCAAGACGCCCTGGGGCAAGGCCGCGATGGGGCTGCGCACGCGACGCAACAAGATTACGGGACGCCTCATCGTGCGCTCCCGGCACCGCAAGAGCTAGGCCGAAAGGAGGTCGCTGATGTCGCGGTCAGTCAAGAAGGGACCGTTCGTCGAGGCGCGTCTTCTCGGCCGTGTCCAGGAGATGAACCGGCGCAACGAGAAGCGGGTGCTCAAGACCTGGTCCCGGGCGAGCGTCATCTTCCCCGACTTCGTCGGGCACACCATCGCCGTGTACAACGGGCGCAAACATATCCCGGTCTACGTGACCGAGAACATGGTCGGACACCGGCTGGGCGAGTTCGCGCCGACACGGACCTTCCGTGGGCACGGCAAGCACACCGAGCGCTCGACGGCGCTGAAGTAGGAGCACGTCGTGCGAGTCGCCGCCACTGCCAAGTACATTCGCCGCTCGACACGCAAGACGCGCCTCGTCGCCCAGGCGATCGTCGGCCGCCCCGTCAGCGAGGCGACGGCGATCTTGCAGTTCATGCCCCAGGGCGCGGCGCGGGACGTCGCCAAGGTGTTGAAGAGCGCCGCCGCGAACGCGGAGAACAACCACCACCTCGCACCCGACGACCTGGTCGTCGCCGAGGCGCGAGCCGACGAGGGCCCGACCATCAAGCGCTGGCATCCACGCGCGCAGGGGCGCGCCTTCCCCATCCACAAGCCGATGACGCACATCACCGTGGTCGTCGAGAGCAGGGAGGCCTAGCCATGGGGCACAAGGTCCATCCCTACGGTTTCCGGATCGGCGTCTCGCGTGGCTGGACGGCGAACTGGTACGCCGACAAGGGCTACACCGACCTCCTCAAGGAGGACTTCGCGATCCGCGACCTGATCGACAAGCGGCTCGCCAACGCGAGCGTCAGTCATGTCGAGATCGAGCGCGGCATCAACCACGTCACCGTCACGATCCACACGGCCAAGCCCGGCATCGTGATTGGCAAGGGTGGCGCCAACGTCGAGGCGCTACGCCAACAGATCGGCCGGATCTCGAGCCGCAAGGTCAAGCTCGAGATCAAGGAGATCCGTCAGCCGGAGCTCGACGCACAGCTCGTGGCCGCCAACATCGCGCAACAGCTGAGCCGGCGCATCGCTTTCAAGAAGGCCATGAAGCAGTCGGTCCAGCGCACCATGAAGGCCGGTGCCAAGGGCGTGCGGATCGCCGTCGCCGGGCGCCTCGGTGGCGCGGAGATGGCGCGCCGCGAGTGGGAGCGCGAGGGTCGCATCCCGCTCGGCACGCTGCGCGCCGACATCAGCTACGGGCAGGTGCATGCCCACACCACGTACGGCCGGATCGGGGTCAAGGTCTGGATCTACCGGGGCGATATCATCCCGGAGCGTCAGGCGCCCCGTGAGGCCGCGGTAGCAGCGGGGGCCTGAGCGATGCTGCTTCCTAAGCGTGTCAAACACCGGCGCGTCATGCGCGGCCGCATGAGCGGCACGGCCAAGGGTGGGACCACCATCGCGTTCGGCGAGTACGGCCTGATGACGGAGGAACCGGCCTGGATCACCAGCCGTCAGATCGAGGCGGCGCGGCGCGCGATGACGCGCTCCGTCAAGCGCGGTGGCAAGGTCTGGATCCGCATCTTCCCCGACAAGCCGGTGACCAAGAAACCAGCGGAGACCCGGATGGGCTCCGGCAAGGGCGCCCCCGACCACTGGGTGGCCGTCGTGAAGCCCGGGCGGATCCTCTTCGAGCTGGCGGGGGTGCCCGTCGAGGAGGCCGCGGAGGCGATGCGGCTGGCCGGGCACAAGCTGCCGGTCAACGTGAAGTTCATTGTCAAGGAGGGCGTCGTCGATGGACATCGATGAGGTCCGTGCGCTCTCTGATGACGAGCTGGAGGCCGAGCTGGCGGCGGCCCGTCGCAACTTGTACGACCTCCGGTTTCAGTTGGCGACGCGTCAGTTGAGCGACTACAACCAGATCAGGAGCACGCGCAAGCGGATCGCTCGCATCCTGACCGTCCAGACCGAGCGTCGTCTCGGACGGGCGACGGCGGAGGTGGGGCGATGAGCGGAGTGAGAGTGGAACGGCAACGGAAGACCAAGGTGGGGCGGGTGGTCTCCGACAAGATGGACAAGACGATCGTGGTCTCCGTAGAGCGGCTCTCCCGCCACCCGCTCTACAAGCGTGTGGTCCGGCTGACCACCAAGTTCAAGGCCCACGACGAGCACAACGAGGCCCGTATCGGCGATACGGTGCGCATCGAAGAGTCGCGGCCGCTCAGCGCGACCAAGCGCTGGCGCCTCGTCGAGATCGTGCAGCGCGCGACCGATGGCGCGGCCGACCAGCTGGTGGCGGAGGAGGCCTCGACCGCCGAGGCGATCCACGCGGCCGCTCATCCGGGCCGACATGAGGAGGCCCCCTCCGGGGGGGCGACTGCATGATCCAGCAGTACAGCCGGCTCAAGGTCGCCGACAACACCGGCGCCCGCACCATCCAGTGCATCCGCATCATGGGCCGCTCGAGCAAGACGACCGCCGAGGTCGGCGATGTGATCATCGCCAGCGTCAAGCAGGCGATCCCGAACGCCGCGGTCAAGAAGGGCGACGTGGTGCGCGCGGTGGTGGTGCGAACCGCCAAGGAGTACGGGCGACCCGACGGCAGCTACATCCGCTTCGACGAGAACGCGGCGGTGCTGATCAACAACCAGGGCAACCCACGCGGCACGCGGATCTTTGGTCCCGTGGCACGTGAGCTGCGTGACCGCAACTACATGAAGATCGTATCGCTCGCGCCGGAGGTGCTCTAGCGATGCCGGGCGAGGTCGTGAAGCACAGTACGAAAGTGCCGGAGATCCGGCGGGGCGACCAGGTGGTCGTGCTGACCGGCAAGGATATTGGGAAGCGCGGCGTGGTCGAGCGCGTCGTGCGGCCCGATCGCGTCATCGTAGGGGGCGTCAACGTCTCGAAGCGGCACACCAAGCCACGCACGATCCAGGGCCGCAACGAGTCCGCGCCGCAGATCCAGCAGGGCGGCATCCTCGACAAGACGATGCCGCTGGCGATCAGCAACGTGATGGTCGTCTGTCCTTCGTGCGGCCATCCGACCCGGGTCCGCCATGCCACGCTGGCCACCGGCGCGAGCGTCCGGGTCTGCGCCCGCTGCGGCGAGCCGCTCGCGCGCGAGGTGAAGGCATGAGCGAGCTGAAGCGGCGCTACCGCGAGGAGGTCGTTCCGGCGCTGCAGAAGGAGTTCGCCTACGGGAACCCGATGCAGGTGCCGCGTGTCGAGAAAGTCGTGGTCAACATCGGGCTCGGGGAGGCGCTGCAGAACGCCAAGGCGCTCGACGCCGCGGTCGCGGACCTGACTGCGATCACCGGACAGAAACCGATCGTGACGCGGGCTAAGCGCTCGATCGCACAGTTCCGGCTCCGCACCGGCAACGCGATCGGCGCCAAAGTGACGTTGCGCGGCGACCGCATGTGGGATTTCCTGGAGCGCCTCACGCAGCTCGCCCTGCCGCGCATCCGTGACTTCCACGGCGTTCCGTCCCGCTCGTTCGACGGGCGCGGCAACTACTCGCTCGGGCTGCGCGAACAGCTCGCCTTCCCCGAGATCGACTACGACAAGGTGGACCGTCTGCGCGGGCTCGAGGTGAGCATCGTGACGACGGCGAAGACCGACGAGGAATCGAAGAAGCTGCTCGAGCTCCTCGGCATGCCCTTCGCCGGCTAGCGGCGCGGGAGGGACCACAGATGGCCAAGAAATCGATGATCGCCAAGGCGAAGCGCCCAGCCCGGTTCAAGGTCCGGGAGCACCACCGGTGCTTCGTCTGCGGCCGGCCGCGCGGCTACATGCGCCGCTTTGCGCTCTGCCGCATCTGCTTCCGCGAGCGGGCGCTGCTTGGGATGCTCCCGGGCGTGACGAAGTCGAGCTGGTGAACCGATGAACGTCTCCGACCCGATCGCCGACATGCTGACCCGCATCCGCAATGCGAGCCGGGCGCGCCATCCCGAGGTCCTCGTCCCGGCGTCGCGGACCAAGCGCGAGATCGCCCGGATCCTCAAGGAGGAAGGCTTCATCGCCGACGTCGACGAGACTCGCGACGGTCCGCGGGCGATGCTGCGCATCACGCTCCGCTATGTAGGCGGCAAGGCCCCGGTGGTCTCGGGGCTCAAGCGCATCAGCAAGCCCGGCCTGCGCGTCTATGCGCGCAAGACCGACATCCCGCGTGTCCTGGGCGGCCTCGGCATCGTCATCGTCAGCACCAGCCAGGGGATCATGACCGGCGCGCAGGCCCGCAAGGCCCAGCTCGGCGGCGAAGTCCTGGCGTACGTCTGGTAGGCCGTCATGTCACGTATCGGACGACTCCCCATTCCGATCCCACCCGGCGTCGACGTGGCGCTGGACGGCTCGTCGATCACGGTCACTGGCCCACGTGGGCAACTGCATCGCGAGCTCGCCCCCGAGCTGACGGTGGTCCGCGAGGACGCGGCCCTGCGCATCGAGCGCCCGCGCGACGACAAGCGCTCGCGCGAGCTCCACGGGCTCACCCGCACCCTGGTGGCGAACATGGTCGCCGGCGTCACGACCGGGTATCGCAAGCCGCTCGAGATCACGGGCGTCGGGTACCGGGCCCAGAAGGTGGGCGAGAAGCTGCAGCTCAGCTTGGGCTACAGCCATCCCGTCGAGATCGAGCCCCCGGCCGGGATCAGCTTCGAGCTGGAGAACCCGACGCGGTTGGCGGTCGTGGGGATCGACAAGGAGCTGGTCGGCCAGGTGGCCGCCCAGATCCGGGCGGCGCGCAAGCCGGAGCCCTACAAGGGCAAGGGTGTGTGCTACGCCGGCGAGCTGATCCGCCGCAAGGCCGGCAAGGCCGGCAAGATCGGCGGCAAGAAGTGAGTCACGGCGGGCCCAGCACGGGCCCGCGGCATCCGTAGGAGTACGACGACCGATATGGCCCAGGCACCTTCCCGGAGCGCCGCGCGCCAGAAGCGCCACGAGCGGATCCGTCTCACCCTGCGGGGGACGGCGGCGCGGCCGCGCCTGGCCGTCTTCCGCAGCATCGACCAGATCTATGCCCAGGTCATCGACGACAGCGCCGGCCACACGCTGGCCGCGGCCTCGTCGCTCGAGCCGGAGATCCGCTCGCTCGAGGCGACCAAGACTGAACGCGCCCGGACCGTCGGCCGGCTGATCGCCGAACGGGCGAAGGCGGCTGGCGTCGAGCGGGTGGTCTTCGATCGGGCGGGCTATCGCTACCACGGACGCGTGAAGTCGCTCGCCGACGCGGCCCGCGAAGCGGGTCTCGACTTCTAGGGATCGGAAAGGAGCCACCGTTGGCGAGGATCGACCCAGCCAGGCTGACGCTCGAGGAACGCGTCGTCCAGATCAACCGCGTCGCCAAGGTCGTCAAGGGCGGCCGGCGTTTCAGCTTCAGTGCGGTCGTCGTGGTCGGCGACGGCGCCGGCCATGTCGGCGTCGGGCTCGGCAAGGCCGGCGAAGTGCCCGAGGCCATCCGAAAGGGCGTCGAGGACGCCAAGAAGCACCTCATCCGCGTGCCGCTCGTGGGCACCACCATCCCGCACGAGGTGCGGGTCCGGTTCGGGGCCAGCAACGTACTGCTGCGGCCGGCCTCGCAGGGGACCGGCGTCATCGCGGGCGGCTCGGTGCGCGCCGTGGTGGAGTCGGCGGGGATCCGCGACATTCTGTCGAAGTCGCTCGGCTCGACCAATCCGGTGAACGTAACCCGGGCGACGCTCGAGGCGCTGCGCAGCCTGCGCAGCGCAGAGGAGATCTCAGCGCAGCGTGGCGTGCCGCTGCGCAGCGTGATCAGCGGTCAGCCGACCACGGAGGTGGCTGCCGATGCCCGATAAGCTGCGCGTTCGCCTGCGCAAGAGCCCGATCAGTTACACGGCCAAGACTCGCGGCACGGTCCGCGCGCTCGGCCTGCACCGGCTGCACGAGACGGTGGAGCTTCCGGACAACCCCGCCATCCGCGGCATGGTGCGTGCCGTCCGGTTCCTCGTCGAGGTCGAGGCGGTCCCGGCACCCTCGCCTGCGGCGGCGCGTGCGCGCCGCCGCGCTCCCGCGACGACCGCCGAGCCGGCCACGACGGCGCGGGGCGCGACGACGGTCCCCGCAGCCGATGCGACTGCGCCGGCTGTCGATGGGGCGCCTCCTGGGGCACCCGCGGCGCCTGGGGCCCAGCCGAGCGAGCCGGCGTCCGAGGAGGGAGAGGCATGAAGCTGCACGACTTGCGCCCCGCTGAGGGGTCGCATACCCCTCGCACGCGCGTCGGCCGCGGCATCGCGGCCGGCAAGGGCAAGACGGCGGGCCGCGGGACCAAGGGTCAGAAGGCGCGCACCGGGGGCACCATCCCGGCCTGGTTCGAAGGGGGCCAGACACCCGCCTCGCAACGGATCCCGAAGCTGCGGGGGTTCAAGCGCCGCTTCCGGCTCGAGTACGCCGTGGTGAACGTCGGCCGGATCAACGAGGTTGCCGCCGCCGGTGGCTTCGGGGAGCCGGCACCGGGCGCTCCGATCGCCGTGAACCCGGAGCTGCTGCTGGCGGCCGGGCTCATCGGCTCGCTGCGCAACCCGGTCAAGGTGCTCGGCCAGGGCGACGTCGACCGTCGCCTCTTCGTGGTCGCGGACGCCTTCACGAAGAGCGCGGCCACGAAGATCGAGGTGGCGGGGGGGACGGCGCAGATCCTGGAGCTGCCCGACGAGCCGCTCGCCGCGCTCGGCGTCGAGGCGCGCGGGAGCAGCGCTGCGGCCCGGACACCGACCCAGACGCCGGCTGAGGCCCAGGCCTCGCCGTCGGCACCGGCCACGGCGCCGCAGTCCGCGCCGGGCGCGGGAGCGGAGTAGACGGTGTTCGACGCCCTCATCAACGCCCTCCGTGCGCCGGACATCCGGCGGCGCATCCTGTTCGTGCTCGGGATGCTCATCATCGTGCGGGCGCTCGCGCACGTCCCCGTGCCGGGCGTCAACCGAGTGGCGCTGAACACCCTCTTCAACAACAACCAGCTGCTGGGTCTGCTCGACATCTTCTCGGGAGGCGGCCTGTCGTCGTTCTCGGTGATCGGCATGGGCGTCAACCCGTACATCAACGCCTCGATCATCATGACGCTGATGCAGGGTGTGATCCCGAGCTTGCAGGCGCTGTCGCACGAGGGCGAGTACGGGCGCCAGAAGATCAACCAGTACACGCGCTACTTGACGGTGCCGTTGGCCCTCATCCAGGGCTACGGCTTCTTGGCGATCCTGAACAGCCAGGGCGTGCTCACCAGCTTCGACCTGGCCAGCTACATCACCGTCACCCAGATCATCTCGCTGACCGCCGGCACGATCCTGCTGATGTGGTTGGGCGAGCTGATCACGGAGAAGGGGATCGGCAACGGGGTCAGCTTCATTATCTTCGCGGGCATCGTGGGGCGTGTGCCGCTTGCCGTGGGCCGTTTCCTGGAGGCGCCCGACTGGGCGGCGGGCGTGGCGCTCGCCGTGGTCGGCATCATCGCGATCGCCGGCATCGTCTATATTCAGGAGGGCCAGCGCCGGATCCCCGTGCAGTACGCGAGCCGCGTGCGCGGACGCCGTCTCTACCAGGGGGGCTCCACGTTCCTGCCGTTGCGCGTGAACCAGGCCGGCGTCATCCCGATCATCTTCGCCGTCAGCATCATCCTCTTCCCGACCCAGATCGCGGCCTACTTCCAGTCCTCGCAGGTCAAGATCGTGGCCGACGTCTCGCGGGGGATTCAGAGCCTGCTCGGTGTCCAGAGCCCGCTGTACGCGGTGCTCTACTTCGTCCTGACCGTCGGGTTCACCTACTTCTACACCGCCTTCACGTTCAAGCCAGACGAGACCGCCGACCAGCTGCGCAAGAACGGCGGGTTCATCCCGGGCATCCGTCCCGGCAACCCCACACGGGACTACCTACAGGCGGTCGTGTTCCGGATCACCATCGCCGGCGCGCTCTTCTTGGGCATCGTGGCGGTGATGCCGTTCGTGCTCTCCCAGGCCTTCCCGAGCCTGCAGGGGATCGCCCTCGGCGGCACCGCACTCCTCATCGTGGTCTCGGTCGTAGTCGAGACGATGAAGCAGGTGGAGGCGCAGCTGATGATGCGCAACTACGAGGGGTTCATCCGGTGAAGGTCTACGTGATGATCGGCGCCCCGGGCGCCGGCAAGGGGACCCAGGCGGCGATCCTCGCGCAGCGCCTGAGCCTGCTGCACGTGGCCTCGGGCGATCTGTTCCGCGACGCGGTCCGGAACGGCACTCCGCTGGGCCGCGAGGCCAGGCGCTACATGGACCGCGGTGCACTGGTGCCAGATCCGGTCGTGATCGGGATGATCGAGGAACGCCTGGACCAGCCCGACGCGGCGGCTGGCGTGATCTTGGACGGCTTTCCCCGCACCCGACCGCAGGCGGAGGCGCTCGACGCGGCGCTTGCCCAGCGCGGCGCGCGGGTGGATGCGGCGCTCTACGTGGGGGTCTCGGAGGAGGAACTGATCCGGCGTCTTTCGGCGCGCTGGGTCTGCCGGGCGGCGGGCCACCCGTACAACGAGCGCTCCCACCCGCCGCAGGTGCCGGGTGTCTGTGATCTCGATGGCTCGCAGCTCTACCAGCGCGACGATGACCGACCCGAGACCGTGCGCGCGCGGCTCGCGCAGCAGTTGCCGCCGATGTACGAGGTCATCGACTACTACACGACGCAGGGGGTGCTCGTCGCCGTCGACGGCGCGCAGCCGGTCGAGGCGGTGACGGAGGCGCTCCTCAGCGCGATCGCTCACCCCGCACGGCCCGGGCGGAGCGAGGCGGCATGATCGTGTCCGAGCGCCGCGTGACGCTCAAGTCCCGCAGCCAGATCGAGCAGATGCGCCGGGCGGGACGCCTGGTCGCCGACGTGCTCGACCGGCTCGGGGAAGCGCTGCGGCCCGGTATCACCACGGGGGACCTGGACCGCATCGCCGAGGAGATGATCCGCCGCAGCGGCGGTATCCCGTCGTTCATCGGCGTGCCGGGCCCCCGCGGCCCGTACCGGCACGCGATCTGCGTCTCGATCGACGACGAGGTGGTGCACGGCATCCCCGGTCGGCGGCGCATCGAGGAGGGCCATGTCGTCTCGATCGACGCCGGGGCGATCGTCGACGGGTGGCACGGGGACGCCGCCCGCACGTTCACCATCGGCCGGGTGCCGGCCGATGTGCGTCTGCTGGTCGACGAGACGCGGCGCGGCATGGACGCGGGGATCGCGGCCGCGCGGGTCGGCAGCACGATCGGGGATATCGCCGCGGCCGTGGAAGCGGTGGCCCTGGAGCACGGATACGGCGTGCTGCGCGAGTACGGTGGGCACGGCATCGGTACTGAGATGCACGAGGAACCGTTCGTGCCGAACTACCGCGGCGCCGGCCGCGGGCGCCGGCTCGAGCCGGGGATGTGCCTGGCGATCGAGCCGATGTTTACGCTCGGCGGGCACGAGGTGCAGGTGCGGGACGACGGTTGGACCGTTGCCACCGCGGATGGGAGCGTCGCCGCGCACTGGGAGCACACCATCGCGATCCTGCCCGAGGGGCCCGAGATCCTGACGGTGAACGGTCGCGACCGGAGTTTGTTGGGGGAGGCAGGCGTCTGATACACTCAGCGTTCGTGTGCCGCGTCCGTATGACGTGGTGCCCGCAGATCACACTGATGAGGGGAACGACGGTAGCCTGTGGCTAAGAAGGACGCCATCGAGGTGGAGGGAACGGTCATCGAGCCGTTGCCCAACACGATGTTCGCCGTCGAGCTCGACAATGGGCATCGCGTCCTCGCCCACATCAGCGGCAAGCTGCGCATGAACTTCATCCGCATCCTCCCGGGGGATCGGGTCCGCGTCGAGCTCTCGCCGTACGACCTTTCCCGCGGGCGCATCACCTATCGGCTCAAGTAGGCAGGTAACGCAATCGTGAAGGTCCGAGCGTCCGTCAAGACGCGCTGCGAGCGCTGCAAGATCATCCGCCGGCACGGGACGGTGATGGTCCTCTGCACCAATCCCAAGCACAAGCAGCGCCAAGGTTAGGAGCGGCATGGCACGCATCGCCGGCGTCGATCTCCCGCGCGAGAAGCGCGTCGAGGTGGCCTTGACGTACATCTACGGGATCGGTCTCCCCACGAGCCAGATCATCCTCACCCAGGCGAACGTCAACCCCGACACCCGCGTCAGGGACCTGACCGAAGAGCAGGTCAACCGGTTGCGCGACATCATCGACCGGCGCTACAAGGTCGAGGGTGACCTCCGCCGGGAGGTCGCGCTCAACATCAAGCGGCTCCAGGAGATCGGCTCCTACCGGGGCCTGCGGCATCGCCGCAACCTGCCCGTCCGCGGGCAGCGCACCAAGACCAATGCCCGGCAGCGTCGCGGTCCCAAGAAGACCGTCGGCGTCCGCCGCAAGAAGTAGCAGGAGCAGGAAGAACCCACGCATGGCGGATCGCAAGCGCGCCACGAAGACCCGACGGCGCGAACGTAAGAATGTGCCGATCGGGCACGCGCACATCCAGGCCTCCTTCAACAACACGATCGTCACGATCACCGACCCTGCGGGCGCGACGGTCGCGTGGGGCAGCGCCGGTCTGGCGGGGTTCAAGGGTTCCCGCAAGAGCACCCCGTACGCGGCGGCGCTCAGTGCCGACGGTGCGGCCCGGCGGGCCCTGGAGCACGGCATGCGCCAGGTCGAGGTCTTCGTGAAGGGGCCGGGAGCCGGACGTGAACAGGCGATCCGCTCCCTGCAGGCCGCCGGGCTCGAGGTGACGGCCATCACCGACGTCACGCCCATCCCGCACAACGGTTGCCGCCCGCCCAAGCGGCGCCGGGTCTAGCGGGAGCGCGCGCATGGCCCGTTACCACGATCCTGTCTGCCGGCTCTGCCGGCGCGAGGGCACCAAGCTCTTCCTGAAGGGCACCCGCTGCTACACCAAGAAGTGCGCGGTGGAGCGCCGTCCGAGCCCGCCCGGCCAGCACGGCGTCCGCCGGCGCAAGATGTCGGACTTCGGCACGCACCTGCGGGAGAAGCAGAAGTTCCGGCGGGTCTATTCGGTGATGGAGCGCCAGTTCAAGGAGTACTTCGCGCTGGCGCGCTCTCGCCCCGGGGTGACCGGCGAGAACCTCCTCCGGCTGCTCGAGCTGCGGCTCGACAACGTCGTGTACCGCATGGGCTTCGCCAACAGCCGCCCTATGGCGCGGCAGCTCGTCAACCACGGGCACTTCGCAGTGAACGGCGTGCCGACCAATATCCCGTCGTACCAGCTACGACCGGGCGATCGGATCGAGGTCCGCGAGGGCAGCCGATCGCTGGATCCGTTCAAGAACGCCCGCACGCAGATGGGCGCCGCGCCACGGCCGGAGTGGCTGACCGTGGACCCCGAGCGGTTGAGCGGCACCGTTGCCGCCCTGCCGCGCCGCGACCAGATGCCGCTCGAGCTCAACGAGCAGCTCGTGGTCGAGTACTACTCGAGGTAGGTCGTCGCCGATGATGCAACTGGAGACGCCCCAGATCGAATCGATCGAGCAGCTGGGGTCGTCCTATGCCAAGTTCGAGGCCGGCCCGCTGCCGGCAGGTTATGGCGTCACGCTCGGCAACGCGCTCCGCCGCGTGCTGCTCTCGTCGCTGGAAGGCGCCGCGGTCACGGCCATCCAGATCCGCGACGTGTACCACGAATTCAGCACGATCCCGGGCGTCAAGGAAGACGTCACGCAGATCGTCCTGAACGTGAAGAAGCTGCGCCTCAAGACCTACTCGCCCGATCACCCGGTCCAGCTCAAGCTGGTCAAGACCGGTGCTGGGGAGGTCACGGCAGCGGACATCACGCCGTCGGCCGAGGTCGAGATCATCAATCCGGAACTGCACCTCATGACGCTCGATTCAGGCGACGTGACGGTCGAGATGGACCTCACTGTGGAGTCCGGCATCGGGTACTTGGGTGCGGAGCGGACGGAGCCACTGCCGATCGGCGTGATCCCCGTCGATGCAATCTTCTCGCCGGTGCGCAAGGTGAACTACACCGTCGAGCCGGTCCGCGTCGGTCAGATGACCAACTACGACAAGCTGACCCTCGAGATCGAGACCGACGGGTCCATCTCGCCCGAGGAATCCCTCTCGCGGGCGGCTGAGATCTTGGTGCGGCACTTCAGCCTCTTCACCACGGCCGGCAAGCAGCTGGGGGCCGGTGGCGTGGGCAGCGGGACGACCCCGCAACTCCCCGCCAACATGCTGGAGATGCCGATCGAGGAGCTCGACCTGCCGATGCGGGCATACAACTCGCTGAAGCGGAACAACATCGTCAAGGTCGGGCAGCTGCTCCAGCTCTCCGACGAGGACCTGCTCCGCATGCGGAACTTCGGGAAGAAGTCGCTCGACGAGATGAAGGAGCGCCTGCGCATGCGGGGCTTCGTGCTGCCGGGCGACGACCAGACGGGCGCCGGCGAAGCCCCTGGACCAGATGACGAGCTCCCCGATGATGCGGACGACCTCGACGAGCTTGACGGCGGCGACGACGGCGACGGCGACGAGAGCGTGCCGTCCGGCACGGAGGCCTGAGCGATGGCGCACCGCGTGGATGGGCGCAAGCTCGGCCGCAAGCAGGGCCCGCGCCTGGCGCTGTACCGCAACCTGGTGGTGTCGGTCCTGCGCTACGAACAGGTGCGCACCACCGAGGCGAAGGCCAAGGAGGTGCGTGGGCAGGTCGACCATATCATCTCGCTCGCGCGCGACGGTTCGCTGAACGCGCGGCGGCAGGTAGTTGCGCAGCTTCCGGACGAGCCGCTCGTGATCGACAAACTCTTCAACGAGATCGCGCCGAAGTATGCCGACCGGACGTCGGGGTTCACGCGGATCGTGCGGCTCGGACAACGGGCCGGCGACGCCGCGCCCATCGTCCAGATCGAGCTCGTCTGAGGCGCCGATGGCAGTGACCGGCCGCAGGGCCGGTCGAAGTCCCGCCCGAGAGGGCGGCCCCGTGCGCTATCGGGCACGGGTCGAATATGACGGGACGGACTTCGCCGGGTTCCAGGTACAGCCTGGTCGGCGGACCGTCCAGGGGGAGCTGGAGACGGCTCTCGCGCGTCTCTCCGGCGGACGCCGGGTACGCGTGGTGGCCGCCGGCCGGACGGATGCCGGAGTTCACGCGACGGGTCAGGTGATCGCATTCACCTATCCCGGCCGTCTTCCGGCGGCAGAGCTCGAGCGCGCGCTCGCGGCGATCCTCCCGGCCGACATCGGACTGCACGGCCTGCGCCGGGCGGCCCGGGGCTTCCATCCCCGTTACGCGGCGCGGTACCGGGAATACCGCTACACCGTCTGGAACGGGCCGCGGAGCCCGCTTCGCGAGCGGTTCGCGCTCGGGGTGCGGGACCCTTTGGACGTCGCGGCGATGACCGAGGCGGCGTCGGTTCTGGTGGGCCGACACGACTTCTCGGCCTTCGGCGCGGCGGAACGACAACCGATCCGGACCATCCACTGGATCCGGATCCGCAGGAGCGGGCACCAGGTGACGATCGACGTCGCCGCGGACGCGTTCCTGCGCCAGATGGTGCGAAGCATCGTGGCGGCGCTTCTCCGCGCAGGACGCGGGGAGATCGCTGGCGGCGAGATCGCCGAGGCCCTCGGGCGCGGCGGACGAGCCTTTCACGGCGCGGTGGCGCCGCCACACGGGCTGTGCCTCCGGCGCGTCGTCTACGACGGGCCGGCTCGACGGACGGAGAAGGATGACGACGAAGACGTATACGCCTAGCGAGAAGGAGATCGAGCGCCACTGGTTCGTGGTCGACGCGACCGACCAGACGCTCGGCCGCCTGGCGTCGCGCGTGGCGCGCGTCCTCGAGGGCAAGCACAAGCCGACCTACGCCACGCACCTCGACAGCGGCGATCACGTGATCGTGGTGAACGCCGCCCGTGTCGCCGTGACCCGCGACAAGCGGGCGTCGAAGGTGTACACGCGGCACAGCGGGTATCCTCACGGCCTGCGGCAGGAGACGCTCGGCGAGCTCCTGGCGCGTCGGCCCGAAGAGGCGATCCGCCGTGCCGTCAAGGGCATGTTGCCGCGCAATCGCCTGGGTGCGCAGCAGCTGCGGAAGCTCAAGGTGTACGCGGGTGCCGAGCACCCGCACCAGGCGCAGCGACCCGAGCCGCTCGCCTGAATGGAGACCAGGACCGCATGACCACCAACGCTGCCTTCTACTACGGAACCGGTCGTCGCAAGACCAGTGTCGCCCGCGTCCGGCTCATCCCCGGTGAGGGCGAGATCGTCGTCAACGGCCGCAGCCTCGATGAGCACTTCGGCAACGCGATCAACCAGTCGGAGATCCTGATGCCGTTCCGGGTCACCGGCACCGAGGGCCGCTACAACGCGATGGTGAAGGTCGAAGGTGGCGGGTACCAGGGGCAGGCGGGGGCGATCCGCCACGGCATCGCCCGGGCCCTCCTGCAGTCGGATCCCGAGACGACCCGCGTCCCGCTCCGTCAGGCCGGACTGTTGACGCGCGACCCGCGGATGAAGGAACGCAAGAAGTACGGGCTGAAGCGCGCCCGAAAGGCGCCGCAGTACACGAAGCGCTGAGCGCACCGCGCTGGCGCCGCTGAGGCGCCACGCTCGATGGCGCAGCGCGGCCGGGCGGCGTGCGTGGGCGTCCGCGGTGTGCGACGCTTAGACGGATGCCGGATCCGATCTTCGAGCGGTACAAGGAAGCGCTGCGGGCCGGACACGTCGCGGCCCTGCGGGGGCGGCCGGACGACGCGCTGGCGCAGTACCGTCTGGCCGCATCGATCGCGCCGGACCGCGCGCTGCCCTACGTGAGCATGGCCGAGGTCCTGCTGCGACTGGGACAGGCTGACGAGGCGCTGGCGGCGTGCCGCATGGCGTTGGATCGCGCGAGCGGCGACGAGGGGGCGCTCGCGCTGGGGGCTCGTCTCCATGCTGTGGCGGGCCGCGCTGCCGAGGCGGCGGCGCTGCTCGATCGGCTGGCGGACGTGTACGTCGCTGCGGGCCGAGCCGGTGAGGCCTACGCTGCGGCGGTGGCGGCCCGCGATCTGGACCCCAGCGAGGGACGAGACCGACGGGTCGCGGATCTGGAGGTCGTCGCGGGCGCCAGCCGCGGCATGCTGCCGGCGAGTCTCCGATGGACCGCGGGCGTGACTCCGCCCGGGGTGATCGCGGCCAAGACAGCCGCGACCGGCGAGTCCGGTTCCGCCGTGGTACCCGCCGCGGCCACGGAGCCGGAAGCTCCCCAGCCGTCGTCCGCACCCGCGTCGCCGGCGGAGCTCGTCCCCCCGGCGGAGCTCGTCCCCGCGGCGGAGATCGTCCCGACTCCGGAGCTCGTCCCCGCGGCGGAGATCGTGCCGACTCCGGAGCTCGTCCCCGCGGCGGAGGTCGCGCCCTCCGCGGCACCCACGGCGGAAACCGAACGCTCCATGCCCGGGGCACTGGCGCGTACCGAGCCGGATCAGGGAGCGTCGCGCGACGCACTGCCGCCTGCCCGCCTCGATCCCGAGGCGGCCTACCTCGCCGCCGAAGAGCTGGTCGGCGGCGGCGACCTCCGCGGCGCCGCGCGGCTCTACGTCGAAGCTGCCGCTGCGTACCTCGCACTGGGGGCGGCCGACACGGCGGTGGACGCATGCCTCCGCGCCCTCTCAGGCGCGCCGGACGACACCGAGGTCCACCTGACGCTCGCGCGGATCCACGCCGCGACCGGGCACCCCGAACGCGCACGCGAGAAGCTCGAGCTGCTCGAGCGCCTGCTCACGCTCGACGGAGATGCCACGCGACTGGCGCGCCTGGCCGCAGTGCGGCGCGATCTCCTGGGGATGCCGGGAGCCGACGCGCGCTAGCTGAAGCCGGCCCGCAGGGGCCCGCTGCTACACTAGCCAGCGATGCAGCAACTCGTCGACCTGCTCTCGGGGATCCAGCCGAAGCCGACGACGTTCATCGACATCGGTCTCACGGCCCTGCTGATCTACGGGTTCTTCAGCCTGATCCGCGACACCCGCGCCGTGCGTCTCGTGATCGGCGTCACGCTCCTGTACGGCGTGTACGTCCTGGCCCAGGTGCTCGGCCTCCAGCTGCTCTCCCAGATCCTCCAGGCCACCGCCGTGGTGGGCCTCTTCGCGCTCGTCGTGGTCTTCCAGCCCGAGCTGCGGCGGGCGCTCGAGCGGCTCGGCCACGTCGGGTCGCTGGGCTGGCTCCTCGCGCCCGGCCAGCAGGGCGCCATCGAGCACGTCGCGGCCGAGATCGCCCACGCCGCCTCGGGGTTCGCCCAGGACCGCCACGGCGCGCTGATCGTCCTCGAGCGCGAGACCGGACTCGAGGACTTCGCCGAGAGCGGCGTCATGATGCACGCCGACCTCTCAGCGGAGCTGCTCCGTACCGTCTTCATGCCCCGTTCGCCGCTCCACGATGGTGCGGTGATCGTCCGCGGAGACCGTATCTTGGCCGCCGGGGCCGTGCTCCCCTTGGCCGAGCCGGCGCCCGGCGATGAACGCTTCGGCACCCGGCACCGCGCCGCGTTCGGCATCACTCAGGAGACGGACGCCCTCGTCGTGGTGGTGAGCGAAGAGACCGGGTCGATCAGCCTGGTCGAGCGGGGACGCATCGTGCGCGACCTCGACGAGGAACAGCTGCGGGTCGCCCTCGTCACGCTGCTGCGGCTGGATGCGTCGCTCCGCTCGAGTGCCGACGATTGGGGCAGGGGCCCGGCGTTGCGGCCGCGCTTCCATCGGCCGACCCGTACCTGGCCGCACGGCGGCATCCGGCGCCACTTCGGACGTGGCGGGTCGAAGCCCGGCGCAGCCGCAGGGGCCGCCGCAGCCGGGCGGCCTGATCGGACGTGAGGGGACGCCGGCTCCTGCGCGTCCTGGCCCGCAACTGGCCACTGCGCCTCGGAGCCATCGCCTTGGCGATCGTGCTCTACCTGGGGCTCGTGATCTCGCAGAACGTGCGGACCTGGAACGGCCCGGTGCCGATCGACGCCATCGACCAGCCGCCGGGGACGTACCTCCTGGCCAGCCTGGGCGACGTGACGCTCGTGCAGTACATCGCGCCGATCGACGTTGCGGCGCAGGTCACGAGCTCGTCGTTCGTCGCCACGGCCGATCTGGCCGGCGTGAGCGCCCAGCCGGGTGGCGCGCCCGTGAGCGTCCCCGTGCGGGTTGTCGCGCGCGATCAGCGGATCCAGATCGTGAGCTGGGAGCCCGCCACCGTCGTCGCCCGGCTCGACCCCGTCGTCAGCCAGCAGGTGCCGGTTCAGGTCGAGCGCGGGGCGGTGCCCCCCGGGCTGACCGCCGGCCAGCCGACGGTGAGCCCGTCGACCGTGACCGTGCGAGGGGCGAGTTCGCTGGTCTCCCAGGTCGCCGCAGCCGAGGCCCGCGTGTCGATCGCCGCGAGCGGGGCCAACGTCGACACCAATGTCGACCTGATCGCGGTGGACGGACGGGGGCACGTCGTCGCCCCCGTCGAGATCGAGCCGCCCAGCGTGCACGTCACGATCCCGGTCGGGGAGCAGCAGGTGAACCGCACGCTGCCGATCGTCCCGAACGTGACCGGCACGCTCGCCGTCGGATACGCGATCCGCGACGTGACGGTCACCCCGCTCACCGCGACCGTCAGCGGCGCCGGGGCCACGGTCGAGTCGCTGACGGGCGTGTCGACCGCGCCGATCGACGTCAACGGCCGGAGCAGCGACCTCGTGACGACCGTGGCGCTGCAACCGCCATCTGGCGTAACGGTCATCGGGTCGTCCAAAGTCCAGGTGCGCGTCCACCTCATGGTGGAGACGGGGTCCCGCAGTTTCGGGGCGGGCGTGGTGCTGGTCGGCACGCGTCCGGATCGCACCTACACGCTCTCGGCGCCGGACGTACTGGTGACGCTCGGCGGTCCCAGCACCGCGCTCGACCTGGTCGATCCGACCACACTCTACGCGGTCGCGAGCGTCGCCGGACTCGATGCGGGGACCTTCACGGTGCCCGTCCGCTTCAGCGCCCCCAACGGCACCTCGCTCGTGGCGATCAGCCCGACGTCGATCACGGTGACGATCGCGCCGCCGCCCAGTCCGTCTCCATCCGCCTCCAGCAGCCCGGGGTTCTGAGCATGGCCCGCCTCTTCGGCACCGACGGGATCCGCGGTATCGCGAACGTCGACCTCAAGCCGACCCTGGCCTACGCTCTGGGCCGCGCGACGGCCCACCTGCTGGCGCGCGGGCAGGGCCCCATCGTGCTCGGACAGGACACGCGGCGTTCGGGCGACATGCTGGCCGCGGCGATCGTCGCGGGTGCAACCTCGATGGGTGTCGACGTGCACCGCGCCGGTGTGCTGCCGACGCCCGCCCTGGCGCACCTGGCCGGGACCGGCGAGTTCGCGGCCGGCATCGTCGTCTCGGCATCCCACAACCCGGCCGACGATAACGGGCTCAAGGTGCTCGACCGGCGCGGCATCAAGCTCGACGACGCGCTCGAGGACGAGCTCGATACGTTGATCTGGCGCGCCGACGAGCTCCCGAGCCCGACGAACGCCGGGATCGGACGGGACGTCGATGCCCGCCACCTCGTGGAGCGCTACGTTGCTCATCGGGTGGAGCTGGCGCGCCGCAGTCCCAACGATCTGCGCGTGGTGGTCGACTGCGCGAACGGGTCCGGGTGTCCCGTAGCGGACCGCATCTTGGCCGCGAGCGGCGCGCACGTCACGACGATCCACGACCGCCCTGACGGTGTCAACATCAACCAGGACTGTGGTGCCACGCATCCCGAATCGCTCGCCGCGTACGTCGCGGAGCACGGAGCCGACGTGGGCTTCGCGCTCGACGGCGACGCCGACCGCTGCGTTGCGGTCGACGAGCGGGGACGGGTGGTCGACGGCGACCGCCTGATCGGGCTGATCGCGCTCGACCGGCTGGCGCGCACGGCGCTCGCTGGGTGCACCGTGGTCGTCAGCGTCCTCTCCAACGGCGGTCTCGCCGCGGCGATCCAGCGGGCCGGCGGCCAGGTGGTGCGCACGCCCGTCGGCGACAAGTACATCCTCGACGCCATGCTCGTGTCGGGCGCCGGACTCGGCGGCGAGAAGAGCGGGCACGTGATCGTGGCCGAACATGCCAACGCCGGCGACGGGATCGTCACGGCGCTCGAGGTCCTCGGTATCCTGGCTCGGCGGGGACGGCGGCTCTCCGAGCTCGTCGATGAAATCCCGCTCTACCCGCAGCAGCAGCGCAGCGTCCGCGTGCGGCACAAGGACCAATGGGACGCCGACCCCGCGCTCAGGGCCGCGATCCGGGCGGCGGAAGCCGAGCTCGCGGACGGCGGCCGCGTGCTGGTGCGGCCGTCCGGGACAGAGCCCGTGCTGCGGATCATGGTCGAGGGCGAGGACGACGGGGTCGTCGCCACCCTTGCCGACCGGCTCGCCGTGCTTGCGGCGCAGCGACTCAACCAGCCCGCCTGACGCGGGGACAGGAGGGCACGACCATGTGTGGCATCGTCGGCTACAGCGGACCGCGCGAGGCGGCGCCGATCCTTCTGGACGGGCTGGCGCGGCTGGAGTACCGCGGCTACGACTCGGCGGGTATCGCGCTCATCCGGGGGGACGGGTCGGTCTTCATCGAGAAGAAGGCGGGTAAGCTCGAGAACCTGCGCCACGCCATCGGGGAGACCCTGCCGTCCTCCGGCGTGGGCCTCGCCCACACCCGTTGGGCGACCCACGGCCGCCCGAACGACCTCAACGCGCATCCGCACAGCGACTGCAGCGGCGACATCGTGGTGATCCACAACGGGATCATCGAGAACTTCCGCGCACTACGCGACGGGCTCGAGGCACGCGGCCACCGGCTGACGTCGGAGACCGACACGGAGGCGCTGGCCCACCTGATCGAGGAGGAGTACACGGGCGACGTCGGCGAGGCCGTGCGGCGTGCGCTCGGACGCGTGGCGGGGGCCTATGCGCTCGTGGTGCTCCATCGCGGCGAACCGGGCCGCCTCATCGGAGCCCGCATGAACGTGCCGCTGATCGTTGGGCTAGGCGACGGTGAGAACTTCGTGGCCTCGGATGTGGCGGCGGTACTGGCGCACACGAAGCGTGTCATCTTCCTCGAGGAGGGCGATCTCGTGGATCTCGACCCGCGGGCGGTGCGCATCACCGGTCTCGACGGCGTGCTGCGAGAACGTGCGGTGCATACGATCGACTGGACGATCGAGGCCGCGGAAAAGGGCGGCTACCCCCACTTCATGCTCAAAGAGATGCACGAGCAGCCCGATGCGATCCGGGCGGCGATCACGGGACGCCTGGCGGGGGATGCGATCGTCCTCGAGGAGCTCGAAGCGGTACGCGACGCCCTTGTACGCGCGGAGCGGGTGGAGTTCGTCGCCTGCGGCACGGCCGCCTACGCCAGCCTCGTCGGTGCGCAGCTCGTCGAGGCATGGGCCGGCGTGCCGGCTCGCGTGACGGTCGCCTCGGAGTTTCGGTACGCCCCCCCGCCGCTCGACGAGCGCACGCTCGTGGTCGCCGTGAGCCAGTCCGGCGAGACCGCGGATACCCTGGCGGCGACTCGCCTGGCCCGTGAGAGGGGTTGTCCGATTGTCGCGGTCACCAACACGGTCGGCTCGGCGCTGACGCGCGAGGCGAGCGCCGTCTGCTTCCTGCAAGCCGGACCCGAAGTGGCCGTCGCCGCCACGAAAACGTTCGTGGCGCAGGTCACGGTGGTGGTCCTGCTGGCGGCCGAGCTCGCTCGCGTGCGGGGCCGCCTAGACCGTGAGCAGGAGCGGGAGCTGGTGGCCGCGCTGCGGGCGCTGCCGGCGCAGGCGCGCCGTGCGCTGGAACTCGGGCCGCTTGTGCGGGACGTGGCGCAGCGGTACGTGAACAGCCAGGGGTTCATGTTCGTCGGGCGCGGCGTGGGCTACCCTGCGGCGCTAGAGGGCGCGCTGAAACTCAAGGAGGTGAGCTACACGCACGCCGAGGGGTATGCCGCGGGCGAACTGAAACACGGGCCGATCTCACTGCTCGACGCGGAGGTTCCGCTGGTCGCGGTGGCCACACGGTCCGCGGTCTATGACAAGCTGGTCAGCAACGTCATGGAGGGCCGAGCGCGGGATGCGCGGGTGATCGCCGTCGCCACGGAGGGCGACGAGGAGATCCGCCGCTACGCCGACGATCTCTTCGCGGTCCCGGCCACGCTGGAGGCGCTCAGTCCGATCCTGGCCGTGATCCCGCTGCAGCTCTTCGCCTACTACATGGCCGTGGCGCGCGGCACGGACGTGGATCAGCCGCGCAACCTGGCCAAGTCGGTGACGGTGGAGTAGGCCGATGGCGTCGCAGGCGGCGCGCGCGCGGAACGGCCGGGGCCGTGCAGCGGAAACCCGTGGGCCGACAGCGCGCCCGGTCGCCCCCGACCCGGCGGCTCCCCCCGCCGCCGAACCCCTCGGCACCACGGAGCTCGGCGTCGACATCGTGCGCGTGGCGCGTATCCGGGAGGCGTTGGAGCGCTTCGGGGCGCGCTTCGCGCGACGCGTCCTCACCGCCGCCGAGGCTTCCTATGTGCGCACGAACGTGGAGCGGTTCGCCGGCCGCTGGGCGGCCAAAGAGGCCGTCAGCAAGGTGCTCGGACTCGGCGTGCGGGGCGTCGGATGGCGCGAGATCGAGGTCGTGCGCCTGCCCACCGGGCAGCCCGCGGTGCGCTTGTGGGGCCGCGCTCGAGCCCGTGCGGAACAGCTCGGCATGGGGCACATCGCGCTCTCGATCACCCACGAGCGCGAATATGCCGTCGCCGTGGCGTCGGGCGTGCGGCGCGCAGGGGGCGCCTTCCTCTTCCCGCCCGACATCGACGAGCGGTTGGACGAACGGGAGCGCCGTTTGCTGGGGCGGTTGGAGCGGATCCGCGCCCTGGCGGCCGAGTTGCGCGGCGGCGCGGAACCGGGGGAGGGTCCCGCATGAGCGGGACCGATCGCGCGCCGCTCCAGGTACTCGACGACGAGCTCGCCGCGGCGTTGCTGCCGACCCGCGGACCGCGCGCGCACAAGGGCGACAACGGCCGCGTGCTCCTCGTTGCTGGCTCGCTCGACTACGCCGGCGCGGGGCTGTTGGCCAGTCACGCGGCGGGCCGCGCAGGCGCCGGCTTGGTCACGCTCGCCGTGCCCGCCTCCCTCCAGCCGGTGGTGGCGGGACGTTACGTCGAGGTGATCACGCTCGGCCTGCCCGAGGTGTCGCCGTTCGAGGTCGACCCCGCGGCTGCAGTCGCGCTGCTGGAGGCGGTGCCCCACGACGCTCTCGTACTCGGGCCGGGGCTGCGCCGTTGCGACGCCACCGACACGCTCGTGCGCCTGCTCCTTGCGACGCCGGGCAGCGCGGCCGTCGTCGACGCGGAGGCGCTCAACGCCCTTTCACGTACGCCGGAGTGGCCCGGGCAGGTCCGGCGCCGCTGCGTGTTGACGCCGCACCCGGGCGAGTTCCGCCGGCTGCAGCCCGCCGTGACGGGGGATCTCTCGGGGGACGACGATGCACGCGAGGGCGCGGCACGCGGGGCGGCTGAGATCTGGGGCCAGGTGGTGGTGCTGAAGGGGGCGCGCACCGTGGTGGCGGCTCCGGACGGAGCGGCCGCGCGCGCGCCGTTCGAGAACCCGGCGCTCGGCACGGGCGGGACGGGGGACGTCCTGGCGGGCACGATCGGGGCGCTGCTGGGGCAACGCCTGGATCCGTACGCGGCGGCCCGGCTCGGCGTGTACCTGCACGGGGCGGCGGGCGAGGCGATCCGCGAGCGGCTCGGCGACAGCGGGTTGCTGGCCTCCGATCTGCCGTGGGAGATCGCTCACGCGCGGCACCGCCTGGCTCGCCGCCGCGAGCACCGCAGCGGCGGTGAGCGTCGCGTGGGCTTCGCCCTGCGTGCGGACCTCCTGTGAGCGTGCCCGCGACGCCGATCGAGCAGCGCCTGGCCGACGCCGGTCTGCCGCCCTTGCCTCGCCGCGCGTGGCTGGAGATCGACGTGGCCGCCCTGACCTCGAACGTGGCGACGTTGCGCGCGCTGCTGGCGCCCGGCGTCCGTCTCGCGGCGGTCGTGAAGGCCGATGCCTACGGCCACGGGCTGCTGCCGGCCGCCCGGGCCTTCGCCGAGGCCGGCGTCGATGCCCTCTGTGTCGCCACCCTGGACGAGGCGCTGGCGGTGGCCGGCGCTGGCGTCGGTGTGCCGGTGCTGCTGCTCTACGAGCCACCGCCCGACGGGTTCACCGTGGCCGCCGCTGCGGGGGTCGAGGTGACCGTGGCGAGCGAGGCCACGGTCGAGCGAGTCGCCGCCTGCGGACCGCAGGCCATCCCGTTGCGCGTCCACCTCGAGGTCGATACCGGCCTGCGCCGCGCCGGCGTCCTCCCCGAGCGCGTCGCGGCCGCGGCCGCCCGGCTGGCGGAAGCGCCTGGGGCCGCGCTGGTCGGTCTCTGGACGCATCTGGCGAGCGCCCACGACGCCGCGGCCTCGGGGGAGCAGGCGGAGCGCTTTGCGCGTGCCTGCGCGGGCCTGGCGGACGTCGTGGCGCGGCCCGTGGTGCGCCACATCTCGGCCACCGGGGGGCTGCTCGCCGCGTCGGCGCCCCAGCTCGACATGGTGCGCATCGGGCTCGCGCTCTACGGGCTGCTCCCCGAGGCGCTGCCGATCGCACCCGCCGCACGCGACGCAGCCCAGGCGCTCCGACCCGCGATGTCGCTGCATGCCCGTCCGCTCCGTGTAGCGGAGGTCGCGCCAGGCGAAGGCGTGGGGTACGGCTCGCGCTGGCGCGCCGCGCGGCCTTCCCGGGTGGCCACGCTGCCGGTCGGGTACGGCGACGGCTGGTCCTACGGGTCCGCGGGTCGCACCTTCGCGCTCGTGCGCGGACGGCGTGTCCCGCTGATCGGCAGCGTGGCGATGGACGCGGTCGCCGCGGACGTGACCGACGTGCCGGGCGTCACCTCCGACGACGAGTTCGTTCTGCTCGGGGCGCAGGGCGGCGCGCAGATCGGCGCCCTCGAACTGGCGCAGCAGCGCACCACGATCCCCTGGGAGGTCGTCACGTCCATGGCGTCCCGCTTGCCCCGCGTGTACGATGCTGCCGGCAACGTGTTGAGCGTTCGGACGCTTGCCGGCGAGATGCGGCGGGGCGACGCGAGGGCAGTGTGAGCGGCATCAGACTCTGGAACGGCGACATCTGCGACCTCGAGGTCGACGCGATCGTGGTGCCGACCACGACGACGCTCTGGATGACCTCCGGCGCGGCCCTGCGGCTCGCCGATCAGATGGGGCTGCAGACGGTTGCCTTCCTGGCGCTTGGATCGCCTCTCGACGCAACTGGCACGGCGGCCGACGCGCCCCCTCGGTCGTGGGATCGGTCATGAGGACGTCCCGATGAGCGAGCCGCGGTTCGGAAACCCCGAAGAGGTGCAGGACGAGCTAGTGGAGGCCGTCGCCCGCGAGGTGCAGATGCGCGGGCTCACGACGACCATGGTGCTCTTCCTTGAGGCAAGCCGGCCCTACCGTTCCCTGGGGAGTCAGGCGATGCTCTTCTTCGATCCGGTGCTGCGAGGGATTCTCACCGGTGGGGTCGCGGGCGTCGACCGGGTGCTGGCCGATGAAAGCGGGATCGAGCGGCTGATCGAGCGGCTCGAGGAGCTCGACGAGGAGTCGCGCTGGGACGCCTGAGCCGGCGCACGGAGCTGTCACCGGCCGACGCTATCCGGCGGAGGGCCGCGTCGTGAACGGAAACGCGGCGAGCCGTCGTGGTGGGCGCAGCCCGTGGTGCGCACAGCGCTGCTGCGCCCGGTCCACCAGGCAGCCGGCCCGCCGTGCGGCGCGCCCAACGTCGGGCTGAGCGGCCGGGTACGATTGCGGCGTGACCTCCGGTCCCCACGCGTTCTTCACCATCGACATCGGCTCGGCGACGGTCGCGGCCGCGCTTGTGGCCCGCGTCGACGGTCGCTGGCGGCTGCTCGGCGCGGCTGCAGCGCCGGCGTCGGTCGCGGTCGACGCGCTGCTGGGCGACCTGGCCGCGCGGGCCAGTGCGGCCGAGCCGGACTTGCTCCCCGATGCCGCCGCATGGTCGGACTGGGCGCGCGTCGAGAGCCGCACGCTCCCGCCGCCCCGCCTGGTGCTCGCCGGGCCCTCGGAGCGCGCCGCCGAGCCGCTCCTGCGCGCGTTCACGAGCGATGGGTGGGAGACGACCGCTCACGTGACGCCCGAGCGCAGCGGAGCGCTCGACGCGGCCCGCGCGCTCCGCGATCCCGACCTCGACCTGGTCGTCGTGGCTGCCCCGGAAGGCCTCGGCAGGGGAGAGCGCGACGCACTCGCCGACCTGCTGGCGCTGATCGGGGCCACGGCGGCCCTGCGCGACGGGCTGGCGGTGCTCGTGGCGGGCCCTGCGGCTGGCACCATCCCGCAGCTGCCGAGCGAGCGCGTGACCCGCGCCCACGGCGCCGGTGACGCCGCGGCGATCGCCCGCGAGATGGTCCGCGCGCGCTCCGACGGCCGCGATGCCTTCGTCCGCGCGATCGCGTCGCTTGCCGTCCTGCTCGATCTGCGGGTGGAGGGTGTCGACGTGGGGCTCGACGCCAGCACACGGGTGCTGGCGGGACCCGATGGCGTGCAGCGGCGCCTGATCCGTGCGGATGCCGCGCTCGTCCCGCCGATCGCCCTCGACGACCTGGCGGTGCTCGACCGCATCATGCGCTGGTCGCCCGTCGCCGACGACGCCTACGTCGTACGCGATCGCCTTCGCAACCTCCGCCTTGCCCCCTGGCGCGACGCGGCCGGGGACGGCGCGCGGCTGCGCCTGGCTGCCGCCCGCGCCGCGCTGGCCCACCTCGACGCGGCGTGGCGCGAGGAGGCCCGGGAAGGACGAGGGGGCGCCGGCCGCTCCGGGCGCCGTCGCTCCGACGGGATGCTCGCCACCCCCGATCTGCTGGTGGCGAGTGGCGGTGCGTTCGCGACCGCACCCGGCCCGGCGGTTGCGCTGGCCCTCACGGACACGTTGCGCCGCCCCGGTGCGGTCGCGATGGCGCTCGACCACGCGCGGATCCTGGCTCCGCTCGGGACCCTCGACGACGAGAGCGACCGGCGCCGGCTGCTGGCGGACCTCCTCGACGATCTTCTGCTGCCGCTGGGCAGTGCGATCGTCGTGCCCGGTCTGCGACCGGCGCGGAAGGGCAACCTGCGCGTCACCGTCGAGGGGTCGACGACGACGCTGCCGCTGGCGCCGAGCGCCGTACAAGTCGTGGACTTGCCGCCCGGGCTGGCGGCGACCGCCGAGCTTGACGCGCCGGACGACCTGTTCGTGGGGACCAGGGCGCGGCGGGTCGCCTTCGCGGTCGCGGGCGGGATCGGCGGATTGTTGGTGGATACGCGCGAGATCCCGCTGCGCCTGCCCGAGCGGCCCGAGCGGCGGCGCGAGCACCTCGACGCCTGGCAGCGACCGCTCTGGACGAACGCGGACCCATGATCGCCGCTGCCGACCTCGCGCGCGTGCCCTGCCGCCCGGCTCCACTGGCGGAGCCGCGCATCCGGATCGGCCTGGGGCCGGGCGACGAACCGCTCGTCGCGCCCGGCGACGCGGTGGCGCCGGGTACGCCACTCGTGCGCCGGCCACGTCACCCGCAGGTGGTCGGCCAGGCCCTGCGCGGACGCGCCGCCCCGCGGGCGGGCACGCACTTTGCCGATGGGGCTCCGCTCGTGGGGGACGGGCGGCGCGCACTACGCTTCGACGGCGCGGGTGAAGTGCTCTACGTCACGCCAGCCGGAACGGTGCGTGCAGTGGTCGCGCGGCACCATGGCGTCATCGTGTCGCCGGTGAACGGGGCCGTCGAGTCGCTCGACGCCTGCGCGCTGGTCGTGCGCGGAGCGGGGCCGGCGATCCCCGCCGCCCTGGCGGTCGGCGCGCCCTCGCACGGTCCGCTGGTGATCGCGGTCGAGCGGCCCGAAGCCGAACTCCACGCCACCCAGATCGACGTGCGTCACGCTGGCGCGGTCCTCGTGGCCGGCTCACGGATCGACATCGAGGGCCTGACACGGGCGCGGGCGATGGGCGTCCGGGGTGTGATCACGGGCGGCGTGATCGGCGGCGACATGCTCGCGCTGCGCGCCTCGCTGGACCGCCAGGAGGCGTCGCTGCAGGCCAGCCCGCCGTTCGCGTTGCTCGTGCTCGACGGCTACGGCAAGCGGCCCGTCCCGGCGGCCGCGTGGGAGGCGCTCACGGCCTGCGGTGGCGAGGCGGTTGGCCTCTCGATCACGCCGCCGCTCGTGCTGTTCGGACCCGCCGCGGCCGTCCCGCGCGCCGAGCCGGGTCGCGTGCGGGTGGCCGCCGGCCCCCTGCTCGGCCGCACCGGACGGATCGTCGGATCGAGTGGGCTGCGCCGGCGCGCGGCCGGCGTCTACCAGGAATGCGCACGCGTCGCGCTCGACCCGATTGCCCTGCCGGGTGGGGCCGAGCTCGTCGACGTGCCGCTGGCGGACCTGGAGCGCGATGGCTGACACGCATCCGACTGCCCAGGCACGCCAGACGAGCAGCACGTGGGTGGAGACCGCCTCCGCGGCCGCGACACGCGACCTGGCCGCTCATCTGGCGGCCGTCGCGGCCCCCGGCGACGTGGTCGCACTGCGCGGCGAGTTGGGCGCGGGCAAGACGCAGTTCGCCAAGGGCTTCGCACGGGGACTTGGTGTCTCCGCGGTCGTAAACAGCCCCAGTTTCACGCTGATGGCGGAGTACGCGGGGCGCTTGCCGCTCTTCCATCTCGACTTGTACCGTCTCACCGGCGCCGCAGAGGCGCTGGCCGGCGGTCTCCTCGACGAACGCCAGCAGGCGGGGGTGACGCTGATCGAGTGGGCCGAGCGACTTGACGGCCCGGTCGGCGCGGCCGACCTGGAGGTGCGGTTTCAGGGCGTGGGCGACGAGGTGCGGCGGCTGGAGCTGCTGGCACGCACGCCGCACGGCGTGCGGTACGTGGCGGCGGCGCGCGGCTGGCGGCCGCCGGTGGAGGAGCCCGCATGAGCCGCGCCGGGCAAGGTGCTGCAGGCGGACCGGAAGGACGCCCGCGCGCGCCCCTGCTTGCCATCGACACGGCCACCCAGCAGGCGGCGATCGCCATCGGGGATGGGCGCGCGGAGCCGCTGGCGGCGCGTTCGTGGCGTGCCGGGTACCGCCATGGCGAGGAACTGCTTGCGGTCCTCGACGAACTGCTGCACGAGGCGGGAATCGAGCTGCGCGATCTGGGCGGCATCGTGGCCGGCACGGGCCCCGGGGCCTTCACGGGGCTGCGCGTCGGCCTCGCGACCGCCAAGGGGCTCGCCTACGGCCTGCGGGTCCCGATCGTCGGGGTCGCGTCCACGGCAGGTTTGGCCGTCGCCGCGCTCGGGGCCGCCCGGGGCACGGCACTCGCCCCGGTGGCCGTGCTCCTCCCCGCGGGGCCTCACGACCGCTACCTTGCCCGCTACCGGATCGCCGGGACGCCGTGGCCGGAGCCGCTGGGGGACCCGGAGCTCGTGCCCGGCGGCGAGCCGCTGGCGGCGCGCCTGGCGGGCATGTCGCTGGTCGCGGTCGACCTGCCGGCAGGTCCGGAGATCGGCGCGGCGGCCGTCGCCCTGGGGGCCGCGGCCCAGGAGCGGCTGGGGGGGTCGCTCCTCTCGCTCGGCAGGGGCGCCCTGGAAGCCGGCCGAGCCGACGACGTGGCGGAGCTCGTGCCCGCGTACGTGACGCTGCCGCGCGGCATCACCGCCCAGCTCGGGACGATCGAATGGTCGCGCGACCACCGGTAAGGGTACGCGTCGAGCCGATGGCGCTCGGCGACATCCCTGCGGTCCACGAGATCGAGCGCGCCAGCTTCAGCGCGCCATGGCCCACCTACGCCTTCCGCCAGGAGCTCGAGTCGAACCGGCTGGCGCGCTACCTTGTGGCACGCGATGGCGACCACGTGGTGGGCTATGCCGGGCTCTGGCTGATGGTCGACGAGGCGCACATCACCACGTTCGCGGTCGCGCCGGAGTATCGTCGGCGGGGTGTCGGCCAGATCCTGCTGCTCGAGCTGCTGCGCATCGCCGAGTCGGTCGGCGCGGCGGTCGCCACGCTCGAGGTGCGCGTGTCGAACCTGCCGGCACGGCGCCTGTACGAGAAGTATGGATTCCGCCCGGTCGGCGTGCGCCCGCGCTACTACACCGATAACAACGAGGATGCGCTGATCATGACGACGGGCGAGCTCCGGTCGCGAGAGATGCGGGGCCGCCTGCGGCAACTCTCCGCCGAGATCCGTGCCGGAACCGACGACGCGGAGGGGAGCGGCGAGCCACGGGACGAGGCATGATGGCACGGAGCGGAACGGGGCTGATCCTCGCGGTCGAGACGTCGTGCGACGAGACCGCCGTGGCGGTCGTCGAACAGGGGCGACGGATCCGCTCGAGCGTGGTCGCCAGCCAGGTCGCGATGCATGCCGCGACCGGTGGGATCGTGCCCGAGGTCGCGGCGCGCGCACACCTGCGCTGGATCGTGCCTGTCTTCGAGGAGGCGCGGTCGGCGGCGGGGATCGACGATTGGTCGACCATCGAGGCCGTGGCCGTCACCAACGGCCCCGGGCTGGCCGGTTCGCTCCTCGTCGGGATCAACTTCGCGAAGACGCTGGCGTATGTGCACGGGCGGCCGCTCGTCCCGGTCAACCATCTGGAGGGACACATCTACGCGGCCTGGCTGCTCGATCCGGACGAGCCAGAGCGGCCGGCCCCGCCGTTTCCGCTGATCGCGCTGGTCGTGAGCGGCGGCCACACGTTCCTGGTCGAGATGCGCGATCACCTCCGGTACCGGTTCCTCGGACAGACGGTCGACGACGCGGCGGGCGAGGCGTTCGACAAGGTCGGCAGGCTTCTGGGCCTGCCGTACCCTGGCGGCCCGGCGATCATGAAGGCAGCGGCCGGGGCGCAGCGGCGCGACGTGGAGTTCCCGCGGGCCTGGATGGGTGACTCCTACGACTTCAGTTTCAGCGGTTTGAAGACGGCCGCGCGACGGGTCATCGAGGCCCGTGGCGGCGCAGAGGCGCTCGATCCGGCTGCCGTGGCCGAGCTCGCGTACGGGTTCCAGGAGTCGGTGGTCGACGTGCTCGCGACGAAGACGAGCCAGGCGGCAGAGCAGAGCGGTGCCCGGGCGATCGTGCTCGGCGGGGGCGTCGCGGCGAACGCCGTGCTGCGCGAGCGCGTGGCCGAGCGCGCCGCGGCTCTCGGCATCCCGCTGATCGTGCCGCGCCCGGGCCTCTGCACGGACAACGCGGCGATGATCGGCGCGGCGGGGTTCTTCCGGGCGCGGGCGGGCACGCGAGCCTCGCTCGACCTCGATGCGCGGCCGTCCCTGCCGCTCCTCTCGTGAGGCTATCCGCGGAGGACCCGCTCGGCGCGACGCACCTCGGCGCCGAGGTGGTCCGGCGCTACCTGCGGCGTCACGGGCTGACGGCGCGCCGGGCGTTGAGCCAGAACTTCCTGGCGGACGGGGCCACGCTCGAGGCGATCGTGGCCATGGCGGCGCCGGCCCCCGGCCGGACGATCCTCGAGATCGGGGCAGGGATCGGCATTCTGACCGGGGCGCTGCTGCGCGCCGGTGCGGCGGTGACCGCCGTCGAGGTCGACGCTCGCCTCGTTGGGCACCTCCGCGAGCGGTTCGAGCGCGCCCTCGCCCTCGCCGAGGACGATCCCGCCACTCCCGGCGCCCTCCGCCTGGTCGAGGCCGATGCGCTCGACCTCCCGTTGGCGGACCTGGTGGCGCCGCCGTACGACCTGGTCGCGAACCTGCCCTACCACATCACGAGCCCGATCCTCCACCACGTGCTGGGCGCCGAGCCGCGACCCGCACGGTTCGTGCTGATGCTGCAGCGCGAGGTCGCCGAGCGGATCGCGGCGCGGCCGGGGGAGTTGAGCTATCTCTCGGTATTCGTCCAGTACCATGCCGCGGTTGCGGTGGCGAGGATCGTGCCGGCGTCGTCGTTCGAGCCGGCCCCCGACGTCGACTCGGCGCTGCTCGTGGGATCGACGCGTGCGCGGCGCCTGCCGCTCGCTGAGGAGGACGCGCTCTGGCGGCTGGTGCAGGCCGGCTTCCGCGAACGACGCAAGATGGTCCGCAACGTGCTGCCGCGCCAGCTGCCTGCGCTCGGACGAGACCGCATCGATACCGCGCTCGAGGTGGCCGGGATCGCGCCGGAGCGTCGACCCCAGACGCTCTCGGTCGAGGAATGGCTGGGTCTCGCAGAGGCGTTGGGCCTGATCGGACCGGGATGGCGGGGTGGGGGAGCGGCCGCGTGAGCGGGAGCCGCGATGGCGCGCGGTCGCAGGCGCCCTGGCAGGCGGCGTCGACCCTCCCGGCGTCCCAGCGGGCCGGACAGGCTCAGGCAACGGTCGTGACCCTCTCGGGCCGAGCCCCCGCGAAGATCAACCTGGTCCTGGAGGTGGTCGGAAGCCGCCCGGATGGATACCACGAGCTGCGTTCGGTCCTGGCACCGCTGGCGCTGGCGGACGAGCTTTCGGTGCGCGTGGGGGTCCTCAGTGGCGCCTCGCCGCGCGATCGGCTCGCTGTCCGCGGGGCGGGGGCCCTGGCGACGGGCGACAACCTGGTGGTGCGCGCGGCCGCGCTCCTGCGGGGCGAGACGGGCCGCCCGCTCGCGCCGCTGGCGTTCGACCTGCGCAAGCGGATCCCCGTCGCCGCCGGGCTTGGCGGGGGCAGCAGTGACGCGCTCGCGGCACTCGACCTCGCCGCGGCCGCCTGGGGGCTGCAGCTGGGTGCGCAGCGCCGTCTGCAGCTGGCAGCCGCCCTCGGCTCCGACGTACCGTTCTTCGCGCTGGGGACGTGGGCCCTCGCCGGCGGTCGCGGCGAGCGGCTGTGGCAGTTGCCGCCGCCGGCGGGCGGCCCGCTCGGCGTGCTGCTCGTGGTGCCTGCCGCGCGGCTCGCTACCCGGGAGGTCTTCGCGGCCCTGGACGCTGGGTACCGCGAGGAACCTCCGCACGACCCGCACGCGAGCCCCGTGCCCCTTGGTGCGCGGCCCGGCGCCGCGGCGGACCTTGCGGCACGCCTGCGCCGCGGCGCGACCGCGGCCGAGGTGGCGGACACGGAGCCCGCGAACGATCTGCTGCCGGCCGCGGCAGCCATCCTCCCCGGGCTCGAGCCGCTGCGCGACGAGCTGGGTGCGCTGCTCGGTCGACCCGTCCATCTGAGCGGCTCTGGGCCGACGCTGGCGGTCCTCTATCCTTCGCCGGGCGGGGCCCGGCGTGCCGCGGCCGTTGTCCGTGACGCGGCCGCGCGCCGCCTGCTGCGGCCACCCGGTGGCGCACTCAAGGTCATCGCCACCACGACGATCGGAGGAGAGGCATGAAGGACCGCATCACCACAGACGCCGCGCCGGCGGCGATCGGCCCGTACAGCCAAGCGGTGCGCGCGCAGCGGTTCGTCTTCTGCTCAGGCCAGCTCGGGATGGACCCGGCCACCGGCGAGCTCGCGAGCGGGGTCGAGGCGCAGGCCGAGCGCGCGCTCGCCAACGTCCGGGCTCTCCTCGAGGCGGCCGGCGCGACCATGGACGACGTGGTCAAGACGACGATCTTCCTCGCCGACATGGGCGATTTCGCGGCGGTCAACGCCATCTACGCCCGCCACTTCCGGGAACCCTTCCCGGCCCGCTCGACCGTCGCGGTCGCAGCACTTCCCCGCGCTGGCCGGGTCGAGATCGAGGTGACGGCCCTCGTCTCCGAGCCGGCATGAAGGCGCTCGTCGGCGATCGCACGGGGCGGCTGCGAGGGAACGTCTGCGCGGGCGGCGCTGATCCGCGCCAAGATCACGCAACGTGCGGCGCTGCTCCACCGGGGCGGCCTCCTGCGGGGGCTGCCCTCCTGCGGGGGCTGCCCTCCCAGCCTCCTTCCGGCGTCTTGGGACGCCTCCTCGGGGGGCTACGATACCCCTCCGGGGGCTGCCGTTGACACCTGCTGCGGGGCGCCCGAGAATCAGCAGGACGTGTCCACCAACCCTCCAAAACGCCACGGGACGCCCTCGCCGTGAGCGGCGCAGCCGGCGGGCCGCGTGCGATCGTGCTCGCGGCGGGCCTCGGCACCCGGATGCGGTCCCGGCGACCAAAGGTGCTACATCCCGTCTGCGGCCGGCCGATGCTCGCGTATGTTCTCGATACGGCGCGCGCGGTGGGCGACGGGCCACCGCTGGTGGTGATCTCCCCGGCGACCGGTGCGGTAGGCGAGGCGTTCGCGGCCGACCGCGTCGAGTTCGCCGTGCAGGCCGAGCCGCTGGGCACTGCCGACGCGCTGCGGGCCGCCCTGGAGGTTGCGCCGGCCGGGCTCGATGAGATCGTGGTGCTGAGCGGCGACGTGCCGCTCCTGCGGCCGGCCACGGTCGAACGCTTGCTCGCGCTGCGCCGACGAGAGAACGCGACCATCGCGGTGGCCGTCACGCGGCCGCCCGATCCCCGCGGGTACGGACGCGTCGTGCGCGACGCGGCCGGCCACGTGGCGCGCATCGTCGAGGAGAAGGACGCCGACGAGGCGACCCGCGCCATCGGCGAGGTCAACGCGGCGCTCTACGCGTTCGATGGTGGGTGGGTTCGCTCGCGGATCGACGACGTCGCGCCGTCACCGGCGACTGGTGAGTACTACCTCCCAGAGCTGGTCGCCATCGCGCGTGCCGAAGGGGGCTCTGTGGTGGCGCTGGAGGTGGCGGACTATCGCGAACTGGCCGGCATCAACGACCGGGTCCAGTTGGCCGCCGTCGAGGCCGTCCTGCGCCGTCGGATCGTCGAGCGGCACATGCTGGCTGGCGTCACGATGCTCGCCCCTGGCTCCGTCCTCATCGACGCCACCGTCGAGATCGACCCGGACGTCGTGATCGAGCCCGGCGCGGTGTTGCAGGGCCGTACGCGCATCGGCACGGACACGGTGATCGGCGCCGGCAGCCGGATCGTCGACAGCGTCATCGGCCGGCGCTGCCGGGTCTGGTCGAGCGTGATCGAGTCGAGCGAGGTCGGTGACGACGTGCGCATCGGGCCGTGGGCGCACCTGCGTCCGGGCGCGTCGGTCGGCGACGGCGCGGAGGTCGGGAACTTCGCCGAGATCAAGGCGAGCCGCCTCGGGGCCGGGTCCAAGCAGCATCACTTCAGCTACCTGGGGGACGCGACGATCGGCGAGCGCGTCAACATCGGCGCCGGCACGATCACCTGCAACTACGACGGCGAGGCGAAGCACCGCACCACGATCGGCGACGGCGCGTTCATCGGCTCGGACACCATGCTCGTCGCGCCCGTCAACGTGGGCGCCGGCGCGAAGACCGGCGCGGGCTCGGTGGTGACCCACGACGTGCCCGACGGGATGCTGGCGGTCGGGGTGCCGGCGCGGCTGCGCCATCCGCGGACGCCGCATACCGGCCGCCCGGCTGGCGAGGCGTCCGGGCCGACCGCCCTGGGCGACGGCGAGCGCCCCCCGCAAGCCTCGGCTGAGGACCGGGCGCCGATCTCCGCCTCGGAGGACACCGGGTCGACGGCATGAACGCGCTCGTCGAGCTCGTCGTGATCGCGATCTTGATCGTGCTCAACGCGGTCTTCGTCGCGGCGGAGATCGCCCTCGTCACGATCCGCCGGAGCCGGGTCGAACAGCTGGTGGAGGAGGGCAACTGGGCGGCGCAGCGCCTGCAGCGGCTGCTGAGACGCCCGGGCCGCTTCCTCGCCGTCACACAGCTCGGGATCACCTTCATCGGGTTCCTGGCCTCGGCCTTCGCAGCGGTCAGCCTGACCCTGGGACTCCGGGACGTCTTCTCGCGGATTGCGCCACTGGCACCCCTGGCCGACGCCCTCGCGCTCATCGTCGTGACCGCGCTCCTCGCGCTCGTCACGATCGTCTTCGGGGAGCTCGTACCCAAGGCGCTGGCACTCGCCAATGCGGAACGGTTCGCGCTGGCCGTGGCGGGGCCATTCGAGCTGCTCGAGAAACTACTCGGGCCACTCGTGCGCCTGCTCGAGGCGATCACCAATGCGATCGCTCGCCCCCTCGGCGGGCAGCAGACCGATCGGTCCCAGGTCTCCGTGGAGGAGCTGAAGATCCTGGTCGAGCGCGGCGGTGAGCAGGGCGTGCTCGAGGCCGAGGAGGAGCAGATGATCTCGGCGGTCATCGAGCTCGGTGAGGGTCGCGTGCACGAGGTGATGGTGCCGCGCATCGACGTCACGGCGATCCCGGTCGACACGCCGTTCGCGGAGGCCGTCGACACGATCCTGCGCGAGGGGCATTCGCGGATCCCGGTCTACGAGGAGTCGATCGACAACATCGTGGGGATCCTCTACGCCAAGGACCTGCTCCCGTACCTGAAGGGCGGTGCGGCGCCGCCCGACCTGCGTCGCCTGTTGCGCCCGCCCCTCTTCGTCCCGGAATCGATGAGTGTGGACGATCTGCTGCACGAGCTGCAGCGGCGCAAGGTGCACATGGCGATCGTCCTCGACGAGTACGGCGGGACCGCGGGCCTCGTCACGATCGAGGACCTCCTCGAGGAGATCGTCGGCGAGATCCAGGACGAGTACGACGTGGAGGAGCCGATGGTCGAGCGGCTCTCCGACGACGAGGTCCGCTTCGACGGCCGCGCCAACATCGATGACTTCGTGGAAGCGTTCGGCGTGGACCTGCGCGACGAGGATCGCGAGGAGTACGACACGGTGGGCGGGCTGGTCTACCACCGCATCGGCGGGGTGCCGAAGGTCGGCGACAGCCTCGACGTGGACGGCGTCACGTTGACGGTCGAGACCACGGACGGCCGGCGGGTGGGCAAGGTGCTGGCGGTGCGCCGGCCGCAGGAGACATCCGACGAGGAGGCGGAGGCGGAGTAGCCGCCCCGGTCAGCGCAGGTCGGGCCCGGGCGAGGGGCCGAGGATCGCGTCCCTGACCATCCCCGCCGCGTCGGGCACGCTCACGTACTCGCCGTCCTCGCCGGGTGCGTCGTTCCACGTTTCGGGCCCCCAGAGCCTCGCGAGGTGCACGACCACCGCCTCCAGCCCGGACTCGCGCGCGAGCCGCTCCATCTCGTCGCGCGCCGCGGCCGCATCCGGCGGGACGCCGAACGAGATGCTCTCCACCACGATCCTCCGGGCGCCGGCGGCGACGGCGGCGTCCACGAGGTTCGGCGTCCCCTCGCGGCGGATCCGGTTGTTCGCTGCGAAGTCACCGCCGGCAAGGTCCGTGAGCAGGTCGACCACGACGTCGGGACGCGCAGCCCCGACGGCCGCGAACACGGCGTCGCGCTCGTACACGTCGACGACCACTGGCTCCGCACCGAGCTCTCGCACCAGTTCCGGCCGCGACCGCGTCATCCCGACCACGTCGTGACCGACGAGCATGGGCAGGAGCTCGCGCCCGATCACGCCGGAGGCGCCCGCGATGAAGATCCGCATGCTCCCCACGATAGCGCGCAGCCAGGGAGAGGGGTCGCGCCTGGCTCGGGTCGCCCGGGCAGAGCGGAAAGCCCGGCCGACCTCCCGGCAGGACCCCTCGGGAACCGCCTACGCGCTGATCGCCGACACCATCAGGTCGCGCAGCCGCTCCCGCGCGGCACCCTCGATCACGCCCGTCGCGTCGAGCGCCGCCAACGCCTCGTCGCGCAGCCGGCGCGCCTCCGTCCGCGTGTAGTCGCGGGCGCCCGTCCGCTCCAGGATGGCGCGGACCTCGGCGACCTCCTCGGGCGTCGGGTCGGTCCGACCGTAGAGCGCCAGCAGCCGCTCGCGGTCCGTGGCCGAGGCGTGCTCCAGCGCATACAGCACGGGGAGCGTCTTCTTGTGTTTCGCCAGGTCGGAAGCTTCCTTGCCGGTCACCTGCTCCTGGCCCCAGATCCCTAGCAGATCGTCGTTCAACTGGAAGGCCAGTCCCAGCGCCCAGCCGAAGCGCCGGTATGCGTCGACCACCGCTTGGTCGTCGGTGGCGAGCAACGCGCCCGCCTCCACGGACGCGGCGATCAGGGCGGCCGTCTTGCGGCCGATCATGTCGAAGTAGCCCTCCACGGACATCTCGCCGCCGTGGTCGGAAGCCCAGATGTCGAGGAACTGGCCCTCGCAGAGCGCCAGGCACGTGTCGTCGTACAGCCGCATGAGGCGCAGCACCTTCCGGTCGCTGAACCCGAGGTCCGTGAGGCGATGCAGGGCGAGACGTGAGAGTACGAACAGTGTGTCGCCGGCGTTGATCGCCTGGCCGACCCCATACACGGTCCAGAGCGCGGCGCGGTGGCGTCGCTCCACGTCGCGGTCCTCGATATCGTCGTGGACCAGGCTGAAGTTGTGGCCCAGCTCGACCGCCGCGGCGCCCGGCAGCGCGCGCCGGTGGTCTCCCGTGATCGAGGCGTAGGCGAGCAGTCCGAGGAGGGGGCGGAGTCGCTTGCCGCTCACCCCGGACGGGCCGTCGAGCCCGAGGTGGTAGCGCACCATGTCGTAGAGCGCTCGGGTGGCGGGCGCGTCGACCGCGTCGACCACCTCGAGGATCTCGGCCTCGGTGTCGGCGATCATGGCCTGCAGGTCGGCCTGGGTCAGCACGCGCCCGATGATACAGGCGTTACGCTTGCAAGGTGCCTGTGCCGCGCATCTACAAGACCAGTGCGATCGTGCTGTCGCGCTTCGACCTGGGTGAGGCCGACCGCGTCCTGACGCTGCTGACGGCGCACGATGGCAAGCTGAAGGCGATCGCCAAGGGGGTGCGACGCCCGCAGAGTCGGCTCGGCGGAAGCTTGGAGCCGTTCGCGGAGCTGTACCTGGTGCTGGCCCACGGCCGGACCTTCGACGTCGTCACGCAGGCCACGGTCCGCCATGCCTGGCTCGCGCTGCGCGACCGGCTGGAGTCGACGGCGACCGCGTGGTATCTCTCGGAGCTGGTGGAGCGGGCCGCCGAGGAGCGCGCGCCGGCCCCGCGGCTGTACGAGCTGCTGGCTCAGGCCTACGGCTACCTCGACGCGGGGCTGGCACCTGGTCGGGTCGCCCGCTGGTTCGAGTTCGGCTTGACCGACGAGCTGGGCCAGCGGCCCGAGGTCGACCGGTGCGTGGAGTGCGACCGGCGCCTGGAGGCCGACGAGGCGTTCCGTTGGGTGCCGGCACTCGGCGGGTTGCTGTGCGCCGAGCACCCCGGCCCGGTCGCCGAGCGCGCGAGCCTCTCCCGCGACGGACTGCGGCTCTTGAAGGCCTACCGCCACCTGGAGTTGGAGGCGGTCGCGCGACTACGCCTGCCGCCGGGCGTGGAGGCCGAGGCCGAACAGGCGATGCGGCTCTTCGTGCGGCACGTCCTGGAGCGCGAGGCGCGCTCGCTCGCGTTCCTCGACGAGGTGCGGGCACCAAGGCATGTGTCAGTGGACGCCCGCCGACCGCCCGCGGGCTGAGCGGTATCCGCGCCGCCCCGCGCGGCCCCATGCGAGAATGTGCGTCGTTCCCGCGAGCGCCGAACGGGCCCCCGCACCGTCGCAACCGCCCCACCGCAGAGGAGCCACGCGCAGCCGTGACCGAGACAGCCGACCCGAACCGCCCGACCGACCCGGCCTTCGACCCCGGACCCGCCGTCGCCTCGCTCGAGACGATCGTGTCGCTCTCGAAGCGCCGCGGGTTCATCTTCCCGAGCTCCGAGATCTACGGCGGCATCAACGCCGTGTGGGACTACGGGCCGCTCGGCGTCGAGCTCAAGAACAACGTGAAGCGGGCGTGGTGGCGGGCCATGGTCCAGGAGCGCGACGACATCGTGGGGCTCGATGCCGGCATCCTGATGGCGCCCCAGGTCTGGGTCACCTCCGGCCACGTCGCCTCGTTCTCGGATCCGCTCGTGGAATGCGAGTCCTGCCATCGCCGCTTCCGGCTCGACGAACTGCCCGGCGCCGAGGGGCTCAGCCAGACCGAGCTGCGGGACCCCACCATCGTCGAACGACTGGGGTTGCGTTGCCCGGTCGACCAGGGACGCCTGAGCGAGCCGCGGCGCTTCAACCTGATGTTCAAGACGTACATGGGCCCAGTCGAAGACGACGCGGCACTGGTCTACCTGCGCCCCGAGACCGCACAGGGCATCTACGTCAACTTTCGCAATGTCCGTGAGACGAGCCGCAAGAAGATCCCGTTCGGCATCGCGCAGATCGGCAAGGCCTTCCGCAACGAGATCAGTCCGGGCAACTTCGTCTTCCGGATGCGCGAGTTCGAGCAGATGGAGATGCAGTATTTCGTCAGGCCCGCTACGGCGGCGGCGTACTTCGAGGAGTGGCGGGAGCGGCGCAAGGCCTGGTACGAGCGGTACGGTGTGACGCCGGCGCGGTTGCGCTTCCGCGAGCATGCGCCTGACGAGCTGGCCCACTACGCCAAGAAGGCGGTGGATGTCGAGTACCGTTTCCCGTTCGGCTGGAAGGAGCTCGAGGGGATCCACAACCGTGGGGACTGGGACCTGGGACGGCACCAGGAGGCGACGGGCGAGAACCTCGAGTACTTCGACCAGGCGACGGGCGAACGCTTCGTACCGTGGATCGTCGAGACGTCAGCCGGCGCGGACCGTGCCGCGTTCACGTTCCTGATCGACGCGTACCGCGAAGAGGAGGTGCGCGGCGAGACGCGCGTCGTGCTCGGGCTCCATCCGGAGCTCGCGCCGTACAAGGTGGCCGTACTGCCGCTGCTCAAGAGGCAGCCCGCGATCGTCGAGCTGTGCCACCGGATCCGTGACGACCTGAAACGAGATTTGATGGCCGTGTACGACGACACGGCCTCTATCGGCAGGCTCTATCGGCGCCAGGACGAGATCGGGACCCCGTACTGCGTGACGGTCGACGTCGAGTCGCTCGAGGATCGCGCGGTGACGGTCCGGGACCGCGACACGATGCGACAGGTGCGGGTGCCGGTCGAAGGCGTGCGCGCGTACATCCTCGACGCCCTTGCCGCCACGCACCCTTAGCGCGCCTGGCGGATCTGCCGCGACCTCGCCACGTGAGGCCACGGCGTCGCCGGACCGTCACACGGCGAGCGCTGTCTGGTTGGGTCAGGCCCGCGATGTGGCGCGGGCGTCCAGCGCCTCGGCGATTGCGGCCCGCTGGGCCTCGGTCAGCTCGTGGTCGAGGATGGGGGCGTACATCTCCTCTTCGGCGAGGTGCACCTTGAGCAGCGCGTACAGGCGATACAGGGCTCGGCGCACCTCCATCACCCAGCTCGACCCCTGGCTCGTGCGGGCCGGGCCGGTCGTGCCGGCAAGCTGCCCCAGCGTGTCGAGCAGGTGCCGGATCTGGTCGTGCTCGCGCGACATCGGGGTCATCGAGTGCCGGTTCTGCATGAGGCGTTCGAACGACGGGTAGAGCGTTTCCTGGACCGCGTCCATGTGCGGCAGCAGCTCCGCGCTCAGGAACTCGTGTTCGCGCCGCAGTTCGTCCTGCAGCGCCTCGCGCGGCGTCTCCGCCGCCCGGTCGGCGATCACCCGCAGTTCGTCGACGTGGGGCATGAGCTTTGCGTGGTCGGCGCAGAGCCGATCGAAGAGCGATGCCATGTCATCTCCTCGTTGTTCTCGGGCGCGCGCCCGCTCCGTCACCTCGGTGCCGTTGGACGGGGGCCGATCCTCCGTCAACGGTCCACCCCGTCCTGCCGTCCGGGAAGGGCCTTCCGGAGCCTAACGGGGGGCCGATCGTCAGCCGGACGGCGCCCGTCCGGTCCGCGCATGCGCCGGGGAGCGCGCGCGCCGGTCTGGCACCGCGAGCGCGTGCGGTGGGCCATGCGGCCCGCCAGCCGGGGTTCGTGCGGCCCGCAGGATCTGGCGCTATGGACCAGTGCGTACGTTCGCATATCGCGAATACTGATGGCATGCACGAGATCTTCATCCTGGAGGCTGAGGTCCTGAAGACGCTGGCGAATTCACGCCGGCTGGAGATCATCGACCGCCTGGCCCACGAAGGCCCCTGCGAAGTGTCCCGCCTCGCGGACGAGATCGGCCTGGGCCAGCCCAACGTGTCGCAGCACCTCGCGGTGCTGCGGACCGCGGGGCTCGTGGAGGCGGAGCGGAGCGGCCGTGAAGTCCGTTACCACCTGGCCGACCCCGAGGTCGCCGAGGCCTGCCGGATCATGCAGCGCGTCCTGATGCGTCGGTTCGCTCACCTCGGCGATCTGTCGACGCGCGTGGCCGAGCGGCTCGAACCACCCGTCTCCGTGTGAGGTCATCCCGAATGGACACCCCGCTCTCGCTGGTCCTCTTCTCTGGCACCGACGACAAGCTGCAGGCGGCCGCCGTGCTGACCGCCGGGGCCGCCGCGCTCGGTCGGCCGGTACGGATCTTCCTCCAGTACTGGGCGCTCGATGCCTTCCGCGCCGACCGCATCGGGCGCGACCATGGGCTGGCTCCGGAAGCGGGCGCGGCCGGCGCCGCGGCGATCGCTGCGGCGGCCAAGGCCGGGCAGGCCAGCTGGCCCGAAACGCTGCGCCAGGCGAAGGAGCTGGGAGACGTCGAGATCCGAGCCTGCTCACTCTCGATGGATATCTTGCGTCTGACGGAACAGGAACTCGACCCACTGGTCGACGGTGCGGAGGGCGTGACCGCGTTTCTGCTCAACGCAGGCGACGGCCAGATCGTCTTCATCTGAGGCAAGCCGGCGGTCCCAACCGGACCCCCACCGGAAAGGAAGGGTGTGATGGATAGCACAGCGATCGCCCAGCGCGTCGATGCCCGGGGCCTCTCGT
>JAJYNJ010000027.1:0-189631 GCA_021786385.1 Chloroflexota bacterium
CGTTTCGGGACGTCGGACCCTTGCTCTTCGTTCCAGCGGGCATCATCCTTCAGCGGGCAGGAGGGTGATGGATGGACGCGAAGGTCGGAGACCGCATCATCGTCGAAACGGAACGCGTCGGCATGCCGGCGCGCGAAGGCGTCATCCTCGAGGTGATCGCCTCGCCAGCAGGGACGCACTACCGAGTGCGCTGGGACGACGGACACGAGAGCACCTTCTGGCCGGCGGCGGGCAGCGCGCGGGTGGTGCCCGCGGAAACGGCGGGCGGGTCCGAGGCCGAAGCCGTGTCGGCCAGCGTCTCGGAGGGGTCCGCATCGCCGGTGGCGCCCGCCGGTTGATCGCGCCAGATCGGGGTCGGCGGACTGTCGGCGCCGGCCGTAGGGTGGGCGTTGGGGGCCTGAGCGGCCCGCTGTGCCGACGATCGGTCGGCGTGCGGGTCGGTCGGTCGGTGTGCCCCGCCGCGGTACCATCCGGGTGTGCGGCGCCTGCTCGGGCTCCTCGTCGTAGTGGCCGTCATCGGTGCCGGCCTCTGGGTGGGCACGCCCCTCGTGGCATCGGCGCTCGTCCGGGCCGCCGTGGTGAGCGCAGGGCTCAACGGCACCACGACCCAGGTGCAGGTCGCCGCGAACCCACCGCTGGCCCTACTGCTGGGCCACGCCGACACCGTCCGCATCCGGTCGAACGATGACACCCTTCAGGGGGTCCGGATCGGGCGGCTCGACATCCTGCTGGTCGACGTCTCCCTGCTTGAGCGGAGCGCGGGCATCGTGGAGGGGACGCTGACGGACGTCGCCGAGGCGGCATCCGGTGCGCCGCTCCAGATCGAGCGGATCGGCGTCGCCGGGGCGCTCGGCTCGGCGAACGTGGAGGTGTCCGTCCTTCCGGGGGCACTCGCGACGGCGCTCCGCCTCGGCTTCGCCCGCTTGGCGCCACCAGATCTCGTGGAGGGGACGGTGGCCGGTCGCACGATCGCGTTCCGGCTAACGGTGAACGCGGACGGCTCGCTCTTGGCGGTCCCGAGCAGTGGACAGGGCCCGACGCTCGTGCTTTGGCGGCCGACAGGAGCGCTTCCGGTGCAGCTCACCGGCGCGACGGTTACCGGGACCGAGATCCTCCTGACGGGCCACGCCGACCTGCGGATCGTGCTCGGGCTGACCCCCGGCAGCTGACCGCTAGCGCCGTCCCGGGCCGACGCCCGGCTAGGCGCCGCCGCCCGCGTCCGGGCGGAACCCGTCCGGCGCGCCCACGTGCTCGGTCTTCGCGTACCGCATCGGCCCCCCGCCGAACGCCACGAGCGGCCAACAGAGGGCGAACACCGGGATCCAAAGCCCGGAAAAGACGAGCAGGCGCAGCGCACGGGCCAGGCGCTGCGGCAGCGTGCGCACCCCGGACAGCCCCTCCCAGCGGAGCGCATCCGCCGCCAGCACCGCGCCGGGTCCCAGGTACGCAGCGAAGAGGAGCGCGAGCGACGGCCACGCGCCCGCGACGAGACCTGCGACCAGGGCGGCCCCGAGCGAGACAGGCAGGACGGTCTGTGCGGAGTAGGCGAGGTAGTCGAGCTTCGCCCAGGTGGAGAGCCGTCGGCTGCGCAGCAGGGGCACCGTCAGCTCGAGTTCGCGCCGGATGATCCCCTCTCCCCAGCGCAGCCGCTGGCGCCGCAGCCCCCCGACCGAGAGAACCGGCTCCTCCCACGCGACCACGTCGCGGGCCCAACCGACGCGCTCCCCGAGAGTTGCCAGACGCGTCGACAGATCGAGGTCTTCGCAGAGCGCGTGCGCGTGCCAGCCGCCGACCGCTTCGAGGAGGTCCCGCCGGACCAGGATCCCATTGCCGCGAAACTCGCTGCAGCCGCCATTGCTCCAGCGGCCGCACTGGATCTCCCCGTCGGCGTCCTGCTCGTCGGCCTGGGCGGCCTCGAGCTGTCGCATCCACCAGTGCGGTGGCCGGTGCTGCAGGGTGCGGCGCCGTGCCGTCATCGCCCCGGCCCCCCGAGCGAAGTAGCTGGCAGCCCGACGCAGGTAGTCCGGGGGCACCCGCGCGTCGGCGTCGAGGACCGCGATGAAGATCCCCCGGTAGTCGGCGGGTGTCGTCGCGCTGAGGGCCGCACCCTTGCCGTCGGGGAGCGGCACGGCGGCCGGCTCTGGGCGGCTGCTAGGCGGGAGGCCGCGCCGTACCACCCGCGTCACCTCCCCGATCCCCGAGCGGCGCGCAGCCGCGAGCGCGACGCTGCCGGTGCCGTCGATCGAGCGGTCGTCGACGACGATGATCTCGAAACGGGGGCGGCCGTCCGGGTCGCGATGATCCTGCGCGGCGAGGTCCGCAAGCAGGTGCGGGACGACCGCCGCCTCGTCGCGGCCGGCGATCACGACGGTGGCGGTCGGCAGCGCTCCGAGCGCGGCGATGCCGGCGTCGTCGAGGGGCGGCAGGGGCGGGCGGCGACTGGCCGGGGCGAGCACGAGCGTGATCGCCGCGAAGGCGGCGGCGAGCACGGCCAGGACGCCGACCGGGACGACCAGCACGAGGGCTAGTCCGACGGAGACGGCACCGACCATGACGAGGACGGCGACGATGCGCCACGATGCCGGCACGCCCCTCATACGCCGGTCCGTGGGCCGCCGGTCGTGCGCTCCGCGGACGCGGGGCGGGCGGCACCCGCGCCGGCGGGCTGGTGCGGCCCCGTGGCGACCGCGATCGGATCGACCGGCGCGACGTGCGGCCCCGGGATCGCCGCCGCGGGCGCTTCCGGCGCGACGAGCAGCAGGGAGCCGACACCGGCGAGGCCCACCAAGACGGCCGCGGCGATCAGCACGGCCGGCGTCCCCACGAGGTCCGCCACCGGCCCCACGATCACGATCGGCAGGAAGCTCGAGATGCTGACCAGCATGTTCAGCACGCCGAAGACGCGCCCGCGCACCTCCTCGGGCAGCTCCTCCTGCAGCTGCGTCTGGGCGGGGATCGCCACGAACGCGTAGGCGCCGCCCGCTAGGAACGCGAGAAGGACCACGATCGAGAGGAGCGAGACGAGGCCCCCGAAGTCGGCCACACTTTGGCGCGCCGCACTGGCCTGGAGGAACCGCGAGAGCGGGCCGGCGATCGAGAGCACCATGAGCGTGATCGAGAGCGCCAGCAATCCGCCTTCGATCACCCGGCGCCTCGGCAAGTACCGGCCGTAGGCGTTGAGGAAGAGGATCCCCATGACGATACCGGCCCCGAGTGGCAGCACGACGACCACGAAGTCCTGTTCGCGCAGCCCCAGCGCCCTGGTGGCGAACCCTGGGCCGAGGACGCCCAGCACACCGATCAGCGAGGCGGTGATGGCGAGGTAGGAGAGCGACCAGAAGATGCGCGGGTTGGAGCGGATGTAGCTGAGGCCCTCCCGCAGTTGTGCGAGGAGGGTCGCCAGGGCTCGTTCGGCGCCGCCGAGCGCCCCCTCGGCGCTGGGTGGCGCGGGCTCGGTACGCGGCAACGTGACGCAGAGCGCTGCGGCGACGAAGTAGAGCGCCGCGACGAGCAGCAGCAGCGCGGGAACGCCGGCGAGGTTCACGAGCAGCGGCCCCAGCAGGGCGAAGCCGAGCGCGAACGAGGCGTTGAGCGTGAACGTGAAGAGCCCGTTGGCCTGCAGTAGCCGCTCGCGTTCGACGAGGAACGGGATCATGGCGGCCTCGGCCGGCGCGAAGAAGGTAGTGGCCGTCGAGACGAAGATGTTCAGCGCATAGACCAGCAGCAGCTGGTTGCTCACCAGCACCATGGCCAGGAATGCGCCGCCGCGCAAGAGGTTGGTCGAGACCAGGATGAGCCGCCGGTCGATGCGGTCGACATAGACGCCCGCGATCGCGCTGAAGACGACGGCCGGCACGAGGAACGTCAGGATCAGCAGGCTGACGGCGGCGTTCGAGCCCGTCAGGCCGTACACGAGGATCGTCAGCCCGTAGATGACCATGTTCCCGCCGACCTGCGTCGACGCTTGGGCCAGCCAGAGCTGCAAGAAACGGCGGTTGGCGAGGACGCTCAGCCCGGACGGCTCGGGGGGCGGCGCCGGTGGGTCCAGCGCGGGATCGGGCGCGCCGAGCGAGCCGGCAGAGCCGGATGCGTCAGCCCGGCGACTGCGTACCCGCGGGACACGCTTCACGTCGCGGACCCGCTCGGGGCGGGGTCGCTCACGGCGGGGCCGCGCTCGACGAACGCCACCAGGCGCCGCTCGAGGTCGCGTCGCTCCAGCAGCACGCGCCGACCGCAGCCATCGCAGACGATCCCGATGTCGGCGCCCAGCCGCACCACGCGCCAGGTGGTGGCGCCGCACGGATGCGCCTTGCGCAGGCGGACGCGGTCCCCCAGCCGGAACTCGACGACAGGACGGTCGGGCATCCGTCCCCCTTCAGTGCTCCGTTGCGCCCGTGAAGTCCCAGGACGCGATCCGCAGCCCGGGCACGACGCAACTGCCGAGCTCCCCGGCCAGCAGGCGACGTTCGCGCCCGACCGCCTCGACCGCACCGAGCGCCTCGAGGTAACTCTGTGTGAAGCGCAGGTTCCGCACCGGCCCGACCACCTCACCGTGCTCGACGAGGAACGTGCCGTCCCGGGTCATGCCGGTCACGATGGCCCGTTTCGCATGCACGGGGTTCGTGTAGTTGAAGCGGGTGACGAGCAGGCCGTGCTCCACGCCTGCGAGGAGGTCCTCGACGGAGGCGTCGCCCGGGGCCATGAACTGGTTGGCCGGAACGGGGCCTAACGTGTTCGGGGCGAGCAGGCCGTGCCCGGTGGAGCGCCGCCCGGCGCGGGCCGCGGTGGCCGTGTCGTAGACGAGGTCGGCGCAGCGGCCGCGGTCGATCAGCTGGACGCGCTGCTTGCCGACGCCTTCGTAGTCGAACGCGCTGGGTGTCCCAGAGGGGTCCGTGGCGTCGTCCCATGTCGAGACGAGCTCGCTCGCGATGCGCCGCCCTGGCTCGTAGAAGCTGCGCCCCTCCTCCGCCGCGAGGGCCGAGAAACCCAACATGCCGAGCATGTCGAGGAGGTCGACGACCGCGTACGGCTCGAGCACCACGGGATAGACCGCCGGCTCGAGCGGGACCGGGGCGCGCGAGCGCACCGCTCGTCCGGCCGCCTCACGGCCGACCGCAGCGGGGTCGATGGCGCCCACATCGACGGCGAGCGCCTCACCGTACCCGGCCTCGCCGTCCTGGCCCATGCAGATGGTGACCAAGCGCGCCTGCGTGGTGACTTGCTCGGCCCGCACGCCGCGCGAATTCGCGACGACCAGCCGGTCCGCCGACGTGGCGAACGACCCGAACGCCAGCACGCCCGCCGCGTCGGCGGCCGCGATTGCCGCACCGACCGCGGCGGCTCGGGCTTCGGGCGTCGCGCGCGCCGTGGCCTCGCTGTAGCCAGCCTGCAGAGCGGGGATGGCACCTGGCTCCGGCAGGACGACCGGTTCGTCGAGTTCGGGTTGAACCCGCGCGATGCGCGCGGCGGTCTCGGCGAGGGTCGCCAAACCCGCGGCATCGAGGCGCCCGCTGGAGGCGACACCGACCCGCCGACCCGCAACGAACCGTAGGTTGGCCACGAGGTCCGTTTCGACTACGTTCTGGTGGATCTCGCTGTTCGCGAAGCGCGTGAGCGCGGCGTCGGTCGCCAACAGCACGACCTCGGCCTGGGTCGCGCCCTCGCGTTCGGCCAGCTGCAGCAGCCGCTCGGCGATCGGCAGCTGGCTCGTGCCGGGCCCGCTCACCGCCCGCCTCCGTTCACCACCGACCGACCCCCACCTGCACGTCACGGAAGCGGGCACCCGAACAAGCGTGCCCCACGTGCCCCTCCTGCGACGGCTCCCCCTTCCCGCAGTTCGGTGTGCCGAGCATGCGGTAGCTGCGCCCGTCGGCCACGGCGTCGCAAGAGCGCCAGAACTCGTAGGTGATCCCTGTGTAGGTCGGGTTCCGCAGCAGCCGGCCCAGCTTGCCACCCCGGATCTCGTACGCCAGCTCGGTGGCGAACTGAAAGTTCAACCGGCGATCGTCGATGCTCCAACTGCGGTTCGTCACCAGGTAGAGCCCGTCCTCCGTCTCCGCGATGATCTCCTCGAGGCTCCTGCCGGGGCGGGGCAGCAGGTTGATGTTGGTCATGCGGATCAGCGGGATCCGGTTCCAGCCGTCGGCGCGCATCGCCCCGCTGCTGGTGCGCCCGATGCGGGGCGCCGTCTCGCGGCTCGAGAGATACCCCACGAAGGTCCCCTCGTGGACGAGCGTCACGGTCTGCGCAGGGACCCCTTCGTCGTCCCAGCCGAACGTGCCCATCCCGCCGGGAGCGGTCGCGTCGGCGACGATCTCGACCAGGTCGGACCCGCAGCGGAACCCCTCGGCCAGCCGATCGAGCGTGAGGAAGCTGGTCCCCGCGTAGGACGCCTCACTGCCGAAGACCCGGTCGAGCTCGGCGGGGTGACCGCAGCTCTCGTGGATCTGCAGGTAGAGCTGGGTCGGGTCCAAGACGATCGTGCGCCGCCCGGCTGGGCACTGCGGGGCCGTGAGCAGCGCGACGGCCTCCTCGGCGATCCTCCCGGCGTGCCCGACCAGGTCGAGCTCACGCACGCGCTCGTATCCGCCAGCGCGCATCCCGCCGTCGGGATCAGGGTAGGAGCGGCGCTGGTGTTCGTCGCCGGCCACGGCGTTCGCCTCGATCGCGGCGCCGGCGTGGGTGATGACCTGGGAGATGTCGGAACCCGCGCTGTCGGCGTAGGTCTTCCATTCGCGGTGCGCGCGGTACGTGCTCTCGGCGAAGGCGAGGGGCGCTGCGGAGCGCATCGCGCTGTCGGCCAAGAGAAGGTCCTCCACCTTGCGCTCGAGGGGCACCGCGAACGGATCGACGGCCACGGGCGTCTCGAAGCGTCCCTGCTGCGGCGGCCTGCCGTCGAGCACCACCGAGCGACGCATCGCCTGTGCTGATGCGCGGGCGATGCGCACCGCTTGCGCCGCGACCCGCTCGGCCTCGGCCGTGGTGAGCCGGCAGGAGCTGGCGAAGCCCCACGCGCCGTCGACGAGGACCCGCACCCCGAAGCCCTCGTCTTCCCGGCGAGAGACCCCGGCGACGCGCCCGGTGCGGACCGTGATGCGCTCGTTCAGCCGTCGGACCGTCCGGGTGTCCGCGTACGAGGCACCCCGCTCGGTCGCGACCTGCAGGGCGCGCTGGGTCACCTCGTCCATCGCCGACAGGGTACCAGAGCCTACAGGCGCGGCTGGGCGTCCGCGGGCAACAGCGAGCGGTCGGTCGCCGGCAGCGTGAGGCTGTCCGCGGGGGTGACCGTCAGCCGCACGCTCGGGCTCGTCACCTGAAGCCGGCTCACGATCCCGCCGACGCGGGTGAGCGCCGCGGTCAGGTTGATCGGGTTGCCGATCGCGGAGACCCGGAAGGGCGAAGGCAGCGCCACGTTCTCGACCGAGAGCCCCCCCGGGGGACCCGCCACGACCGTGCTCGCGACGACGCGCACGCCGTCGATCGCGAGGGCCTCCGCACCGGCGATCCGCAACTCGTTCAACAGGTCGTTGGCCGCGTCCGCGGTCATCGGCCCCGCGCACTCCACCACGACGCCGCGGCCGGTGACCGGATCGAGGCCGGCCCAGAGCCGGATCCGGGTGAGGTCGTCGCGCAGGCCGCCGACGGCAGAGACGCCCTGCGCGCGCGCCTGTTGCAGGTCGCGGGCCTGAATCGTGAGCGTGGTGACCTCGGCGGAGAGCTGGGCGTTGCGCTGGTTGAGGTTGGCGATCAACGTGGTGAGGTCCTGGGCGGAGAGGTTCGCGAGGCCCACGCCTCCGGCCTGGGCCCGCAGCTGCACGATCGAGAGAAACCCGAGGACCAGCGCGACGAAGCCGAGCGCCCACTGCGCGCTGCGGGAGCGCATACCGGATCTCACGGCGTCCTCCCCGAGGCGGGAGGCGCGCTCGCCGGCGCGGTGGGAGCCGGCTGCGCGTACGTCAAGGCGACGCCGCCGGCGTAGGCGGGGACCACGGCCTTGTCGAGCGCACCGGCACCGAGCTGGATGCCGTACCCCTCGACGCGCGCCTTGACGAAGCGGGCGAAGTTCGCCGAAGTCGTCAGTCGATCGTACAGGTCCCGGGGCCCGATCGCCACGATCTGGTACGGCGGCTGCAGGTAGGCGCCGTTCAGTAGGATGGACGAGCCGATGTCGGTCATGCCACTCGTCGCGGTGATCCGCTCGCCATTCACGGCGATCGCCTCGGCGCCGTCGAGCCACAGCTCGTTGACCACGGTCCGCAAGTCGGTGGCACTGACCAGGTAATCACCCGGCGCCGCGCCTGGGGGAATCGGCTGGGTCGAGTCCTCGAGCTGCACGACCACGCCGGGCCCCTGGAGGTCGACCAGCCCCGCCGCGATCCGCGCCTGCTGGAGCTGGTCGTTCAGGCTCGTCACGAGCGCGTTGTTGCCGGCCGACGACGCCTCGAGCTGTTCGATCTGCGCCCGCAGGTTCAGGATCTGCGCCTTGAGCCCGTCCTGCTGCTTCTGCAGGTCGGTGGCCGTGGCCACCAGCGGCGGCCGCTCCTGGCTGGTGTACTGCACGCGTGACGGCTCGGCCGCCGCCTGCGCGACCATCAGGAACCCGAGCACCAGCAATGCGCCCGCCAGCGTGAACTGCCAGCTCGGCACGCGCCGGGCACGCTCGAGCAGCGTGGTCATCGCCGCCATCCCCCAGGCGACCCAGGACCCCGCCGTGCCACTCCCCCAGAGGCGACCGTCGACGAGATGATCGCCAGCAGCACCAGCGCGGGCAGCAGCGGCGCCGCAGGGACACTCCGGGATGCCACGGCTCCCGTGCCCACCGTGTCCGTGGGCGCTGTGCTCGGGTCGGCCGCGCGCCCGGACAGCGGCGGTTCGAAGGCGGACTCGGCGCCTGGGGTGGGCGAGATGCTCCAACCGGGCGGCAAGGGGCCGGCGGGGGCCGGTCGGGGGCCGTAAGCGGGGGGCGGCGAGACGCCGATCGCGGCGAGCCAGGCGGCGTCGAACGCCGCGGCGTTGCCGCCCGTAGCGGCACGGAACGCCTCGTCGTCGGTGGCGCCGTGGGCGTAGGTCGCGATGAGCTCCGGCAACGCGGTCCGGCCGTAGGTGCGGAGGAAGAAGTCGACCGCCGAGACGGCCTCGGCGTACGAGAGCGCGAACGCGTCCGTGGTGGCTGGGAACGCACCGCTCAGCCCGTCGAGGGGGATGATGCGGCCCTGCACGATCCCCAGCCGGAGGTCCGCGCTACGCGGTCCCGGGCCTTCCGAGTAGTACACCGCGAGCCCTTCGTCGAGCCAGAACGGGGGGGCGTGGTACGGGTTGTGCGTGGCGACCTCGAAGACGTGGTGCGCGACCTCGTGGGCGATCTCCTGGTCCGGCCAGCTCGACCCGAGATCCGAGGGCAAGACCGTCCCGAACGCCGTGTGCGTTGCGGGCAAGTAGACCCCGGCAGCATCGGCGTTGGCCCCTGCGCCGATCGCGTCGAAGAACGGCTTCGATGCGCCATAGATGAAGAAGTCGAGGTGCGCCACGCGCTGGATGCCGAACGCGGTGGCGGCTCGCGTGACGGCGGCTTCGCCCGCCTGCAGCCAACCCCGGGCAGTGCTCCCGCTCTCTCCGTACCAGTGCAGCGTGATCGTGGGGCCGGAGATCGCTTGCCAGGCGAAGCGCGGGTCGGCCACGGTCACCGTGCCCGACGGGCTGGTTGCCATGACCCCGCCAGGCAGGGTGACGCGGAAGGCGTAGCGGTACACGGTGTTCACCGAGCCGGCATCGGGCTGCGTCACGCCGACCTGCCACGCGCCGCCCGCGGCACTCGTCAGGTCGGCGGCCTGGACGGTCGCACCGAGGACGTAGGGGGTGGTCAGGATCAGCTCAGCCCGCAACGGCCGCTGCGGGCTGCGGAAGGTATCGCGAAAGACCAGCGGCTGCAGCAACACGGCGGTCGCGCTCGGCGGGTCGAACGACACGCCGTCTGCCGCCGCGACCCGCCCGACCGCCACGCCGGGCGGCGCACCGCCGAGCAGTGCCGCGAGGATGGCTCCGAGCAGGGCCGCCACGATCGGCGTGCGAGGGAGCGTGGGGTGGGGAAGGCGCGGTCCGGGCGTGCCCATCAGTGCCCCCATGCGAGTCCCGCGAAGCGTGGGATGCCGATGCCGCTCGTGGCGGCGCCAAGCAGTCCGTTCCGACTCAGGGCCCACGCCACGTCCCCCTGCGACCCGGCTGCGGCATAGCTGACCGGGACCACCGGCACCTGGTCGGCCAGGATCGCCTGGGCGGCGGCGTATGCCCGCGCCTGCGCAGCGGGGTCGGTCGCCCCGCCGGCCGCGTCCAGGTCCGTGTCGAAGGCGGCGTTCTTCCAACCACCATAGTTGGACGTGCCATCGCTCTGCAGCAGGATGCCGAGGAAGTCCTCCTGGGCCGGGTAGTCGGCGATCCAGGACATGCTCCACATGGGCGGCGTGTCGTCGAGGAGGCGCTGCGTGTACGCCCCGGCCGGCATCACCTCGAGCGGGATCGAGAGGCCCAGGTTCTGCCGTAGCTGGGCGACCACGGCGTCGTCATAGGTCGTGCCCGGCGTGACCAGCGTGATGGGCGGCAGACCTTGGCCGTCCGGGTAGCCCGCCGCGGCCAGCTGAGCGCGCGCGGCGGCAGGGTTGAAGCGCGGCACGTAGTCGGCGCTCGACCGGCCGGGGATGCCCGGTGGCACGATCGAGGTGGCGACCGCGTCCGGGCCGTCCGCAAGCAGCGCGATACGCCGCCAGTCGACCGCCCACGCGAACGCCCGGCGCACGCGCACGTCGTTGAACGGTGGGCGGCGCGCGTCGAAGCCGTAGTAGGTGACCGACAAGGAAGGCTCGGCGCGCAGCTGGGGACCGAGCTGCGGATCGTAGCGCACCCAGCGGGCGTCGCTCTCGTCGATGGGCACGTAGTCGACCTCCCCGGCCGTGAAGGCGTCGACCGGGTTCGTGCCGCCCAGGTCCGTGACGACCACGACCGTGGCGATCGCGGGCGGCCCGGCCCAGTAGCGGGTGTTGGCCCGCAGGGTGATCGACGTCGCGTCAGCGGCGGCCACGGTGTAGCCGCCGGAGCCCACGAACCGGCCGGGCGGTTCCGAGCCATCGAGGGCCGCCGCCTCGCCAGGCGGCACCACGGCGAGCGCGGGGTTCGCGGCGATGGCGGGGAAGTAGGCCGCGGGCTTGACGAGGCGCACCGAGACGGTATCGCCCCGGGCGATGATCCCTACGCTGGAGCGCGCGCCGCGGCCCTGCCGATAGGCCACGGCCCCGACGACGTCGTCGAGCAGCGAGGCGAGCGGGCCGGGCCGGGCCGGGTCGAGGATCCGCAGCCAGCTCGTCACGACATCCTGCGCGGTGAGCGGTGTGCCGTCGGAAAAGGTGAGGCCCGGCCGGAGCCGGAAGGTGATGTCGAGCCCGCGCGGGTCGATGTTCCACGACTGCGCCAGCGCTGGTTTCACCGCGAGTGAGGCGTCGAACGCCGTGAGCCCCTCGAACAGCTGGGCGAGCAGGGCCGCCGTACCGGCGTCGCCCTGCATGGCCGGGTCGTACGTAGCGGGCGCCCAGCCCGCGACGCGGACGATCCCTGTGCCGCGGGCCAAGGGAAACGGTGTGGCGGTGGGCCGCGCGCCACTCAGGTTGAGGATCGCCACCGGCAGCACGAGCCCGACGACGAGCAGCGCGACCAACGCGAACCCCAGGGCCCGTCGGCGGCGTGAGACGGAGAGCGGCGGCGGTCCCTCGGCTGGCAACCAGCGGGAGACCGCCGGCCACTCAGGTCCTGGTGGAACGGACCCCGAGGACGGCGGCGGCCAGGGAGACCGAGCCCGTCCTCCGGTCGGCGCCGGCCAGCTCGCGGCGGGCGACGTCCGAACGTCGGCAGCCGCAGGCGGCCGGGCAGGCGGTTCCGGCGGTTCGTCGGCCACCGCGAACGGTCCGTCGTCGGGGCTCCGGGGGTCGTCCGGCCTGGATGGCTGGTGCAGCATCGAGGCTGAGTCTAGCCGCACGAAGAGGCGCCCGGTGTGTGCAGCCCGCCGGGCGCCTCGTCTGGTGAAAGAAGCGGCTCAATGGACGATCGTGACCTTCGCGCTGCTCTCGGTCACCACCGCCTCGGAGACCGATCCCCGGAGGATCCGGTCGAAGAGCCCGAGGTGGCGGCTCCCCATCACGATATGGTCGTAGCCGCCGTCCTCGGCCGTCCGTACGATCGCTTCGGCAATGTCGCCGAAGGGTTCGTGCAGGGTCGGGGTGATGCCCGCCGCGACGATGAGGTCCCGCGCCTCCCGCAGCTCCGAGGTGTGCACCTTCGCGTCATCCCAGGGGTCCAGGGCCATGCGCCCCGCATGGACCGGCACGACGCTCACCACGCCCAGCCTGGCTCCGCTCAGCTTCGCCAGTGCGACCGCAAAGGCGAGCGCCCGCCGGGCCTGTTCGCTGCCGTCATACGCGAGCAGAATCCGCTCGCTCAACATGCGTCACCTCCTGCGCGCAGGCTGCCCCGCGGGAGGCGATCGGGACAGGGCCGGACGGCCGTGCGGCAGTCGTGCCGAGCGGCGGCATGACGGCAGGGTCGGCGGCGCGACCGTCAGACGGCCATCCCCTGGTCCTCCAGGGCCGTCTCGATCGCCTGTCGCCACTCCTCGACGCTGGGCCGCCCGGTCAGTGGCGTCACCCGGAATGGGCCCTCCGTCTCGACCCAGTCGAGGCGGTCGTCCACCGCGGTGAGGATCAGCGGCAGGTCCGCATAGAGCTCGCGCAGGTGTCCGACGAGCCGGCGGCCGCCGTCGCTGTCTCCGGCCGCCCACGCGTCGTAGACGAGCACATCGGCGCGGTCCGCCAGCGGACAGGGCAGGTCGGCAAGGACAGGGCACGGCTCGGCCAAAGGGCCACCGCACTCGTCCACCTCGTACCCGGCGGCACGCAGCAGAGCCGCCTGCTCAGCCGCCACGGCAGGATCGTGGTTGACGACGATCACGCGGGTCATGAGGACCTCCCTTCGGCGGCGGCCGGCTGCCGCGGAACGACTCGGCAGCCTCCGTCCGGCGCGGTCATGGCGGCACTCTGTATCGGCGCGCGCCATGTCGACAGCGCAAATGGTCACAGGATCGGGGGGCCGCCTGGCCCCCGGGACCCGCCCCGATCGAGCGGGTCGCCCCGTACACGGGCCGCCGCCCGGCCACCGCGAGGTCATGGCTGGCTGGCGCCCCCGGACGGACTCGAACCGCCGACGCAGGCCTTAGGACGGCCTCGCTCTATCCACTGAGCTACGGGGGCACGCCGAGGCATTGTAGTCGCCGGGCCGGGCCGGCGATGGCCGAGGTGTCGTAGCCGGCGGCCGAGGTCTGGCTACTCGCCTAGAATGCGCGCGTGGGCGACGCCTCCCCTCCCCCGACCATCACCTTCCTGACCCGGCCCGGCTGTCATCTCTGCGACGTTGCGCGCGAGGAGCTGCGGGCCGTGCTGGACGCGCGGCGAGCAGCCGGAGCGCTCGTGCCGGCCGTCGTGGAGGTCGACATCGAGTCGGACCCAGCGCTCTTGCGCCGCTACCTGGAGACGATCCCGGTTCTGGCGCTCGGGGCCGCCGAGTTGCCACTCGCGATGCGGCCAGGGGCGATCGGCCGGTTCCTGGCGGTCGCCCTCGACACGGCGCGGGCCCGATGAGCGCCGGCCGACAGCCACCGAGATCGCGCGATGCCTGACCTGACCCTCGCCGCCGCGCTCCTGGCGGGGCTGCTCAGCTTCCTCTCGCCCTGCGTCCTGCCCGTAGTACCTGCGTACCTCGGCCAGCTCGGCGCGGTGAGCGTCGGCGGCAACGCGGGGACCGTCGGTGGGGACGCGGGCAGCGTCGGCGGCAGTGCCGGCAGCGCGCCGCTCGCGGCGGCGACGGCGCCATCCCACGTCGGCATCGTTTCGGGCGAGATCGCCGCCGGGCGCTTCGCCGCCCCCCGCTGGCTCGTGCTGGGGCACGCCATCGCGTTCGTCGTCGGGTTCGGCGGCGTCTTCACGATCCTGGGCGTGAGCGCGACCTACGCCGGTGGCGTGCTCGCGCCGGACCTGCCGCTGCTGCGCCAGGCTGGCGGCATCGTCCTGGTCGTCCTCGGGCTGCACCTCGCCGGCCTGCTCCCGATCGGGTTCCTCGCCCGCACCTGGCGCCCGCTGCAGTCGGCCGGTCCGGCCCCGCTCGACGGCGCGCGACGCTCACCGTTCGGCGCGTTGGGGCTCGGCGCGATCTTTGCGCTCGGCTGGACGCCGTGCATCGGCCCGACGCTGGGGGCCATCCTGGGGCTTGCGGCCCTGGGCCCCAGCGCGCAGGCCGGCCTCCTGTTCGTCGCGTATTCGGCTGGCCTTGGCATCCCGTTCATCGCCCTCGCGCTGGCGCTCGAACAGTCGTCCGGCCTCGTGCGTGCGCTGCGGCGTCACGCCCGGGCGATCGAACTGGCGGGCGGCGGACTGGTCGCGCTGATCGGCCTGAGCCTCATCTTCGATTGGCTCGGCTGGTTCTCTGCCCAGTTCAGCTACCTCACGCCGCGTATCTGAAGCGATGGCGTCTCCCGCACCGACTGGGCCGCGCGATCGTCGGCGTGGGCTGGTGGGGCCGTTCAGCGGACGACAGCTGCTCGCTGCCGCCGTGGCAGTGCTGCTGGTGGCGGGCAGCCTCAAGGCGCTCACGACCCCGATCGGCACCCCAGCCCCCGCCGTCCCCACCCCCGGATCGTCGTTCGTCGCGTTTGCCCCGCCCCAGCTGGGACTGCAGCCCGGGGACCGTGCCCCCGAGCTCGCCGGCACGTTCAACGGGCAGCCGGTGGTGCTGACCGACCTCGAGGGACGGCCGATCCGGTTGGGCAGCCTGCGCGGGCACCCGATCTGGATCAACTTCTTCGCCACGTGGTGCCCGCCCTGCCAGTCGGAAACGCCCACCATCGAGGAGGTCTACGAGGCGCATCGCGCGCAGGGACTCGTGGTGATCGCGGTGAGCGTGCAGGAGTCGTCGATCGCCGACGTGCGCGCGTACGCGAAGACGTACGGCCTCCAGTACACCATCGGGTTCGACGGGACGTCGGCCGTCTACCGCGCGTACCACATCTATGGGCTGCCCACACAGGTATTCATCGATCGCCAAGGGATCGTGCGGCAGGTCTGGAACGGACCCCTGTCGCTCTCGCAGGCCGAACAGATGCTGGCTCCGCTCCTCGCGGCTTCGCCCGGCGCGCCCGTTGGAGCCGGCGGATCGGCCGGCTCCGCGGCGAGCCCCACGGCCGCGCCCACGGCCGGGCGATAGCGGCGCTAGAGCGGCTCGAAGCGGTACCGGTCGCGCTCCGCGACCAGCCGCCCCACCGGCGTCCGGGCCTCGTGCGAGAGCACGACCGTCCAGCCCTCCTCGACGGCGCGTCGGAAGAGCCGCACCTTCACCTCGACGCTCGTGAGCGGGAAGTCGTCGAAGGCGGTCACCCAGCGCGGATTGGCGCTCCAGGGCCGCATGAAGAGGTCGCCGAAGAACGCGACGGTCCGTTCGTGGCCGCGCACCACCAGCGCCTGATGCCCGCCGGAGTGTCCACCGGTGCGGATCGCGGTCACTCCGGGCAGCAACTCGGCTTCGCCGTCGACGGCGCCCGCCCAGCCCGCCTGCTCGACGAGCCGCAGCTCGCCCTGGTCGTAGCTCGCCTGCAGCCGCGGGTTGTCTCCCAAGGCGAACTCCCACTCCAGCTTTTGCGCCGCGATCCGCGCACGCGGGAACGCGGCCGATCCGTCCGCCGCGAGCAGACCGCCCGCATGGTCGAAGTGGAGGTGGCTCAGCGCCACCACGTCAACGGTGGCTGGATCGAAACGAGCCGCGCGCAACGCCGCCAGGATCGGCGGCCCCTCGATGACGCGCCGCTGTCGCGTCTTCTCGTCGGAGCGCTCGCCGATCCCCGTCTCGATCAGCACGCGGCCGGCGGGCGTCTCCACCAGCAGGCAGTTGAGCGCCTGCAACAGCGCGCCCTGCGCGTCGATCTCGTCGACCACGAGCTGCTGCCACATGAAGCGCGGCACCGGGCCGAACAGCGTGCCCGCGTCAGAGCGAAACGTGCCCGCCTGGATGAGGGCGATGCGGGTGCCACCCCCCAGATCGGCCGACCAGGCGGTCTCTTCTCGGATCGTCATCGCCACTCCACGCTCACGATCGCCCCCGGGATCGCGGTCCGAGTCGGCGACCCTGGGAGAAATCACGGTAGAACTCCGACGCCGTCGGGGTCTCCTGCCCCTGGTACTTCGACTTGAGCGACGGGCTGCCGTAGGGGCGCTCGACGGGGCTGGTCATGCGGAAGAAGCTGATCTGTCCGATCTTCATGCCGCAGTAGAGCGTGATCGGCAGGTTCGCGACGTTGGAGAGCTCGAGCGTCAGCGTGCCCTTCCATCCGGGGTCGACGTAGCCGGCCGTCGAGTGGATCAGCAGCCCCAGCCGGCCGAGGCTCGACTTGCCCTCCAGCCGGGCCACGAGGTCGTCGGGCAGCTCGACCCATTCGAGCGTCTGTCCGAGCACGAACTCGCCGGGGTGCAGCATGAACGGAGCGTCGTCCTCGATGCGGAGCAGCTCGGTCAGGTCTGGCTGCGGCAGGCGCACGTCGATGTACGCATAGCGGCTGCTGCGGAAGACGCGGAATTCGCGGTCGAGGTGCAGGTCGACCGAGGACGGCTGGAGGCACTCCGGGTCGTAGGGGTCGATGCGGATGCGCCGTGCCTCCAGCGCCGCGCGGATGTCGCGATCGGAGAGGACGGCCACGCTCACGACCCCTTGGCGGCGGGACCTGCCACGGAGCGGGCCGAAAGGAGCCCGTCCACCTCCCGCTTGAGCTGCTCGATATCTTCGTACGATTGGTAGACGCTGGCGAAACGGATGTAGGCGATCTGGTCGAGCTGCCGCAGGCGGTCCATGGCGAGCTCGCCGATCCGTCCCGAGGGCACCTCAGCCAGACCCGCCGTGCGCAGCTCGGCCTCGATCGACTCGGCGGCCATCTCGGCCGCCCGCTCCGGCACCGGACGGCGCGTCAGCGCCTTCTGGAGCCCTGCGGCCAGCTTCTCCCGGTCGAAGTCCTCCCGGCTCCCGTCGCGCTTGACCACGACGAGGCGCGCGACTTCCGCGCGTTCGTACGTGGTGAACCGGATGCCGCAGCGCGCACACTCACGACGCCGACGGATCGTTCCCCCTTCGTCCAGATCGCGCGAGTCGATCACGCGTGTGTCGCGTTCGCCACAGGACGGACAGCGCATCGCGAACCTCAGCTCGTCCCTGCCGACCCAACCGCCGGGATCGGCGCCACGAGCGTACCACCTGCCCTCGGGCGCGGGCCACGCACCGCCGACCGCCGTCGCCGCGCTCTCAGACGCCCGAGGTACGCCAGGTCCGTTCGACCGCGCCACGGGCGGCCGCCACGTCGCCCACGTGCTGGGCCAGCGCTTCGCGCGCGTGCAGCAGGTTCAGGTAGCCGCGCTTGATCGCGATCTGCGACTCGGTGCTGCGGGCACGTGCCCGAGGCCCGGCCGCCAGCTGACATCCGTACTGCACCATGTCGAGCGCGCGCTGGGCATGGCGCACTTCCGCGATGATCCCGAGGCGGCTGGCGGCTTGGGCGGGGGGCGCCATGAGCCCCTCGGCGTCGGCCAGGCCACCATCCAGGGCCGCCATCGTGTCGGCCAGGTCGTCCAGCACGGTGGATGCGTCCACTTCATGCCGCCGCACCCCGTCCACCTGCACGATCGTGGCGGCGAGCAACGCATCCAGGCGCGCGCCGAGCGCCGCGGCGTCCTGTTGGAACCGCTCGACCCGGCGCGTGGCACGCAGCGCGCCCGAGGCGCGCTGCAGGAAGAGCGCGAGGGCCAGCGCGATCAGCGCCGCCAGGGCGAGCGGCAGCACGACCGCAGCATCCACCCCTTGCACGCCTCCTTTGTCAGCCGCGACGTGCGCGGACCGCGGCCGTGAGCCGCGGCAGAATCTCGAAGAGGTCGCCGACCACCATCATGTCGGCAAACTCGGCGATCGGCGCATCGGGATCGCGGTTGATGGCTACGATAGTCCCCGAGGTTTGCATGCCGACTTTGTGCTGAATCGCGCCGCTGATCCCGGCGGCCACGTAGAGCTGCGGCTTGACGCTCTTGCCGGTCTGGCCGATCTGGTGCGCATAGCCGATCCAGCCCGCATCGACTACGGCGCGCGTCGCGCCGACCACGCCGCCCAACGCGTCCGCCAGCTCCCGCACCACGGCGAACCCCTCGGGCCCGCCGACGCCGCGACCCCCCGCGACGATCACCGAGGCCTCCTCGATCGGGACGGCCGCTGACGCCTCGGCGACACGATCGACCACGCGCACCGGCGCCAGCTCTATCGCCGGGTCCACTACGACACGTTCGACCTGCCCTGCTGCCGGCGCCGTCTCGGCGGTGACCGCACTGGGACGCACGATCACGATGCCGCGGTCCGCAGCGAACGTGCTCTGCGTCACGAGCCGGCCGCCGAAGACGCTCATCTCGACCTGCGGGCCGCGGTCGCTCCAGCGCACGCCCGCCCCGTTGACCAGCACGCCCCAATCGAGCAACCCCTGCAGGATGCCCGCCACGTCCTTGCCGTCGTTCGACGCCCCGACCAGCAGAAACGCCGGCGCGCGTTCGCGGACCAACGCGGCGACGCGCTCCGCGATCACCGCGGCGGTCGGGCGCCCACCCGGATCCACCTCCACGGCCAGCACGTCGGGCCCGTGCTCCGCGAGCAGCGCGCCGGCGGCAGCGGCATCGGGGCCCACGAGCACCGCGGCGACCGGCAGCGCAGCCGCTTCGCCGAGCTGCCGCGCGAGCGTGGCCAGTTCCCGGGTCAGCCGGGTGGGAGCGCCTTCGACGATCTCGCCGATCGCCCAGACCGCGCCGGCCATCAGATCAGCCTCCGAGATACCAGGAACGCCACGATCCGCTCCACGGCCACGTCCGGCGCCTCGCGGACGACCGTCGCACCAGCTCGCTGGGGCGGTGGCGTCGCCTCCTGCACCACGGTCTGCGAAGCAGCCGGGCCCACACTGGCCGGATCGATCCCGAGATCGCGCAGGGTCCAGGTCGCGATCTCCTTCGAGCGCGCCTGCATGATGCCGCGCAACGAGGGATAGCGCGGCTCGCCGAGCAGCTGTGTGCCGGCGATGAGCGCCGGCAGGCGCGCCTCGAGCACGTCGTAGCCCGTCGGGCTGATGCGCCGTACACGCACGATCCCCGCGGCCGGGTCGGGCTCGATCGACGCCGCATAGGAGAGGTACGGCAACCCCAGGCGGGTCGCGATGGCCGCCCCGACCACGCCGCCCTGTCCATCGGAGGTATCGGCGCCGGCCAGTACCAGCTCGTACTCGAGGTGGGCCAACGCGGCGGCCAGCACGCGCCCGGTGGCGAGCGCATCCGAGCCCGCCAGGGCATCGTCCACGATCTGCACCGCACGTGCGGCCCCCATGGCGAGCGCCTTGCGGATCGCCTCGAGTGCGGGATGCGGGCCCATGGTGAGCGTCACGACCTCGCCGCCGTGGGCCTCCACCAACTTGAGGGCGGCCTCCAGGACGTACTCGTCGTTCCCGTTCGCCTCGAGGCCAGCCGAGCGGTCGACGCGCCAACCGTCGACGAGCTTCTCGTTGCCGACCACCGGCACCGCTTTCAGCAGCACGACGATGCGCACCCTTAGCCTCCCTGGAGCGAGCGAGCACGTGGCTGCCGGATGCCGGCCAGCCGGCCCTGCCGGGTCATTGCGCGGCGATGAGCGCGCGGGCGATCACCAGGCGCTGGATCTGTTGGGTTCCCTCGTAGAGCTGGGTGATCTTGGCGTCGCGCATCATCCGCTCGACCGGGTACTCGCTGATGTACCCGTATCCCCCCAGGACCTGGACCGCGTCGGTCGTCACCGCCATGGCGGTGTCGCCCGCGAAGAGTTTACACATCGCGGCCCAGCGAGCGGCGTCCGGCGCGTCGGCCTCGATCCGCTCGCAGGCTTCGTAGAGGAGTTGTCTGGCCGCCTCGGTGCGGGTCGCCATGTCGGCGAGCATCGCCTGCACCATCTGCAGTTCTCCGATCGGCTTGCCGAACTGCACACGCTGCCGCGCGTAGGCGACGGCCGCGTCGGTGGCACCCTGGGCGATCCCCACTGCTTGCGCGGCCACCGCCGGACGGCTGCGGTTGAGCGTCCGCATGGCGATCCGGAACCCCTCGCCCGCCTCGCCGACGCGGTTGGCATCCGGCACGCGCACGCCGTCGAAGACGAGCTCGGCCGTGGGCGACCCCCGGATCCCCATCTTGTGCTCCAGCCGCGCCACGCTGAAGCCGGGCATCCCGCGTTCCACATAGAAGCAGCTCAGGTCGCGGTGCCGGCCCGCCTCCGGGTCCGTTACCGCGAAGACCGCGATCAGATCGGCCTCGCTGCCCTGGCTGATGAAGCGCTTGGTGCCATCGATCCGCCAGCCGTCGCCCTCCCGCACTGCCCGGGTACGGATGCCAGCCGGGTCGGAACCGGCGCCGGCCTCGGTGAGGGCGAACGCGTCGAGCAGGGCGCCACTGGCCAGCCCCGGGATCCAGCGCTGCTTCTGTTCTTCGCTCCCGGCGAGCAGCAGCGGCAGCGAACCGAGGGCCTGGACGGCGAGGATCAACCCGCTCGTGGCGCAGACCTGGCTCACTTCCTCGATCATCAGGCAGTTCGTGAGCAGCGTGCCGCCAAGGCCACCGTACTCGGTCGGGTAGATCAGTGCGAAGACGTCGTGGCGGGCGAAGAGCTCGACGACATCGCGTGGGAAGACGGCGTTCTGGTCGATCTCGGCTGCCCGGGGTGCGATGCGCTCCCGGGCCAGCTCGCGCACGGCCTCCCGCAGCTCGAGCTGCTCTTGCGTGAGTCGGCTGGTCATCGCTGCCCCTCCTCCGCTGCCATCGCCCGCACCGCCGCCGGTGCCAAGCCTGCCGTCGGTGCCAGGCCCGCCGCCAGCAGTTCGGCAATATCGATCGTCTCGATCCCTTGACGAGCCGTCCCGGCTCCGACCGCGTCCGCGATCCCGTCGCGCATCATCACGAGGCAGAACGGACAGGCGGTGGCGACCGCCTCCGCGCCGGTCTCGAGCGCCTGGCGCGTGCGTTCCGCGTTGATGCGGAGCCCGCGCCGCTCCTCCATCCACATGCGCCCGCCGCCCGCGCCGCAGCAGAAACTCTCCCGGCCACGGCGTTCCATCTCGCGCAGATCGAGACCGGGCACCGCGGCGAGGACGGCGCGCGGCTCCTCGACCACACCGTTGTAGCGTGTCAGGTAGCACGAGTCGTGGTAGGTGACGGAGCGCCGCGCGGGGACCGCGGCCCCGCGCTCGTCTGCCACCGCGCGCAGCCGTCCCTCGGCAACGAGCCGCGCCAGGTACGCGCTGTGGTGCACCACGTCGTAGCGCCCGCCGAACTGCGGGTACTCGTGGGCGAGCGTGTTGAAGCAGTGCGGACAGGCCGTCAGGATCAGGGGCGGCCGATACCGCTCGAGGGTCTCGACGTTCGTCTGGGCCAGCATCTGGTAGAGATACTCGTTGCCCATGCGCCGCGCCGGATCGCCTGAGCAGCTCTCCTCTTGTCCGAGGACGGCGAAGCGCACTCCCGCCGCGTGCAGGCACGTGACGACCGCGCGAGCCACGCGCCGGTTGCGGTCGTCGAAGGCGGCCGCGCAGCCCACCCAGTAGAGGACCTCGAGCGCCGGCGCGTCGTCTCGCGCGCTGCTCCCGGGACCTGCGCCGCCGCTCGGACGGGCGGCCAGGTCGGCCAAGGTCGGCACCTCGAACGGCAGTCCCTTCGCCCAGTCGAGCCGAGCGGACCGGGGCTGGCCCCACGGGTTGCCGTAGCGCTCCATGTTCGTGAAGGCGGCCGTCACCTCCGGCGGGAACCGGCTCTCTTCGAGCACCAGGTTGCGCCGCAACCCGACGATCTTGTCGACGTGCTCGATCGTGACCGGGCACGCCTCGACGCACGCGCCGCACGTGACGCAGTCCCAAACCGCGTCATAGGGGACCGCGGTGTCCACGATCGGGCGCTGGAGCGCCTCGGTCGAGACGCCGGCCGCGAGCCGCCCGCGGGCATCCGCGGCGCGCACCCAGGGCACCGCGCGCAGTCCAGGCACGAGGGGCACGCCCACCTCGGCGTCGACCGCCATCTGGCGCAGCCCCATGATGAATGTCTTGGGGTTGAGCGGTTTGCCGGTCGCCCAGGCCGGGCACTGCGCCTGGCAGCGTCCGCACTCGGTGCAGGTGAACGCGTCGAGCAGGTCCTTCCAGCCGAGATCGGCGACCGCGCGCACGCCGAAGGTGCCCGTCTCCGCTTCGAGGTTCATGGCCGGCAGCTCGCCGCGCGGACCGATCTTGCGGAACGCGGTGTTGAAGAAGGCCGTGGCGATGTGCAGATGCTTGGAGCCGGGCAGGTAGACGAGGAACGCGCTGACCAGCAGGATGTTGGTCCACCACGCGACCGCCAGGATCGCCTCCTGCGCGGCGGGTGCAAGGGGCGCGGCGATCAGCTGGCCGAGCGGCCAGGAGACGAGCGAGGCGTGCGCAAATGGGTCGCCGTACCGCGCCAGACGGAACGCTTCGGCCAGCAGCTCGCTCGAGACGATCCCGCCGATCAGCACCAGGATCAGGAGGGCGTCGCGCGAGAGCGTGATGCGCGCCGGGCGGGTCACGAGGCGACGGAATGCGGCGTACAGCACCGCTACCAGGACGGCCAGCGCGAGCAGGTTGCCCAGGGCGACGACGATCCGCCAGAGCCAGCCGTCGACCGGCCAGGCGAGGACCGCCTGGACGAGCCCCCCGGTCACGCGGTTGGCGGTCCCGATCGTGAGCACCACGAAGCCCCAGAAGATCGCCGCGTGCATGACCCCGGCGCGCGGATCGCGGAACATGCGCACCTGCGCGATGGCGTAGACCAGCAGCGAGCGGACGCGCTCGCCGATCCGGTCGCCGAGGGGCGACGGCCGCGTGGCGGCGAAGACCCGCAAGTGGCGTGCCATCTGGAGCGCGAAGGCGATGACGGCGAGTGTGAAGACGACGGGCGCGAGCGGGTAGAGGGGGATCTGCGAGGTCACCGCCGCGCCTCGCGCCTCGTGGTCGAAGCGGGCCCGTGACGCCCTGCGGCCACCTCGTCCGCGCCGGCCACCTCGTCCGTCCTGGCCGTGTGGTCCGCCCCAGCCAGCGTCTCGAGCGCGTGCGGGAGCAGGTCGGCGACCGCGTCGAGCGACTCCAGGGCTCCGCGCGGGCTGCCCGGCACCACGAGCACGAGCGATCGCTCGACCACGCCGGCCAGCGACCGGGAGAGCGCCGCGAGCGGGGTCGTGCGCCGCCCTACGGCACGCATCACCTCGCCGAAGCCGGGAATCTCGTAGTCGAGCACGCCGACCAGCGCCTGCGGCGTCACGTCGCGCGGCCCCAGCCCGGTCCCTCCCGCGACCACCACCAGCGCGTGCCGTCGCGCCGCCACCGCCGCGCGCACGGCCGCCGCGATCTGCGCCGGTTCGTCGGGGACCAGCCCGACCGTGGCGTCATGGCCGAGTTCGCGGAGGCGTGCGGCCAGGCGCGGTCCGGTCTCGTCGGCGCGCTCTCCGCGTGCTGCGCGGTCGCTGACGGTGAGCACAAAGGCGCGCGCCATGTCACGTCCGCCGGGAGGCGCGACGCGGCCCGCGGGTGCCCGGCGGCAATCGGACATTGCTCGCGGGCTCGGGTGTGGCCGGGCGGCGCCACTCCCCCGAGGCGCCTCCGGACTTCTCGAGCAGCCGGATGTGGTGGATCTCCGCGCCACGATCGATGCCTTTGACCATGTCGTAGACGGTGAGCGCGGCCACCGCGACCGCCGTCAGCGCCTCCATCTCGACGCCCGTCTGGGCGATCGTCGCAGCAGTCGCGCGGACTCGCAGGGCGGATGCCCCGCGATCGGGCGTCACTTCGACCACGAGGTCCGTGAGCGGGATCGGGTGGCAGAGAGGGACGAGGTCGGCGGTCCGCTTGCCGCCCATCACGCCGGCCATCTCCGCGACCGTGAAGACGTCTCCCTTCGGCCCGGCGCCGTCGATCACTACGCTCAGCGTCTCCTGCGAGACCAGCACCTCGGCCTCCGCCACCGCCCGCCGCGCAGTCGGTGGCTTGGCGCTCACGTCGACCATGCGCGGCCGTCCGGCGCGGTCGACATGCGTGAGCCGGCGCCGTGCCGCGCGGGGCGCCCCGGGTTCCGTCATCATGCCGCGCAGCTCGCGTTTCTCATCGCCCCTCGTCCTCCAGCTGCCAGACCTCGACCGTCGCGCCGGCGGGAAGCCCCGGCACGTCCTCCGAGATCACGGCGAGCCCGTCCGCCGCCGCGAGCGCCGAGAGCACGTGTGAACCCTGCCCGCCCGCGCGCCACGCCAGCAACTGCCCGGAGCCGGATGGATCCGCTGCCAGTCGCACCCGCAGGAAGGCCCGGCGTCCCGGCGACTTCGTGACCGGCTCGGCGAGCACGGCGCTCACGCGACGGCGGTCGCTCGCCGCCGGTCGCCCGGCGAGGGCCCGCACGAACGGCCGCACAAAGAGCTCGAACGTGACGAACGTGCTGACCGGGTTTCCCGGCAGACCGAAGAGCGCGACCGGCCGCTCGGGGTCGGCGCGGTCACCGCCGCGGCCCGCGCGAGTGCGCCCGAACGCGAGTGGCTTCCCCGGCTGCATCGCGACGCGCCAGAACGCTACCTCGCCGAGGGCCGCAAACGCATCCCGGACGTGATCGTGCGCACCCACTGACACGCCGCCGCTGAGCACGACGACGTCGGCCCAGGCGACGGCCGCCGCCAAGCGCTCCGTGAGGACCTGCGGGTCGTCCTGGGCGATGCCGAAGGAGCGGGCCAGCGCGCCCGCCGCACGCGCCTGCACGACGAGCGCCGGGGTGTTGCTGTCATAGATGCGCCCCGGGCCAAGCGGCTGGCCGGCGGGGGTCAGTTCGTCGCCGGTCGCCAGGATGCCCACTCTAGGGCGCCGGTGGACCAGCACGCGGGCCGCGCCGCTGGCAGCGGCGAGCGCCACCGCCGACGGTCCGAGCACACGGCCGCGCTCGAGGACTGCCGTTCCGGACCGCACGTCTTCGCCCGCGCGACGCACGTTGGCCCCGCTCGGCGCGGCGACCCGGATGGCGACCATAGCTGGCAACTCAGCGACGCCGGGCGGCGCGTCCGTCTCCTCGACCGGGACCACCGTGTCGGCGTCGGCCGGGAGGATCGCCCCGGTCGTGATCCGGAAGGCAGTCCCGGGGTCGACCGCGCGGGGCGGTACGTGGCCCGCGGCGACTTCGCCCACGACGCGCAACCGCACCGGGTCCGCGGGCGTGGCGCCAAGCAGGTCGGCGGCCCGCACGGCGAAGCCGTCCATCGCGCTGTTGTCCCAGGGCGGGAGCGCCGTGGTCGCGACCACGGGCGCCGCCAACACGCGGCCGGCGGCCTCCGCGAGCTCGACGAGCTCACCGGCCAGCGGCGCGGCACCCTCCAGGACGCGCTCGAGCGCCTCCTCGACGCGCAGCAAGCCCGCGCTACGTTCCGCGCTCATCGGCCAGTGCCCTGGACCGAGGCGGGGCTCGAGGCGTCCTCCTCCGCGGCCCGTGCCCGCGCGAGCCGCTCGCGCTGCAGCGCGTGGAGCCGCCAGGTGGCGATCAGCGCGAGGAGGACAGAGAGCACCAGCGTCCCCGTCGCGAGCGCCATCGAGGTGAGCTCCCAGAAGGGCGTCGGATAGAGCTGCACCATCCGCTCGGTGGCGCTGTCGAACGCCCAGTTGCCCTGCGGAAAGAAGATCTCGTGGAAGAGCGTGAACGCTGTGTCGAACGCTGACGCGAAGAAGAGCGCGAGCGCTGCGAAGGCGGCCGCGAGCGCCAGGGCGCCCGCGCGGACCGCGCGCCAGGCACGCGGCTCACGGCGCCGCGGCCCCAGCGTCAGCAATAGCCCCAGCACGCCCACGAGCACCAAGCCGCCGAACAGGTGCAGCAGGGTGGCCGCATCGCGCAGGTGCGCCGCCTCGGCGGCGTCGTAGAAGCGCGGCCCGCCGGGCGTGGCGGCGAACGCGAACGTCCCGGGCCCGACCAGCATCTCTATGATGGTCCGATCGGAGACGGCGTGGGTGGTCCGCGTGTCCAGACCCAGGATCGCGGCGCTGCCTGCGGCGTCCAGGGCGGCGTGGATGAAGAACGGGTTGAAGACCGCCGCGAACGCCAGCCCTAGGACGAGACAGACGGTGCCCACTGCGATCACCCACCACGCCCCGGTACCGGGGCCGTTCACCGCCCTACTCCTCCTCGAGCGTGTGTGCCTGTTGCCACCAGCCCTCGACCGTCAGATCGTCGGGTCGCTCGACGCCCAGGATCTGCGCGGCGCGCGACAACCGTGCACGCAGCTCGTCGAGCGAGAGCGCCTGCACCTCGGAGATCCCGGTGATCCCGGCCTGGGCGAAGATCGCCTGCTCGCGCGGCCCGAACCGGGCGAGGTTGAGCAGCATCGCCTCGTCGCGCCACGCGTCGACGTCGACGGTGGTGGCGCCCACCTGGTCGGCCAAGTACTGGCGCCGCGTGGGCGTCTCCGAAACCTCGAGCAGCAACCCGCTCGTGAAGATGCCCTGGCGATCGAGCCGCTCCAGGTAGACCGGGGGCACGCGCTGGAGCTGCGAGAGCGGCGGCACGGTTCGCGGGACCTCCTCGTGCGAGCGCGCCCGTTGCGTGCGGGCTCAACTGGCCGGCTCCGCTCCGGCCTGGACATGCGCTAGGAGTGATTATGCCCGCTCCGCCGGGCGACGATAGCCGCGTTCCGCCACCACCACGTACGCCGCGCCGCCTACTGCGCCGGGTCGCCCCAGATCGTGTAGTGCCAGCCCTTCTCGGCCTCGCCGCTCAGCTCCACCATGACGTGCTTGACCTGGGTGTACTCCTCGACCGAGTACGCCGAGAGGTCTTTGCCGAACCCGGACTGCTTGAAGCCGCCGTGGGGCATCTCGCTCGTGAGCGGCAGGTGGTCGTTGACCCAGACTGCGCCGAAGTCGAGCGCCTTGGCCACGCGCATGGCACGGAAGACGTCGCGCGTCCAGACCGAGCTCGCCAGTCCGTAACGCACGTCGTTCGCCTGCTCGATCACCTCCGCTTCGGTGTCGAAAGGGAGGACCGTGAGGACAGGACCGAAGATCTCCAGCTGGCAGATCTCCGCGTCCTGCGCGACGTGATCGACCACCGTCGGCTGGAAGAACGCGCCGTTCAGCCCCGGCACCGTCGCGCGTGCGCCGCCGATCAGGACCCGCGCGCCCGCCTCCCTGGCGCGGTCGACGAAGCCCTGCACCCGCTGCAGCTGCGCTTCGCTGATCAAACTCCCCATGTCGGTGGCGCGATCTCGGGGATCCCCGACCCGTACCGTCCGCACGTGGTCGAGCAGCAGCTCCAGGAAGCGGTCATAGACCTCGCGCTGGATATAGAGCCGCGTGGCCGCCGTGCAGTCCTGGCCGGCGTTCACGAGCCCCGCGACGACGGCACCCCGCGCGGCCGCCTCCAGGTCGGCGTCGCCGAAGACGATGAACGGCGCCTTCCCGCCCAGTTCTAGGTGCAGACGCTTGAGGGTCCCGCTCGCGGCGGCTTGGATCTTCTTGCCGGTCTCGGAATCGCCCGTCAGCGAGACCATGTCGATGCCCGGGTGGGCGGCAATCGCCGCGCCGACGAGATCGCCCCGGCCGGTGACGATGTTGAGGACCCCGTCGGGCAGGCCCGCCTGCTTCGCCAGGTCGCCGAGCATGAGGGTCGTGAGCGGCGTCGCGGTCGCCGGCTTGAGCACCACGCTGTTGCCGGCGGCGAGCGCCGGTCCGATCTTCCAGACCGCCATCATCAGCGGGTAGTTCCACGGCGCGATCTGGCCGACGACCCCGATCGGCTCGCGCCGGATCAAGCTCGTGTGGCTCCCGCTGTACTCGGCGGCGGCCTTCCCCTCGAGGTGCCGGATCGCCCCCGCGAAGAAGCGGAGGTTGTCGGCGGCGAACGGGATGTCGGAGTCGCGGCGCAGCTTGATGGCCGTCCCGGTCTGCGCGGTCTCGACCTCAGCCAGCTCGTCGGCGTGCGCGTCGATCAGGTCCGCCAGGCGGTGCAGCACTGCGACCCGCTCTGGCCCGTACATCGCCCGCCAGCGTCCGTCGCGAAAGGCTTGCCGCGCGGCGGCCACGGCGCGATCCACGTCCGCCGGCGTGCCCGCTGGCACACGGCCGACCAGCTCGGCCGTGGCCGGGTTGCGTACCTCGATCCATGCCCCTCCCGACGACTCGACCCACTCGCCGTCGATCAGCATCCTGCGGTCCGTGACGGTGCCGATGGCCATCGCTCGCTTCGCTCCTCGCGCTCGGGGCCGGCGGGTCCGCCCGGCCGGCCGGCCTGTTCCGGAGGTCCGCAGTGTAGCGCAGATGCGCAGCGATGGGCCCCGCCGCTGCCGCGTCATCCGTGGCTTGGCGCGCCCGACACGACGATATTCGCACCAGCTGGCCGCCGCCAAGGTGTGGTTCGTACGGAGGGGTCGCCCCGCCGGTCAGCCGGCGAGCGTCGCCGCGAACGCCTCCAGGCGCGCCGCGAGGCGGGCCGGATGCTGCAGCGGGATGTCGTGGATCGAGTCTTCGAACCACTCGACCGTCACCGGCGTCCCGATACGCCTGAGGACGCCCTGCGCCAGGGCGACGGCTTGCTCCTTGCCTTCGATGAAGCGCTGCTCGAGCCCCTCGGCGTTGGCCCGCCGCGCCGGCAGCAGGAGGACCGGACAACGCAGCCGTTCGTAGAGCTCGATCGGGCGCTGCTCCCACATCGCGCGCAAGATGCGCAGGTGGCGCTCCCGGGAGAGCCGCGGCCGGATCGTCCCGTCGGGGAGCTCCTCGAAGTTGTGGCGCATGGCGGCCTCGATCGAGGCATCCCAGCCGGTCGCGCTCCACCAGACTGCGGCGCGCGCCGAGAACTCACGCCAGGTCATCGCCTCGAACGTGGGCGGCGCGAGCTCCCGTGCGGTCTCCTCCCATGACATGTGGTGCAGCTCGATGAAGCCGCCGTCGACCAGGGCGACCCCGGCCGCCACGCCCGGGTGCCGCGCCGCGTATTCCAGCACCACGTTGCCACCCCAGGAATGGCCGACCAGCACTGGGCGCAGAACGCCCGCCGTGCCCCAACCGAGCGCCAGCAGGGCCGTGTGCAGGTCGGACGTCACGGTCGCGAAGTCGTAGCCGTCGTCCGGCCGGTCGCTCTCACCGTGGCCTCGCGCGTCGATCGCCACGACCGCTCGGGCGGGCCCGCCGGGCTCACCGGCGGCGAGCCGGGCGGCCAGCGGGCCCCAGAAGCCGGCCGACGACGCCAGGCCGTGGTGCAGCAGGAACGGCGGCGGCTGCGCCGGCCGAGTGCGCGGGGACCACTGCAACGCCGACAAGCGCACGCCGGCGCCCGGCACGTCGCGGCGCGACGCGGCCAAGGTGCGATCCACCGCCTGAGTTTATTGCGGGACCGCCGTGGTGCCGGCTCGGGCCGCGTCGAGCGCCCGGGCGTGCTCCCGGATCCGCTCCCACGCGAGCGCCACGTGGCGCCCCTCCGTGCGCACGCCGCCGATCGCGAGCCGCAGCGTCAGCCGCTCCCGGAGCCGCGTGTGCGAGAGGAAGACGCGCCCCTCCCGGTTGACCGCCTCGAGCAGCGCGGCGTTGAGCCGGTCGAGCTGCGCGCGCACGTCAGGCTCGTCCTCCCGTCCCATGAAGCGCCGCGGCCGCCAGCGGAAACAGACGGTCGAGAACGGGACCGGCGCCAGCCGCTCCGCGTCCGGCTCCGCGTCCACCCAGCCCGCGAACTGCTGGGCCAGCGCGATGTGCTCGCGCAGCCGCGCCCGCATCCCCTCCAGGCCGAAGTACCGCAGCAGCATCCACATCTTGAGCGCCCGGAAGCGCCGCCCGAGCTGGGGCGTGTACTCGTTGAAGTCGTGTACCGCCGCTGCGCGGTCCAGGGTCCGCAGGTATTCGGGGACCAGGCTGAACGCCGCGCGCACGACCTGCGGGCGCCGCGTCAGGAAGAGCGACGCGTCGAGTGGGGTGAAGAGCCACTTGTGCGGGTTCACGACGATCGAGTCGGCGCGCTCCCAGCCCGCGAACGGCTCGCGACGCTCGCCAAGGAGCGCGGTCGCGCCGGCATACGCGGCGTCGACATGGAGCCAGAGCCCCTCGCGCTCCGCCACATCCGCGATGGCTGGCGTCGGATCGACCGAGGTCGGGCCGGTCGTCCCGATGGTGGCCACGACCGCGCAAGGCACGTGCCCCGCCGCACGATCCTCGCGGATCGCGGCTTCCAGCGCCGCGACGTCCATGCGGTACGCATCGTCGACGGGGATGCGCCGGGTCCCAGCTCGTCCGATCCCCAGCGTCATGGCCGCCTTCTCGATCGAACTGTGCGCCTCGACGGAGGCGTAGACCCGCAGCGCCGGGCGTCCGGCGAGCCCGTGGGCGGCCGCGTCGTTCCCCGGGACCGCCTGGCGCGCACCCGCGAGCCCGATCAGGCTGCTGGTCGAGGCGGTATCGGTGAAGAAGCCATCGAAGCCGTCTGGCAGCCCAAAGCCCTGCCGGAGCCAGCCGACCGTGACCTCTTCGAGCTCGGTGGCGACCGGCGACGTCCGCCAGAGCATCGCGTTGCCGACGAGTGTCGCCATCAGCATCTCGCCGAGGATGCCCGGTGCCGACCCGCTGCTCGCGAAATAGGCGAAGAACGCCGGATGTTGCCAGTGCGTGATGTTCGGCTCGACGAGCGCACGGTAGTCGACGAGGACGTCGGCAAGAGGTGCGGGGCGCTCCGGCGGTGCGGCGGGGAATCGCGCGCGGAGCTCACCCGGCTCGACGGCGGGCAGGACGGGGAAACGTTCGACGCCGGCGAGGTAATCGGCCATCAGATCGGCCACGGCGTGCGCGGCCCGCCGGAACGTCTCGGGGTCCATGTCGCCCCGAGCCGAGGCCTGGGCCAGATCGAGCGTGCCGAACGCCGCCCGCAAGGTCTCGTCGTCGAGCGTGGCGGACGGAGCGCTGCTGGGCTGCTGGGAGGAGTACGCGCCAGAGTCGGAAGATCTGATACGAGTCACGAGTTCGAGTCTACGGGAATGGACGGGAGGCGGCAGCGCGCCGCCGGAGGTGACCCGGACCGAGGCGTCCGGCGGGGCTGCAACGGTCCGTCGGGAAACGTGGCGTGGAGCGCGGTAGTCTCAGGCCATGGACGTCACACCGGCCCCCTGGACCATCCCCGAGCTGACCGGCCTCGGCCGCCTCCCGATGCACAGCGTCCCCCACGGCGAGCGGCTGTCGCTCGACGGCCGCTGGCGCTTCCAGCTGCTTCGCCACGCCGACGACGAACCGGCCGCCGCCTGGCAGGAGGCCACGGTCCCCGGCTGCTGGACCATGCAGGGGTTCGACGACCGGCCCCAGTACACGAACGTCGTGATGCCGTTCGACGGCGTGCCGCCACAGGTCCCTGCCGAGAACCCGACCGGCGTCTACGAGCGCACCTTCGAGCTGCCCGAGACGTGGGCCGGGCGGCGCGTGGTCTTGCACGTGGGGGCGGCCGAGAGCGTGCTGATCGTGCATCTCAACGGCCACCCGGTCGGCGTCAGCAAGGACTCGCACCTGGCCGCCGAGTTCGAGGTGAGTGAGGTGGTGCGGCCCGGCCGCAACGTGCTCCGGCTGCGGGTCGTGAAGTGGTCCGACGCGAGCTATGTCGAAGACCAGGACCAGTGGTGGCACGGCGGGGTGACGCGTTCGGTCTACCTCTACGCCACCGGGCGCGTCTACCTCGCGGACGTCCGGGCGATCGCCGGCCTCGCCGACGACCTCGCCACCGGCACCCTCGACCTCCAGGTCGACGTCGGGTTCGCCGATCGTCCCGAGCGCGGCTGGGTGGTGGAAGCGCGGCTCGCCGGCCTGGACGAGACGTGGCGGGCCGAGGCGCCGGTCGCCGACCGTGTCGACGCCGGGACACCCCGCCTGTACGAGCAGGAGCTAGCGAGCCGGGTGGCGTCGGGTGCCCCGCTCACCGACGAGGAGCGCACGGTGGTCTGGCCGGCGCTCTACGCCCAGCTGATGCCGCCGCTCGACGGCCGGGTCACGCTCCGCCTGACCGTGCCGAACGTCATACCATGGTCTCCCGAGCAACCGGCGCTCTACGCCCTAGCCGTCGTCCTCCGATCGCCGACCGGCGAGGCGGTCGAGGAGATCACGCTGCGGACCGGCTTCCGGCGGGTCGAGATCGCGGGCCTGCAGCTCTTGTTGAACGGACGACCGGTACTCCTGCGCGGGATCAACCGCCATGACTTCGACCCGCTCACCGGACGCGTCGTCTCGGTCGAGGAGATGCGCGCCGATGTCGTGCAGATGAAGCGCTTCGGCTTCAATGCGCTGCGCACTTCGCACTACCCGAACGACCCGACGCTGCTCGATCTGTGCGACGAGTACGGCCTGTACGTGATCGCCGAGGCCGACATCGAGTCCCACGCCTTCTACGGCACGCTCTGCGACGACCCGCGCTACCTGAACGCTTGGGTGGACCGCGTCTCGCGGATGGTCCTACGCGACAAGAACCACCCCGCGGTGATCCTCTGGTCGCTGGGCAACGAGTCCGGGCATGGCGCGAACCACGAGGCCGCGGCAGCGTGGGTGCGCCGCTACGACCCGAGCCGACCGCTCCACTACGAGGGCGCCATCCACTTCGACTGGGCGAGCGACCAGGATGTGAGCGACATCACCTGCCCGATGTATCCGCCGATCTCCGCGGTCGTCGGGCACGCGCGGTCCGGGCGACAGCGCCATCCGCTCATCATGTGCGAGTACTCGCACGCGATGGGCAACAGCAACGGCACACTGGCCGAGTACTGGGATGCGATCGAGGAAACGCCCGGCCTGCAGGGCGGCTTCATCTGGGAGTGGCGGGATCACGGGCTGGCCCAGTCGCTCCCCGACGGTCGACGGCGCTGGGCGTACGGCGGTGACTTCGACGATCACCCGAACGACGGCAACTTCTGCATCGACGGCGTGGTCTTCCCCGACCGCACCCCGAAGCCGGCACTCTGGGAGCACAAGCAGCTCGCGGCGCCGGTCCGCGTGGCGGCGACGCCCGACGCGCTGCGAACGGGACGCCTCGAGCTGCACAACCGCCAGGAGGTCCGCGATCTGGGGTGGCTCCGGGCGGCGTATCAGCTGACGGTCGATGGGGAGCGGGTGGGGGGCGGCCCGCTCGACCTGCCCAGCGTGCCACCCGGGGGGCGTGGAACGGTCTTCCTCCCCGACTGGAACCCGCCCGCCCACGAGGCGGGAACCGAGCGCTGGCTGACGGTCCGCTTCGTCACCGCCACGGACGAGCCGTGGACGCCCGCGGGCTTCGACGTCTGCTGGGCGCAGCTGCCGCTCGACGAGCCCGTCTCCCCGGCGCAGATCGCCGCGGAGCGACTGGCGGCACTCGCGGCACCGCGGGCCGGCGGAACGATCGACGTCGACGAAGACGGGCTGCTGGTGCACCCGCTGCTGGCGGCGCCGCCGACCCTGGCGCTTTGGCGTGCCCCGACCGACAACGACCGGATCGGCGGCATGGCCGCGCGCTGGCGGGCGTGGGGGCTGGACCGGCGTACGCGTAGCCTCACCTCGATCGAGCGGCACGCTGCTGCGACCGTGGTACGGGCCGAGTACGGCACCGCGGCCGGCGTCGTGGTCGGCCACGTGCAGCGCCTGCGCCCCTTGACCGGCGGCGGCGTGCTGGTCGAGGAAGAGGCGAGCATTCCCGCCGAACTGGACGACCTCGCGCGGGTCGGTTCGGTCTTCGAGATCGCGGCCGGGCTGGAGCAGCTCGAGTGGTTCGGCCCCGGACCGCACGAGACGTATCCGGACCGGCGCCGGGGCGCCGCGGTCGGGCGCTGGCGATCGACCGTCGCCGCGCAATACGTGCCGTACGTGCGGCCCCAGGAGCATGGTGGACACGCGGATGTGCGTTGGCTGTGGCTGGGCGACGGAGCGGGGCGCGGCCTGACCATCGTGCTGGATCGCCCGCGGCAGGTCTCCGTGACGCATCTCCGAGCGGCCGATCTGGCCAACGCCACCCACGACATCGACCTCGCGCCGCGGCCGGAGACGATCGTGCACCTCGACGCCGCGCACCGCGGGTTGGGGACCGCCAGCTGCGGCCCGGACACACTTCCCGCGTACCTGGTGGGGCCCGGGACATACCGCTGGTCGTGGGCCCTGCTGCCGGCAGGCGCGGCATCGTCCGACAGCGGCGCACGCCGCGCTTGGTGACGGCGCCGTCGGGCAGACGGCGGGCGCGCGGCGGACCGTGGGTGGCCCTCGGGCGGCCCACTCCGTTCAGACCTCGGCGTGCGGCGCCCCGCTGGCGCGTGCGCGCTCGACCGCCAGCCGTGCCACGGCCCAGTCCTGCGCGGCGATCCCCACCGACTTGAAGACGGTCCAGCCACCGGGTGAGACGAATCGGCGGGCCAGCAGGTCTCCGAGCTCCACCAACTGCTCCCGCATCAGCTGGCCCGACCGGATCGCCCGCAGCAGGTCGCCGGCCTCGGCCATCGCCGCCGCGACTTGATCGACCGCGACCACGCTCGCCGCGGTCAGGAGCGCCTCTGGCACCTCGCACATCGCCTCGGTGTACGCGCCCACGGCATTGACGTGCACATCGGCGGCGAGATCGTCAACGCCGAACAGCGGCTCCGTGGCGGTGGTCGCGGTGCAGATCAGATCGGCACCGCGGATCGCCTCGCGCACGGTGCCAGCCGCGAGGACCCGCACGGGCGCCAGCTCGCGGCCGAGCCGCACCGCCAGCCGCGCCGCGTGCGCCGGATCGCGTGACGCGACGCGCACCTCCCGGATCGGCCGCACCGCGCAGACCGCACGGACTTGGTCCTCCGCCTGGCCGCCCGCGCCGATCATGCCGAGGACGCGGGCGTCGGGGGAGGCCAGGAGGTCGGTGGCGACGCCCGACGCCGCTCCGGTGCGCAGCGCGGTGAGGCTGGTCCCGTCGATGAGGGCGATTGGCGCGCCGGTCGGGCCGTCGAACCAGAGGACCACCGCCTGCACGGCCGGCAGAGCGTGCTTGCGGTTCTCGGGCCGGACGGTGACGGCCTTCAGGACGGTGCCCACGCCTTCGCGGTCCGCGGCCAGCATCGCCAGGGCGCGGCCGCCCTCCAGGGCCAGTCGCGCGGGCTGCTCCAGCGTGCCCCGCGAGCTCGCGATGAAGGCGCCGCGGACGGCATCGATCGCCGCCCCCATCGGGACGAGCTCGCGCAGACGCGGCCCCGAGATCCATAACATGGTGGTGTCAGGGGTCGGCCGAGCGGGCCGCGTCCGGTGGCCGCGTCCGGTCGGTCGGCCGCTCCTGGTCGGCCAGACGGGTGGAGTCGGTGGCCACAGCGGCCGTCCCCGCGCCCCAGATGTCGCCGACCGTGTAGCCAGTCGGGAACGGATCTTCCGGGTCGAGCACGTAGGTGGCGAATCCGGTGATCCACGCCGTGCCGCCGATCGTGGGCACCACGGCCGGGCGGCCCCCCACCGTCGTCTGCCGGACCAGGCGGCCTGTGAAGACCGTGCCCAGGATCCCCTCGTGGCGGAAGTCCTGGTGCAGGCGCAGCAGACCGCGCGCGTGCAGCGTGGCCATCTTGGCCGACGTCCCGGTCCCACAGGGCGAGCGGTCGAGGGCGCCGGTCCACGTCTCGGGCCGGCCCCAATCGAGCGCGCCGGTCGACACCACGACGGCGTTGCGCAGGTCGGCGTGGGGACCGCTCGCCGGACCCGAGAGCAGGGCGATGGTCGGCCCCACGATCGCCGGGTTGTCCGGGTGTGTGCAAGGCAGCTGCTCGCGGGTGGCGGCCTTGATCATCTCGCCGACCCGAACTAGATCCCGTGCCTCGTCCGGCGAAAGGCGTAGGCCCAGGGCGGCCGCGTCGGCGATGGCGTAGATCATGCCCCCGTACGCCACGTCGACCTTCACGGTGCCGAGCGTCGGGACCTCGATCGCGGCGTCCAGCGCGAAGACGAACGAGGGGACGTTTTCGAAGGTGATCCGTCGAGCTTTGCCGTCCACGACGTCGGCCCGGATCGCGACCGGCCCGGCGGGGGATTCGAGGACGAACTCGGTCAGCGGTTCCCGCACCGGCACCATGCCCATCTCGATCAGCACGGTGGCCACGCAGATGGTGTTGGTGCCCGACATGGGCGGGTACTCGACCTGCTCCATGATGATGTAGCCGGCGACGGCCGAGGGGTCGGTGGGCGCCACGATCAGGTTGCAGTTGGCGGCGGGATAGCCGCGCGGCTCGCGCAGCATGCGCAGGCGGATCTCGTCGTGGTGCTGCGCGAAGTGGCGCATCTTGTCGAACATCGTCCGGCCCGGGACGTCGAGCACGCCCCCGATGATCACGCGACCCGGCTCTCCCGCAGCATGCGCGTCGACGGCCAGGATGGCGTTGCCGAACCTCATCGCGACGTTCCTCCTCGCGTCAGCCGGCCCGGGCCGCTACCGGGCGCGCCCGACCCGCGCGACCGATCGTAGCGCACCGACGCTGCCAGCCAGCCCGGGATGGGAGGGACAATTGGACGCTCCGCACGCCCACTGGTGCAGGCCATCCGGCGCAAGGTTTAGGGCCCACCGGCCCGAGCACGCACCGCCGTTTGGCCGGCAACATGACTGCACGGCCGGGTCGCGGCGAGACCGACGAGCGGCCGCATGCGGAAGGGAGGACGTGGCATGCAATCTGGAAGGGAGGGCCTGGTATGCAGTTGACCGATCGTGAACTGTGGGGTGTCATCCACGGAATGGGCCTTGGCGCCCTCTTCCTGCTCGCCTTCGGAGGCGGGTTGGCCGGCCTCTGGAGCCTGCGGGAGGGTCTCGTCACACCCGAGGGCGTGGAGGAGCGTACCCCTCGACTGCTCGTGGGCACCTGGGTGATGGCGATCGTGGCCTGGTTGACGGTGCTCGTGGGCACGTTCATCGTCTATCCCTGGTACCGGGCGAAGCCGCCCGCTGGCGTGACCGACTTGGCCGCCTATCCCCGGGTGCTCCTTCTCAGTAACCCGAACACCGCTCAGTGGCACCAGTTCGGCATGGAGTGGAAAGAGCACGTGGCGTGGATCGCGCCGCTCCTGGCCACGGCGGTCGCCTTCGTGGTCCTCTACTACGGGGCCCAGCTGATTCGCCATCCAGAGGTCCGGCGGGCACTGCTGGTCCTCTTCACGCTCGCCTTTGCCGCGGCGGCCGTGGCTGGGCTCCTCGGGGCCTTCATCACCAAAGCGGCCCCGGTCGCCTGAACAAGGAGGGATGATCATGACCACCATGGGCCAGCCCAAGCCCAATGGGCCGGCCGCGGCGGCGATCCTGGCCGCCGGCATCGGTGTCTTCGTGCTGGGGCTGATGACGACGCTCGCCGAAGCCTCGGCTGCTCTCGGCAACGCTCTCACCCTGGTCAGCAGTGCCGGCCCGCTCTCGGGGAAGGTGGCCGTCGCCGTCCTCGCCGACCTGGTCGCGTGGATCGTCGCCGGGCTCGCTTGGCGTGAGCGGGATGTCGCGTTCAACCGCGCATTCGGAATCACGCTCCTCTTGATCGCGGGAGGGTTCCTGCTCACGTTCCCGCCGTTCTTCGATCTCTTCGCCGCCAAGGGCTGATCGAGGTACGACGCCAGCGGTCGTGGCGTGCGGTCCGCGGCGGCCTCACACCGCCAGCGCACCTACTCCACCACGCGGCCCCTCCGGGAACCCGGAGGGGCCGTTTCGTGCAAAGATGGTGGTCGGGGCGCCGCGATTCGAACGCGGGACCTCTTGAACCCCATTCAAGTGCGCTACCAGGCTGCGCTACGCCCCGACGGCGGCCATTCTAGCAGAGGGGATTCAGCGGCCACGCCCCCGGCGCCCCCCTCGTCCAGCGGGTGGTCCGGAGCCACGGCGATCCTGACCACCTCCACGGCCGGCGGCGGGGGGTCGCATCCCCCCGGCCGCACGGCGCGCCTGCCGCGGCGACGCCCGGCGCCGCTCGATCTGCGCCCGCGTCCGCGTGCGGAAGACCAGACGGAGTGGCGTCCCCCCGAAGTCGAACGCCTCGCGGATGCGGTTCTCCAGGTAGCGCGCGTAGCTGAAGTGCACGGCGTCGGCATCGCTGACGAAGAGCACGAAGGTGGGTGGCGCCACCGACGCCTGTGTGGCGTAGTAGAACTTCGGCCGGATCCCCTTGACTGGCGGCGGCGTCTGGCGGAACGTCGCGTCCGCCAGCAGACGGTTCAGCTCGCCCGTCGGCACCCGGCGGCGGCGCTGTGCCGCGATCTCGAGCGCGGCATCGAGCACGCGACCCACGCGCTGGCCCGTCCTGGCGCTGATCGCCACGACCGGGGCGAAGTCGAGAAACGGGGCCTCACGGCGTACGGCCGCCACGTACTCGTCGAAGGTGGCCGTTTGCTTCTCGACCAGGTCCCACTTGTTGAGCGCGACGACGAGCCCCTTCCCCTCCTCGACCACATAGCCGGCCACGTGCGCGTCCTGCCGTGTGAGACCATCCACGCTGTCGAGCACGAGGATCGCGACGTCGCACCGACCGAGCGCCCGCAGGGCGCGCAGTGCGGAGAAGCGCTCGGAGTCGGGGCCGCTCGCCACGCGTCCGCGGCGCCGGATCCCCGCCGTGTCGATCAGCGTGACGGGGCGGCCGTTCCAGACGATCTCGGTGTCGATGGCGTCCCGCGTGGTGCCGGGGATCTCGCTGACGATCACGCGCTCCTCGCCGAACAGCGCGTTGAGCAACGAGGACTTCCCGACGTTGGGCCGTCCCACGATGGCGATCGCGACCGGACCTTGCGCCGCCTCCAGGTCGGTCCGTGCCCGCCGGTCCCAGGCCGCAGCGACGTCGAGCGTCGCGGACGACGAACCCTCCTCGACTCCGCCGCCCGCCGAAGCGCCGGGGCCCACTCCCGACGCGGCGCTCCCACCCGCCGCGCCCGCGGGTTCGGTCAGCGCGACCCCCTGCGCCTCCGCGAGCGCCGCCAGCTCGGCGAAGTCCTCCGCCTCGGCCTCGCGCCGCTTCCGCTCCCGCTCTTCCTCGCTCTCGGGTGGGAGGGCCCAGACCAACGCATCGAGCAGGTCCCCCGTGCCGCGGCCGTGCAACGCGCTGATGGCGTAGGTCTCCTCCCAGCCGTAGCGGTGGAACTCCGCGCCCTCGAACTCGCGCCGCTCGCTGTCGGCCTTGTTGACCGCGACGATCACCGGCACGCGAGCCCCGCGCAGGAGCTCGGCCGCCTCCTGGTCGGCCGGGGTCTCACCGGCAGCGGCGTCCACCACGAAGACGATCAGGTCGGCCTCCTCGATCGCCAAGCGCGCCTGCTCCTGCACCTTGGCCTCGATCGGATCGCCCGGGCGCCGTTCCAGGCCACCGGTGTCGACGACGATGAATCGGCGGCCGTTCCATTCGGCCTCGCCGTAGAGCCGGTCCCGCGTCGTGCGTGCCCGGTCCTCGACGATCGCGGTGCGCGCGCCGACGATGCGGTTGAAGAGCGTACTCTTGCCGACGTTGGGGCGCCCGACGATCGCCACGATGGGCAGCCCGCTCCGGCCCGTCGCTGCGGGCCGCGCCGCTGAACGCGCGGCCATCCTCAGGCCTCGCCAGCGAGAACGCCCGCCGAGACGCTGCTCGTGCGGTACGTCGAATCGGCCACCCGGCGCAGCGAAGCCGCGGCCAGCTCGGCCGCACGCATCCGCACCTCAGGCGTGCCGGCGATCTCGTAGATGCGCCGCGTCACCACCTGTAGGTCCTCGATCGGGGTCGACGTGCCGCCCGTCACCCCGACCACCTCGGCCTCGCCGAAGAGATCGGGGTCTTGCAGATCCGCAGCCGACTCCACTTGTAACACCGGCGTCCCGACGATCTGGCAGAGCCGGGTGAGCTCTCGCGTGTTGGCGCTGCTCCGCCCTCCCACCACCACCATGAACTCGACCGCCGCGGCCGCCTCCATGGTGTCCTGCTGGCGACGGATCGTGACCGGACAGATCGTGTTGACGATCTTGAGCTCATGGCAGCGGGAAACGAGGAACGCGGCCAGCTTCTCGAATTTCCACGGGGGCTGCGTGCTCTGGCTGAGGAGCGCCATGCGCTTCGTCCGTGGGATGCGCGCCCAGTCCCCCTCCTCGTCGACCACGATCGCGTTGGGCGCGAAGCCGAGGAGCCCCACGACCTCGGGGTGTTTCGGCGTGCCCAGCAGCACGATCGTGTAGCCGTCGGCCACGAGCTGGGTCAACGCCCGCTGCTCCTGGATCACCCAGGTGCAGGTACCGTCGATCACCTCCAGGCCGCGAGCCTTCGCGCGGTCCATCACCTCGGGGGTGACGCCGTGGGCGCGGATCACCACCGCGGCGCCCTCCCGTACCTCGTCGAGCGTGGCGACGGTGCGGATCCCCTGCGCCTCGAGCTGTTCGATCACGCCCTCGTTGTGGACGACCTGGCCGAGGGTATGCGTCTTCTTCCCTTCCGCCGCGGCGGTCTTGGCGTAGTCGATCGCCTCGCGGACGCCGTAACAGAAGCCGGTACGGCGCGTGATGACGACGTCCCGAACCTTTCCCATCGCCGGGCATTGTGTCACGGAACCTGCGGAAACGGGCCGGCGCCCACCTTCGACTCGACCGCCGCGACCACGGCCTCGACCGCCTGCTCGAGCGTGAACCCATCGGTGCGGATCACGACCGCGTCGGGTGCGACGCGCAGCGGCGCTGCCGCGCGACTGCTGTCGAGCGCGTCCCGCGCTCGCAGCTCCGCGACGATGCGCTCCTCCGCGGCGGCACTACTGCCATCGTCGGGAACGCCCCGCTCGAGCCCACGCCGCCTGGCACGTTCGGCCAATGTCGCATCGAGGTAGATCTTGATGTCGGCGTCGGGCAACACCACCGTCCCGATGTCGCGTCCCGCCACGACGATCCCACCGCTCGCCGCCAGCTCACGCTGCCGAGGCAGCAGCGCCGCGCGGACCTCCGGCTGGCGCGACACCTCGCTCACGATCCGCTCGATCGACGGGTCGTGGACCAATCCGGTGATCTCCCGGCCCGCCGCACGCACCCGTAGATAGCGGCCCGCCGCGTCGGGCTCGAGCCGCAGTTCCGGCACCAGCGCGGCCAGGGTCGGGCCGTCGTCCGGCGCCACGCCGCGCTGCAGGGCGAGCCAGGCCGCGGCGCGGTAGAAGAGTCCGGTGTCGCAGAAGCGCAACCCAAGCCGAGCCGCCGCCAGCGCGCCCACCGTGCTCTTGCCGCTCGACGCCGGCCCGTCGATCGCCACGACCGGCCCGCGCGGGCCCGTCACCGTTCCGTCCCCACGCTGCGCCTACCCCGTCCCCGCCGCGAGTCCGTCTCGCCCGCTGCGTGCCGGGACAAGGGTAGCCCACGCGTCGGCGCCCTGGCGCCGATCGCCGCCAGCTGCGCGGCCTCGGCGGCACTGAGCAAGCGCAGCTCGCCCGGGCGCAACCCGCCGAGGCGCAGCGTCCCGATCCGTACACGCACCAGACGTAGCACCGGGGCGCCCACCGCCGCGAACATGCGGCGGAGCTGCCGCTTCCAGCCCTGGCCCAACGTCGCCCGGTACCACGCCAGCCCGGTCGGCAGGCCCGGACCCAGCAGCCCCAGCAGGGCGCCCGTCTCGGTGCGGGTCGCCGGACGGAGATCGAGGAGCACGGCGGCACCCTCCTGCAGCTGGATCCCTGCACGCAACCGGCGGGCCTCGTCGGGCGTCAGGGGACGGCCGAGCCCGACGGCGTACTCGCGTTCGACGGCGTGGCGCGGGTGCAGCACACGTTCCGCCCAGTTGCCGTCGTTGGTGAGCAGCAACAGCCCCTCCGATTCCCGGTCGAGGCGGCCCACGGGGTAGAGCCGGCCGGCCCGAGCGAGGAGGTCGGGGGGCACGAGGTCGAGCACGGTCCTGGCGGCGTGCCGGTCCGCGACCGTGCTCGTGACGCCGGCCGGCTTGTGGAGCGCCAAATAGATGCGTGCGGCGCGGGTGGGCAGCGGTCGCCCGTCGAGCGCGATCGACTGGCGGTCCGGGTCGACCTTCATGCCGAGCGTGGCGACCAGGCCGTCGACGCTGACGCGACCGGCGGCGATCAGTTCCTCGGCGTGGCGCCGCGACGTGATCCCGGCATCGGCGAGGGCCTTCTGCAGGCGCACCTGCGCCATCTCAGCCCCGCCCCCCGACCGCGGCTCGGGTCACGGCCGTATGGCACCTCATGGTTCGCTCGAGGCCTCGGCCTCGGCTTCGGCAAGCCGCGCGGCGATCTCGGCGTCGAGCTCGGGCAGCTCGTCGAGCGAGGTCAGGCCGAAGCGCTCGAGGAACTCGAACGAGGTCCCGTAGAGGATCGGCCGACCGGGAGCATCGGCACGCCCTTGTTCGACGAGCAACCGGCGGTGCAGCAGCGACCGGACGACGTAATCGGAGTCGACGCCGCGGATCCGTTCGATGGCGGCACGCGTCACCGGCTGGCGGTAGGCCACGATCGCCAGCGTCTCGAGCGCGGCCGGCGTGAGGCGGACTCCTTCGCTGCCCACGTAGCGCGCGATCAGCGCGCCGGCTTCGGGTGCGGTGGCCAGCGCCACGCGGTCGCCGACGGCCAGCAGGCGGATGCCGCGGCCGGCAAGCTCGACCTCGAGGTCCCCCAGACGCGCATCGACCGTCGCGGCGTCGACGCCGGCCAGCGTCGCGATCTCGCGACGAGGAAGGGGCCGCTCGGCCACGAAGAGGAGCGCCTCGAGCTGCGCCGTGGTGAGACCGTCGGCTGCCGCGCCGGCCTCGGCTGCCGCGCCGGCCTCGGGGGTCGCGCCGTCGCCGGGGGTCACGCGAACCCCTCCAGCGTCTCGTCGATCGGGACGGCCTCCGCCTCCGGTGCCAGGCCGAGCCGCTCGAGCCGTCTACACCGGATGGGCCCCCAAGGGCGATCCTGCTCCACGGCGATCTCGCGGCGCTTGACCAGCTCGAGCATCGCGAGGAACGTCACGGCCGCCAGCACCCGGTCGGCGGTCTCGCCGAGCAGCTCCTGGAGCACCACCATTGGCGCGCGCCGGATCGCCGCGCGGATCGCTTCGGCCCGTTCGGCCAGCGTGATCGTGCGCCGCAGCACCTCTGGGGGTGGCGGCGCCGGCGGAGACAGCTGCGCGGCACTGCGGAGTGCGGCGACGAGCAGGGCCGGGTCCAGCGGCGTGACCGCGGGCGGGCGCGCCCCAGCCAGCCCGGCCGCCTGCGCCACGGACGGCTCTCGGCGAAACAGGGGCCCGCACGTCCGTGCCCGCTCGGCCAGCCACAAGCCGGCGTCCCGGTATGCACGGTACAGGATCAACCGCCGCCGCAGTTGGGCCTCAGGATCGGGGCCCTCGTCGACCAGCTCCGTTGGGGCCTCCGCCGGCGCCCGGGGCAGGAGCGCCCGCGACTTGATCAGGATCAGCTGGGCCGCCACGGCCACGAACGCGCTCAGATACGGCAGCCGCTCCCCCTCGAGCCGTGCGAGCGCCTCCAGGTACGCGCCCGCCAGCGCCCCCAGCGGCACCGTCAGCACGTCGAGTTGGCGCGCCTCGATCAACGAGAGGAGCAGCGCGAGCGGGCCCTCGAAGGCGATCGGATCGCGCTCGGGCCCGGTCGAGAGGGCGTCCCTGAACGAGCCGGGCGCGGCCGCGGGTAGGCCGGCGCGGGCTACCGGCTCGAACGCCACGCCGGCGGCGTCGGTTTGGGGAGCCATCCCGACGCAGACGCGTGTGGCCTGCTCCGGGCGCCGCCCCTCCCCGAACGAGACCGCGATCGGCGGAGGCGCGGTCCCAGGGCGCCGAGACGACGAGCCGACCCGCGACAGGCCCATCGTCAGCTCGCCTCGTCGGCCCGGTGCAGGGCCTCGCCCGCCGGGTCCGACGGTCTGGCCTGGCGACGGATCAGTTCGGCCGTGCGGGACGAACAGCCGGCGCGCAGCGCGAGCTCGGCCGAGACCTCGGGGTGCCGCTCGAGCTGGTGCAGGGCCGCCGTGAAGCCCGGTATGTGCGAGGCGATGCGGCGGGGCTCCTTGCCGTAGCGCTCGCCCAGCGACCAGACCACACGCGGCCAGAGCCCGGTGCGGCCCTTACCCGCATCGTGGAAGAGCCCGGCGAGCAGCACGTCCTCGTCCCTCCAGCCCTCGTCGCGCAGGCGACGCACCACGTCGAGGCCGTGGCGCCGATCGGCCCGGTGCATCGACGCGAAGAGCCGACGCTGCGCCGGCGTCAGCCACGCCTCCAGCGCACGCCACTCCTCGGGCGTGACACGGGCGACCAGGTGGGTGGCGAACTGGCGGACTTTAACCGCCCACCAGGAACGAATAGATGTGCTCCCCGATCGGGCTGATGACCGGTGCTCCCACGAGGAAGAGCACGATGATCAGCAGGAACCCGTACTGCTCGTACTGGCGGATCTGCCATGCCGTCCGCGGGCTCACGACCCCCAGCAGCACTTTGTACCCGTCGAGCGGCGGGATCGGCAGCAGATTGAAGACGAAGAGGAAGACGTTGATCAGCACCAGGTAGTTCAAGACCAGCCAGAGCAGGTCCTGCGCCTGCCCGCCATATGGGTTCAGGAGGCCGAAGGCATTGATGGCGCGCAGGGCAACCGCCACCAGCGCGGCCATGGTCAAGTTCGAGAGCGGCCCGGCGGCGGCCACGATCGCCTCACCCCGTTGTCCGCCCTCGAGGTTGCTTGGGTTCACCGGGGTGGGCTTGGCCCAGCCGACGAAGATGCCGCCGGCCAACGCGCTCAGCGCGAGCAGCCCCGCCCCGAGCGGGTCGAAGTGCACACGCGGATCGAGCGAAAGCCGGCCCAGGTATCGCGCGGTGTGGTCCCCCAGCCGGTCGGCGGCAAGCGCGTGGCTGAACTCGTGCACGGGGAACCCGACGAGCAGGATGACCGCCACCGCGATCAGGGACGCAACGAGCTGCGAATTCACGCGACCTCCGTGCTGGAACCGGGCGACGCGCACATGGTAGCGGCAGGGAGAGACGCGGGTGCGCCGGGCCCCTTACGGAGCGATCGTCGGCCTCGTCCAGGCGCCAATCAGACGGCCCGTGCCGGTGGCGGTCCCGGCGCGTCAGAGCCGCGCCAGCAATTCCGCCTTCTTCGCCTCGAACTCCTGGGGCGTGATGGCGCCCCGGTCGCGCAGCTCCGCGAGGCGCGCCAGCGTCGACATGATCTGCTCCGGGTCGGCGCGATCGGGCCGGTGGTCACCGGTCGGCGGCATCGACCCGGCCTCGCCGGCGACCGAGGTTGGCTGCGCGGCGCCTGCCGGGCCTGGCGACGGGCTGTTCCAGACGGCCGGGTCGACGCGCAGCGGCGGCGCCGGTGCGCGGCCCACCTCGAGCTCCAGGGCGTGCTTCTGGTTCAGCATTTCGCGCTTGAAGTCGGCGGCCCGCGACAGCATGTGGAACCGGTCGATCGCCGACTCCGAGGCCGTCAGCACTTCGAGGTCACCGAAACCGAGGATCCGGCCTAGGAGGCTCTGCTCGAGGACCGCATCGTTGATCTTCTCGAGCGACGAGTCGGCAGCGCGCTTGTTGAGGATCCCCTCGACCTGCACCACGCGGCGGTTGGTCACGACGTAGTCCTGCGCGCGCCAGGCGAGGACGTGGTACAGCGCGAAGACCAGCCCCGCGGCGAGCGCCACGACGGAGAGGACTGCAAGGCCCAGGCCGACCCTCCCGGCGATCCCCGAGGCATCCCGGATCGCCAACCCCGCGACCAGCGCCAAAGCTCCGATCAGCAGCAGGAGCCAGGCGCGCCGCGCCTGCACCAGCGGCGCCAGCCAGTGTTGGCGCGCCCGGCGCACGACGATCTCGCCGTCCGCCAGCAGCGAGTCCGTGTATCGCATCGCCGGCACTCCTCTCCGTCCCGTTCACGCCCGCGGATGCGCCCGCGCGTAGACCTGCCGGATGCGCTCCCCGGTCAGATGGGTATAGAGCTGTGTGGTGTCAATGCTCGCATGTCCAAGCAGCTCTTGGACCACGCGCAGGTCCGCGCCCCCTTCGAGCAGGTGCGTGGCGAAACAATGCCGCAGCGTGTGCGGCGTGACGTGTTCGGAGAGGCCAGCGTTGGCAGCCGCTCGCTGCACCGCCCGCCAGGCGGCCATGCGTCCCAGGCGCTTGCCGCGCGGAGTGACGAAGAGCGGGTCGCCGGCGACGGACGAGCGTGGGTCGGCGGCGGCGTGGCGGGCGGCCCGCGCCGGGCGCGGCGGCGGCGACCCCGTTCGACTGCTGCCGTCGGACGACAGGCGGGCCATCCAGGCCGGGCGCACCTCGTCGAGCCAGCGCACCAGAGCGTCGAGGGCCGGCTCGCCGACCGGCACCAGCCGCTCACGATCCCCTTTGCCGATCACCCGTACGTAGCCGCCTTCCAGCGACAGGTCCGCTCTGTCGAGGCCGAGCGCCTCACTGATGCGCAGGCCGCACGCGTACAGCAGCTCGAGCAGCGCGCGATCGCGGATGGCAGCGCCTTCGACGACGGTCGAGGGCGGCGCGGGCGGCAAGGGAACCCCTTCGAGCAGCCGGCGAACGTCGTCGGGGTCCAGCACGCTGGGGAGGCGCCGGGCCTGCCGCGGCAGGTCGAGCGTGCCTGCCACGTCGACGTCGATCCGCTCGTCGCCGTAGGCGAAACGGTAGAAGGCCCGGATGGCGGCGGCCTTGCGGCGGTGGCTGGCGGGGCGCAGCGAGCGCGGGGGTCGCGCCAGCGCCGCCAGGTAGGCTCTCGCTGGATCGGGGCTGGTGGCCCACTCTTCGATGCCCTCCGCGCCCGTTGCGAACGCGCGGAGGTCGCCCGCGTACGCCCGAATGGTGAGAGGCGAGAGGCCACGTTCGACGCGCAGGTGGCTGAGGTACGCGTCGATCGCCCGGCGCAGCGCGTCGCGCGGATCGGGACGGTCGTCGGCGCCCATCAGTCCGGCCCGTGCGCGCGATCCCCCGCCGCCCGTTCCAGCAGCTCCCGCGCCGCCGCAAACGCCGCCGGCCCCCCATCCTCGCCCCCCAGCATCAGCGCCAGCTCCGTGACCCGCTCGTCGCCCTCGAGACGGCGCAGCTCGGTCACCGTGCGGCCATCGCGCTCCTGCTTCTCGATGCGGATATGCGCGTCGGCGTGGGCCGCGATCTGCGCCAGATGCGTCACGCAGAGGACTTGATGGTCCCGCGCCAGGCGTCGCAGGGCGCGGCCCACCCGGTCGGCGGAGCGCCCTCCGATCCCCGCATCGATCTCGTCGAAGACGAGCGTCGGCGTGGCGTCGGCGGCCGCCAGCACCCCCTTCACGGCCAGCGAGACGCGTGACAGCTCCCCGCCAGACGCGATGCGGGCCAGCGGCAGGGACGGTTCGCCCGGGTTGGGCGCGATCAGGAACTGCACCGTCTCGGCTCCCGTCGCAGAGAGTTCGCCGGGGTGCAACGCCACCTCGAAGCGGGCCTGTCGGAACCCCAGCTCCGCCAGCGCGCGTGAGACCTCGGCCGCCAGCCGCGTCCCAGCCGCGCCGCGCGCCGCCGTCAGCTCCGCCGCCACGTCCCGCGCGGCGGCCTCCAGGCGCACGTCGTCCGCCGCGCGTGCCGCGCGCTCCGCCTCCAGGCCCCGCAGTCGTTCCGCCTCCGCGCGTGCCCGCTCGCCGTGTGCCAGGACCGCGGCCTCGTCGGGCCCGTACTTGCGCTCCAGCGCGTAGATCTGCCCGAGTCGCGCTTCCAGGGCGGCGATCGCCGCCGGGTCGTGGTCGAGCCCCGCCGCCAGTCGACGCAGCTCCGAGGCCACGTCGTCGGTCTCTGCGAGCAGCCCCTCGAGGCGCGTGGCAAGGCCACCGAAGCGCGGGTCGAGGCGCGCCAACTCCGCGCCGTCCCGCGCCGCACGCGCGAGGACGTCGTGCGCCCCGCTCCCCTCCCCCGTCAGCCGCTCGCGCATCCCACCGACCAGGCGCGCCACCTGTTCCGCGCTCGCCGCCGCCGCCAGCCGGACGCGGATCTCGTCGGCCTCCCCGGGCCGCAGGCCGGCCGCCTCGATCTCGGCCGCCTCGTGCTCGTGCAGGTCGAGCATGCGCGCGACGACCCTCGGGTCTCCTTCGAGCGCGTCGAGCGCCGCTCGGTTCGCCCGCCAAGCCGCCACCACGCCCGCCACCCGCTCGCGCAGCACCGCGTGGGCGCCGTAGGCGTCGAGCAGGTCGCGTTGCTGCGCGGGGTCCAGCAGCCGCTGCTGATCGTGCTGGCCGTGGATCTCGACGAGCGGGCCGGCGATCTCCGCGAGCCGAGCGGCGGTCACCGCCGCGTCGTCGACGCGTGCCGTGCTGCGCCCGGCGGCCGTCAGCTCGCGCACGCAGATCAGTGGCTCGGGGTTCCGGTCGAAGAGCGCCTGGACGCGTGCCGCGGACGCCCCGGCACGGACGAGGCCGGCGTCCGCGCGCGCCCCGAGCACGAGCGCCAGCGCATCGATCAGCAGCGACTTGCCGGCGCCGGTCTCGCCGGTGATCACGGTGAACCCAGCGTCGGGCTGCAACCGCACCCGCTCGATCAGCGCGAGGTCCCGAACGTCCAGCTCGAGGAGCGTCACGATGGCAGCAGCTGCGCCTTCTCGCGCAGCAGATCCCAGAACGCCGGCGCGCCCCGTGGCTCCAGGAAGCGCAGCGGACGCTGGCGGGAGCGTACCTCGACCACGTCGCCGACGTTGAGCAACACATCCTCGTGCCCGTCGATGCTGACGAGCACGTCGAAGGCCGCCAGAACCTGCACGCGCACGGTGTGGCGGGGACCGACCACTACGGAGCGGATCGCGCTCAGGTAGGCCGCCACGGCCGTGACCACCAGGTTCCGGCTGGTGGGGTCGAGGATCGGGCCGCCGGCGCTGAACGAGTACCCGGTCGACCCGGTGGGAGTGGCGATGATGACCCCGTCGGCGATGTACGTCGCGAGGTGTGAGCCATCGATGGTGACCTCGAGACGGACGACCCGGGCCTCACGTGCCCGCACGATGGCCGCATCGTTGAGGGCGACGTAGGGCCGCTCGCCGTTCTCGCGGCCGCCCCGGAGCACCCGCGCCTCCAGCACCATGCGATCCTCGATGGCGTAATCGCCGTCATGGATCCGTCCCAGCACGCGTTCTAGGTCGTGCGCCTCCGCTTTCGAGAGAAACCCCACCTTGCCTAAGTTGACGCCGAGGATCGGCACGTCGGCCTCGACGACCGCCACGGCGTGCGCCGCCCGCAGCATCGTGCCGTCGCCACCCAGCACCACCAGCGCATCGGTCCCAGGCAGCCCAGCGGCCACCCCATCGCTGTCACCGGCAGCCGCATCCCAGTGCTCGATGTGCATCTCGTCGCACCAGCGGCGGGCCCGCTCGCGCAGATCGATCGCCGCGGGGATCGTGGGGTTGAACGCAAGACCGAGCCGCATTAGCCTGGGACCGTCAGGCGCAGGAAGAACTCCCGGTTGCCGGCCGGACCGAGGAGCGGCGAGGCGACCTCCCCGCGCACCGCGAGGCCGATCGACGTCGCAAACGCGCGCACCTCGTCGAGGATCGCGCGGTGCACGGCCGGGTCGCGCACGACGCCCCTTGCGGCCCGCCTGGGCCCCGCCTCGAACTGCGGCTTGACGAGCGCCACGATCTCGGCCCCGGGCGCGAGCTGCGTGACGATCGGGCGGAGGAGCCGGGTCAGGGAGATGAACGAAACGTCGACCACGGCGAGCGTCGGTCGTTCCGGGAGCGCCACGTGCTGCGGATCGGCGGGGTCGAGGCGACGCGCGTGCGTCCGTTCCATCGAGACGACGCGGGGATCTGCACGGAGCGACGGGGCGAGCTGGCCGCGACCCACGTCGAGAGCATAGACACGTGCCGCGCCGCGCTGCAACAGACAGTCGGTGAACCCGCCCGTCGAGGCGCCCACGTCGAGGCAGACCCGCCCAGCCGGGTCCACCCCGAACGCGTCGAGGGCGCCCGCGAGCTTCTCGCCGCCGCGGGAGACGAAGGGCGCCCGTTCGACGAGCGTGAGCGGAGTTGTCGGATCCACCAGGTCGCCCGGCTTGCGGTCGCCGCGCGCCCCGTCCCCGGCCCCCACGCGGATGCGCCCGCCGAGCAGCAAGGCCTGCGCTCGAGCCCGCGTCTCCGCAAGGCCGCGGGCCACGACCAACTGGTCCAGGCGGACTCGGGTCAGGCGCTGCGTGCCCCCACCACCTCGCGGGCAGAGGCCAGGCCCAGCTCGGCGAGCGTCTCGCGCACCTGGGATTCGAGGCCCGCTACGTCGAGCCGCAACACCCGCCGCAGGTCGGCCACCGAGCCGTGGTCCACGAAGCGCCCCGCCGGGATGCCGATGATGCGCACCGGGACACCCCGCAACGCCGGGTCGCCCAGGCCGGCACGGGCGATCGTCTCCAGGACCGCCGACCCGAAGCCACCTGCGTCGACGCTCTCCTCGAAGGTGACGACGAGCCGCTTCCCGCGCGCGTGGCGCAGGATCAACGCCTCGTCGAGCGGCCGGGCGAAGCGCGCGTTGATGACGGCGATCGACCAGTCCTCCGCGGCGAGGTTCTGGGCCACAGCCAGCGCGCGCATGACGATCGGGCCGAAGCCCACGAACAGGAGCTCACGGCCGTCCTGCAGCAGCTCCCCTTCCCCCACGGGGATCGGATCCGGCGTCACCGGCGGCAGGTCGAAGCCCGGATCGCGCGGGTAGTGCAGCGCGAACGGGTGCCCCTGCGCGAAGGCGGTGCGGAGCAGGCGGCGCAGTTCCTGCTCGTCCTTGGGCGAGGCGATCACGAGGTTCGGCAGCTGCCGCTGCGCGGGCAGGGTGAACATGCCCTGATGGCTCGTGCCGTCTTCGCCCACCAACCCGGCCCGGTCGACCCCGATCACGACCGGCTGGTCGTTCTGGCAGACGTCGTGCACAGTCTGGTCGAACGCGCGTTGCAGGAACGTGGAGTAGATCGCCACGAACGGCCGCAGGCCGCCGAGCGCCAGCCCGGTGGCCAGCGTGACGGCGTGGGGTTCCGCGATCCCCACATCGAAGAACCGCTCGGGGTAGGCGGCCTGGAAGTGGTTGAGCCCGGTGCCAGTGGGCATGCCGGCGGTGATCGCCACGACCCGTGGGTCCTCGGTGGCGATGGCGAGCAGTTCCTGCGCCATGACCGTGGTGTAGGTGGGCGGCTTGCGCGCGGCAGCGGCCGCCTGGGCCACCGACGGGGTCGCGTCCCCGTCGCCGTTCGGCGAGGCGACCGGCGCGCGCGAGGTGACGCCGGGCACGTCCATCGGCGGCAACGCCGCCCCGTGGAATCCGACCTGGTCGGCCTCGGCAGGTTCGTACCCGTGCCCCTTCTGCGTGCGCACGTGGACGATCACCGGCCCTTCCAGACGCAGGGCACGCCGGAACGTCGAGGTGAGCGCGTTGAGGTCGTGGCCGGGCACGACGCCGATGTAGGTGATGCCGAGATCCTCGAACAGATGGCCCGGCTGCTGGGCGAAGTTCACGACCGACTTGCGCGCGCGCCGCGACAGCTCGACCGCCGTCGAACCGATGATCGGCAGCCGCTCCAGGAACGCGTCGTAGCCGGCCTTCGTGGTCTGCCAGGCCTGGGAGAGCTTGATCGCGCTCAGGTAGTTCGAGAGCGCCCCGACCGTCGGCGAGATGCTCATCTCGTTGTCGTTGAGGACGATCAGTAGGTTCATCTGCCGCTGGCCGATGTCGTTGAGCGCCTCGAGCGCGAGGCCACTCATCAGCGCCGCATCGCCCACCACCACCACGATCCGCTCGTGGGTGCCGCGCAGGTCCCGCGCCGCGGCGAGCCCCTGGGCGATCGAGAGCCCCGTGCCGGCGTGGCCGCCATCCATCACGTCGTGCTCGCTCTCGACGCGCCGCGGAAAGCCCCCCAGACCACCGAGCTGACGGAGCGTCGGGAACCGATCGAGGCGCCCCGTCAGCAGCTTGTGCGGGTAGGCTTGGTGCCCCGTGTCCCACACGATCCGGTCGTACGGGGAGTCGAGCAGGCGGTGCAGCGCGACGGTGAGTTCGACCACTCCGAGCGAGCTGCCGAGGTGTCCGCCCGTCACCGCGACGGTCTCGACGATCGTGCGCCGGATCTCGTGACAGAGGGTCTCGAGTTGCTCGTCGTCGAGCGTGCGCAGGTCGCGCGGCCCGCTCAACGAGGGGAGGATCGGCATGGCATCCTCCGGGGAAGACGATGGCATCGCGGGATTCTACGCGCTCGGTGCGCCCTCGTCGTCCGCGTCGCCGGGCGTGAGGTCGATTGCCCTGAGCGCGCCGCCAGCCTCCTCCACGAGGCGCTGGACGCGCAGCTCGGCGTCGTCGAGCAGCCGTGCACAGTGCGCGTGGAGCGCCACGCCCCGCTCGTAGAGCGCGATGGACGTCTCGAGCGGCAGTCCGCCAGCCTCCAGGCGCGCGACGACCTCCGCAAGTTCCGCCAGCGCGGCATCGAAGGTCAACGTGCCGATCGATCCGTCCGGGGCTTCGGCGTCCGGACCGGCGGCAGGGCCCGCCGCGGTGGGGCCCGCGGCGCCGGACGCCCAGGTCGACTCGGCTGCGGCGGCGTTGGAGGGCCGCCTCGTGCGGGGTTCCATCACGCCGAGTCTCGCACGTCCGTGACGACGGTGTCCACTGCACCGCGCGCCAGGCGGATCTCGAGCGGGTCGCCGGTCGCCACGCCGGCCACGTCGGTCAGGACGCGCCCATCGGCACGGCGCACGATCGCATACCCGCGTTCCAGCGTCGCGTAAGGCGAGAGCGCCGCCAGCGCTGCCCCGGCAGAGACGAGGTCCGCCCGCGCGCGCGCCAGGCGGCCACGGACGAGGAGCGGCACCCGGTCCGCGGACCGCCCGAGCCGTGCTCGCTCGGCAGCCAGCTGGCCCTCGACCGCCCGACGGGCCCGGTCCAGCAGTTCTCCCGCGTGCTGGCGTTCCTCGCCCAGTACGGTGGCCGGGTGCAGGCGTGCCAGCGCGCGGTCTTCGGCGGACAGCGCGGCGCGCGACGTCCGGATGGCCCGTTCCACGGCTGCGGTGAGCCGGTCGCGCGAGGCGCGGAGCGCCGCGGCGACCTCCGTGCGTGACGGCACCACGAGCTCGGCCGCCGCCGATGGCGTCGGGGCGCGCACGTCTGCCGCGAAATCGACGAGGGTCACGTCCGTCTCGTGACCCACACCGGTCACGACCGGGATCGGCGACGCGGCCACGGCGCGCACGACGCGCTCGTCGTTGAAGGCCCAAAGGTCCTCGAGCGAGCCACCGCCGCGGGCCAGGATCACGACATCGGGCGGCGTCCCGGTCAGCGGATCGCGCCAGCGCGCCAACCGCTCGAGCGCGGCCACGATCGTCGAAGGCGCCGCATCGCCCTGCACCTGGCAGGGCGCGACCACGACCCGCACGAGCGGCCAGCGGCGACGCAGCACGTGCCGGATGTCGTGCAGGACGGCCCCAGAGGCGCTGGTCGCGACGCCGATCACGCGCGGTGCGACCGGCAGGGGGCGACGACGCGCAGGGTCGAAGAGCCCCTCGGCGGCGAGGCGCGCCTTGAGCGCCTCGAAGCGAAGCGCCAGATCCCCGAAGCCGGCCGGCTGCAGCGCGTCGACGTAGAGCTGGTAGGTGCCGCCGGCTTCGTAGACATCGAGGCGGCCGTGGGCAACGACGCGGAGCCCCGTTCGCGCTTCGAACGGGCTGGCCAGCCGCTGCGCGCGGAAGAAGACACACGAGAGCTGGGTGCGACCGTCGCGCAGCACGAAATACCCGTGGCCGGCGGCACTGACAGTGACCTGCCCCACCTCGCCCTCGACCCACAGGTCGTGGAACGCCTGCTCGCCGCGCAGCAGGTCACGTACGGCTTGGGTGATCTCGCCCACGCTCCAGATGCGCGATGTGGGCGAGCTGCGCAGCGCCTCGTCCGGGCGCCCTCCCTCAGCGCCAATCGGCGTCCGCTCGGGTCGCTCCGGGCGCGCGCCCACGGCGGGTCGGGTCGCAGCCGCCACCCCCCAGGGCGGCGGCTCGGGATCGGGCGGCCCCTCGGCTGGCTCCGCGTCACGCCGGAGCCAGCGCTCCCAAGGGCGTTCGACGGTCATCGCGTCGGCCGGCTCGACCGCGGCAGCCGTCGGGCGGACGGATCGATCAAACGCGCGTCAAGTACTCACCGGTCCGCGTATCGATGCGGATCGTGTCGCCTTCGTTGACGAAGAGCGGGACCTGCACCGTGAGCCCGGTCGCCGTCGTCGCCGGCTTGCGCGCCCCGGTCGCGGTGTCGCCCGCGAAGCCCGGCTCGGTCTCGGCCACCACCATATCGACCGTGATCGGCAGCTCCACGCCGATCGTCTCGCCCTCGTAGCTCGTGCGGTCGAGCAGCATGCCGTCCTGGAGGTACGGCACCGCGTCGCCGAGCTGCTCGGCCGTCAAGGTGAACTGCTCGAACGTGTCGGTCTCCATGAAGTGGAACTCGTCGCCGTCGCGGTACAGGAACTGGACCTGGCGGCGATCCAGCTGCGCCCGTGGCCACTTCTCGCCGGCCTGGAACGAGCGCTCGATCGTCTGGCCGCGCTTTACGTTGCGCAGCTTGATGCGGACCTGCGCGGAACCGCGGCCCATCTTGATGTGGTGATAGTCGAGGATCTGCCAGAGCTCACCGTCGAGCTCGATGACGATCCCCTTGCGCAGGTCGCCGGTCGAGACCATGGTTGGAGTGACTCCTGTCGGTGGGCGGCCGCCGGCGGCGGCACGCGACATCTCGGTGCGTGCAGCGATTGTACCCGGGTCACCCCCGGCGCCGATTGCGCATGACGAGCGCGGTGGCCCCCTGCGGTGACCGCGCGGCCGATGGGCGTCCTACGCGCCGACCACCGTCACTTCTCGCGGGAACCCGGTGAGGCGCTCGACGCGCCCGACTTCGGGATCGAACGTCACCAGGTCCTCGATGCGCACCCCGCACTGGCCCGGCAGATAGACCCCGGGTTCGATCGAGAAGACGGTTGGCCAGGGCAGCGGCGCCGGGCTGACCCGGCGGCTGAGCGATGGCAGCTCATGGGTCGCCAGCCCGATCCCATGACCCAGGCCGTGCCCGAAGTGCGCGCCGTGCCCGGCGCTCGCGATGACGGCCCGTGCGGCGGCGTCGACCCCCACGCCCGTCGGGGACTCGTGGTCGGCCGCGCTCCGCAGCAGCATCTCGAACGCCGCGTCCTGGGCGCGCACCACCAGCCGGTAGAGGTCCAGGTCGCGCCTCGTCGGCGCGCCGACGAAGAGGGTGCGCGTCATGTCGCTGCGGTAGCCTGCCACCTGCGCCCCGAAATCGAAGAGCAGCAGTTCGCCGGCCGCGACACACCGCTCGCCCGGCGAACCGTGCGGCAGCGCCGCACGCGGTCCGGAGAGGCACGTCACGTCGAACGCGAGCGCCTCCGCGCCGTGGGTCCGCATCTCCCATTCGAGCTGCAGCGCAAGCGTGCGTTCCGACACGCCCGGGCGGATCGCTGGCAGCAGACGCTCCAGCGCCGCGTCCGCGACGGCGCAGGCAGCCCCCACGCGCTCGAGTTCAGCCGGCTCCTTGACGGCCCGCAGCGCCTCGACCCAGCCCTCCGCCGCAACCAGCTCGACCTCGGGGACGGCCGCCTGCAGCCGGGTCCAGAGCGCCTGGCTCACCAGGTTCGCCTCGACCGCCACCCTGCGTACGGCACCGTCCCGGCCGCGCAGGCTCTCGAGCAGGCCGCGCCAGCGCTCGGGCAGATCGTAGTAGGACTCCTCGATGCGGGCCGCGGGGCACTCCTCGATCGCCTGTTCCCGGTAGCGGCTATCGGCAAGCACCACGACCTCCGCTGCGGAGACCAGGAAGCGTCCCGCATCGCCCGCCACCTTCTCTTCGCCCTCGGCCAGCGAGAAGCCCGTCAGGTAGCGTGTGTTCTCGCGGCTCACGCCGAAGTACGCGTCGACCGCCTCCTGGGCCAGCCGCTCTCGGAGGCGCGCCAGCCGGGCCGGACGGGCCGCATCGTCGGCCGCCCGCCAGCGCGCGAGGTCGGCCGCGGTGGGGGCCGCGGTGGGGCGGGGGGCGAGCGGCACGCTCGTCATTGGATGTAGCCGTAGCGACGCATGTTGGCGAGCTGTTCCGCGTAGGTCCTGGCGAACGCGTGCGTGTGGCTGCCGTCGTTCTTGGCCAGGAAGTAGAGATATCCGGTCGCCGTATCGGGGTGCAGCGCGGCCTGGATGTCGGCCAGGGTCGGCGTACAGATCGGCCCAGGGATCATACCGGCGTGCACATAGGTCTGGAACCCCTGCAGGTCCGACGGCAGCTTGACCTTGCCCGGGTTCGGCAGGGCGTTCCAGAAGACGTACTTCGACCAGCGCGCGAACGGCATCTTTCGGAGTTGGACGGTGTCCCAGCCGTAGATCACGGTCGGGTCCGCCTCGAGCAGCATCCGCTTCGCGAGCCGGTTCGCATAGACACCGGCGATCAGCGGGCGTTCGGAGTCGACCCGCGCCTCCTGCTCCACCAGGCTGGCCAGGCTCAGCACCTGGTAGAAATTGCGGCCCTCCTGCTCTGCAGCCCGCACCGGTCCCATGCCGATCGCGTTCTGCCACTGGTCCAGCAGGTCGCGCAGCAGCTGCTCCGGCGTGACGTCCTGGTACACGTCGAAGGTCCCGGCACCCAGGAAGCCCTCGAGGGAACGCCCGGCCGGGAGGGTGGAGAGGAAGGGATACGCAGACAGGATCGACGCCGGCGGGTGCATCGCGAGCTCGTAGAAGGCGTGCACATCCATCTTGAGCGGCAGCGTCTCCAGGTATGCCGTGATCTGTTCGATCCGAAGCCCCTCCCGCAGCTGGACCGTGACGGTCTGCACCGGCGCCTGCTGCAGGCGGGCCAGGATCGCGCGCGGCGTCATCGTGGCGCTCAGCTCGTACGTGCCCGCCTCGATCTTCCCCGACAGGCCTTCGGTGATCACGAGGTAGGTCACCGCGAACTGGTCCTTCACCAGACCGGCGCGCTGCAGGTCGCGCGCCACGTCAGCGGCAGAGGCTCCCAGCGGCACCGTGAAGTGCACGACGGTAGGGTCCGTTCCAGCGGGGGCGTCGAGATCGTGCCCGAGCTGGTTCCGCACGACGTCGGCGACGGGGCCCAGGTGCAACAACGAGGGGTTGCTGCGGGCTAGGTCGAACACCAGATGGTCGACGGTTGGTCCGAGCACGAGCGAGGTGAGCCCCCATAGGAGCGCGGCCGCCACCGCGAGCACGGCCACGCCCCCCGCGAGACGACCCCACCGGGGCCCTGGGCGGGATGGCTCTGGGCGCGGCGCATAGCGACCGCTCCGCACGCCGTTGGCCGGCCGTTCGGTGGTCATGCTCGCACCGCCGGTCGCGGACGCTCGGGCGCGACGTCGCCCCCTTGCCCGGGGCCGGCCGCCGCCGTATCGGTCGCGGCCATCCGGGATGCGGCGCGCGCGTCGAGTTCCGCCTGCAGGATACGTGCCGCCGCGTCGCGGTCGACGCGGACGCGCCGCGCGAGGATGGCGGCTCGCGTCGGCCGGCCGGTCGCGCGGTCCCGGCGCAGCCGCGGTTGGGTCGCCTCCGACGCTTCGGTGCTCAGTCGCTCGTCGCGCCAGACGATCGACAACCCCGTGCGCGTCGCGACCGCCGCCGCCCAGTCGCGCGTCCGGCGCGCCTGTTCCCCCTCGCGGCCGTCCATGTCGAACGGCAGGCCCACGACGATCTGATCGGCGCGCTGCTCGGCGGCCAGGCGCGCCACGCGGGCGGCGTCCTCCTCCGGGGAGCGGCGCCGGAAGGTTGCGAGGGGTCGCACGGACCCGCGCGCCTCGTCCGCAACCGCCACGCCGACCCGTCGCTCCCCCACGTCCAAACCGAGCAGCCGACTCACGTCCTGGCCCGTTTGGGGGGCGCGACCGTCAACGAGACCCGTGCGTCGAGGGTCGGGATCGTGGTGACGAACGATGGCCACGTCGTGATGGAGACCTCGCCGTACTGCTGCAGGATCGCACGGGCGTCGGCCACGCTCCGTCCCCTGACCTGCGCCAGCAGCGCCGCGGCGTCGAGCGGGTGCCAGCGCTCGGCCTGCGCCGTGACGGTGAACGTCACGTGGCCGCCCTGCACGCTGGCATTGCTCACCGTGGTGCGGATCGAGTCCGTGAAGAGCGACCAGCCGGCGGGAAGATGCTGCTGCAGGTAGGCCGCGGCCAGGCCGGCCAGCGGCTGCTGTGAGACCGCGAGGACTGTCGCGGTCGCGGTCGCGGTCAGCTGGAACGAGCTCGTCGCGGTGCCGACGAGGGCGGCGGCGGCGGGCGCAGGGGCGACCGCCCCGCGGGCGGCTGTGGCGGCAATGAGCGTACTGCCGGCGGGCGCTGCCGCGGGATTGGTCACCGCGCTGCCGAGCTGCGCATCGATGCGGGTGGTGAGCTGTTTCACCGCGGCATCGTAGTCCTGCTGGCTCACGATCTTCGTCACGGTGCGTGTGCCGCCGCTCGTCGCGGCTGGGTTGTCCACCGAGACCTGGAACGCCTGCAGCCGGGTCGGCACCACACCGATGGCGTGGGCGGGCACGTTGCCGGCCGGGCCTGGCGCCACGGCCGTCACCGGCGTGCTCGCCCGCCCCGGCGTGATGGTCGTCCCGCTCACGGTGGCGCGCGGGGTGATCACGGTGCTCGAAGTGAGAAACTGGACCCCCCCGCTCGTCCCAACGGTCGTGCCGGCCGGGATCGTGACCGGGTCGATCGTGTCGTTGCTCGTGAAGACGACCGTGCCCGTGGCTGGCGTCAGGTTCACCTTCTGGCCGGTCGCCGGGAACGTGCCCTGCACGCTTAGGGGCACGGAGACCTGCTGCGCCGGGATCACCAGCTTCGCCGCATCGATGGTGCTCGCGTTCGGATCGGCGGTCACCTGGAGCGAGATCGGCCCCTCCGTCACCCCGACGGGCGTCACCACGATCTGCGCGCTCGGCACCACGAGGTACGCGCCCGCACCTCCCGCGGCGAGCAGCACGACCACCAGCGCCACGACCGCCACGCGCCAGGGCCGGCGCCCGGACGGCGCCTCGCGGACGCGCCCGGCCACCGGCAGCGCGCCCGCCGAACGGGGCCCGGTCTGCCCCGCCGCGGCAGCCCCGATCGTCGGCGGTTCCGGCCGATCCACCGCCGCGCCATCCCGTCCCGGCTCGGCACGCGGTGCGGAGCCGCTGGCGTCCGGCTTCCGCTGCGCACCGATCTCGCCGGCCTTGGCCGCCGATGCGCTGGCGACGACCTCGCCGGCCACGGACCGGCTCGCCGCCGACCCGCCGCCCGGCGGGCCGGGCCGTTCGCGAGCTTGCCGGGCCTGTTCGTCGGCGAGGGCCTCCTCGTAGGCCATCACGGTCGCATAGGCGGGCACACCGGCGGCGATCGAGATCGCCCGCACGGCGGTCTCAGGCGACACGATCGCCAGGCGGCGCTCGCGGGCCGCGGCCTCGCGCGCCAGGAGCCGGAAATTGATCCGGCTCGTCGCGACGCGGGACCCCGCCGGCAGCACTAGCGCCACGTGCGGCTCGCCGGCCGTCCGCAGTCGGGCCACCGCGGTGGTCACCTCGTCGTCGACGTCCAGGTAGTGGATCGTCATCGGTGCCAGTCTGCCTCAGACCTTCATGGCGCGCAGCACGCGGCGCAGCGCGGCGTCCAGGACGGACTCCTCGGCGGCCATCTCGACCGCCTGGTAGGCAAGGCCCATCGGCGTGACGTCCTGCTGGTCGACGAGGAGACCGGTCTCGTCGCGCACGCCGCGCACCTCGGCCGGCGACGCGACGGTCACCTCGGGGGGGCGCGCGAACGGCAGCCGCCGGGCGAACGCCGGGTCGCGCAGCGCGCCCTGCACCTCCGGTAGGCCCGCGCCCCCGCCGCAGAGGTAGATGCGTCCGGGCAGCAGGTCGCCCGCCGAGAGCTCTTCGAGGACGAGCTCCACGCCGGCCGACCAGACGGCGACATCCTCGGCGACGACCGCCCCCAGCCGTTCCTGATCGGGTACCTCGAGACCTCGCGCGTAGTCGATCTTGAGGGTCTCGGCGCGCTGGAACGGCAACCCGAGTTGGTCGGCCAGGCTCTTGGTGAACGCCCGTCCACCGAGCGCGAACATGCGCGTGCCCTCGATGCCCCCCGCGCGGACGAGCGCCACATCGGTGGTGCCACCCCCCACGTCCACGAAGAGACCGCCGGCCTGCTGCACCTGCTCCCCGCCGAGACAGCGCGCCACCGCGAACGGTTCGGCGACCACGGCGAGCAGCTCGAGATCGAGCTGCGCGGCGACGCTCTGCAGCGCGCCCAGGTGGACGAGCGGCGCGAACGCGTTGAAGATCGCGATCCGCACGTGGCGGCCCTGGAACCCGACCGGGTTCGTGACCGGGTAGCCGTCGATCGCCGCCCCGGTCACCGCCGCGTGCACCAGACGGACGTCCACGTTGGGCAGCCCCGTCTCCCAGGTGACCGCCCGCTCGGCCTCGCGCAGCGCCTCGCGTTGGACCCCGTCGATCAGGCGCTGCAGCTCGGCTTCCGTGATCGGTTGGTCGGGTCGCTTGCGTTCCTGCGAGAGCGTCGTGGTGAAGCCCTTCACCAGCTCGCCGGCGATCCCGACCACGGCCTGGCTGGGCCGGAAGCCGGCCATCTCCTCCGCTTCCTGCAGCGCGACCGCGCAGTTGTCCACCACCGCCGCGATGTCCGCCACCGTCCCCGACTGCATGTGGGCGAGCCCCTGCCGCTGACGGCCGACACCCCGTACGAGCGCGTGGCCCGCATCGTCGATCTCGAAGACCAGCGCCTTGGCGAACTCGGTGCCGACGTCGAGGGCGGTACAGGCGGCCGGAGCCGCCTCCCCGTCGCGCCCCAGCAGCCGACGCCAGAACGACATGCCGTTCAGGCACTCCCGTCGAGCGTCGCCGCCACCGACGCCCGCACGCGCTGCAGGGCCTCGGCCAACCCTTCACGCCGCGTGCCGCGCCCCTGTGCCATCTCCGGCCGCCCCCCGCCACGGCCCGCGATGGCCGCCACGCCCGCGCGCACCAGCTCCGCCGCGGAGAGGCCGCGCCGGACCAGATCGTCGCTCAGCGTCACGAAGAGGATCGGCTCGGCGGCGTCCAACGCCACTGCAACCACGCCCGACCCGAGGTGGCCGCGCAGATCGCGCGCCCAACGTTTCATCTCCTCCTGACTCTCGAACGGCGCGGCGTACGTGACGACCGGCACGCCGGCGACACGCTCGGCGCGCTGGGCGACCTCGTAGGGGCGGACGGGGCCACCGGCCGCCGCCGCGCGGAGCCGCCGTTCCACCTCGCGGACGCGCGCCTGCAGCTCGGCCGCCCGCGCCGGGGCCTGGGAGCGGTCCGCGACGCCGAGGGCCTCCACGACCTGATCGAGGAGCATGAAGCGCTGCGCCACCAGGGCATCAGCTGCCTCGCCCGTGACCGCTTCGATGCGCCGCATCCCCGACCCGATCGAGCGCTCGCCCGTGATGAAGAACCCCCCGATCTGTCCCGTGGCCCGACAGTGCGTGCCGCCGCAGAGCTCACGGCTGTACCCCTGCACGGTCACCATACGTACGATCTCGCCGTACTTCTCGTCGAAGTACGCGTCGGCGCCGGCCGCGATCGCCTCGGCCATCGATAGGTACGCCACGTCCACCGGGCGGTCCTCGCGGATCACCGCGCGCACCTCTTCCTCGATGGCGGTCTTCTCCGCGTCGCTGAGCGGGCGATCGAGCGGGAAGTCGAAGCGCAGGTACTCGGGGGCGACGAGCGAGCCGGCTTGTCGCGCACTTGGCCCCACCACGTTGCGCAGGGCCCGGTGCAGCAGGTGGGTGGCGGTGTGGTTGCGCATGATCCGCGCCCGGCGTGGGCCGTCCACCACGGCATGCAACACATCCCCGACCTGTACGACGCCACCCAGTCGCCCGCGGTGCACGATCAGCCGGCCGACCGGCTTCTGGGTGTCCTCGACCTCGAAGATCGGGTCGTCGCCCGCGTAGAGCGTCCCGCGATCGCCGACCTGGCCGCCGCCTTCGGCGTAGAACGGCGTGCGGTCCAACACGATCTCGGCCTCGCCGCTGCCGGACAACTCTCCGTACTCCGTCCCGCCGCGCACCACCGCGACCACCCGTCCCTCGGCCTCGGTGGTCTCGTAACCCACGAACACCGGTTCGCCAGCCCGCCGCAGGATCGCCTCGTAGAGACTCGCCTGCTGGGCCAACCGGCTCAACTCGCCCCTCGCCCCGGCCCGCGACCGCGCGCGCTGCTCTGCGAGCGCCTCCTCGAAGCCAGGGCGATCGACGGCCACCCCGTACTCCGCGGCGAGCTCGACGGTCAGGTCGATCGGGAAGCCGAAGGTATCGTGCAACCGGAACGCCAGCGCCCCGTCGAGCACCGGCGCGTCCGGACCCAGGGTTTCGGGCCGCCGGCCGATGACGCGTGCCGCCGGGACCGCGACCCCCAGCGCTGCCAGCGCCTCCTCGAGCTGCCCCGTGCCGGCGTCGAGGGTGCGCACAAACTGCGCCTCCTCCCGGCGCAGCACATCCAAGATGGCGGCACGTTGGTCGTGCAGGTAGGGATAGGCGCCGTGCATCACCTCGATCACGACCGCGGCCGTCTCCGCCAGGAAGGGTTCGCGGCGGCCGAGGAGCCGCCCGTGGCGCACGGCGCGCCGGATGATGCGCCGCAGGACGTAGCCGCGCCCCTCGTTGGAGGGGAGCACGCCGTCGGCGATCAGGAACGTCATGGCGCGCGCGTGGTCGGCGATCACCTGGTAGCTGAAGCGCTCGGCCTCGAAGGCGTCCGGATCGTGGCCGAGGAGCTCGCGCATGCGGGTGTGGATGGGGGTGAAGAGGTCCGTGTCGTAGTTCGAGGGCACCTGTTGGACGACGCTGGCCAGCCGCTCCAGGCCCATGCCGGTGTCGACGCTGCGGAACGGCAGCGGCACGCGGCGCCCGTCGGGCTGCTGGTCGAACTCCATGAAGACGAGGTTCCAGATCTCGAGCCAGCGGGGGCAGGTCTCCGAGTGGTCCGGGATGCACCCCGGCCCCTCGCTGAACTCGGCGCCGCGATCGAAATGGATCTCGCTGCAGCGCCCGCAGGGCCCCGTCTCGGCCATCCGCCAGAAGTTCTTCTCGTCGCCCGCGTCGACGTCCCCCCAGCGCGCGATCCGTGCGGGCGGCAGGCCGATCTCGTCGCGCCAGACGGCGTACGCCTCTTCGTCGTCGGAATAGACGGTCGCCGCCAGGCGCTCGGCCGGGATGCCGTACTCCTGGGTGAGCAGTTCCCAGGCCCAGTGGATCGCCTCGCGCTTGAAGTAGTCCCCGAAGCTCCAGTTGCCGAGCATCTCGAAGAAGGTGTGGTGCCGCGGTGTGCGCCCAACCTCCTCGAAGTCATTGTGCTTGCCCGCGACCCGCAGGCAGCGCTGCACGTCGGTCGCGCGGCGGTACGAACGCGTCTCGCGCCCGGTCAGTACGTCTTTGAACTGCACCATGCCCGAGTTCGTGAAGAGCAGCGTCTGGTCGCCCGCGGGGACCAGGCTCGCGCTCGGCACGACGGTGTGGCCGCGCGCCGCGAAGAAGGCAAGGAAGCGTTGGCGGATTCCGTCCGACGTAAGCGGCACGATCCGCGGATCACGGTCCGGCATCGCGCTAACGGTACCGTATCGGCCCGTCGCCGTGGCGACTCCGGTCCTGCGCCCCGGCGACGCGGCTGCTTCCCGGTGGCCGGCTGAGCTCGCCCGCCCAGACGCGCGGCCCCGGCGCCGCTGCCAGGCGGCCGCGGTGCACCGCGGCTCAGGTGTGCCGGGTCGGCCCAAGGGTGCTCACGATCGCGACGACGATCATCCCGGCCCACGCCACGACCGACGAACTGAGCAACCCGAAGTCCCCGATCCGCAGCGGGTCGCCGAGACGCAGGCCGATCGCTTGGCCGGCGTACGCGCCAAGGATCGCCGCCACGAGGAGGAAGGGGAGCCTGCCGCGCGCGTCGCCGCCCAACAGCACGAAGAGGGCGACGTTCAAGGTCCCGACCAGCACGGCGAGGACCATGGCGGGCTCGATCGCAGGCACTGCCGAAGGATAGCGGGCGCGGCGCCCTCGCAGGCCGAGCTCGTGGATCAATCGCGTGCGATGCGGCCTCCGCCGAGGACCTCGTCGCCGTGGTAGAAGACCGCGGCCTGGCCAGGGGCCGGGGCCCAGACCGGCGCATCGGTCTCCACCGCCCAGCGCCCCTCTCCGTCGCCCAGCGGCCGCAGCGTTGCGCCCACCAGCGCCGCGCGGTGTCGCACCCGCAGGTCGGCCCGGAAGGACCCCGCCGGCGCCCCGCCGGCGATGAAGTGCATCCCTACCACCGTGAAGACACGCCGCTGCAGGTCCTCGCGCCGGCCGAGGCGCACCAGGTTGCGCGTCGCGTCGATCGCCGCGACGTAGCGCCGTTCGCCGACCGCCACCCCCAGCCCGGTGCGCTGCCCCACCGTATACGCCGCCGCGCCCCGGTGCTCGCCCACGACCGATCCGTCCACATCCAGCAAGGGCCCCGCCGTCTCGCGCCAGCCAGCCCGTTCGCGGAGCGTCTCGCGGTAGTCGCTCCCCGCCACGAAACAGATCTCTTGGCTCTCCGGCGTCTCCGCGGTGGCGAGCCCGAGCGAGCGGGCGATCGCTCGTACCTCGGGCTTCGAGCGCTCACCGAGCGGAAACCGCGTGCGCGCCAGCTGATCCTGGCGCAGCCCGTATAGGAAGTAGCTCTGGTCCTTGGCCGGGTCGGCGGCGGCGCGCAGCCGCCAGCGCCGACCGGCCGGCCGCGACGCGTCGGGCACCGCGTCCACGCGCGCGTAGTGGCCGGTCGCGACCGCCTCGGCGCCGTAGAGGAGCCGCGCGCGGCCCAGCAGCGCCCCGAACTTCACGTAGGTGTTGCAGTCGACGCACGGGCTCGGCGTAGCGCCGGAGAGATACGCGGCGACGAACGGGTCGATCACCCCGGCGGCGAATTCCCGCTCGAGGTCGAGCACGAAAAAGGGAACGCCGAGCTGCGAGGCCACGCGCCGCGCATCGTCGGCAGCATCCAGCGAGCAGCAGCTCTTGCGGAACTCACTGCGCTGATCGGCCGCCTGGTGGAGCCGCATCCAGACCCCGACCACCTCGTGCCCCTCTTCGTGCAGCAGCGCGGCGGCGACCGAGGAATCGACGCCGCCGGACATGGCGACCACGATCCGCTCGCGCCCCGTGGTCATGCGGACCCCGCCTGCAGTCCCAGGGGGTCGGCCGCTAGCGCCGCGGCCCCTTCGCGGAGCCGTCTGATCGTAGCGGGCACCACCGCACATGCCGCCTCGATCTCACCCTCGGTCGTGGTTCGCCCGAGCGTGAGTCGGAGGGCCCCGCGCGCCTCCTCGGCTGGATAGCCCATCGCGCTCAGCACGTGCGACGGCTCGGTCGAACCAGTAGCGCACGCCGATCCGCTCGAGCAGGCGATCCCTGCGAGGTCGAGCGCCAGCGTCAGCGACTGCCCGTCGACATCGCGGACCACCACCGAGAGGTTGCCGGGGATGCGGTCCCGTGGGTGGCCAGTCAGCTCGACGCCAGGGACCGCCAGCACCGCGTCGCGCAGCCGGTCGCGGAGGGCCCGCACGCGACCCGGCACCGTCCCCCGTTCCTGGCGCGCCAGCCGCAGTGCGGCCGCCAAGCCCACGGCCCCGGCCACGTTCTCGGTCCCCGCTCGACGATGGCGCTCCTGCGGGCCGCCGTGCTGCTGCGCCAGCAGCGTCGTTCCGCGGCGCACGTAGAGCGCGCCGATCCCCTTGGGCCCCTCGAGTTTGTGCCCCGCGATCGAGAGCAGGTCGACATCGAGCGCCGCCACGTCCAGATCCATCCAGGGGGCGGCCTGCACGGCGTCCAGGTGGACCAGCACGTGCCGCTGGGCGCGCGCCCGCCGAACCAACTCGTCGATCGGCTGGATCGTGCCGACCTCGTTGTTGACAGCCTGCAGGCTCACCAGGATCGTCCGGTCGGAGATGGCCGCGGCGAGCTCGTCCGGGTCGACGCGCCCGTAGCGGTCGACCGGCAGGACGGTCACTTCGAACCCGAACTTCTCGAGGTAGCGGGCCGAATGGAGCACCGCCTCGTGCTCCACGGCCGAGGTGACCAGGTGGTGGCCGCGGGTCCTGCCCGCCCACGCGACGCCCTTGATCGCAAGGTTGATCGCCTCGCTGCCGCCACCGGTGAAGACGATCTCCCGCGGGTCCGCGCGCAGGTCGTGCGCCACGGACTCGCGCGCCTCGTCGAGCGCGGCCCGCGCGCGTCGCCCGAAGTCGTGGGCCGAGGACGGGTTCCCGAACGTCTCGGCGAGGACGGGCAGCATCGCCTCGAGGACCTCGCGCCGGAGAGGCGTGGTCGCCGCGTGGTCCAGGTAGATCGCCATGGGTCCGATTGTAGTCGGCACCCCACGCGAAGGGTCGCGGTGCTACCTCGCCGCGGTCTGGCGCTCGGTGACGAGCCGGCGTTCGTGCTCCCGGCCAGCCGCGCGGCGACGGTCGTGGAGCGAAAGGGTGCGCTTGCGCAGCCGGATATGGCGCGGCGTCACTTCGACGAGCTCGTCGGCCGCGATGAACTCGATCGCGGCTTCGAGGGTCAGCTCGCGGGGCGGCGTCAGGCGCAGCGTCTGCTCCTGGGTCGAGGAGCGGATGTTGGTGAGGTGCTTCTCGCGGGTCGGGTTCACATCCATGTCGCCTGGTCGAGCGTTCTCGCCGACGATCATCCCCTCGTAGACCTCGACCCCGGGCCCCACGAAGAGCTCGCTGCGCTCCTGCAGGCTGTGCAGGGCATACGCGCTGGTGATCCCCGGCCGGTCGGCCACCAGCACGCCGCTTGTGCGGTGCCCGACCTCGCCCGCCCAGGGTCCGTATCCTTCGCCGATCTGATGCAGCAGCGCCGTGCCGCGTGTCAGGCCGAGAAGCTGGCCGCGGAACCCGATCAGTCCACGCACCGGCAACACGTACTCCAGGCGCACCCGGCCGTCGGCGTCGGTCGTCATCTGCTCGATGCGCGCCCTCCGGGCGGCGAGCGCCTCGGTCACCTCGCCGATGAAGTCGGGGGGAATGTCCACCGTGATCCGCTCATACGGCTCCTGGACTTCGCCGTCCACTTCGTGGAGGATCACCTCCGGGCGCGAGACCTGCAGTTCGTACCCCTCGCGGCGCATCGTCTCGATCAGCACCGCCAGCTGCAGCTCCCCTCGGCCGCGCACCTCGAAGGTCTCGCCCGACGCGGTGGGCACGAACTCGATCGCGACGTTGCCGAGCACCTCACGCTCGAGGCGCGTGCGCAGGTGGCGGCTGGTCAGGTAGCGTCCGTCCCGGCCGGCCAGCGGCGAGGTATTCACGCCGAACGTCATGCTGATGGTCGGCGCGTCGACCTGCAGGCGCGGCAGCGGGCGCGGGTCTGCGGGATCGGTGAGCGTGTCGCCCACGGTAACGTCGGGGATGCCGGCGACCGCGACGATCTCCCCTGGTCCCGCCTCGCGCACGTCGATGCGCTGGATCCCCTCGGCGGTCGTGAGGCCGGTGACGGTCCCGGTGAGAGTCACCGTGCGCCCTGGCTCGACGCTCCCCGTCGCCGTGTCGGCTTCCTCGCGGACGATCGCGATGCGCTGGCCCATGCGGATCGTGCCGTTCCAGATGCGGCCCACAGCCATCCGCCCGACGTACTCGTTGGCGGTCAGGTTCGTCACCAGCAGCTGGAGCGGGGACCCCTCCTCGTAGACCGGCGCCGGCGTCACGCGTACCAACAGCTCCAGCAGCGGGCGCAGGTCGGTCCCCGGGACCGCCAGGTCGAGGGTGGCGGTCCCGGCCTTGGCGTTGGTGTAGACCACCGGGAACTCGATCTGCTGCTCGTCCGCCCCCAGGTCGATGAAGAGCTCGTAGACGGCGTCGAGGACCTCGGCTGGGCGCGCATCGGAGCGGTCGATCTTGTTGAGGCAGACGATCACCGGGAGCCGGCGCGCCATCGCCTTCTGGAGGACGTAGCGCGTCTGGGGCAGCGGGCCTTCGGAGGCATCCACGAGCAGCAGCACGGCGTCGACCATCAGCAGGCTGCGCTCGACCTCGCCGCCGAAGTCGGCATGGCCCGGCGTGTCGACGATGTTGAGGTGGATGCCCTCGAACTCGACCGCCGTGTGCTTGGCCATGATCGTGATGCCCTTCTCGCGCTCCAGGTCGAGCGAGTCGAGTACGCGATCGACGAGCTCCTGGTTGGCCCGAAACGCGCCGGTCTGGCGCAAGAGGCCGTCCACGAGGGTCGTCTTCCCGTGGTCGACATGAGCGACGATCGCGACGTTGCGGACGTCCGCGCGCATGCGGCGCGACGATCCGCTGGGCATGCTGGGGCGGAGCTGGTCGTGCATGGGCCGTTGCATTGTCGCACACGCTCACTGGTACCATCGGTCGCGTGACCGTTGCGGCCGTGATCCTCGCCCAGACCGCCGAGGAGGCGCTCGTGCCCATCGACGGCGTGGCGCGCGTGCGCCACCTGGCCGACGCAGCATGGTCGGGCGGTGCCATGCCGGTCGTCGTGGTCGCGGCAGATCCCGATGGCGCCCTCGCGGCGGCGCTGGGCGGCTCGATGGCCGTGCTCGTCCCAGCCCTGGCCAGCGACGGGGGACCCGCGGACCAGATCGTCCGCGGCATCGAAGCCGCCATGACCCGGGTCGCCGAGACCACGGCGGCGCTCGTCTGGCCCGTCCAGATGGCCTGGGTGGATGCGGCCACGGTCACCGCGCTGATCGAGGCGCATCCGCGCGACCCGGGCGCCGTGCTCCGGCCGGCCTGGCAGGGCGAACCGGGCTGGCCAGCGCTGGTGCCCGTGACGCAGCTCGGCACGCTGCGGCGCGTGGCGCCCCGCCTGGCCGGTGACGCCGTCCTCGCGCACCTGGCATCCGCCGGTGTGGCGAGCCTGGCGCTCGAGCTCGGCGACCCCGGCGTCCGCTACGACACTGCCACCGCACGCCAGGCGCTGCCGGTGTTCGAGGGGCCTGAGCGGCCGCTCAGCGGCCACCCGCCCGAGTGGGGTGCCAGCGTCGCGCCGCCCACGCCCGACAGCTGAACCGGGGTCCGGGCGGTCCGCGTCCGTCGCGCCCGGCCGAGCCTGCGCAGCCCGAACGTGGACCGGCTTCCCACGGCCCACGAGGACGCGCCCTGCGGATGCGCTACCGGCCCGGCACGCTGCCGGCGGGGGGCCCGCTCGCCGCGGCTTCGCCCGCGGTGGACGTCTTCGCCGCTGCCGCCACGCCGACGAACTGCAGCCCCAGCTCGGCCCACTGCACCGGATCGGGCTCCGACGGCGCCTCGAGCATCAGGTCGGTCCCGGAGGCCGTCTTCGGGAACGCCATCACCTCGCGGATGTTGGTCTGGTCGGCGAAGAGGGCGGCCCAGCGGTCGATCCCGAGCGCGATCCCGCCGTGCGGCGGCGCGCCGTACTCGAACGCCTCGAGGATGCCGCCGAACAGGTCACGCATGCGCTCCTGGGAGTACCCCTGTAGGGCGAAGCTGCGCTCGAGCAGGTCGCGCCGATGGATGCGCACGGAGCCGCCGCCTAGCTCCCACCCATTGAGCGCGATGTCGTACTGCATGGCGCGGGCGCGGCCAGCGGGGTCTTCGGGCGACGGCTGGTAGGGGTCGCCGGACGCCGTCACCAACAACGCTTCATCTTCCGGAACGACGCCGGAGAACGGATTGTGGGTCGCATCCCAGCGGCCGTGCTCGGCATCCCACTGGTACATCGGGAAACGGTGCACCCAGCAGTACGCCAGCTCCTTCGGATCGGCCAACCCGAGTCGCTCGCCGAGCTCGCGGCGCAACCGCCCGAGCACGTCGGCCGTGACCGCCGGGCGGTCCGCGACCACGAGCAGCAGATCGCCGGGGGCCGCACCTGCCGCGCGGGCCAGCGCCCGCAGGCGTGCCTCGCCGAGGAACTTGCCGATCGGCGAGTGGACCGTCCCGCCGGTGTCGACCGCGACGTGCACCAGGCCGCGAGCCCCGTAGCGTCGCACGAACGCCGTCAGCTCGTCGATCTCCCGGCGGCTCGCGGCGGCCATCCCCGGCGCCACGATCCCCTTGACGCGCCCGCCCGAAGCGAGGGCGTCGTCGAAGACGTGGAAGCCGGTCGCGGGCGTCGCGGCTGCGAATGCCGTCTCTCCAACCGTGCGGGCTTCTTCGTGCGGCGCGCCGTTGCGGTCTGCGCCCGGCGTCTCCGCGAGCAGCGCCGGCGCCAGGTCGACCAGCTCCATACCGAAGCGCAGGTCGGGCTTGTCGGATCCGTACCGCTCCAGCGCCTCCTCGTAGGTGAAGCGCGGGAACGGCACCTCGCGGAGCGGTCGGTCGGGCACTACCGCGCGGCTCACCTCGACGATCATGGCCTCCACGAAGTCCATCACCGTTTCCTCGCGCACGAAGCTCATCTCGAGGTCGAGCTGTGTGAATTCGGGCTGCCGGTCGCCGCGCAGGTCCTCGTCGCGGAAACAGCGCGCGATCTGGAAGTAACGATCGATGCCGGCCACCATCAGCAGCTGCTTGAGCTGTTGCGGGCTCTGCGGCAGGGCGTAGACGGTGCCGGGCTGCAGTCGGCTGGGCACGATGAAGTCGCGCGCACCTTCCGGCGTCGACTTGATCAGGATCGGGGTCTCGATCTCCACGAAGCCAGCGCGGTGGTGCGCATCGCGGATCGCCCGCACGAGGTTGGCGCGCAGCAGGAGTCGATCCCGCATCGGCTCGCGCCGGATGTCGAGGTACCGGTAGCGCAGGCGCAGCGACTCGTCGATCGGCGCGTCCGGCTCGTTGATGTAGAAGGGCGGCGTCTTTGCTTCGGACAGGATCTCGAGGTCCCTGGCGCGGAGCTCGATCTCGCCCGTGGCCAGCTTCGGGTTCTCCGTGCCCGGTAGCCGTCGGGCGACCAGGCCGGCGGTCGAGACGACGAACTCGACCCGCACGCGCGCGGCGACGGCGTGGGCGGCGGGCGACTCGTGGGCGTCGACGACGACCTGGGTGATCCCGTGGCGGTCCCGCAGGTCGAAGAAGATCAGGTGGCCGTGGTCGCGGCGCCGGTGCACCCATCCGGCGAGGCGGGCCTCCCGGCCCGCGTCGGTGCCGCGCAGCTGGCCGCAGGTGGCGGTGCGATACGGGGTCGCGAGGTCGTCGAGGGCGTGCAGGGGCTCCGTGGCGTCGGTCATGGCCGGCACATCGTACGGGATGGGGACGGGGGGCGGGTCAGCCATGCCGATGCGACTGCTCGCCGCGCTCGATCTCGCGGGCGAGGTCCGCAAGCGGCACCGGGTGCTGCGAGGCCGCGCGGAGGTCGCGCAGCTGGACCAGTCCCTCCCGCAGCTCGTCGCCCAGGATCACCGCGAAGTGGGCGCCCTCGCGCGCGGCCTGTTCGAGCTGGCGTGAGAGGCGGCGTTGCCCGAGGTCGGCACGCGCGCAGATCCCGCCGTGCCGCAGATCGGTGGCGAAGCGCAGCCGCGAGACGGTGTCCGCGGGGTCGGCCCCGGTCACGAAGACCGCCGGATGGGCCGGCGCGGGCGCCGCGATCCTCTCCTCGGCAAGTGCCAGCACCACACGGTCGAGACCGAGCGCGAAGCCGATGCCGGGTGTCGGCTTGCCGCCGAGCAACTGCACCAGGCCGTCGTAGCGGCCCCCGCCGCCGAGCGCCTGCTGCTGCCCCTCGGCCCCCTCACGGTAGAACTCGAAGGCGGTGCGCGTGTAGTAGTCGAGCCCCCGCACCAGCGACGGCTCGAGTCGAACCGGCACTCCCAACGCGTCGAGATGCGCACGCACGGCATCGAAATGGGTACGGCACGCGTCGCACAGCCGATCCACGATGCGGGGCGCCGCCGCGATCAGCGCCGCCATCTCCGGATCCTTCGAGTCGAGCAGGCGCAGTGGGTTCGTCGCGAGCCGGCTCCGTTCCAACTCCGGCAGCCGCTCCCGGTGGGAGGCGAAATAGGCGGTGAGCTCCGTGACGTACGCTGGCCGGCAGGCGCCGTCGCCGATCGAATTGAGCAGCACCTTCACGTTGGGCAGCCCGGCTTCGACGTAGAAGCGGTGACCGAGCTCGACGATCTCGGCGTCGATCGCGGGCCCCGGGTCCCCGATCGCCTCCACGTCCCACTGCCAGAACTGTCGGTAGCGACCGGCCTGCGGCCGGTCGTAACGGAACATCGGCCCGAGATACTGGACGCGCACGGGTTGCGGCAGCGTGTGCAAGCCGTGCTGCACGTATGCCCGCACGATGCCCGCGGTCCCCTCCGGCCGCAGCGCCCACGACTCCGCTTCCTCGCTGCGCGGCTGGATACGGAACAGCTCCTTCTCGACGATGTCGGTCGCCTCGCCGACGCCGCGCTCGAAGACCGCCGTCTGCTCGAAGATGGGCGTCTCGATCGAGGCGTACCCGTAGCGACGGGCCAGGTCGGATGCGATCGCGGCCAGGCGCTCCCAGGCCGGCCGCTCGGCGGGCAGCAGGTCCCGCGTGCCGCGCGGGGCTCGGAAGGAGGGCATGCCCGAAGTCTAGCCGGTACGCGGCCCGGTCATGGCGACGCGTCGCGGCGCTCCCGCCACCTCCGCGGCGCGGCACCGGGATCGTCCCGTCACGGATAATGGACCCCGATGCGCCACCGACCAGCCGCCCCCTGCCGCCCGTTCGTCGTACGGCTGCGCGTGCGGCCCGCCCTGCGGTCGCTCGGCGCACGCTTCCTGCTCCGCGGCTGGCTCGCCATCACGATCGGCCGAATCGTCATCAGCTGGCGGCCGCTCGACCCGCCCGAACTGGCGCACGAACTGGAGCACGTGCGCCAGTGGCAGCGGCACGGCCCGCTCGGCTTCGTCGCCCGCTACGCCGCCGCATCGCTGCGCGCGGCACTCGAGGGCGGCCACTGGTATCGGGACAACGCCTTCGAACGCGCGGCGGGGCGGGCGGCCGCGCGCGCAGCCGAGATCGCACGGTCTGGGTGCGCCTGCGACCCACCAAATCGAGGAGCGGAGATATCCATCCAGTGGCCGGGCGACTGGGGCGACGCCGGCGCTCGAGGCACGTGCTCCGCAGGTGCCCCTCAGCTGAGGGCGCGCTGCACCGAGAAGACGTCCTTGACCTGTTCCAGCCGCGAGAGGACCCGCGCCAGCTGCGCCACCGACGAGACCTGCAGCGTGGCGTTCACGGTGGCCGTGTGGTCGGGGCGCGTCTCGACGTGCGCCGCCACGATGTTCACCTTCTGCTCGGCCACCACGTTCGTGATGTCGGAGAGCAGCCCAGTGCGGTCGTACGCGTCGAGGCGGATCGCGATCGGATAGGTGCGTTCCGCGGCGCCTTCCCACTCGACCTCGATCAGCCGCTCGACGTCCTTCTCGTGCTGGATCGTGACGCAGTCCCGCAGGTGCACCGTCACGCCCTTCCCGCGCGTGATGAACCCGATGATCGGATCGCCGGGGATGGGGTGACAGCAGGCGGCAAAGCGCACGAGCAGGTCGCCGACACCCTTGACGCGCACGCCTCCCGTCTGGCTGGGCGGGAGCGGCGGCGCGACCGGTGGCAGCACGGTCTCGTTGGAGTCATCGACGACCCCCATGCGGATGACGACCTGTTGGGCACTCACCGCGCCGTAGCCCACGGCAGCCAGGAAATCGTCCACGCTCGGGAACTTGTAGAGCTCGGCCATCTCCGCCACACGGTCCGGCCCGACCCGCTCGAGCGATGTGCGGGCCAGGCGGCGCAGCTCCCGGTCGAGTGCCTCGCGGCCGTGCGCGATGTTCTCCTCGCGCTGCTGGCGCTTGAACCACTGCCGAATCTTTTCGCGGGCGTGCGTCGTCCGCACGATCGAGAGCCAGTCGCGCGAGGGTCCATGGGCGGCCTTGGTGGTCACGATCTCGACGATGTCACCGTTGCGCAGCTTGTAGTCGAGCGGCACCAGCCGGTTGTTGACCTTCGCGCCGATGCAGCGGTGTCCGACGTCGGTGTGAATGCGGTACGCGAAGTCGAGGGGCGTCGATCCCGCCGGGAGGTCCTTCACCTCGCCTTTCGGCGTGAACACGAAGACCTGGTCCTGGAAGACGTCGAGCTTGAGCCCCTCGACGAACTCGGTGGCGTCCGCGACCTCGCGCTGCCACTCCATCAGCTGCCGGATCCAGGCGAGCTTCGCGTCGTAGTCCCGATCGGACCGGGAGCCCTCCTTGTAGCGCCAGTGCGCGGCGATGCCAACTTCGGCGATGCGATGCATCTGGTGAGTCCGGATCTGCACCTCGAGGGGATGCCCTTCCAGCGCGATCACCGCCGTGTGCAAGCTCTGGTAGCCGTTCGCCTTGGGCATCGCGATGTAGTCGTCGAACTGCCCGGGGATCGGACGCCAGAGGGAATGCACCACGCCCAGCGCGGCGTAGCAGTCCTTGACCTCGTCGACCAGCACGCGGATCGCGTAGACGTCGTAGACCTCGTCGAAGTTCGCGGCTTTGCGCTGCATCTTGCGGTGGATGCTGTACAGGTGCTTGGGGCGCCCCGACAGCTCGGCCCGGATCCCGCTCGCCTCGAGCGCCTCTTGTAGCTCGGCCATGGCGCGCTCGACGTAGGACTCGCGCGCGGTCCGCCGCACCTCCAGCTGCTGCGCCAGCGACCGGAACGCCACCGGCTCCAGCACCTTGAACGCGAGGTCCTCGAGCTCCCACTTCATCTGCCAGATCCCGAGCCGCTCTGCCAGCGGCGCGTAGATCTCGAGCGTCTGCCGGGCGATCCGCTGCTGCTTCTCGGGAGGAAGTCCCGCGATCGTGCGCATGTTGTGGAGCCGGTCGGCGAGTTTGATCAGGACGACTCGGACGTCCTCGGCCATGGCCAGGAACATCTTGCGGATGTTCTCGGCCTGACGCTCCTCGTGGCTGTGCGCGCTGAACTTGGAGAGCTTCGTGACGCCGTCCACGAGCTGCGCCACCTCGGGCCCGAAGCGCTCCTCCACGTCTTGCAGCGAGTACTCGGTGTCCTCCGGGATGTCGTGGAGGAGCGCGGCCTGGATCGCGACCGGGTCGAGGCCGAGCTCCGCGAGCGTCTGAGCGGCCGCAATGGGGTGCGTGACGTAGGGCTCGCCGCTCGCGCGTTTCTGATCGGCGTGTGCCTCGAGGGCAAACCGATACGCGCGTTCGATCCCCGAGAGATCGGCCAGCGGATGGTGGCTGCGGACCTCGTCGATCAGGCGGTTCGCGAGCGCGTCGATCTGTTCCGGGGTGGGGGCCGGTTCCTCGCGCTCGCGGGCCGCTGCCGCGGCCCGGCGGGCGGAACGGGAGGGGACGCTCGCAGGCTCGATCGACATGGGCACCCATCATACCGCCCGCGCTGAGATCGAACGGATGCGCGGTTCCCTCGGGGGCACGGCGGGCGGAGGGCTCGGCCCGCCGTGCCTCAGCGGAGTCGGCGCGCCAGGCGCCAGCCCAGCCCGAGCAACGGCCGCGGGGCGAAGTCGTGGGCGCGTACGAAGACCACGCCGCGGGCGCCGAACCCGCGCTTGAACTCGTAGAGGTTCCAGAGCGGATGGCTGCGGTTGAACGGCAGCCCTGGCGCGTCCCGCGTGTCCACGCCGCCCAGGTCGTAGACCGTGAACCCGTGCGCCGCACCCCAGCGCATGATGGCCCACTGCAGCAGGTGGTTGGCTCGCGTTGCCCGGAGGTCCGCGTCGTCCGGCGACCCCGCCACGTGCGAGACCAAGCGCCGGCCGCAGTGCAGGAGGACGACGCCGTTCTGGCGTCGGCCGCCGGCGACGGCGAACCAGAGGCTGGCCAAGCCGGCCGCCCCGAGCGCCCGCCACTGGTCGAGCTGGTAGTCCCGATCGCGCACGATGAACCCTTCGCGCCGGCCCGTGGCAGCGAACATCTCCCAGAAGCACGCCAGCGCCTCTTCACGCCCGAGCGGGTCGGCGAGGTCGACCCGCTCGGCAGTCACGCCCGCGCGCCGCGCCTTGTTGATGTTCCGGGCGGTGCTGTCACCGAGCAGCTCGTGCTGCGCGCCCTCGTCCTCCCGGAGCGGCACGAGCATGGCTGTGCGCGAGACCTGGACCTCCCGCGGCGACGGCCGGAAGCCTTCACGAGCGAGCGCGACGGCGGGCTCGCTCCCCTCCTCCCAGGCTGGGTCGATCGTCAGGACGGCCGCGTAGCGCGCCCGTGCTACGCGACGCAGCCCAGCGAGCGCCGCGGCCACGGCCTCCGCGTCGCTGCGCAACAACACCGGCCCCCGGGGCGCGTAGAGGTAGGTGAGCCGGCCGAGCGGGCCGGGAAGGCGCCGGGCGAAGGGCCGCTCCTGCAGCGCGGCCACAGCCACGCGCTCGCTCCCGAGCTCGAACAGCACGCGCAGAGGCCGCCATCCGAGCCGCGCCTTGCTCTCGCCCCAGGCGTGCGACTGGAACACCTCGCCGCGGGCACTGCGGACGGCCAGCGCATCCCACTCGACGGGGTCCCACGCCGTGGCGTCCACGACGCGGAGCGAAGCCGGTTCGGCGGCGGACTGTGACACGGCGGGGATGATACGCGCCACGCCCCGCTGCGCAGAGGCCGCGCGACGCCGGGGTTCCGTCACGCGCCGCGGCCGGGCGCGGGTCTGCCCCACCGCCTTCGGAGCTGCTCGCGCAGGTCGCGTATGAGATACCACGCCGGCGAGAGCACGAGGTCGAACGTGCCGGGATGGCGCAGTGGCGTGCCCCCAAAACCTCGCTTGAAGAGACTGAAGCCGGCCCACGCCGGATCGGCCGACGCATCCTCCGCCTCGGCCACGCCCCACAAGTCGAGCGACTCCCGCCCGTCGGCGGCGAGCGCTTCGACGCACGCCCAGAGGGCAGCGTAGGCGCCGTGGGCGTGGCGCAGCCCCGGTTCCCGCAGCGACGCCGCGTAGAGGTAGAAGGCGCGCGGCCCGACCGCGAGCGTCAGGCAACCCGCGATGGGGCGGTCGTCGAGTTCGGCGAGCACCAAGTAGGCGTCGCCGCGCGCGCCGAACGTGGCTGCGATGGCCTCGAAGGCGGCGCGTGGCCGCACTCGGAAACCCGCCCGCGACCCAGTCTGGGCCAGCAACGCGGCGAACGCCGCATACGCGGCCCGATCCCCGTCGCGCACCACGCGCGACCGGACGCCCTCGCGCGCCGAACGACGGACGAGGTTGCGGGTGTCCTTCTCGAGTCCAGCGAAGACCGCTGCGGACCCGGCGCGCAGGTCCACGACGCGGGTTGTCGGCGCCTGGAGGTCGGCCCGCGCCCGGCGCAGCCCATGGGCCCGCAAGAGGGTCGCGAGCTGCTCGGCGGAGGTGCCGGCGGTCGCGCGCGGGTCACACTTCAATACGATCCCCTGCTCGCGCCGACCCAGCTCCCGCAGGCCGCCGAGCAACGTGGCGAGGACCGCGGCGCCGTCGGCGGCGCCCGCATCCCAGGCCGGTCCGTGCGGGACGTAGAGCACGCGGTGCGTCGCAAACGGGCCGCGCCCCGCGGTCGCCTCCCGCACGAGTACCTGCGCGACGCCCCGCAGATGGCCGTCCGCATCGCTCGCCAGCCAGCGCTCCGGCCGCTCGCCACCGGTCGCCGCGACCGCGCCCCAATCCCACGCCTGCAACGGGTCGGCGGACGGGAGCCTCGCCACGAACGCGTCCCAAGCACCGCGGTCAGCGGCATCGGCCGCGCGCACGACGAGTGGCGGCGCCGCGCGGCGGGTCGGGACTCCGCTCACGCCGATCGGGGGCCCGCGGCATCGCGGCGGCCGGGCAGAGCGCCCCCATCCGGCAGGTCGCCACCGCCGGAGCGGTGACGGCCGGGGCCACCCGCCCGAGGATGGGCGCGGGCATGCGTCAGCGCCGCCAGCGCCGCCTCGACCGCCGCGCGTTCGTCCCAGGGCCGCGGCCCGTCCGCCATCTCGATCGTCGACTCGTGCCCCTTGCCGGCCAGCAACACCACGTCTCCGGGGGTCGCGCGCTCGATCGCCGCGCGGATCGCGGCCGTCCGGTCCGGGATCAGCAGCAGGTCGTGCCCGCGGACCCTGCCGGCCGCCTCGGCACCGGCGGCGATCGCCTCGAGGATCGCCGCGCGGTCTTCGCCACGGGGGTCCTCATCGGTCAGCACCACCAGGCGGCAGCGTTCTCCGGCCACGCGTCCCATCAGCGGACGCTTCATCACGTCGCGTTCCCCGGCCGACCCAAAGACCGCCACCAGACCGCCCCCGGCCGCCGCCGCCAGCGGGGCCAGATCGTCGAGGACCAGCTGCAGCGCGTTCGGCGTGTGGGCGTAGTCGACGACCACGGTGAACGGCAGCTCCGTTGGCACGCGCTCCATCCGCCCGGGGACCGGCTCGACCGCCTGCAGGCCTTGGCGCACGGCGGCCGGGTCAAGACCGAGGGCCTCCCCCACCGCGATCGCGGCGAGGGCGTTCTGCGCGTTGAAGCTGCCGGCCAGGCGCAACGCGACCGACCCCGCCCAGCGTGGCGTGGCCACCTGCAGGTGGAGCGCGTCGGCGTCCTGCGCGACCTGTCGCAGGCGCACGTCGGCCTCCGCGGCGCGCCCGTAGGTGACGAGACGCGCGCCGGCCGATTCTGTCGCGGCCATGAACTCGGCGGCCCAGGCGTCGTCGAGGTTCACCACGCCGCTCTTGCCCCAACCTTTCTCCGGGTTACGCTCACCCACCGCGAGCGCCTCGAAGAGCCGCCGCTTGGCGGCCCGGTACGCGGCGTGGGTGCGGTGAAACTCCAGGTGCTCGTGGGTCAGGTTGGTCAAGACCGCGACGTCATACGCGATCTCTGCGACACGGTCCTGGGCCAGCCCGTGCGAAGTAGACTCGACGACCGCGAACCGATCGCCCGCTGCGACCATCGCCGCGAGGGCCGCCTGCAGCTCGGGTGCCTCGGGCGTGGTGGCCCGGCTCGGCCCGCCAAAGCGCGCCCCGCCCACGATCGTGGCGACGGTGCTGCTCAGGCCACATCGCTGACCGGCCGCCTCGAGCATCGCGCGCACGAGGAAGCTCGTCGTGGTCTTGCCGTCCGTGCCAGTGATCCCGACCACCCCAAGCTGCGCGGCGGGAAAGCCCTCGAGCCACGCCGCCGCGGTTGCCAGCGCGGGCCGCGCGGCACGCACGACGAGCTGCGGCACCCCGACCCCCGAGAGCGGACGCTCGACCAGCACGCCGCAGGCGCCGGCCCGCACGGCCTGGGGCACGAAGTCGTGGCCGTCCGCGCGGCCCCCGGGGATGGCCACGAACAGACTCCCCTCGCGCACCCGCCGAGAGTCGTAGTCGACGCGCTGGACGACGACCGCCTCGGGCGAGGCGACACCGGCGGCGACCGCGACGAGGTTGCCGCGCCGCCGAAGCAGATCGATCAGCTCGCCCAGGGGCCGCGCCGTCTCAGACACCCTCCCATCGTAGCCGGTCGGCAGCGACGGCCCCGCACCTGCCGCGACACCGGGGGCAGGAGGTAGTCCAGCGGCGCGCCCGCCAGCGTGGCATGGGCACGGCCCCTCCCGGCTGCCTCACGGCTCGCCGTCCGCTCCGATCCTCCGCCGTGCCCGCTCCAGGCGGCGCCGAGCCACCACGACGCGCGCCGCCTGCGCGGCCTCGACAGCCCACCGCACGAGCGGGCGGACCGTCAGCTCCAGCCCGCCGATGTAGTCGACCTCGCGGCCGCCGAACCCAACCTTGAAGTGCTCGATCCCCGCGTGCGAGAGCCCCCACAGGTCGTACAGCGCGTAGCCGGCTTCACGCGAGGAACGGATCGCTTCCCATTTCAGCAAGTAGTTCGCCCGCGACACCGCACCCGCTTGCGTCATCCCGCCGTACGGCTCGACGATCCGGCGCCCCCAGCCGATCAGCAGCAGCACCGCCTGCGCCCTGCCCGCGCCGTCCTGCGCTACCAGCAGGCGCGCCCGACCGTGCGCGGCGAACGCCTCGTAGACCGCCCTGTAGCTCGCGGCGCTGCGGTACGTGAAGCCGCCACGCAGCGCGGTCTCGACGTAGATCGCGTAGAAGTCGTCGAGCCGCTCCGGGCCCGCCTCGACCACGAGGATCCCGTTGCGCCGCGCCTTCTGCACGTACTGGCGCCACTTGGGCCGCAGATCGGCCCACAGCTCCTCTTCGCGCCGCGTCAGGTCGATCCACCGCGAGCGGGGTGGCTGTGGCGACGGGCAGGGCCGCCAGCCCGCCCGCAGGAACCAACCGAGTTCGGGCCCTCCCACTTCGATCTCCGGGTCGATCACCACGTGGCTGAGCTGCTCCTCGGCGGCGACCTGCCGCAGCGCGTCCGTCCAGGCACCAACGCCTGCCTCGTCGAGCGTCTGCGCCAGCGGGCCGCGCGGCACGTACCCTACCGACCAGGGCAGCGGCCCGATGCGGTGCATCAGGAGCTGGCCGCCGACCAGACCGCTCCCACCCACGCCGATCACCCGCCGCGAGCGCCAGCGGTTGCCCGCCTTGACCGCCGCCCAAGGCGTCGCCTGGAGATACGGGGCGAGCGGGGTCGCCGCGACGAAGGTGTCCCAGGCTGCCGGGTCGGTGCCGAGCGCGCGCCTCGCGTCCACCTCAGGCGATCCTGCGCCCGAGCAGGTCCCGCACCAGCCGGACCACCTCGGGGAGCTCGGGCACGCGCAGCAGCGCGCACCATACCGCGTACACGACCGCCCCGGCCCCGCTCGCGGCGACCAGTTCCACCAGCACGAGGACGCGACCGGGCGCCGCACCGGCGAGCCCGCCGAGCAGCTCGAGGGCGCGCCCCGCCGCGACCGCCGCGAGGAGCGCGCCGGCCGCGAACACGACCGCCGCGGCGACCAGGCCCCGCAGATCGACGCTGTCGACGCGCCGGGTCAGCAGCACGGTCAGCGCCACGGCCTCGGCCCAGGCGCCGAGCGCGATGCCGAGCGCCAGGCCGCGCAGCCCGAGCGTCCCGACCGACACCACCGAGATGACCACGTTGATGGCGACCGCGAGCAGCGCCGCGAAGACCGGAATGCGCGTCTCGCGGTCGGCGTAGAAGGCCCGCGCGAGCACCACCACCAGCGAATCGGCGGCCAGGCCGAGCAAGAAGAAGAGGAGCGCGTCGGAGGTCGCCGTGACGTCCTGCCGGTTGAAGTGGCCGTAGCCGAACAGTAGGTCGATCACCTGCGTGCGGACCACCATCCCAACGCTCGTGAGGAAGAACATGACGAAGAGGAGCAGGCGCAGCGAGCGGGTCACGAGCCGGCCGAACGCGCGATCCTCCCCCGCGGCGAGCGCCGTCGATAGGGACGGCAACAGCACGACCCCGAGCGGCAACCCGATGATCCCGATCGGGATCTGGTAGGCCGTGAACGCCGCGGTGTAATCGGTGATGAGACCCGCCCCCAACCCGGACGCCAACAGGGTGTTTACGATGAAGGTGATCTGCGTGGCGCCGAGACCCACGGCCCGCGGCGCCACCAGTCGCACGACTTCACGAGTCGCCGGGTCCGCCGTGTCGGCGACGCGCTGATAGCGGTAGCCCATCGCATCGAGCGGCAGGACCTGGACGAGCAGGCTGAGGGCTGCGCCGACGACGACGCCCACGGCCGCCACGGTGACGCCCATGCCGGCGCCCAACAGCACGACCGGCACGATGATCGCGAGGTTGTAGAGGAGCGGCGCGAGGGACGCCGCGGTGAAGCGGTTCCCGGCATTGAGCACACTGGTCGCCACGGCGGACAGGGCGAGCAGGATCGGCGAGAGCAGCATGATCCGGCTGAGACGGACAGCGAGATCGAGCTGCTCGGGGGTGAAGTCCTGAGTGATCAACGGCATGATCCAGGGCGCGGCGACAAAGAAGATCACCGCTAGCCCGGCGAGCGCGAGCAACAGCAAGTTCAGCACGCTCGATACGAGCCGCCACGCCTCGCGGTGGCGCCCTTCGTGGAAGAGGCCGGCGAGGACGGGGATCAGCGCCGAGCCGAGCGCGCCTGCCGCGACGAGCTGAAACATGGCGTCCGGAATGCGGAACGCGGCGAGGTAGGCGTCGAGCTCACGGCCGGCCCCGAAGACTGCCAGGAGCACGGCGGTGCGGACCCAGCCGAGGATCCGCGAGGCGAGGTAGGCCGCGGTGACCACGAGCCCGGCCCGGACGAGCGTGCGGCCGCCCGCAACGGCCTCTGCGTCGCCCGCCGCGCCGGCCGTCGCCCGGCCGCGACCGCGCAGCGATCCACCGCCGCCGCGTACGGCTCCGTCCCCGCCGTTCATCGGTCGGTCGACGGGGCCGGGCGCCTGCTCCGTGGCGCCGACGGTACGTCCCGCGACGAGCGCGGGTGCGCGGCCGCGTAAGCCGTGCGCAGTCTCCCCGGCGAGACGTGCGTGTAGAGCTGCGTGGTCGCGAGGCTGCTGTGGCCGAGCAGCTCCTGGACCACCCGTAGGTCCGCGCCGCCTTCCAGCAGGTGACTCGCGAACGAGTGGCGGAGCGTGTGAGGGCTCACGCCCTCGGGAAGGCCCGCGAGACGGACGAGGCGATCGACACGCAGTCGCACGCCGCGCACACCCAGCGGCCCGCCCCGTGCGTTCAAGAACACGAACCCCTCGTCGGGCCCTCTGGCGCTGGCGCGCAGCTCGGGGCGGACCTCGTGGAGGTACGCCTGCAGCGCTTCGACGGCCGGGCGGCCGAGGAGCGAGACGCGCTCCTTGCGCCCCTTGCCGAGCACCCGCACCTCGCCGTGCCGCAGGTCGACGTCGTGCAGATGCAAGCCGGCGAGCTCGCTGATGCGGAGACCAGCGGCGTAGGCAACCTCGACGATCGCCCGATCCCGCAGTGCCAGGCGCGCGCGCTCGGCAGCCCGTCGGTGGCCGGGCCCCGGGCGCGCCGGCGGTGGCGTGTTAGGCACGTCCCCCGCGGCGAGGCCGGCGTCGATCGCGAGGGCGTCGGCGGAGGCCACCGCCGTCGCGTCCAAGAGTTGTTCGACCTGGCCGATGTCGAGCACCTTGGGCAGACGCCGTCCCTGGCGCGGCGTCGCGATCGCTGCCCACGGGTCACCCTCGACCCAGCCCGCGCGCCGGCCGTGACGGTAGAACGCGCGGACCGCGCCGAGCCGGCTGCCGATCGAGCGGCGGGCCAAGCGGTCCGCCAGGTGGCCGAGGTAGCCCCGCAGGACCGCGCGTCCGGGGCGCTGCCATGCGGTGTCGTCGGGGTGACCGGAACGAGCGAACGAGGCGGCTTCGGCGGACGCCAGCCAGCCGAAGTATTCGCTCAATGCCGCGCGGTACGCGCGGATCGTGTGCGGAGACGCATCGCGCGCCGCGAGCGCGGAGAGGAACGACGACAGGGCCTCGTCGGGGCTCACGCTGCGCCGGCGTCGGCGCTGGGCCGGCGGGCGGAGCGACGCGCGGAGGGACGCGCGGAGACAGCCGCGCGCGACCGCGGGCGCGGGTTCGTCGCCGTGCGCCCCGCGGCATGCGCCCGCCGGGGCAGCAACGCCCCCGGATCCGGCGGGCCACCCGGCAAGCTCTGCGCCACGAGATCGCCCGCGGGGAGCAGCACGGCCGCGCCGCATAGCAGGCAGATCCCGTCCGCGCCACGGCGCGCGACGGGGCCCGCGTCGGCCGCGTGCCGCGCGCCGAGCGGCTCGAAGTCGGTGGTGAAATCGCAGGCCGGGTAGCGCGAGCAGCCCCAGAAGACTTTGCCCGTACGCCGGGCGCGCCGGGTCACCAGGTGCCCCTGCCCGCACCTCGGGCAATCCACATCGAACGGCAGCGGCGGCGGGGACGGCGGTCCTTCTTTCCTGATGTAGGTGCATGCGGGGTAGCGCGAGCAGCCAACGAAGGGCCCGAAGCGGCCCCGTTTCTCCACCAGCGTCCCTTCGCCGCACGCGGGGCACGGGTCCCCGACCCCCGGCAGCGCTGCGTTCGCCGCGGCCACGTCGGGTCCCGCGGCCACCGCCGTCCCGTCCCCCGTCTCGTCCGCGAGCGGCCGGCTCTCCTGGTGCTCGGGGTAGAGCGAGCACGAGAGGAAGCGGCCGTAGCGGCCCAACCGGATCACCATGGGATGGCCCAGCGAGCAGACCTCGTCGGATGGTTCGGTGGTGAAGTCCCGCCGCCGCAGCTCGCGCCGCTTCTCATCTACGCGGTCACGCAGGGGACCGTAGAACTCACGCAGCAGCGGCACCCATTCGCGCTCCCCGCGGGCGATCTCGTCGAGCCGCTCCTCCATGCGTGCCGTGAACGCCGGATCGACGAACTCGCCAAAATGCTCGACGAGCAGGTCCGTGACGATCTCGCCGACGGGTTCGGGCCGTAGGCGCCGATCGACCAGCTTGACGTAACCCCGGTCCTGGATCGTCGAGATGATGGCCGCATAGGTCGAGGGCCGCCCGATCCCCTTCTCCTCCAGCGCCTTGACCAGGGTCGCCTCCGTGTAGCGCGGCGGCGGCTCGGTGAAGTGCTGGGTCGGGGTCACCTCCACGACCACTGTCGCGGTGCCCTCCGAAAGCGTCGGCAGGCGGCCTTCGCGTTCCTCGGCATCGTCGTCGCGGCCTTCGGTGTAGACCCGGGAGAAGCCGTCGAACGTGGTGCGGCTCGCGGTGGCTCGCAGGCCGTACGGTCCTGCCTCGAGATCGACGCTGGTGGTCTCGATCTCCTTCGAAGCCATCTGCGAGGCCAGGGCACGCTGCCAGATGAGCCGATAGAGCCGCAGCTCGTCGGCCTTCAGGTGCCCCGCCAGCGAGTCCGGGTCGCGCCGGAAGCTGGTCGGGCGGATCGACTCGTGCGCCTCCTGAGCGCCGCGTGTCTTCGTGCGGTAGACGCGGCCACGCGGGACGACATACGGTGGGCCGTATCGTTCGCGGATCACGTCCCGCGCCTCGCTCATCGCGACGCTGGCCATGGCGGTCGAGTCGGTTCGCATGTACGTGATCAGCCCGACCTGACCGTCGCCGGTGTCGACGCCCTCGTAAAGCCGCTGGGCGGTCGACATCGTCCGCCTGGGCGAGAAACCGAGCTTGCGGCTTGCCTCCTGCTGCAGGGTGCTGGTGGTGAACGGGGGCGCCGGGTTCATCCTCCGGGTCGCCACGGTCACCTTCGTGACGCGTGGCCGGAGCGCCCGCAACGCATCCGCATGGGCCTGTGCAGTCGCGCCGTCCTCGATCTGCGGCTTCGCCCCGCCGATGCGGATCAGCTCGGCCGCAAAGCGTTCGCCCTCGCCCGTCTCGAGCAGTGCCTCGAGGGTCCAGTACTCCCGTGGGGTGAACGCCCGGATCTCGCGTTCGCGTTCCACCACCAGCCGCACCGCGACCGACTGGACGCGGCCGGCGGACAGCCCGCCGCGGACCTTGCGGGAGAGGAGCGGGCTGAGCGTATAGCCGACCAGACGGTCCACGATGCGCCGGGTCTGCTGGGCGTCGACCAGGTGTTCGTCGATGGCTCGCGGGTGGCGGAACGCCTCACGGATGGCGCCCTCCGTGATTTCGCTGAACGTCACCCGTCGCCTCTTCTCCGGCGGCACGTCAGCCGCCGCCGCCACGTGCCACGCGATCGCCTCGCCCTCCCGGTCGAGGTCGGTCGCCAGGTACACGTCGTCCGCGGCGCGCGCGGCCCGGCGGATCGCCTCGACCTGTTTGCGGCGATCGTCGGACACGACGTATTCCGGTGCGAAATCGTGGTCGACGTCCACGCCGAGCTTGCCCCGGCCGGGGTTCTCCGGGAGGTCCCGGACGTGGCCATATGAGGCCAGAACGCGGTACTCGGGACCAAGGTACCGCTCGATCGTCTTCGCCTTGGCAGGCGACTCGACGACCACCAAGTGCTTCGTCATCGCGCGGGAGTGTAGCACCCGTCCCTTACGCGCCAGTCACCTGCGACTGGCCGCGAGACCTCCGGGGCGCCACGCACCGAGCAGCCCGACGGCCGCCGCCGAGCGGACCCGGCCCCTGCGCAGCAGCTGCTCGACGCCGGCGCACCGGTCGCGCGTTTGCGGAGCGCCGCGGCGTTCAGGTTTCGCGGATTCGGCGCAGCAGCTCTTCGTCGAACTCGAGCTCAGGCTCGGCCTCGGGCCCGGCTCCGGTCCGGCGGTCGGCAGCGGCCGTCGCGTCGGAGCGGTCCGCCTGCGCCATCTCTGCCGGCACCTCGACGAAGCGCACCTGGCCCAGCGGGAAGACGAACCAATGGTCCCCCTGGGCGACCCAGGCGGGGCGTTTACCGCTGGTCAGCCGCACGTTGGTGCAGACGACGCACGTGTCCCCCGCCTGCGGCAGCGCCATCAGATCGACGAGCAGCGGCTGTTCGTTGAGCAGATGTAGGACGGCACCGCGGATCATCGCCGTCAGGGATGGTAGAAGTCGAAGACGACCAGCACGTACCCGTTCGCATCCCAGACGCCGATCCCGACCATCGAATACGCGGGGTTCTTCAGGTTGACCCAGTGACCGCCGGCGTACGACTTTTCCGACTGGAAGAACGTGAGCGAGTTGATCGCGACCTGGCGCGGGCTGCCGCTCTGACAGCCGATGTTCTCCGCCCACCGGTAGCTCGTGTAGCCGGCGCGGGCCAGGCGATCTCCGGGTGTCCCGTCGAGGAAGTGACTGCAGGCGTCGCGCACCGCCTGGTACTTCGCGTAGGGGCGCGACACGTTGGCGGAGATCCCGGCGCTCAGCGTGAGCGGCGCCACATACGAGCTATACCGGCCAGACCCGTAGCCGTCGCACGTGCCGTCGGAGCGGACCCAGCCGCCGGTCCGGGTGCAGTTCAGGAGCTGCAGGGCGTACTGCTCGACGCTCAGCCAGGGCGCGCTCGCGCTCGCGCTGGGCGCTGGTGCCGCGGGCGGTTTCGGCGTCGCGGCGGGGCTCCGGACGGGCGCGGGGCTCGCCCGAGTGACGGCGGTTGCTGGAGTGGCCGTGGAGATTGCGCGTGCGACGGCCGACGCGGCCACGCGGAAGGAGGCGCGCAGGCTCGTCGCGCCGCCGGGCAGCGCGATGGGGATGCCGTCCCGGTCCCTGGCCGTGGCGGCAATGCTGAGCGTGTAGGCGTGCCCGGCTGCCAGGGCCTGCGCGGGCACAAAGACGAGCACGGTGTCGTGCTCGGCCCAGCTGAACGTACCGGCCACGCGCGCCCCGTTGGGCAGCGCGACGAGCCGGAACGCCGCCTGCGTGGTCGAGCGGTCCATGGCACGGTCGAAGCGCACGCTCACCGACGCACCGGCAGCCACGCCTTGCGCGTGGTCGGCCGGCCGCGTGCGAACCACCGCGGGCTGGTCGAGCGTCCGCACCACGTAGCGCGGGACCGGGCTGACGGCCATGCCGTCGGTGGCGAAGACCGGCGCACCGAACGTGACGCTGTAGGTCGTGTCGGGTGCCAACGGTTGCGACGGCACCCACGTCACGACCATCGGCGCACCGCGCTGCAGGTCGGCGCTGAGCTGGCCCGTGGCCGGCGGGGTGATCTGGAGCGCGGCCTGCAGGCTGTCGACGTCGATCTCGCGGCTGAACGTGAACCGGAAGCCCGCCGCGGGGCTGGCGCGACTGCCGACGAGCGCGACGGCCCGGATCGTGGCGGTCGGCGCGTCGGCCGTGAAGAAGAGGGCCCGCACCGGATCGCCAAGCGGGCCACCCGCGGCAGAACGCGCACCCGAGCCCACGGAGATCGTGTAGAGCGTCCCGGGTGCCCAGGCGTGCAGCGGCGCGACCGAAAGCAGCGTGTCCGCGTTGGCCCACCGCAGCCGGATCTGAACGGGCGGCGTGATGGTCAGCGCTGCTCCGACGGACTCGCGGTCCATCGGCACGTTGAACGAGAGCCGGATCGGCTGGTTGCCGGCCACGTCGGCCACCAGGGGAGTCGCCAGCCGCGCGATCGCCCGAGTGTCGATCGGGGGCGGGTGACGCCCCTCCGCCTGCGGCGCCAGCGCGACGACCGCCAGGGCGCCCGCCGCGAGCAGCACCATGCCCAGCACGACGATGCGCAGGGCATGGGCGCGGCTTCGCAGGGACAGCATGTAGACACCCGCCAGGACTGGTACCGCGGCGATCACGACGAGGATCGCCCATCCGAGCCGCGGCCCGCGTGGGTCGTGCTCGGTGGCGCCGGACCCGGCAAGGCGTCCGACCCGCTTCATCCGCGCTGCAGCGTACCAGACGGACGCAACGTCGACGGCGCGCGGCACCGGCCGAGGAGCGAGCTCCGCCGTGGCACGGGCATCGACTCAGGGCGCTGTCAGGAGCAGCCGGCCGGCCGGGAGATAGAGCGGCCCCATCGACCGCACGAGCCCGCGCAGCTGCAGCAGCGTCAAGGTCGCCGCCAGCTCGCCGGGGGAGGCGCGCGTGGCGTCGAGCAGTTGGTCCATGGTGATCGGTCCACGCGCCACGATGCGCGCCACCTCGCGCTCCGGCATGCTGAGCGCCGGCAGCACCGCGGCGTCGTGGCGGGGACCCCCGGCTGCCACGCGGCACGCGGCACCCGGCCCGGTGCCGGTCAGCCCTGCGAACCCGTCCCGCGCCGCGTCGGACGAGAAAACCGCCGCGGCCGGGTCGCACGTGAGGCACCCGGCGGGATCCACCACGGCGCCCCCGCCAGATTGGCCCACGTCGACGCTTGTGTCCTCCCAGCCCAGCTCCCGGCAGAGCTCCCGCGCGCCGCCAAAGGCGTGGCCCGAGCCCTCGTCGAGCAACGCGCGGCACCCGGCGGAGAGCTCGGACGTCGCGCGACCGGGCACTACGTAGAGCGGCACGCCCTGCTCCATGGCGAGGTGCGCCGTGATCAACGCCCCGCTCCGCGCTGGCGCCTCCACGACCAGCACCGCATCGGCGAGGGCCACGATCAGCCGGTTCCGCCGTGGATACGTGCCGCGCGACGCCCGGGCCGCCGGCGGCAGCTCACCGATGACTGCGCCACGCTCCAGGATCCTGCGCACCAGCGCGCGATGGGCGGCCGGTCCCGGTCGCGCATGGCCCGCGCCGATCGCCGCGAGCGTCGTGCCGCCGGCCTCGAGCGCCGCCGCATGCGCCGCGCCGTCGATGCCGATCGCCAGTCCAGAGACCACGGTGACGCCACGGGCGGCGAGACCAGCGGCGGCCCGCGACGCCTCGAAGCGGCCCGCCGGCGACGCGCGACGGGTTCCAACGATCGCCACCGCACGCGGCGCGTCGAGCGCGCGGGGATCGCCCTGCCCGAAGAGGACCGGTGGCGGGACCAGCAGTGTCTGGAGCCGGGCCGGATAGTCGGCGTCGAGGAGCGTGACCGTCCAGACAGCCGCAGCCGCCAGTGCCGCCAGCCGCGCGCCGGGGTCCTGCGCCGCCGCCTCGATACCGGCGAGCGTCGCGGCGGCGAGCACACCGCGCCGCCGCTCCGGCTCCGACGCGAGGCCGCGCCCGAGCCGACCGCGGGCCGCCAACCAGAGGACGCGGCGGGCGGTGCCGTGCGTGGCCACCAGGTGGGCCAGCGTCCGCTCCCCGACCCCGTCGACGGTTGCGAGCACCACCCACGCCTGGCGCTCCTCGGCCAGCGTTTCCACCTCCGAGGAACGGAATGGCGCGCCCGGCCTCGTCCTGAGCGAATGCGCGTCCCGCCCTCCCCCGACCGGCTGCGCTTCCGGGCCGCGCGGCCCGAACGGCCCAACGCCCAGCATCCGTCAGGCGGCCAGTTCCGGCCGCAGTGCGGCGGCCGGGTCGCGCAGGTCGGCAGCCGCCAAGAGGTCGGCCTCGAGCACGGCCTCCCGGTCGGCCAGGTCGGCGATCGTGCGTGCCACCCGCAGGATCCGGTGCACACCGCGGGCCGACAGGCTCCGACGCGCGGCCACCACCGCAAGCAGCTCCCGAGCCGACGGGGCGAGCCGGCAGAGCTCGACGGCCTCGCGGCCCGCCAGCCGCGCGTTGAGACGCCCACCGTTGCGCGATTGGGCACGCTCACGGGCGCTGGCGATGCGGACGGCCGCGGCGGCGCTCGGCTCGGGATCTGGACCGAGCAGCAGGTCGGCCGGGCGTACGCGGGGCATTTCGACGCGCAGGTCGAGCCGGTCGAGCAGCGGGCCGCTGATCCGCCGTACATAGCGCTCCGGCTCGCCCGGAGGGCAGGTACAGGCACGCTCCGGGTCGCCGTGGTACCCGCACCGGCACGGGTTCATGGCCGCCACCAGCTGGACCTGGGCCGGGAACCGCAGCGACCCCTGAGCCCGCGCGATCACCACACTCCCCTCCTCGAGCGGTTGTCGAAGCGCCTCGAGGACGTCCCGATCGAACTCCGCGAGCTCGTCGAGGAAGAGCACACCGGTATGCGCCAGGCTCACCTCGCCCGGCGCCAGACGGGGACCGCCCCCCACCAGTGCGGGGTACGAAGCGGTGTGGTGGGGTGCGCGGAACGGACGCGCGCGACGCAGCCCGTCGCCCGGGCCGAGCAGGCCGGCCACACTGGCGATCACCGTCACCTCGAGCGCCTCGCGCTCGTCGAGCGGCGGCAGTAACCCCGGGATCGTCCGTGCCAGGAGGGTCTTGCCGGCACCGGGCGGACCTACCAACAGCAGGCTGTGCCCGCCGGCAAGCGCCACCTCCAGCCCCCAGCGCGCGGCGGCCTGCCCGCGGACATCGGCGAGGTCGACCGGCGGGTCACTGCCGACCAGCGCGGCGCCAGCCGCGCGCTCGTCGAACGTTCCCGAGACGGCCACGAACGCCGCCCGGGTCGCCTTCGCCGCACGCCGACCGCGCGGACCGGCAACCAGCCGCGCGGCATCGTCGAGGCCGAGCAGCGGTTCGATCTCGAGTCCGTCGACGAGCGCCGCCTCGGCTGCGTTCGCCGCCGGCACCCCCACGCGGCGCGCGCCCGCGCGGGCGAGCGTGTGCACCATGGGCAACACGCCCGCCACCGGATGCACGGCGCCCGAGAGTGAGAGTTCCCCCAGGAGGGCCCAGTCCCCTCCGGAGGCCGCCACCTGGCCCGATGCGACGAGGATGCCCACGGCGATCGCGACGTCATAGGCGGCGCCGTGCTTGCGCCGACCCGCGGGTGCGAGGTTGACCGTGATGCGCTGCTGTGGATAGAGGAAACCACTGTTGCGGATCGCCCCGCGCACGCGCTCCCGAGCCTCGGAGAGCGCCGCGTCGGGCAGGCCGACGATCTGGCAGACCGGCAAGCCAGGCGCCACGTCGACCTCGACCCGCACCAGGGCGCCTTCGAGCCCGTCCACCACCGCAGTGATCAGCGTCGCGAGCATGGCGCCGAGCGTACGGCGGGCGGCTCGACGGGCGCTTCGTGGCCGCTCACCGCGCCCTTCACGGCGGATGCACCGCCGGTTATCGCCCGCTCTACGCGCGGTCAGGTGGTCGGGGGATCTACCGCCGGTGTCGGGCGCGGTCAGGTGGTCGCGGGAGCCAGATCGGCCGCGTCTGCGCGCGCCACGTCGAGACGCGCCACCTGCCGCACGAAGTCGACCACCGACTTGCCAAGCGCGCTGTCGCTGCGGGCGACGACGAACGGAGCGCCCGTGTTGAGTGCCGTGATCGCCACCCGGTAGTCGTTCACGACCTGGTAGGCGATCTTGCGGCGCAGCGCGCTCTCCGCGTTCTTGATGGTGATCCCGGTGTACGCCGTCGACCGGTTCAGCACCAGCTGCACGCGTCCCGAGCCCATCCCGAGCTGCGACATCGTCTCGAGCACCAGCCGCACGTTCTTGAGGCAGGAGAGGTCGGCCGTCATCACCACGAAGACCACGTCCGACGCAGCGATCACGTCGAGGTTGGCCTCGTCGAGCCGCTTGTCGATGTCGATGATCACGTAGTCGTAACGCTGGCGCAGCAGATCGATGATGGCGGCCATGTGGTGCTGCTCGGCGCTGACGAGCTCCGCGGTCTCCGGCGATGGGGGCGCCAGCAGCAGGTCGATGCCACTGTCGTGGTGGATCAGGACCGACTTCAGGAGGTCCTGATCGATCGTCGGTGCGACGACGACGTCGACGATCGACTTGCGATCCAACCCCAGATCGAGGAAGACGCGGTGGTCGCCGAACTGTAGGTTGCCGTCGACCAGCACCACGCGGCGGCCCTGGTCGCGCTGCAGCGCGACCGCGGCGTTGATCGCCAGCGTCGTGGTGCCCACCCCGCCCTTCGCACCGTAGAAGGCGAAGACCCGGCCGGACGCCGACGGCTGCCCCACGGTCTCCGCGTAGCGCGGCGCGAAGCGGGCGAGCAGGCTCCGGATGCGCGCGAGCAGCTCGGCGGGGTGAAATGGCTTGACGAGGTAGTCGTCGGCCCCGGCGCGCAGGCCGCGCACCTTCTGCTCGATGTCGGTCTCGGCCGTCACCATGATGATCGGCACGTGCGAGGTGCTCCCCTCGTCGGCGCGGATCCGCTCGGCGACCTGGTACCCGTCGAGCTTGGGGAGCATGACGTCGAGCAGGATCAGGTCCGGCCGCTCGCGTTCCCGGACGCGCAGGGCCTCGGAGCCGTCGACGGCAACCAGGACCTGGAAGCCCTCCTGTGTGAGCGTGTACCCCAGGACTCGCTGGGTGTCGGGATCGTCGTCGACGATGAGGATCCTGGCGACGGCCATCTGACCTCTCTGGCACGGCAAAGCACGGATCGGGCGGATGATACCTGTCCCGTGACGCCCTGTAACCTGCGCGATCCGCCGGCACCGGCTTGATCAGCCGGCGCCGTGCTGCGTGCGCTCGGCCACGCCTGTCCCGCCCGCCGGCGGGGCGTCTCCCGGCGACTGCCCCGGCGTCCCCGAAGCTGACGGGCCACCCCGCGGCCCGACGCCGGCCATGCCGCGTTCGACGTAGCCGGTGATCGGACGCAGCAGCTCGGTGAACTCCAGGGGGATCACGAACTTCGTGGCCGGCCCGCTGCCCAGCGTCTTGAGCGCGTCCAGATACTGCAGCGCCATGGTCTTTTCGTCAACGCCCTTCGCGGCGCTAAAGATCCGTTCGAGCGCCTGGCTGAACCCCTCGGCGCGCAGGATGGCGGCCTGCCGGTCGCCTTCCGCGCGCAGGATCGCCGACTGCTTGTCGCCCTCGGCGACGTTGATCGTCGACTGGCGCGTGCCCTCCGACTCGGTGATGACGGCCCGTCGCGTCCGCTCGGCGGAGAGCTGACGATTCATCGCTTCTTGCACGTCGCGCGGCGGGGTGATCTCGCGGATCTCCACCGTGGTGACCTTGCCGCCCCAGCGCTCGGTGACCTCGTCGAGTTTCGCCCGCAGGATCTCGTTGATCTGTTCGCGCTTGCTGAGCACCTCGTCGAGCAGGATGTCGCCGATGACCGCGCGCAAGGTGGTGGTGGCCACGCCCTGCAGGGCGCCCGCGAAGAACGCGACCTGCACCACGCTCTTGAGCGGATCGACGATGCGCCAGTAGATCAGGAAGTCGACATTGATCGGCGCGTTGTCCTTCGTGATCGTGGTCTGACTGGGGACCTCGATGAACTGCTCGCGGAGGTCCACCGTCACTGGTCGGTCGACGATCGGGATCAGAAAGACGAGCCCGGGCCCCTTGACGAGGTCCGGCCCGGTGCGGCCGAAGCGGAAGACGACGAGTCGGGCGTACTCGTTGACGATGCGCACCGACAGGTACAGCAGGACGAGCACGATGACGACGGCGAGCACGAGCGCGGCGAGCGCGACCGGATCCAGGTTCATCGACCAGCTACCTCCACCTCAGCCGATCCGCCGGGACCGGCACGTTCCACGATGAGCAGCAGGCCCTCCTGCCCGACCACCCGCACCGGCGCCCCACGCTCCATCGCGCCACCGTCCACGCTTCGGGCGCTCCATTCCTCGCCGCCAGCGTACACCGTGCCGATCGGCGTCAACGGACGTCGAACGCTGCCCGGCATGCCCACCGGCACCGCCACGGTCCCGTCCGCCACGCTGCCGCCCAGCCCAATCGGCAGCCGCGGGCGGTGTCGCACGCGCCAGGCCGCCGCCACGACCAGCAACATGAACGCCGCGCTGAAGCCCGCCATCGTCGCGATCACGGGCCACGCCACCCCGGCGCTCGGCTCGAAGGGACCCGGTTGCGTGTAGAGGGCACCAGCGCCAAGCACGAAACAGACGAGCCCCACGAGCGTGATCACGCCGTGGCTCGTCACCGTCACGTCCACGGCGAAGAGAACGAGCGCGATCACGAGCAGCAGCAGCCCACCGAGGTTCACCGGCAGGCTGCCGAACCCGATGAAGGCAAGGACCAGCGCGACCCCGCCGAGTGCACCGGTCACCAGGTTCGGATGGGCGAATTCGAGGATCAGCCCGTACGCCCCCAGCACGAAGAGGATGAACGCGAGGTTCGGATCCGCGAGCAGGTGCAGCAGCTGCTGCACCGGGTTCATGCCGAGCTCCTCGATCTGCGCGCCTTCGAGCGAGAGGGTGACGGTATGGGTGCCGGCCAGGAGCGGTCGGCCCGAGGCAAACGCCAGGACGTCGGGGAGTGTGGCCGCGATCCCGTCCACGGCGCCAGCACTCACCGCCTCGTTCGCCGATGACGACGTCGCGTTGCGCACGGCCGACACGGCCCATGCCACGTTGCGATGGCGGGCCTCCGCGATCGCCGTGATGTTGGCGATCGTGTCGTTCATGACCTTCTGGCCTTCGGTCCCCGTCAGATCTTGACCTCCGGCCCCCACCGGCGAGGCCGCCCCGATGTTGGTGCCGGGCGCCATCAACGCCAGCGCCCCGGCGAGCGTGATGAAGGTGCCCGCGCTGGCGGCCCTCGCGCCCTGCGGGGCGACCCACGTGATCACTGGCACCGGCGATCCAAGGATCTCCTGGGTGATCGAGCGCATGGCGTCGAGCAAACCGCCGGGCGTATCGATCTGCAGGACGACGGCTGCCGCGCCCTCACGTTCGGCGTGCGCCAGCCCGTCGTGCACGTACCCGGCCATCACCTGGTCGACGACGCCGGTCAGCGGCATCACCACGACCAGCGGCGTCGCGGCGCGTGCCGGCCCCGCAGGGAGCAGCACCAGGCCCAGCGCCACGACCAAGAGCGCGATCGGTCGAACCACCACGCGCATCACGCGTGCCTCCCGGTCCATCCTACGGCGCGGCCCAAGGGCCGGACGGACCGTCGGCCCCGATCCCATGCTCAGCGCGGCGACGCCAGCAGATGGTCCAGGAGCAGCGCGCTCCAGGTCTCCATCTGGTTGCGCACCGCCTGCGCGTCCTCCAGTGAGACAAACGCTCCGCTCAGCTTTTCGGTTTCGCGGATCGCCACCCGGCGCCCGCCGGCTTCGGCCTCGTAGACGATCCCGAGGTGCACGGCGCCGACCGGGTCGGCGTCGTCGTTGAGGAGCCCGAGGAGCCGCCATTCCGGATCGAACGAGGCGTCGATCTCCTCGTGCCATTCGCGCCGCAGCCCTCCCTCGATCCCGTCGTCGCCGGGGTTGATGTGGCCGCCCACGCCGATCGTGTAGCGGTCGTGCAGACGCGGGTCCCCGCCCGCGCGTGTGCGGCGCATGAGGAAGATCCGGGGACCGTCACGCAGCACGAGGTACGGGATCAGCTGTTTCCAGGTCGGATCGCGTTCGGCCTCGGCCCGGGGGCGGAACGTCGCCGCTGCCAGCGCGGCCGTGAGGATCGGCGCCACACCGACAGCCAGGACCCCCCGCCACCCATCGTCGGCCCACAGGCGTGAGCGGGGCGCTCCGAGGACCTGCTCGCCGCCACGCACCGCCAGCGCCCCGACCGAGGGTCGCTTCATCACGCGTCGCCCCGTCGCTCGAGCAGCGCGGCGCGGACTCGCTCGAACCTGGCCCGCAGCCCCTCGACCGCCGGGAGATCGGGCGACTCGGGGAGGCTGCCAAGCTCGTCGCGCCACTCGGCCAGGATCGCGGCGAAGCGTTCCAGCCACGCGAGCAACTCGTCCCGGTTGAGCGCGGCAATCCCCGCCCCCAGATCCGGATCGCCGCGTGCCACCCGCGTCGCGTCGCGCCAGCCGCCGGCGGCCAGCTCGGCCGCTGGTGCCCACACCTCGCTCGAGGTCACGGTCTCCGCGAGGGCGGCGGCCACCACCAATGGCAGGTGGCTGATCGCCGCCACGAGCCGATCGTGCTGGGCCGCGTCGAGCACGATCGGACGGGCACCACACGCCAGCGCCAGCGTGCGCACGCGCTCGACATCGTCTGGTCCTGACCCCGCCGACGGGACCACGATCCACGGGCGCCCGGCGAACAGGTCCGCCCGCGCCGCCTCGTACCCACGCGCCTCGAGCCCGGCCATCGGATGGCCGCCCACGTGCCGCAGGCCCGGCACGGCCTCGGCGACCCGGCCGATCCGGACCTGCGCGGAGGTGACGTCGGTGAGCGTGTGGCGGCCCGCCGCCACCAGCGGGCCGAGCCGCGCCACCAGTTCGAGGTTCGCCAGCGGGCTTGCGGCGAGCAGCACCAACTCCGCGTCGGCGACCGCCTCCTCGGCCGTCGCGGCCACCGCGTCGATGACGCCGTCGGCGAGGGCAGCGCGCGGCGCGTCCACAGAGCGGCTCCAACTGGTCACACGCCAGGTGCCCGCATCGCGGGCCGCGAGGGCGCGGGCCACCGAGCCGCCGATCAGTCCAACGCCGATGATCGCGAGTCGCACGGCGGCAGTCTACCGGGCGCGCCCCTCCGCGATGGGCGGACCGAGCCGGCCCCACCCGGCAGGACGGCCGACCGCTGGCTCGCGTCGGCCGTCGGCGCGCCCCCTACCCCCGCCTGCGGCGGTCAGTGCCGGAGCGTCGATCTCCCTGCCGCCGCTCCAGGCCGCCCGGCGGACCCGGGTTCCACGACGGGTTTTCGCGGCGCAGCCCCTGACGTCGGTCGTGGTGGCGACGCTCATCGTGCATAAGCGCCCCGCAGCGCGGGCAGCGCCGCTCGTTGGGGAGCAGCAGCTCGCGCGGTTCCGTCGTGTAGATGCGCCGGCCACACGTCCAGCAGGCGAGGGTTGGCATGCGCACACTCTCTCACAAGCGGGAATCCCACGCGACGCAGCCGCCACCGCGCCTGGTTCAGACCCGCGGCACCGCCGCCAGCGCCTCGCGGACGCGTTCGACCGGATATTCGTAGTCCTCGAGCTGGCCGGCCAGATAGCGTTCGTACGCCGACAAGTCGAAGTGCCCGTGCCCGGAAAGCCCGAACAGAATCACACGCGACTGCCCGAGCTCGCGTGCCTCGAGCGCCTCGTCGATCGCCGCACGGATCGCATGCGCCGACTCGGGCGCCGGAGCGATCCCCTCGGTGCGCGCGAACTGGACGCCGGCCTCGAACGTCGGCCGCTGGTGGACGGCACGTGCCTCGATGATCCCCTGCTCCTTCAGCAGGCTGACCAGCGGGGACATGCCGTGGTAGCGGAGGCCGCCGGCGTGGATCGGCTCGGGTACGAAGTCGTGCCCCAGCGTGTACATCTTCACCAGCGGCGTGAGCCGCGCGGTGTCGCCAAAGTCGTATTCGTAGACGCCGCGCGTGAGGCTCGGCGCCGCTTCGGGTTCCACGGCGACCACGCGGTACGACGCCTCGCCGCGCAACTTCTGCCCCACGAACGGGAAGGTCAGGCCGGCGAAGTTCGAGCCGCCGCCGGCGCATGCGATGATCACGTCCGGCCGTTCGCCCGCCATCTCCATCTGCTCGATCGCCTCGAGCCCGATGACGGTCTGGTGGAGCAGGACATGGTTCAGCACCGAGCCCAAGGAGTACTTCGTGTCGTCGCGGCCGGCGGCATCCTCGACCGCCTCGCTGATCGCGATCCCGAGGGACCCAGGGCTGTCGGGATGCTCCGCGAGCACCTGCCGACCGTAGCCCGTCGTGGGGCTCGGGCTGGGCACCACCTGGGCGCCGTACAGCTCCATCAGGTTGCGCCGGTACGGCTTCTGGTCGTAGCTGGCGCGCACCATGTAGACCTTGACCTCGAGTCCGAAGAGCGCCCCGGCGAACGCGAGCGCGCTTCCCCACTGGCCGGCGCCGGTCTCCGTCGCCAGGCGCCGCACGCCCTCCTCGCGGTTGTAGAAGGCCTGCGCGATCGCTGTGTTCGGCTTGTGGCTGCCAGCGGGGCTGGTCCCTTCGTACTTGTAGTAGATGTGTGCCGGCGTACCGAGGGCACGCTCGAGGCGGTGGGCACGGTAGAGCGGCGCGGGGCGGTAGAGCCGGTACGCGTCGCGCACCGGCTCCGGGATCTCGATCTCGCGCTCGGCGCTCACCTCTTGGCCGATCAACGCCATCGGGAAGAGCGGCGCGAGATCAGCCGGGCCGATCGGCTGGCGGGTCCCCGGGTGGAGCACCGGGGCTGGCGGGACCGGGAGGTCGGGGACGATGTTGTACCAGGCGCGCGGAATGCGCGATTCGTCGAGCAGGAACTTGGTCTGGGCGCTCATCGCGGGTGCACCTCTCGCTGTGGGCCGTGTGGCCTCGAAGATGGAACGACCCCGTCCCGCGAGGGACGAGGTCGAGACCTCGTGGTGCCACCCTGCATTCCGGCCGTATGAGGGCCGCTCATTCCGCGGTCCGGGTACCCTGGGCTCCGAACCTGCCCTGCGCTAACGGGGGGCCTCCGGCCCGGGCTACTGCGCAACCATGGCTGCGCTTCACGCGGGCGTCTCGCGGGTCCATTCCCCGTCCCGCTGCCGGCACCGGCTCCCACCCTCCCGGCTCGCTGCTGCCCGCGGTTGACGAGTACTCTTCCCGGTCAACGACTGGTCGGCCGAATCTACCGGCGCGCGGCGCGGATCGCAAGTCCGTGTCCGCGTCCGGTCCTGGTCTTCCGGCCATCCGCGGCCCGAGTCCGCACCGAAGCCTGGGTGGCGTGGCGGCGCCGCTCCCCTTCAGCCCGTCAACGGCACATCGAGCAGCGGCGTGTGGGTCGCACCCGCGCTCCCGAGCACGCTGCGGTAGAGCACCAGCCGATCGGCGGTCCAGGCGAGCACGCCCCCCGCCGGCGGCACCGGACGGGCGCCCAGCCCGACCGAGACGTGCGCTCCCGACCGATCGCGTTGCCGCGCCGCCGCGATCGCCGCGGCCACGGCGGCCACCAGCTCGTCCGGGGCCTCGCGCGCGATCGTGAGGTGCACGCGGAACGGCTCCTGCGCGGCCTGCCCGGGGGCCAGCAGCGCGGCCAACCCGGCGGCCAGCGCCGCGAGCTCAGCCTCGCCGCGCGCCAGACTCACCCAGGCCACGCGCCCGCCGCGCCGCCGCTCGAACGCCCCGGCCTCACCCAGCTCGACCGGAAACGGGCCCCGAGACGCCGCCGTTCTCCGCACCGCCGTCTCGATCGCCGGCAGCGCCGCGAGTGGCGTGTCGCCCAGGAAGCGGACCGTCAGGTGCCACGTCTCCGGGGCCTGCCACCGCCCGCCGCGCACGCGACGCCGCACGGGCTCGAGGATATCGGCGAGCGTTGCGCGCACCCCGTCCGGGACAGGGACCGCGACGAAGAGCCGCCACGCCGCGCCGCCCATCAGTGCTCAGCCGGCCACCGACGTGCGGGCCAGTCGCGCGTCGACGCCCACCAGGGTCAGGAGCCCATACAGGTCGGGCACCACAGGTACATCGGGCCGACCGGGCAGACCGCCCGCGTGGCGGCCTGTCCGGTCGAGCAGCACCGGCCGGATGCCGACCGTGGTCGCACCGGCCACATCGGCATCGGGGCTGTCCCCGACGTGCACGGCCTCTTCCGGCCGCACCCCCGTCAGCTCGAGGGCGTGGGCGAAGATCTGCCGCTGCGGCTTCACGTAGCCGACGCGCGCCGAGGCGATGACGGCCTCGAAGTGCTGGGCCAAGTCGAGGTCGTGCAGCAGCTCGGGCAGCGCCCAGACCCAGTTGCTGATCACCGCGCGTCGGATCCCCGCCGCGGCCAGCGTCTCGAGCGCCGGATGCACGTCCGGGAACACGTGCCACGCCGCGCGCCGTTCGAAGAAGCGGGCCAGGTGGCGATAGAAGTCGTCCGGGAGGTCGTGGTACCCGAGGAGCGCCATCGCCCGCACGTCGAAGCGCTTGATGCGCTGGTACGAGCCTTCGGGCGTCGCCTCGAACGGGCCGGGCGCGTCCCACAGCCCTTCGCCCAGCGCCTGGGCGAAGGCAGTGGCGAGGGCTTGCGGATCGACGTCCAGGCCCCACGACCGTGCCGCAGCGAGGTAGGCGCCGGTCCACGACGGGTCGACGCGCACGAGGGTGTCGCCGATATCGAAAAAGACCAGCCTCGGAGGGGGTTGGATCCGCGGCCAGGGCACGGGTCTCCGGCCTTCGCTCGAGCGGGAATCGCGGTCGGTCATGCCCCCGCGAGCGGCGATCGGCCAGCCTGCGCCGCCTGCTCGCGCTCCCAGCGAGCCCGGTCGGCCCGCAGCGTCTCCAGCGCCTCGTCTCGGCTGCGCCAGCCCAGCACCTCGACCGCCTTGTCTTCCAGCAGCTTGTAGGTCTCGAAGAAGTGTTCGATCTCCACCAGACGATGCGGCGAAACGTCGTCGAGCGACTGGACGTGGGCGTAGAGCGGATCGCCCAGCGCCACGCTCAACACCTTGAAGTCGTCGCCGTGCTCGTCGCGCATCGCCAGACCGCCCACCGGCCGTGTCCAGACCCGGCAGCCGGTGAAGGTGGGTTGCGCGATCAGCAACATCACATCGGTGTGGTCGCCGTCGTCGGCCCGCGTCCCTTCGATGAAGCCGTAGTCGAAGTTGTAGTAGACGGCCGAGCTCAGCACCCGGTCGAGCCGGAACACCCCGCGGTCTTCATCGAACTCGTACTTGTTGCGGCTCCCGGCCGGGATCTCGACCACGGCCTCGAGCACGTCCGGGAAGCGTTCCTGCAGGTCCATCGTGTCAGTCGTTGTAGAGGCGCTCTTCGATCAGCTTCTCCTGCACCGCGCGCCCGTCGGGATCGAAACAGGAGTACTCGAAGTGCTTCTCGAACTCGAGGTCCACGTTGTCCTTGCCGCCGCGGTTCTTCTCGACCGACGCCACGATCCAGTCGCGGAAGCGTTGAGCCTGATACGGGTTGAACTCGATGTTGACCTTGGCCACGATGTGGTACTTCTCGTTCAGGATCAGGATGATGTCGGCCTCATAGTTGATGGCCGACGATCCGCGCAGATGGTGGTTGCGCAGGCGGGACGCTTTCAGCCCCTCCTTGTCGGCGGCCACGATCGCGACCAGCGGGACCTCCTCGGTCAACGCCACGTCCTTGAGCCCGTTGACCACGTACGTGACCTTCTCGGTCTCGGTGGGCGGCTCGGGGATCACGGGGACCTTCTGCAGGTAGTCGACGAAGACGACGAGCGGCCGGTCGCCGGAGAGCGCGCGGTGCCGCTGCACGAGCCGTCGGATGTTGTCCACCGTCGATGCGGTCTGCGACCCGCGCAGCAGGTACAGCCCATCGCCGTAGCGGGCGATGCGGTCGAGCGCCGGGCGCAGCCGGGGGTTCGAGACGAGCTGCTGGCCGGCCTCGCCCTCGGCCATCCAGCTACCGAGGATCTCGCGGCGGACATCCTGGATCCTGATGGCGCCCGTCGTCTGCGGCAGGTGCACGAGCGCCGACTCCAGGGCGATGAGGCGGTTCAGCAGGTACTCTTCGTCGTGCTCGAAACAGAGGTAGAGCACGTTGGCCAGCCCGCCCGAGGCGATGTTGCGGGCCATCTGGAGCGCCATCGTGGTCTTGCCGGTGCCCTGCGCGCCACCGAGCAGCAGCATCTCGCCGGGGCGGATCCCTCCGCCGATCGTCTTGTCGAGCGGGGTGAACCCGAGCGGGACGGGCTGGTACCGCGCGACGTCCCCGCTGGCGATCCGCTCGTTGAGCCTCCCGAGAATGTCCAAGGCCGACCGGGGACGCATCGACCCGCCGTCGGCCTCGAGGCCCCAGGGTTCTGGCGTCGCGCCGCCGTCGTCGGAAGGTTCCGGCGCGCCGGACGCGCCCGTCGGCTCTGCAGTCGTCTCCACCAGGTCCTCACCTCTGGGCGAACTTGGCCGGATCATAGCATCGGGCCGGGAGCCCCCCGTCGCCAGCCTTCAGCGCAGCGGCGTCGACGCGAGCGCGGCCCAGTAGCGGACGATCGTGCGGATGCCGCCCTCGTAGTTGTCGAGCCGCATCGACTCGTTCGGCGCGTGGGCCTGATCGTCAGGGGGCGTGAAGCCCAGCAGCACGACCGGCAACCCCAGGATCGACTCGAACGACGCGGCCACCGGCACCGACCCACCCTCCCGGACATAGACGGGATCGCGGCCGAACACCTCGCGGAGCGCAGCGGCGGCGGCGCGGGTCGCCGGATGGTCGATCGGCGTCAGCGACGGGCGCCCCGTGTTGATGAGCTGCAGATCGACTCGCACGCCCCTGGGTGCCAGCGCAAGCACCCGCTCGCGCACCAGGTGGAAGACACGGTCCGGGTCCTGGTCCGGCACGAGCCGGCAGCTGATCTTGGCGTGGGCGTGCGCGGGGATGATCGTCTTTGCCCCCTCCCCCTGGAACCCGCCCCAAAGCCCGTTCACATCGAGGGTGGGGCGCGCGCCGCGCCGTTCGAGCGTCGTGTAGCCCGCCTCGCCCCACAGCGCCGTGACGCCGATCGACGCCATGTACGCCGCTTCATCGAACGGCAGCCGCGCCAGCTCCTCACGGTCCCCCTGGCTGAGGGGACGCACGTCGTCGTAGAAGCCGGGCACGTTGACGTGGCCCTCGGCGTCGTGCAGCGCGGCGATGATCTCGGCCAGCACGGTCGCCGGGTTGCGGACGGTGCCGCCGTAGCCGCCCGAGTGCAGATCGAGGCGCGGCCCCAGGACGTCGAGTTGAGCGTACATCATGCCGCGCAACCCGACCGTGATGGCCGGCACGTTGCCGTCGAAGAACCCCGTGTCGCTGATCACCGCGAGGTCGGCGCTCAGCCGCCCCCGGTTCTCCGCCAGCCAGCGATCGAGGTGCTCCGAGCCGGATTCCTCCTCGCCCTCGAACACGTAGCGCAGATTGATCGGCAACCGACCGCGCACGCCCAGCCACGCCGCAGCCGCCTGCACGTGCAGGTGGACCTGGCCCTTGTCGTCGGAGGCTCCGCGCGCGTAGATGCGCCCGTCCTCGACCCGCGGATCGAAGGGCGGCTTCACCCAGAGCTCCAGCGGATCGACCGGCTGCACGTCGTAGTGGCCGTAGACGAGGACCGTCGGCGCCCCCGGCGCGTGCAGCCAGTCGGCGTACACGACCGGGTGACCCTCGGTCGCGGCGACCTCCACGTGCTCCAGCCCGGCGCCCCGCAGGCGATCGGCCAAGAACTCCGCGGCGCGTTGGCAATCGGCCGCGTGCTCCGGGAGCGTCGAGATGCTCGGGATCCGCAGGAACTCGATGTACTCCGCGAGACGCGCGTCGCGGGTCTCGTCCAGACGCGCCTCGAGGTCGGCGAACTGCTCTGTCATGCCGCGCGCTCCCTCCCGTACGTGCCGAGGCGGGCCCTCGGCCCGCCTCGTTTCTCGACCCTCTTGCCTCGGCGTCCCCCGACCGGCGTCCGACCGAAGGCTCATCTTGCGTGGCCCGCGCGCACCGGCGACACCGGCACGCTGGGTGCCTGCCGCGCTACGCCGGCGTGGGCGACGGGGCAGGCGCCGGACCCGACGGCACCGGGCCGTCGACCGGCAGCTGCCGCGGGCCGGGCTGCGGCGCCGCGATCGGCCGTGGCGTGGGGCCGCCCTGCTCGCGCCGCGGGTCCGGGATATCGGCGAAGATCTTCTCGAACTCCGCGTGATCCAGCGTCTCTTCGGCGACCAGGCGCTGCGCCAGCATGTCGAGCCGGTCGCGGTGGCGCGACAGGACCTCCATCGCCCGCGCGTACGCGCGGTCGATGATGGTACGCACCTCGTCGTCGATCAGCTTCGCCACCTCGTCGGAGTAGTTGCGCTGCTCCCCGATTTCACGGCCCAGGAAGACCATCTCCTCACGCTTGCCGAGAGCGAGCGGGCCGAGCTTCTCGCTCATACCGTACTCGGTGACCATGCGGCGCGCCAGGTTGGTGGCCTTCTCGATGTCGTTCGAGGCACCGGTCGTCGTGTCGCCGAAGACGAGTTTCTCGGCGGCGTTGCCGCCGAGCAGCCCGGCGATCTTGTCCTCGAACTCCGACTTCGACTGGAGATAGCGGTCTTCTTCGGGAAGCGCCATCGTGTAGCCGAGCGCCATGCCTCGGCTGATGATGGTCACCTTGGTGACGGGATCGCACTTGGGCAGGATGCGCTGCACGAGGGCATGACCGCCCTCGTGGTAGGCGATGATCGCCTTTTCGGCGTCGCTGATGATGCGGCTCTTGCGCTCGGGGCCGGCCATCACACGGTCGAGCGCCTCGGCGAACTCGGAGGCGCCGATCACCTTCTTGTTGCGCCGGGCCGCCAGGATCGCCGCCTCGTTCACGATGTTGGCAAGATCCGCTCCTGAAAAGCCAGGCGACTGGCGCGCGATCTGCTCCAGGTCGAGCGCCTTGTCGAGCGGCTTGCCCCGCACGTGGACCCGCAGGATCTCCAGGCGACCCCTCATGTCGGGTCGATCGAGGATCACCTGGCGGTCGAAGCGACCGGGGCGTAGCAGCGCCGGGTCGAGCACATCGGGCCGGTTGGTGGCCGCGATCACGATCACGTTGGTGTTCGTGTCGAAGCCGTCCATCTCGACCAGGATCTGATTCAAGGTCTGTTCGCGCTCGTCGTGCGAGCCGCCGAGGCCTGCGCCGCGCTGGCGGCCGACCGCGTCGATCTCATCGACGAAGACGATACAGGGGCTATTGCGCTTGGCCTGGTCGAAGAGGTCGCGCACGCGGGATGCGCCGACGCCGACGAACATTTCGACGAACTCGGAGCCCGAGATCGAGAAGAAGGGCACGCCGGCTTCGCCGGCAACGGCGCGCGCGAGCAGCGTCTTGCCGGTCCCCGGCGAACCGATCAGCAGGACTCCGCGGGGGATCCGCGCGCCGAGCGAGTTGAACTTCTCCGGGTACTTGAGGAACTCCACGACCTCCTGGAGCTCGGCCTTGGCTTCGTCGACGCCCGCCACGTCAGCAAACGTGACGACCGTCTTGTTGCCCAGGAACATGCGAGCGCGACTCTTGCCGAAGCTCATCGCCTGGTTGTTGGTGCCTTGCGCCTGCCGCATCATGATGAAGATGAACCCGCCGATCAGCAGCACGGGCAGCAGCGCGCTGATCAGGAGCCCTAGCCACTGCCCGGTCTGTGAGGCGGGCTGCGGGACCACCGGGACGTCGAGGCAGGTGGCAGCCGCGCCGGGCTCCGCGCAGGTGGCCCGGATGTCCGCCATCAAGCTGTCGCCGAGCGTGCCCGGCACCTGGCTCGTCTTCGTTTGACCGGGAGGGTCTTTCAAGGTGATCGTGAGCTGGGTGCCCTGCTCGACGACCGACGCGACTTGACCGGCCTTGACGAGTCCGAGGAACGAGTTGGTACCCCCGCTGTAGGGGATATCCGTGCTGTTAGGGGGAGGCATGAAAACGGTGTACAGCAACGCCGCCGTCCCCACGACGAGGATCAGCATGACGATGCCGTTTCTGAGGAAGCGCGTGTTCAAGAAGGGAGACCCTCCGGGTCGTTGCGAGGCGCCCCGCGGAAGCCGCGGCAGCGTATCCGGATTATAGGCCCGCCCCGCGCGAATGAGCCCGCCCCGCGCGCCACGACGATCAGGCCGTTGCCGGGCGGTCGCTCGCCTGTCGGGGCGGACGATGCGGGCGGATCGCACGGGCGTGCCCGCCACTCGCATGGCGCCATCGGGCCGCCGCCGCTCGTGGAGTTCGTCGCGTGGCCAGGGCCATGAGCCACGGGGCGCTGCTTCTGCCGGCGAAGCGCTGGACAAGTCGGGATCGGATCGCGTAGAGTCAGAGCCCTCATGAGCGAGCTCCGTCATCTGATGCGTTGCGCGTGTACCTGTCGCCGGCGAGTGTCGGCCGGGTGCGAGCGCGCCACCATCTAGCCGGGACGCTCGCCGCTCCCCGCCGATCCGGCCGACCTCGCAGGCCCAGCGCCCAACGCGTCTGGTCCGCCCCCGATCCTCGGGGTAGCTGCTCCCCTGCAATCGCGGACCAGCGCGTGCCCTGTTACGCGTCGAGGTCCCCGTGTCCGCAATACTCGAGTCACCCCGCCCATCCGGCTTCCGAGCGTCAGGCTCGCCTGCCCTCCCGACCGCCCGCGTCGACCCGCCAACCGAGCTCGTGTCGGAGTCGCCGAGCTTGGCTGCTCGGGGACTCGGCACGACCGGGCCAACCGTCGCGGCTCCCCTGGTCGCCGCCAGTGACACCGTCCCGCGGCCGCGCAGCGCGGCCGCCAAGGCTCTCCGCGCGCTCGTCGTGGCGCCCAGCATCGGGCTCTCGATCGCCTTCGGATCGATCGCTGCCGCGCCGTCCGACGACCGCCTCATCCTCGTGGCCGCCGCCGTCGTCGCCGCGGCAGCGGGTCTCTCGGCCACGACGATCGGTGTCTTCGGCGGCGTCCTCGTGCCGGGACTCCTGCTCCTGGGCATCGAGCCGCGCGTGGCGGCTCCGATCTCGCTCGTCCTCCAGGTGCTCGTCATGCCGCTCGGCGCGGCCAGCCATGCTGTGGTTGGGCACGTCGAGCGGGCGATCACCGTCCCACTGATCGTGGGCGCCATCATCGGGGGCACGGGCGGCGCGCTCGTCTCGTCGACCGTCCCGGCCGAGATCGGAGCGCGGGCGGTGGCCTTCGTGATCATCGTCGTCGGCGTGATCGTCCTGGCCAGACTGCGAGCCGGGTACGCGGCGGGATGCGTCGGCCACGCGGAGGTCCACGCCGTCCGGATCGGGGGGATCGGGACGGTCGCCGGCTTCGCGTCGGGGATCTCGGGCGCCGGGTGGGGGCCGATCGCGGTGACGCTCCTGACCCGCTCGGGCGTCGATCCCCGCCATGCGGTCGGCAGCTCCCTGGTCGGACGGATCGCCATGGCGGTCGCCGCGCTCGCGATCTACGGCGTCTCGACGGCGGCCACAGGCGGCAGCCGGCTGGACCTGCGCCTCCTCGCCGTGCTCCTCGCCGCCTCGGCGGCCGCGATGGTCCCGGGTACGCTGCTCATGGCACGCCTCGGCCGGGGACCGGCAGCGGGGGCAGTGGCCGTCCTCTCGATCGGTCTCGCGCTCCCGACGCTGCTCACCGGCGGGAGATAGGCCGATGGAACGGCAGCCCAGCAAGCTTCCCCCGATCCCGGTCGATGCCGAGGCCCTCGGCGCTCGCGATCTTCTCCGAGTCGCGCTCGAGGCGCTCGGCCGCGACCGGCTCGCCCTGGCGGCCTCCTTCGGCCCTGAAGACACGGTGATTCTCGACCTGCTCGTCGGGCTCGAGCCGCGCCCGCGCGTCTTCACGCTCGACACGGGCCGGCTGCCGGACGAGACGTACGAGCTGATCGAGCGCATCCGTCGCCGCTACGGGATCGAGATCGAGTTCTATTTCCCGGACGCCGCGGCAGTCGAGGCGATGGTCCGCGCCAACGGCCCGAATCTCTTCTACGAGTCGCTCGACCACCGCCTCCTCTGCTGCGACGTCCGCAAGGTTCTGCCTCTCCGCCGGGCGCTCGCCACCGTGGACGGCTGGATCACCGGACTGCGCCGTGATCAGATCGCGACCCGCGCCCGAACCCCGAAGATCGGCCTCGACCTCGAGCACGGCCTGATCTGGAAGGTCGCCCCGCTCGCCGACTGGACGTCCGCCGACGTTTGGGCCTACATCCGCGAGCGCGAGCTCCCCTACAACGCGCTTCACGATCGAGGGTACGCCTCGATCGGCTGCGCGCCGTGCACGCGCGCCGTAGCACCTGGCGAGGACCCGCGTGCCGGGCGCTGGTGGTGGGAGCGCCCGGAGAGCCGGGAGTGCGGCCTGCACGTCCCCCACGCCGCGCTCACCGACGGACCGCGATCCCGATGAGCAGACGGCGAGGGGACGGGATCCTGCCTGCGACCGCTCTCTTCCGGGCAGAGCTCGGCGGTCCTGCGGCGGGGTCGCCTGACGGTCGCGATGGTCCCGGGCGTCGGGCTGGCCGCCATCTCCTCAGCCACCTCGCCGTGCTCGAGGCGGAGGCGATCCACATCTTCCGAGAGGCCGCCGCCGTCTTCGACCGTCCCGCGCTCCTCTTCTCGGGCGGAAAGGATTCGCTCCTCCTCTTGCGTCTGGCCGAGAAGGCGTTCCGACCCGGCCGCTTCCCGTTCCCAGTCCTCCACGTCGACACGGGCCACAACTTCCCCGAGGTCCTCGACTTCCGGGACCGCCGCGTCGCTGAGCTGGGCGAGGAGCTGATCGTCGCCTCCGTCCAGGCGTCGATCGACCGCGGACGGGTCTGCGAGGAGCCCGGCCCCGATCCCTCGCGGAACCGGCTCCAGACGGTCACCCTCCTCGATGCGATCGCCGAACATGGCTTCGACGCGCTGTTCGGCGGCGGCCGACGGGACGAGGAGAAAGCCCGGGCGAAGGAGCGGATCTTCAGCCACCGTGACGCGTTCGGGCAGTGGGACCCGCGCAACCAACGGCCCGAGCTCTGGAGCCTGTACAACGGTCGACTCCGGAAGGGCGAGCACATGCGCGTCTTCCCGATCAGCAACTGGACCGAGCTCGACGTCTGGCAGTACATCGCCGTCGAGCGGCTGGAGGTGCCGTCGATCTACTTCGCCCATCGGCGGACGGTCGTGCGCCGCGGCGGTCTCTGGCTCGCCGTCTCGGACTTCATCCACCCCCGCGACGGCGAGGAGGTGGCGACCCGTACCGTGCGCTACCGGACGGTGGGCGACATGAGCTGCACCGGCGCGGTCTTCTCCTCCGCTCGGACCGTCGACGAGGTGATCGCCGAGGTCGCCGCGGCGCGGGTTACCGAACGCGGCGCAACCCGCGCCGACGACGCGTTCAGCGAGGCGGCGATGGAAGACCGCAAGCGCGAGGGGTACTTCTGATCCGATGGCGATACTGGGCCTGGCGGGGGCGAGCCCGCCGTCGCATCCGCCGCACTCCGTGTCGGAGCTGCTCCGTTTCTCGACGGCCGGCTCGGTCGACGACGGCAAGAGCACCCTGATCGGGCGTCTGCTCCACGATTCACGGGCGATTCCCGAGGACCAGCTGGCTGCGCTGGAGCGAGCCAGTCGACGGCGAGGTTGCGATCGGATCGACCTGGCGCTCCTGACCGACGGCCTCCGAGCAGAGCGCGAGCAGGGGATCACGATCGACGTGGCCTACCGCTACTTCGCGACGCCCCGGCGCAGGTTCATCATTGCAGACGTGCCGGGCCATCTCCAGTACACCCGGAACATGGTGACCGGCTGTTCGACGGCCGACCTCACCGTCGTCCTCATCGACGCCCGCCAAGGCGTCGCCGAACAGACCCGGCGCCACGCGATCATCGCCGCGCTCCTCGGGGTTCCTCACCTCGTCGGCTGTGTGAACAAGATGGACCTCGTCGACTACGACGAGGACGTCTTCACCGCGATCCGAGACGAGTTCGGGGACTTCGCTGGCCGCCTAGGCGTCGCGGATGTGGCCTGCATCCCGGTTTCGGCTCTCCACGGCGACAACGTCGTCCACCGCTCCGTGGCAACGCCGTGGTACGAGGGCCCGGCGCTCCTCGAGCACCTCGAGGCGGTCGAGCTCGAGTCGACCCGCGATCTGGTCCGACGACGATTCCCTGTCCAGTGGATCATCCGGGGCTCCCCCGCCCTCGACCCGCGCTACCGCGCGTACGCCGGCCGGGTCGAGGGCGGAATCTTCCGGCCGGGCGACGAGGTCGTCGCGCTTCCCTGCGGGATCCGCACGCGGATCCGCTCGATCGACACGTACGACGGGGCGCTGGGCGAAGCCTTCCCGCCGCTCTCGGTCGCGATCCGCCTCGACGACGAGCTAGATCTGGGCCGCGGCGGGATGCTCGTTGGCCCAGACGACGTCCCCGAACCGCGCCACGAGCTCGACGCCCTCGTCTGCTGGCTCGGGCAGGCTCCGATCGCCTCGGGCGCTCGGTACCTGCTCCAGCACACGACTCGAACCGTCCGGGCGGTCGTCACCGAGATCGTGCAGCGACTCGACATCAATACCCTCGTGCTCGACCCGTCGGCCAGCGCCCTCGGGTTGAACGAGGTTGGCCGGGTGCGCCTCCGGCTGGCCGAGCCGATCTTCCCGGACGCGTATCGGATCAACCGGGCGACGGGCGCGGCGATCCTCATCGACGAGACGACGAACGCCACCGTGGGAGCCGTCCTCGTGACGGCCGAGGGCGACGGCTGGCCGCGATGAGCTACGGGCGGCCGCCTGCGGGCCCCACCAGAACCGGGACGGGTCCCGACGCGCTGCGGATCCTCGTCGGCGAGCTCCGCGTGGTCTCGCGCCGGACCAGCGGCCCGCCTCCCGGGTGCCCACGGAGCTTCGCAAACTGGACGGGGTGGTAGCGGAGGGCGGATTCGAACCACCGACCAAGGGCTTATGAGTCCCCTGCTCTACCACTGAGCTACTCCGCCACGGAGACGCCATGGCCGGGCACAGACGGCGCCCGGCGGCGCACATGAGTCTAGCGCAAGCTCCGATCGAGCCGCCAGCACCGCGCGTGTGCACCGCAGGACACGCTTGGGAGCCGCACCAGGCGACGCCTGACAGTCACGCCGGCAGCGCCTCGCGCAGCAGCCGCAGCGCGTTCCCGCCCAGGACGGCCACGACATCGTCCTCGGGGACACCGGCCGCGAGCAATCCGTCCGTGATCAACGGGACGCCGGCCGCGTCGATCACGGTGCGCAGTGCGCCGTCCATATCCGACCCGAGCGCAACGTGCGCCGGCCCTAACTGGTCGAGCGCGAAGCGGATCGTGTCGACCACGTCGCGCACGGTGTCGCCGCCCAGCAATTGCACCGCGTACGTGATCCCGACGACGCCACCCGCCTCGGCCACGAGGCGCGCGTCGGCCAAACGCACGTTCCGCGTCGCAGCCGCGTAGCGGCGCCAGCGGCTGGCACGCCCGGCCCGTTCCACGAACCCGGTGTGGCTCAGGGCCGGCGGGCGGCGCAGCCGCGGGACGGTGTCCCGGATCGTCGCCGAAGAGGCGTGCGCGAGATCGACGAGGATCCCGACCCGTTCCATCTCTGCGACAACGCGGGCCCCCAGCGGGGTCAGCCCGCCGCCTCGCGCACCGCTGCCCGATCCCGCGAGCGGATTGTCCATCACGTGCGCCAGGGCGAGCATGCGCACGCCGAACTGATGCAGCCATTCGACGTTCGCCGGGTCGTCCTCCAGTGCTTGGCCGCCCTGCACGCCGATGAACGCCCCGAGCGGCCCGTCGACCGTCAGCACCGCGTCCAGGTCGCGCCGTGTGCGTACGACGAGGAACCGGCCGGCCGACGCGCCAGCCCAAGCGTCGATGCGCTGCACGAAGTGCGCCACGAGGGCGCGGTCCGAACCGAGAAGCGACAGGGGCACGCCGAGGGTGGCGAAGTGCAGCGTCGAGAGCGTGCCCCGGAGATCGGGGAAACGGGTGGCGATCGACATGCCGACCAGCCGTACGCCGCCGGCGCGCAGGCGAGGCAGATCGACGTGTCCGCGCCCTGCAGCCTCCAGGAACGTGCGACGAAACAGGACGGTGCCGACCAGCAGGTCGACCACGGGCACGCGCCGCTGCAGGTCGAGCGCCGTACGCGAAGGGCGGTAGGGGCGTGGCACGCTCACGGTGTGGAGCGCCCGATCGACAAGCTGTTCGATCAACTGCCGGATCCTACGACACCCGGTTCCGCGCGGGTGCTACGATCGCGGCCCGCGATGCGAACGCCCGCCCGTTCCGAGCCCCGTGCCCACCGTCGGCGACGCCTTGCCGCGGCGACAGCGTCCGTGGCGGCGATCGGATCGTTGGCGGCCGGCGCCTGGCTGGCCTTGCCAGCGCGGGCGTTCGCCGACGAAGTGCCCACGGCGGCACCGACACCGGTCGACTCGCTCGTGCACTGGTCGTTCGATCCCTCCCTGCAGGTCCCAGCCGTCCTCGCCGCGCTCGCCTACCTCTGGGCGACACGTCGCGTGGCACTCGGTCACCCGGCCAACCCGGTCCCACGCTCCCGGGTCGTGTCGTTCTTGGGTGGTTTGGCCGTCATCGAGTACGCCCTGCAGGGCCCCGTCGACTACTACGAGGCGACGCTCTTCGCGGACCACATGCTCCAGCACCTCCTGCTGATGATGGTCGCCGCACCGCTGCTGGTGATGGGCGCGCCGATCACGCTGGCCCTGCGAGCCGCCTCCCCGGGTTTCCGCGCGCGCTGGCTCCTGCCGCTCTTGCGCAGCCGGCCGATCCGCTTGGCTAGCCATCCGGTCGTGACCTCGAGTCTGTTCGCGGGCGTGCTCTGGGTGGCCCACTTCTCGTCCATCTACGAACTGACCCTCGAGAACGACACACTGCACAACCTCGAGCACTTGGCCTTTCTCACGGCCGCGCTGCTCTTCTGGTGGCCGATGGTCGGCCGAGACCCGAGCCCTTGGCGGCTCTCACACCCCGTGCGCCTCCTCCTGGTCCTCCTCCAGATGGCCCAGGGCGCGTTCCTGGGCGTCGCCGTGATGAACGCCCCGGCGCCGCTCTACGCGCACTACGCGGCGCTGCACCTGGCCTGGATCACAGCGCTGGGCGATCAGCAGCTGGCCGGTGCGATCATGTGGGGCGCCGGCGGGCTGGGGTTCCTCGCCGTGGGGCTCGTCATCTTCTACGACTGGATGCGCGTCGAAGAGGAAGCCGCCGTCCGCATCGACGCCCGGCTCGACCGAGAGGAGCGCGCACGCACGCCGGCCGCACTGGACGGCGCGGAGACACGGCCGGGGCCGGAGGGATAGGCGGCAAGGGATCGGAGCGGCAGGCGGCGCGGGGGGCGAGCCACTCTCCCCACAGCCGACGGCCCCTCATGGTGCGTGCCCCCGGGAACGGGCCTTCGGCGGCTCGTCATCCGCTCAGCTCGCCGGCCGCGCCGCGCTCGAGTAGCGCCCGCAGGTACGCCGGCAGCGCCGCACCGCCACCGGCGGCATCGGCCAGCGGCGCACCGAACGCGGTGCGCACCGGGATCACGCCCGCCCAGACCGGGAGCCCGAGATCCGCGTCGTCGTCCTTCGGCGGACCGACGCGCACCTTCCCAGAGGCCTCGTCGATCGGGATCGCCACGACGTGGGTCTGCCGCAGCTCCGGGCCGCTCGGCCGCCGCGCATCATCCCAGCGGCCGGGCGCCACGTGCTCGACGATGGCACGCAGGCCCGCGACCTTCTCCGTATGGTCGCGCACGAGCCGCGCGCGGCCGAACACGACGGCCGAGCGGTAGTTGAGCGAATGGTGGAATGAGGACCGCGCCATCACGAGACCGTCGACCAGGGTCGCCTCCACGCACACCTCGGCGCCACCGCGCAGGTGGCGCAGGAGCCGCGCCGCCGGTAGCCCGTGCAGATAGAGCGTCTCCGCGATCCGTCCGTGCAGCATCGGCACCACACTGGGGGCCCCGTCGATCACGAACGCCACGTGGCAGACCAGGGCCTCGTCGAAGACAGCGTGCACCAGCGCTCGGTCGTACGAGGCACGGTCCTCTCGGCGCACCCGGTTGCGGGCTGTGACGGGGAACACGGCGGGCTCAGTGCCCCAGCAGCAGTCGCAGCCAGGCGTCTAGCGGACTCGGCGGGGGCGGCGGAGAGGGCGCGTCGCCGAGCGGCGTGATCGATGGCGGGGGCGGCGCACCGGGCTGCAAGGCAAAGACCTGTTCCCGCGGCCCGCCATAGCCGTACGCGCGCGCCTCGAGCGCCAGGAAGGCCGGCGACTGGATGACCGCCAGCTCCGACTCCCGGTCCGCCACCTGCTGCGCCAGCGCGGCGTCCTGCGCCCGCAGCGTCGCCGCTTCCGCGCCCACGGCGTTCGACTGCGAGATGGCCCGGCCGAAGACGAGGACGAGCCAGGCCGTCACCAGGGCTGCGGCCACGAGCGCGACGCTGCGCCGATCGAGCCCCGCGACGCCGAGCGGGGGCTGTCCGGGTGCCGCCGGCCCTGCAGCTGGCGCACCCGCGGGCGACCCTGGCCGATCCTGCGCTCCCGGTGCGGTGGAGGTGCTGAACGCGTCGGGCATCTTGGCGTGCACCGTAGCTGCGCAACGGGCTGGTGTCAAGCCGCGCCCGCCAGCGTGTGGGGCTTGCGGAGCCTGCTACACTGGCGCCGACCAAAGAGAACAGGCGTGCGCATTCGGGAGACAACATGCGGTTGTACGCGCCCTCGCCCGTCGCCGGCGTCCTCGAGCGCCTGCTCGCGGATCCGGCCATCGCCCGCGCCCTCGTGGCGCGCCGCGTCGTGCCGGCGACGGAGCCGCGCACGGCACCCGTGCCGCCATGGCTCGACCCGCGGATCACAGCAGGCCTGGCCGACCGTGGCATCGAGTACCTGTGGAGCCACCAGGCGGCGGCATCCGAGGCGCTCCACCGCGGGCGGGACGTCGTGGTCGCCACCCCCACGGCCTCCGGCAAGACGCTCTGCTACAACCTACCAGTACTGCAGGCCGTCGCCGAGGATCCTGCCGCGCGGGCCCTGTATCTCTTCCCCACCAAGGCCCTCGGCCAGGACCAGGTGGCCGCGTTCCGCGAGCTCGCCGCCGCAGCGACGCTCGACGTCGCCTGCGCCACGTACGACGGGGACACGCCCGCGCCGATCCGCGCGAGCGTCCGCTCTGCCGGTCAGATCGTGGTCACGAACCCTGACATGCTCCACGCGGCGATCTTGCCCCATCACACCAAGTGGTTCCAGCTGTTCGAGCAACTGCGATACATCGTGATCGACGAGTTGCACGTGTACCGCGGCGTCTTCGGCAGCCATGTCGCGAACGTGCTGCGCCGGCTCCTCCGTGTGTGCGAGCACTACGGCAGCCACCCGACCATCGCGTGTGCCTCCGCCACGATCGGCAACCCGGTCGAACTGGCGCGGCTCCTGACCGGCCGCGATCCCGTCTGCGTCGACGAGAGCGGGGCGCCGTCGGGCGAACGCCACGTGCTGATCCTGGACCCGCCCCTCCTCGATCCCGCGCTCGGGGTGCGCGGCAGCGCGTTCGCGCTCGCCGAGCGTGTGGCGCTCGCCTTTCTCCGCGCTGGGCACCAGACGATCGTCTTCGGCCGCTCGCGGGTGAGCGTCGAGCTCCTGCTCACGGCGCTGCGCGAGGCGCTGCGCGAGGGGCGCGGTCCGGAGGCGCGTGTGCGCGGGTACCGCGGTGGCTACCTGCCATCCGAACGTCGTGCCATCGAGCGCGGCCTGCGCTCGGGCGACCTCCTCGGCGTCGTCAGCACCAACGCGCTCGAACTCGGCGTCGACATCGGCGGGCTTGCGGCGGCGATCCTGGTCGGCTATGCGGGTTCGATCGCCGCGACCCGCCAGCAGATGGGTCGTGCCGGCCGACGTCAGGAGACCAGCGTGGCGGTGCTGGTGGCCACGCCGGGCGCGGTCGACCAGTACGTCGCCAACCACCCGGAATACGTGCTCGATCGGACCCCCGAGGAAGCGCGCCTCGATCCCGACAACCTGCACGTGCTGCTGGCGCACCTGCGCGCGGCGACCTTCGAGTTGCCGTTCCGGCCAGGCGAGCGGTTCGGTCCGGCCCCGGCGGATGACCTGCTCGCGTTCCTCGCCGAGGAGGGCCACGTCCGGCAGGCGGGCGACGAGCGCTGGTACTGGGCGAGTGAGAATTTCCCGGCGAGCGAGATCTCGCTGCGGCGTGCCGCCGACGAGAACGTGGTGATCATCGATGTCACCGGCGACCGCCCGCGCGTGATCGGGGAAGTCGACTTGTTCGCGGCCCCCACCCTCGTGCACGACGACGCGATCTACCTGCATGAGGCGGCCCAGTACCACGTGGAGCGGCTCGACTGGGGTGAGCGCAAGGCGTACGTGCGGCGCGTCGACGTCGACCACTACACCCAGGCGGACCTGGCCGTGACGCTGAAGCCACTCGAGACCTTCGCCGCCGCGCTCGCCGAGGGCTCCGTGCGGGCCCACGGCGAGGTGATGGTCAGCTCGCTCGCCACCATCTACAAGAAGCTCCGCCTCGAGACCAACGAGAACCTTGGCTGGGGGCGGATCCACCTGCCCGAGATCGAGCTGCACACGACGGCGTACTGGATCGCCCTCGACGGGACCCGCTTCGCCGCGTGGCGCCGTGACGATCTCGACGTCGCCCTGGTGGGCGCCGGACGCGCGCTCCAGGCGGTGGCCAGCGTCCTCCTCATGAGCGACCCGCACGACCTGGGTATGGTCGCCCAGGCCCGCTCGCCGCATCTTGGCCAGCCGGTCATCTACCTCTACGAAGGGGTGCCGGGCGGCGTGGGACTGGCAGCGCGGCTCTTCGAACGCCACGTCGAGCTCGTCGGCGGCGCCCTCGATCTGGTCCGGCACTGTCCGTGCGAGGCGGGCTGCCCGGCGTGCACGGGTCCTCGACTCGAAACCGGCGGCAACGGCAAGCAGCTGGCGGACCGGCTGTTGACGGTCCTGGCCGGCGCCCGGGCCGCATGACCCGGCCCGCGGCGACCTGCGCCGACCCGCCCGCATGAGACAGGAGCTGACGCAGGGCAAGCCGATGCTGGTCGCCATGCAACCCGACCAGGTGCCCAGCACCCAACCCGCGGTGCCACCGGAGCGCCCGAGACCCGGAGCCCCGGCCGGCGTCACCACGCCGGTTGGGCGCAGCGGGACCGCCCTGGCCGCGCGACTGGCGCGCTTCCGGGCACTCGACCACAGACCACCGCCGCCTTCCGAGCGACCCACCCGTGACGGCGGCGCCGCCCACGCGGAGCGGGCGGCCCGCCTCGCCGAGGCCCTCGACGGCAGCGTGGAGGGCGGCCCCCTGGGCCTGGTCGTGCGTGTCCGTGCGTCGTATCCGCTGGCGGCACCGCTCGCGCAGCTCGCAACACTCCCCTACCCCGTCGAGCCCGGACACCCGCTGATCTGCCTCGACACCGAGACCACGGGGCTCGGCACCGCCGCGGGGACGCTCGCGTTCCTGGTCGGTATGGGGCGTTGGGACGGTGCGCGGTTCGATGTCGAGCAGCTCCTCCTGCCCGACCATCCTGACGAACCTGCCCTGCTGGCCGCCGTCCGCGCCGCCATCCCGCAGGACGCCTGGCTCGTCACATACAACGGACGCGGCTTCGACTGGCCACTGCTCGTGACCCGCTTCCGGCTGCAGGGATCGCCCGCGCCCCTGCATGCGGGCCACCTCGACCTGCTCCCGCTCGCGCGCCAGCTCTGGCGCCACCGCCTCCCGGACGCGCGTCTGGCCACCGTCGAGCACGGGGTCGTCGGCGTGCGACGCCGCGATGACCTACCGGGCGCCCTCATCCCGGGCCGCTACCTCGAGTTCCTGCGCACCGGCGTGCCCGAGCTGCTGCGCGCGGTCGTCGACCACAATCGGCAGGATCTACTCTCCCTGGGGTTGCTCCTCGCGCACCTCGCGCAGTCGCTTGCCGATCCCCGCGCCCGGGCCGCGGACCACCCGGGCGACGTGGCGGCGCTCGCCCGCGCGTACGCGCGCCGGCGTCGTTTCCCCGAGGCGCTGGCCTGTTGCGAGGCCGCGATCGCCGCCGCCGATTCGCGCCAGCGGGAGCACCTCGCGGCGGAGCGCGCCCGACTCTTACGGCTCGCCGGCAGACAGACCGAGTCGGTGACCGCCTGGCGCGAGATCGCGGCCGCCCAGGGGCCCCTCGCCGCCGTCGCTTGGGTACAACTCGCGAAGCACCTAGAGCACGTACAGCGCGATCCGGCGGCGGCGCTCGAGGCCGCCGAGCGCGCGACGGCGCTCGTCGAACGGCGCCGCCTGCTGGGCGGCGAACTGCCGCGGTTCGAGCGGGATCTGGCACGGCGGCGCGCGCGGCTGCGGCGGCGGCTTGCCCGCCTCACACGGCCCGCGTCCCCGCCCGGCACGGCGGCAGGCCTGCCCCCACAGGGCCCTCCGCCGGCCGGCACGGTGGTTCAGACGGCCGTGCGCGGACCGCCCCCGCGGGCGGTCGCGGCTCCCTTCTCCTCAGCCGGCGGCGAGCTCGCGCAGCCGGCGGCGGACCCCCGCGAGGTCGGGCACCGCGGTCAGCCCCACCCCCTCGACGGAGAGCGACGCGGCCGTCGCCGCGAAGAGCAGTGCCGCCGGCCCGTCGTCGCAGGCCGGGTCCGCGCCGAGCCTGGCCGCGAACAGCGCGGCCAGAAACACGTCCCCGGCGCCGGTCGGGTCCACGTCGCGCCGTGCCGGCACGGCGAACCAGCGGCGGACCCCGATGCCACCGTCCGGCCTGCGCCGCAGCTGGACGCCGCCCGCGCGCCCGGCCGTCACCGCGAGCGTCCCACCGGACCGCGCCAGCAACCGCTCCATCGGGTCGCCCGCCTGGTCCACCGGCACGTCTTCCCGACTCAGCACGGTGACGTCGGCACGAGCCTGGAGCGGCCCCACGCGCGGCGGGAGCCGCCCCGGCGGCCGGCCCGCGACGAGGGCGCGCAAGAGGCCCTGCCACCCCAGCCCCACGATCGCGCCCGCGCCGGGCACCGTGCTCCACTCCGGCCCCAGTTCGCCCGCGACCGGCGCGAAGAGGAACGCTGCAGTGGCCCGCCAGGTCGCCGGCAGCGCCGCGGGGGGCAGCGGGTCGGCGGTCGCGTGGCAGAGTTGCCAGCGGCCCTGCGGCGTCTCGCGGTTCTCGAAGACCGGCCCGCGCGCCAGCGGGACTGGCACTACCTCGACACCCGCTGCTCGGAGCGCCGCCGGCTCACCCGCCGCCAGCGCGACCGCGTCGAGTCCGACCAAGGCCCCCACGCGTAGCCCCAGCCGGGCCAGCTGGAGGGCCCCGTACGAGACGCCGCCGCCCGTGCGCCAGCCGCGCTCCTCGCCAGGGTCCACGTCACGCGCAGCGGCGCCCACCACGACGACGTCGAGCATCAGGCGGCCGGCCCCGACGCCACGAAGTGCCCCTGCGGGAGCGTCCGCGGAGGCGTGTCTATACTCGCCGGGCTATGCAGACGGGAGAGCACGTGTATTTCTACGAACTCCACGAGGGCGACGGCGACTTGTACTCCGACGCGCTCCTCACCCACGAACGCGAGTTCACCGCGGACGAGTTCTTCGAGCTGGTGCAGGAGACGCGCCGCCGGGTCCAGGACACGTTCGAGGAGGATACGCTGGTCGAGGCGATCGCCCACGAGCTCGAGCGCAGCCACGGCTTCACCTACGTCAGCGATGCACTCCTCGTGGCCGCGGTCAATGTGTCGCGCATCGAAGAAGAGAACTACCTCGCCGCCGTCGACGGTGGCGACGGCGCGTGGTCGGAGGACGAGGAGGACGAGGGCGCCGAGGACGGAGACGACGACCTCCAGACCGGTCCCTGGCGCACCGCGATCCTCGACCTCGACCGCGAGCGACCCAACTGACCGTCGCGGGCGGGGCTCCGTCGCCCAGCGCGGACGCCTGCGGCGTGCAGGCGCGTGGCCCGCGCCGGTTCAGACGTTGAAGAGGATCTCGATCACGTCGCCGTCGCGGACCCGGTAGGTCCGGCCCTCCGAGCGGAGCCGGCCCGCCTTGCGTGCCTCGGCCATCGAGCCGAGCCGCACGAGGTCCTCGAACGTCACCACCTCCGCGCGAATGAACCCGCGCGCCAGGTCGGAGTGGATCGCGGCCGCCGCGTCGACCGCGGTCGCGCCGTCGCGGATCGTCCACGCGCGCGTCTCGTCGGGGCCTGCGGTGAAGAAGCTGATGAGCCCGAGCAGCCGGTACGAGAGCCGGATGACGCGATCCAGGCTCGACTCTCGCAGGCCGAGCTCCCGCATGAAGATCGCCGCGTCGTCCGGCTCGAGCTCGCCGATCTCCATCTCCACCTTCGCGGAGAGCGCGTCCACGAGCGTGTCGCGGTGGCGGTACCGCTCGGCGATCGCCCCTACGATCTCGCGCTCGCGCGGCAGGTCCGCCTCCCCGATGTTGAGCAGCACCAGCACGGGCTTCTCGGTCAGGAAACGGAACCCCCGCAGTAGCCTCGCCTCGTCCTCGGCAAGTCCAACGTCGCGCACCGGTGCGCCGGCCTGCAACGCGGGCAGGAGCCGCTCGAGGATCGCCAGCTCCCGATCGTTGGCCTCGCGTTCCGCCGCCGTACCGTGGTGCCCCTGCAGACGGAGACGCTCGACGCGCCGCTCGACCACCGCCAGATCGGCCAGGAGCAGCTCCAGGTCGAGCCGCTCGAGGTCGCGCCACGCGTCGACCGAGCCGTCCGGATGCGGGACGGCGGGATCGTCGAACGCCCGGACCACGTGCAGCAGCGCGTCGGCTGTGCGGAGGCGCGCAAGCTGGTCGGCCGGCATGTCGTTGGCACTGCCGCCGGCCTCCGCGTGGGGCGGCGCCGGCAGGTCGACGTAGGTGACGTCGGCTGGCACCTCGCGCTTGGGGTGGAAGAGCTCGGTCAGACGCGTGAGTCGCTCATCGGGGACCTTGACGACCCCGACGTTGACGACGGCGCCGCCGTACCCGCCGGTCTGCGCGTGGCCCCGCGTCAGCGTGTTGAAGACGGTCGACTTGCCGGAGCCCGCGAGCCCTACGATCGCGATCTGCACGCATCAAGGGTACCTGGTCCGGCGTTCCCGGGAAGGGCCGCGTCGTTCCCTCGAAGGGCCGCGGCCAAGGCGCGGTGGCCGGGCCGCGGTGGCCGGCACCCGGGCGCCATACCTCGCCTCCGTCGCGCGGCGATCAGTACCCGGCGCGCAGGTCGACCACGTTGTGCAGCGGCTCACCGCGCACGTAGCGCTCGAGGTTGGCGGCGAAGACCTCGATGCTGCGTTCGCGCACCCGCGTCGTGGACCAGCTCGTGTGGGGCGTCACGATCACGTTCGGCAGCCCATAGAAGGGCGAACTGGCGGGGAGCGGCTCCTCTCGGAACGCATCCAGCACGGCGCCACCCAACGGGCCCTCCCGCAGCGCGCGCACCAGCGCGGCGTCGTCGATCAGCCGGCCGCGGGCCACGTTGATGAGCCAGGCCCCGGGCTTCACCGCCGCGAGCGCTCGCTCGTCGATCAGGGCCTCGGTACGGGCCGTGAGCGGCACCGAGAGCACGCTGAAGTCGCTGCGGCCGAGCAGCTCGTGCAGGCGCTCGGGCGGCAGCACGAGGTCGGCCCGCGGCGCAACCGGCAGGGGCTCCTCGTCGATCCCCGGCTGCGCCGCCACGCCCAGCTCCGGGTGCCGCCGCAGCGCGACGACGTGCATGCCGAGTGCCGCACCACAGGAGGCGACGGCGCGGCCGATCGAGCCGAAGCCGACGATCCCCAGGGTCAGGTCGCGCAGCTCCTCGCCCTGCAGCGGCTGCCAGGTACGCTCGCGCTGCAAGTCGAGCAGTGCGGGCAGGTGCCGCGCGATCGCCAACACCATCATCAGCACGTACTCGGCGATCGGCCGGCTGAAGACCCCGCGCCCGTTCGTCACGGTGATGCCGCGTTCGAGGATCGCGGCGGAGCGCAGGTGCTCGACCCCGACGGATGCCGAGTGGATCCAGGCGAGCCGCGGCGCGCGGGCGAGGAGACGCTCGAGTCCTTCGCCGCCGAGGCTGTTGCCTCGCAGCAGCACTGCGACGTCGTCCAGCGGCCCGTCGGCCGAACCGTCGGGGGCGACGAAGACGAGGCGCGAACCCGGCGACGCCGCGGCGATCCGCTCGAGGTCCGCGGGGCCATAGCGCGCCCATAGGATGGGACTCAGCGCGATCGCCGGCGGCATCCTCATGCGCGGCCCCCCTCTGTGGGGCCCAGCACGCGTCGTACCCACGCCCGCGGGTCCGCCAGCTCGACCTCCGACGGCAGCGACGCGGGCCCCTCCCAGAGCCGCGCCACGGCGGCGGGGCCGCCGGCTGCCGCGACACCCGCCACGAAGCGCTCGCCGCGCCGGTACTGGGCGAGTTTCAGGTCCATCCCCATCAAGCGCGCCACGAGCCCGTCGAGGCCGTGCCGCGGTTGGCTGCGGCGCTCTTCGAAGCGTTCCCGCAGCTGCCGCACGTCGGGGAGGAAAGACGCCCCCACACGGTCCATCACCCAGTCGCTGAAACCTTCTAGCAGGCTCATCACCGTTTGCGTCTCACGGAAGAGCCGCCGCTGTTCGGGCTCGAGAAATCCTTCGAGGAGACCCGCGCCGCCTCGCGCCCGCCAGCGCCGCAGGAGCTGGCCCAGCCCGCCGACGCTCAGCAGCCGTGCGTCGTCGACGAAGCCCGCGAGCTGCCGTTCCAGGCGCTCCGCGAGGTAGGGACGCAGCCACGGATGGGCCTCGAACTCGAACGCGTGGGTCGTTTCGTGCAGAGCGACCCAGATGCGGAAGTCGTGCACGGGAACCCGCAGCGACCCCGCCGTGGTTCGGATGTTCTCCTCCACGAAGAGCAGCTGCCCGGGCCGCGCCTCGGCAGAGAGCAGCGCGATGTCGTACTGCCCGAGCACACGCGCCCCGAGATACGCGAGCACCAACGCGACCTGCTGCGTCGCGATGGCCCGGTTCGCGAGCGCGGCCAGCCCTTCCGCCAGGTTGTCCTCATGTGGCCGCAGGCGCTCCCCAAGCGCGCCCTCCAGGTGCCCGTACAACTGGCGGAACACGACGAGGTTCGCGTTCGCCCATTCGGCGCGGCTGACGGCCGCATGGCGCTCGACCACCCCCGGCAACGCCGTCCCGAGCTCCGCCTCGAGCACCGGCACGATCCGCCGCATCGCCGCGTCGTAATCGGCGCCCGCACGCCTGATCTCGTCGGGAGCGAGCGTACCCGGCGCCCGCGCCAACCGGGCGGCCGCCAGGCGCTCGGCGCGCGGCCAGTCCACGAGGCCGCTGCGCGCTGCACGCTGGACCTGCCGGTTCAGGTAAACGGCACCGATCCCCGCAAGGGCCCCGAGCAGCACGCCAGCCTGCCAGCTGCGGTCGTGCCGCGCCCCCCGCCGGTGACCGGCGCGCCGTCCGTGGCCCGTACCGACCATGTCACCGGGCCCGATGACGGCCCCCGCGCGACTCCGCCCCGAGGCGGCCATCACGCCGCCTCCGGGATCACCACGGGTTCCACGGCCGTGAACTCCGCGCCGAAAAGCAGCTCGGCGGTGGCCCGGAACCGCGCCACGTCGCCGGTCGTCAGCTGCACGTGGACGGCGGACCCGTCGGTCGGCGCGAGCAGCTCGTTGACGGCGAGCAGCTCGGCCAAGACGCTGGCGGTGGCGGAGGCCGAGTCGATGACCGCCACATCCTCGCCGATCGCCGCGCGGATCGGCTCGGCGAGGAGCGGGTAGTGGGTGCAGGCCAGGAGGAGCGTGTCGACCCGCGCGCCGAACGGGAGGGGAAAGATCCACTCGCCGTCCGCCGTGCGGTTGCCCAGGAATGGGGCCAGCGCGCGCCGCACCGCCGCGTCGACCTCGCTCCCGCGCAGCTTGCCGGCTTCGACGAGCGGGACGAGCTCGGGGGTGGCGTGTTCGTACACCTCGACGAACGGGTTCTCGTCCTTGATCGCCTGAAAGTACGCGTGCGACCGGATCGTCGCGGGCGTGGCGATCACGCCGACGCGGCGCGTGCGCGTCGCCAGGGCAGCGGCGGTCGCCCCCGGTCGCACCACCCCGATGATCGGGACGTCGTAGCGACGGCGCAGCTCGGGCAACGCGACCGACGTGGAGGTGTTGCAGGCGACCACGATCGCCTTGACGTCGCGCCGTGCCAACTCGTCCAGACACTCGGCGCTGAACTGGCGCACCTCGGCATCGCTGCGCGTGCCGTATGGCGCCCGGCCGTTGTCGCCCAGGTAGACCGTCGACTCGTGCGGCAGGCGCCGCACGACTTCGCGCAGCACGGTGAGACCGCCGACGCCGGAGTCGAAGAGCCCGATCGGGCGCGGGTCGGTCATCGCTCGCCGGTCATCGCTCGCCGGTCATCGCTGAGGTGCCCGCTCCGATGGGCCGACGCAACGGCAGGATCGCCTCGGCCATCCGCCGCACATCGCCGCTGATCCGGGCGTCGGGCGCGGCGAGGACGAACGGCACGCCCTGGTTGTTGGCCTCGACTACGAGGCGGCCATCGCTGACGATCGCGTGCTCCGGGGCATGGCCGATCGTCGCCGCCACGAGGCTCGGATCCAGGCCACCTGGGGAATCCGCGCGGTTCAGCACGTACTGTACCTTCGTCGCGGGATAGCCGATGGCCCGGAACGTCTCCGCCACGGATGCGGTATTGCGGATCGTCGTGGAGTCGTAGGTCACGACCTGCAGGATGACGTCGGTCGCGTCGAGGAACGCGAGCGTCAGGTCGCTCAGGTTGGTCGGCAGGTCGACGACCGTGGCGCGGTAGACCCGCCGCAGCAGCGAGAGGATCTTCTCGACATCGCGGGGCGTCACCATGTCGGCCATCTCGATGCGCGGCGGCGCGAGGAGGATGTCGATCCCCGACGGGTCGCGCCACAGGACGTCGGCCAGGTCGGCCTCCTGGATCCGATCGGTCGGCAGATCCAGGATCGACGGCGCATCGGCGGGCACCTTGAGCAGGGCGCGCAGGTCGCCGAACTGGAGGCTGCCGTCGACCAGGACCGTCCGTGCCCCGACGTGCTGCTGGAGCGCAACGGCCAGGTTGAAGGCGATGGTCGTCTTGCCCACGCCACCCTTGGGCGCGAAGACGCCGAGCAGCAGCGACCCGGCCGACGCGTCGCGCGATTGCTGCGCCTGGAAGGTGGTCTGCAGCAGGTTGATCAGCTCGTAACCGGTGAACGGCATCGAGAGCACCGCATCGATGCCCCGCTCCGGGGCCACCGCGAGCGGCCGCTGTGGCACCGTGATCAGCACGATCGCCGGAGGCAGGCCCGCCTGGCGGAGCTGCCCGGCGAGCTCGGGGCCCCCCACTCTGCCCTGCAGCAGCGCGTCGATCAGCACGACATCGGGACGCTGCTGGACGACCTGATCGGGCACCGTGCGCCCATCCCGCAGGACCTCGAGCAGCTTGACGCGCGGGCTCGCGCTCACGAGCTCCCGGATGTACTGCGCGACCTGCGGGACGTCCTCGACGACGAGCAGCCGGATCTGGTCGGTGGGCACGGAGGCGACTATACCAAGCTGGCCACGAGCACCACACGCGACGCGCCCGCACCGAACGGCGTCAGCTCGTGATCACTACCCAGTTCGTCGACGCGCAGCCCAGCATCGGAGGCCGCCCGCACCAGCTCCGCCGCGCTCGTGAGGTGCAGGACGTCGCGCCGGACGTGACGCACGACAGGGCCGCCATCGGGCGCGCACGCCTCGAAGATCGCGGTCAGGTCCAGCCGCCTCGTGGCGGCGTCATACAGCGCGCTCGCGAGCTTCACCACCCGCAACCCAGACTCCGGGTCGTCGCGTACCCACTCGAGCATGAGGCGTCCGTCGTAGAGGGCCAGGTCGTCGACGGACGGCAGCCACGCGTCGACCACGGCGAGCCCGCCCCGTCGCAGGTGACGCGCCATCACCGCCAGCGCGGCCCCCTGGCGCGGGGCGTCGCCGAGGAGGAAGAGGGTATTGAGGGCCAGGATCGCGAGGCCGAAGCGGGGCTCGGGCACCAGCTCGAACAGGTCCGCCTCCACGAGCTCCAGGCGACCGCCGCGTCGAACTCGATGGGCGCGGCGCTCGATCGTCCAGCGACCGCGGGCGCGGGCCAGCATGGCGGAGTCGTTGTCGACCGCCACGACCTCCAGTCCGTCGGCGGCCAACGGCACCGCGAGCCGTCCGGTGCCCGCCCCCAACTCGAGCACCGGGCCGCCCGTCCGCGCGGCGAGGGCACGGTACAGGTCGAGATCGCCCGGGTCGTCGGCCAGGTCGAGATCGTAGTAGCGGGCGAGCTCGTCGCCGATCGTCACACCGTCGTCCCGCGGAAGTCGCGCCAGGCGGCCTCCACCAACGCCGGATCCGCGAGCAACTCGCAGGCCACCTGAGCGGCGACGGTCGCCGCGATCAGCGTCACCTCGTCGGCGCGCTCGCTGCGTGCCGCCTCGCGGAACTCGATCGAGTGGCCGGGCACGCCGCGCTCGCAGATCGCGAGCGACGGGTGGATCGTGGGCAGCACCTGGCTGACATTCCCCATGTCCGAGCTGCCGAGGTTCTCGCTCGGTGGGTCCTCGTGGAGACCGTACGCCTCTAGGTTCGCCAGGTACCGTGCGCCGAGGACGCGGTTGTGGCGCATCGTGTCCGAGCGCCCCGAGAAGGCGACCTCGACGGTGCAGCCCGTGGCAAGCGCGGCCGCGTCGCACAGCTCGCGAAAGTGCCGGCGCATTCCCTCGAAATACGTCTGGTCGGGAGAGCGCACCATGAACCGCGCCACCCCGCGGTCCGGGATGATGTTCGCGGCGGTGCCGCCCTCCAGGATGATCCCGTGCACGCGCGACTCCGGCCGCAGCTGTTGGCGCCACAACCCGACCGAGTTGAAGAGCAGGATCAGCGCGTCGAGCGCGTTGCGCCCCTCCCATGGCTCGGCAGCGGCATGGGACGCGCGGCCCAGGAACGTCACGTCGACGTCCTCGCTCGCCAGCAAGCGAGCCTCGATCCGCGTGCTGTCGCCGGGATGGAAGAGAAGCGCAGCATCGATCCCCTTGAACAGCCCGTCGTCGAGCATGAACTGTTTGCCGGAGCCGCGCTCCTCGGCGGGGGTGCCCAGGAAGACGATCTCGCCGCGTAACTCCGATGCGACCGCGGCCAGGCCGATCGCCGCTCCGACCCCGCTCGCCGCCATCGTGTTGTGACCGCAGGCGTGGCCGATGCCGGGCAGCGCGTCGTACTCCGCCAGGATCGCCACGCGGCTGCCGGGTCCCCGCCCGCAACGCAGCGTCCCGCGCACGGCGGTCTCGAGCCGGCCGGCCGGACGCTCGACCGTGTAGCCGTGCCGCGCGACAGACTCGGCCACCCACGCGGACGCCAGGCGTTCCTCGAACGCCGGCTCCGGGTTAGCATGGATACGGTGCGAGAGATCCAGGATCTCCTCGCGCGCCGCTGCGATCGTCGCGGCGATGCGGGCTTTCATCTCCGACTGCGGCCCCGCAGGGCGGACGGCAGTGATCTCCACGTGCTTGCCTCCATCTTCCGGTCGCGACCCATCGTAGCCCGCCGGAGCGGGGCTCGATGGCGTGCCCGGCACCGGTCGGCGCCGGAAGCGCGCACGTCGGCGCCGGAACGGCGCGCGTCGGGGCCGCCGGGAGGCGGGCGCCGCGCCGGCGCGGTCAGGCGCTTTGCGCTTCGCTCGAGCCCACAGGCTCGAAACGGATCGTCTCGCCGGCCAGGCGTCGCACCGCCAGCGCGCTGATCGCCTCGAGGACGCAGCGGTGGGCGGCCATCGCGGTCACCTCGGCATGGTCGTAGGGCGGGGAGACCTCGACGACGTCCATCGCCGCCAGCCGGACGCTCCCGACGATGCGCCGGATCGCCCGCAGCAGCTCGCGCGTCAGGAGTCCGCCCGGCTCGGGCGTGCCGGTCCCGGGCGCCATGCCCGGATCGAGCACATCGATGTCGACCGACAGGTAGATCGCAGCGGAGCCGTCGAGCGCCTCCGCGATCGCATCATCGACCACCGCATCCGCGCCGCGCTCCTCGATCTCGCGCATGCGGTGCCAGCGCATCCCCTGCTCCCGCATCCACGCGAACACCTCGGGGCCGGGCCAGTAGCCGCGCAGGCCGACCTGCACGAAGTTGCGGCCCCGGACCGCCCCAGACTCGATCAGCCGGCGCATGGGCGTGCCGTGCCCCGCCAGCACACCCCAATCCTCGGCGGCGGTGTCGGCGTGCGCGTCGAAATGGACGATGCCGATCGAGCCGGGGGCCCGCAGGTCCGCGATCGCGGTGGCGGACGGCCACGTGATCGAGTGGTCGCCACCGAGCACGATCGGGATCGCGCCGCTGGCCGCCACCTCGCGGATCTTGCGGTAGATCATCGCGTGGCCCCGCTCCAGCCAGGCCGGCACGATATTCGCGTCGCCCGCGTCGACCACGTCGAGCACCTCGAACGGCTGTACGTCGAGCTGGAGCGAGTAGAGCGATCCCGTGGTGTAGGTGGCCTCGCGGATCGCGCGTGGCCCGAAGCGGGCTCCCGGGCGATGGCTCACGGCGTCGTCCAACGGCGCGCCGACGATCGCGACATCGGGCCGGCGCCGGGCGAGCGCACCCGCGTCCGAAACCTGGGGCAGCCGGGCATAGGTGGGCATCCCGACGTACATGGGGAGCTCGAACTCGGCGAACGCGTCGTAGTCGCGTCCCCACCCGTTACTTCGCCCGATCGATTCGCTCGGCAGCTGCGCCATCTCGCGGCCCTCGCGCGCTATGGACGCCGCCAGTTCCCGCGCCACGGTCCGGCAGGGCGCCTGCAGATTCTAGCGAGGCTCTGCCGCGGCCGTCGGGAGGCGCCCCTCAACGCCCGACGCTCAGACTCACCTCGACGAAGACGACCATCACGACCACGAAGAGCGCGATCGGCATGCTGAAGGCTTGTTGCGTGCGCAGCGCGACGAGCAGCGCGACCACCAGCGCCACCCAGAGGCCGCGGCGGGCCGCGCGCGTCCAGTCGCCGCGGTAGGCGACGCGGCGATGCCGTCCGAATGCGGCCAGCCACGCCAGCGGCACCGCGGTCACGCCGCAGGCGAGCCCGATCAACGCGGCACCCGTCAGCTGGACCTCCACCTGCCCCACCGGGGAAACGCGGGTGACGAGTACGCCGACACCCGCCCAGCAACCGACCGCGAGCACGATCAGGGCGATGGCGACGGTCCGATCGCGGTCTTCCACGCAAGGCTCCTGTCCATGGGGCCGGGCCCAGCCGAGATGCCCGATCCGGACGCCCCGCGGAGGCCCCACGCGGCGAGTCTACCCAGCCACCGGGCCCCCGGTGCGCACCGACCCGCGCGCGGGTTCACGCCATGCTCGACGGGCAGATCTCGCGGAACGCGCAGTAGCGCGGAGGCCCCACGCGGCGAGTCTACCCAGCCACCGGGCCCCCAGTGCGCACCGACCCGCGCGCGGGTTCACGCCATGCTCGACGGGCAGATCTCGCGGAACGCGCAGTAGCGACACGCGATCGGATCGGGACGCGCGTCGAAGTCGCCGGCGCGGATGCCGTCCGCAGCCGCATGCGCCCGGGCGGCCGCGCGCGCCAGGCGTCCCGCTTCCGGCACGATACGCCCGCTGATCCCGGAGTCGAGGAAGACCAGCTGTGTGGCGGCCGGCAGGCTCCCCTCACGGGCCTGCCAGGCCAGCGCATAGAGCGCGAGCTGGAGCGACTCGCGCGCCCGCTCGCGCGCCCGACCGGCGTCGCGCACATCGCTCGACTTGAAGTCGGTGATCACGATCCCTTCCGAACCTTCGTCGATCCGGTCGAAGCGACCCTGCAGGCGCAGCCCGTCGAGTGCGACGGTGAATGGCTCCTCGACCGCGAGCGGCTGGAGGCGCGACGCGAGCGCCGCTTCCCGAAACCGCACGAGCGCCGCCCGCCCGGCGTTGAGGCGCGCCTCCTCGTGCTCTCGCGAGAGGAACCCGAGCCCCGTCCAGGCGCGCCCGAACACGTCGAGGAGTCCCGCTTCGGAGAGCGGCCGCCCCTGCAGCTGACTCCGCCCGAACGCGGCAACCGCCTCGTGCAGGGCGATGCCATAGGTGATCGCGTGGTGCGGCGGCGTCGGTAGGCGCAGCAGGTGGCGATAACGGTAGCGTGCTGGGCACGCCAGATAATCGTCGAGCTGGGTGAAGCTCAGGGTGCCCCCGGGCGACCCAGGCCGCGAGGACTGCGCGGAGGCCGGCTCGGCGGTGCGGTAGCGCTCCAGGTCCCGGGTCTCGCCCAGCGACGCACCGGCACCGCTCGGCCGGTCGAGCGCCTCGGCCACGAAGGGCGACACGTGCCGTAGACGCCGCCCGCCCGTATCCGCCGCGCTCGTCAGGATCAGCTCGTCACGCGCCCGGGTCATCGCCACGTAGCAGAGGCGACGCTCCTCTGCCAGGCCGTCGCCCGCCTCGGGGCCCGTCGATGCCGCGAGCGCCTCGGGCAGTGCCAGCGCTTCGCGACGGTTCCGCATCGGGAAGCGGCCGTCCGCCAGACCCGCGACGAAGACGACCCGAAACTCGAGGCCTTTGGCTTTGTGGACCGTCAGTACGGCGACCGCGTCCGCGTCCGTGTCGGCCGGCTCGGCGGCCGGATCGTCGCCCGCCTCGATCAGGGTACGCAGGTGACGGGCTACGAACGGGATCCGCGGATCCGGCAGCAGATCCGCCTGGCGCCGCACGATCTCGAAGAAGCGCGCGACGTCGAGCAGCGCTTCCTCGCTGGCGGCCCCGTCAGCCACCAGCGAGGCCAACGTGCCGCTCCGCCGCAGGAACTCGTACAGCACCTCGCCGGCGGGCCGCTCATGCGAGAGCACCGTCGCCGCGCGCAGGTCCGCCACCAGTCGTTCGACGGCGATGCGCGTCTCCGCCGCGATGGCGGGGCCATGTCCAGCGACCGCCTCCTCGAGCACCGCCCAAAGCGAGCGATTGGTCCGTCGCGCGGCCTCGACGAGCCGTGTCAGGTCGACGCCTCCCAAGCGGTACGGATCGGTGGTGGCGAGCGCGTAGAGGTCGACTGTCGAGTCGAGGTCCGCCACGGCGCGCAGGAACGCAAGCAGTCGACGCACCGGCGGCCGCGAGTACAACCCCGAGGCGCCGCTGAAACGCCACGGGATCCCCTGCAGGTTGAGCGCACGGAGGATCGGGTCGGCGTCGCCGTTCGTCCGCACCAGAACGGCGATCTCGCGCGGACGCGTCCCGTGCGCCACGCGCTGCGCGATCTCCGCTGCCACGAAGTCCGCCTCGTCGCTTGATGTGGCGAAGGCGTGATGCCGCACCGGCAGCGGATGCCGGGCTCGGCGTACGGCCACGAGCCGCTTGTCGATTCCCTCGCGGACCTCCAGGCGCGCCGGATCGTTGTGGCGGATCAGACGTCGCGCGGCCTCCAGGATCGGCGCTCGGGACCGATGGTTTCGCCGCAACACGACCACCCGTGCGGCAAACCGTTCGCGGAATTCCAGGATGTTGCGCACGGCGGCCCCGCGGAACGCATAGATGGCCTGATCGTCATCGCCCACCACGGTCAGGTTGCCGTGTGGCCCGGCCAGCAGGGCCAGCAGCTCGAGCTGGGCGCGGTTCGTGTCCTGGAATTCGTCGACCAGGATGTAGCGGAAGCGACGGCGGAGCCGCTCGCAGGCGGCGGGGTGCTCGCGCAGGAGTCGCAAGGCCAGGTGGACCTGGTCGCCGAAGTCCAGGCAGCCCGCGCCGGTGAGTAGCTCCTGATAGCGTGCGTAGGCCTGCGCGAGCTCGAGCTGCGCCGCGGCCTCCTCGAGCGCCGCCCGGGCGGCCACGTCGCCCCTCGTGTCCCCAGCCGCTGCCGCCGCCGCGGCATCGGCCACCAGCGTGCGAGCATGGGCGAGATATGCGGCCGGACCCACGTCCTCGTCCTTGGCACGGCTGAAGAGGCCCACCAGCGCGTCGAGGAAACGGGTCGGGTCGCCGAGCGGTCGATAGCGCTCGAGCCCAAGCTCGAAGAGCCGTTCGCGGAGGAAGATCACGGCCTCCGCGCGCGTCAAGACCCGCGGATCCGAGGGCAGCCCGAGCTCGAAGGCGAACTCGCGGATCAGCCGGTCACCGAAGGCGTGGAACGTGTGGATGGCCGTATCCACGTACCCATATGGCACCAGCTCGTCGACCCGCGCCTGCATCTCGTCCGCGGCGCGATCGGTGAAGGTGAGCGCCAGGATCTCCGCGGGCCGCGCCCGGCGCGTGGCGATGAGCCAGGCGATGCGACGCGTGATCACGCGCGTCTTTCCGGTGCCGGCCCCGGCGACGACCAGCAACGGCCCATCGCCATGCGTGACAGCCCGCTGCTGCGCGCCGTCGAGGTCGCGCAGCAGCGCTGTCGCGCTCGCGGGGGTTGGGCTGGCCGCAGCCCCGGGAACACTCGATTCGGTTTGCTGGGAACCCGGCGCGGCGGGCCGCACGTCGATCACATGCACAGCCTCACTTCCGTCCGTGCCAGCTAGTGCGTCACGACGTCTGTCACGACGTCCCGGACCGGGATGCTATCCTAGCGTTCCGACCGGTGGCCCACGCTCCGCCGATCCGCACGCATGAGGTCCCTCCGCCAGATGAGCAAGCGTCCGCGCGCCGCGCGGTCCTCGAAGCGCCAGCGGCCCCAACCTGCGGCTGCGAGCCCGCGCCGGGCCGCCCCCGCAGCTCCCGCCGCGGCTCCCGCTGCAGCCCCCGCAGCCGTCGCGACCACGCCGGTCGTCCCGGCCACGTCCGATCCTGAGCCGCGGTCGGCGCCGACGCGTCCTCAGGCCCGCCCGAGCGGGAAACCGAGCGGGCTCCTCGCCCAGAAGGCCGCCAACGAATACGTGTACGTCGCCCAGGACCTGCGGCGCATCGGGACCTTCGCGGCCGCGGTGACGGTCCTGATGCTCCTCGTCTGGGTGCTCGTCGACCTGGTCCACGTCGTCGCGATCTGAGGTCCGGGCTCGGCGCCTGCGGATCGGCCCCCGTCCCGATGCGTACGTCGCCTCTGCCCTCCTATCGGCGGGCGACGCTCGTTGTGCTCGCCGTAGCTGGGATCGCCGCCGCCTGTGGAGATGCGATCCCCGTCTCCCCCGCCCTTTCCCTCGCTCCGGGCAGTCCCCGCCTGGCGGCGCCGACCAGCGCGAACGGAACGAGCGCCGGTGGCAGCGCAGTGCCCGCGGCGTCCGGGCAGGGCACCGGCCTCGGCCCCGAACTGACGCCCGCCCTCGAGGCACAGCTCAACGCGACGCTGCTGCGGCTCCGGGCGGCCGATCACCTGCCCGGGGTGCAGGCCGTCGTCCGCACGGCCGGCGGCGCAGCATGGAGCGGCCATGCAGGGTTCGCCGACCTGGCGACCCGCGAACGGGTCACCGCGACCACGCTCTTCGACGCCGGAAGCATCACCAAGACCTTCGTGGCCGCGCTCACCCTGCAGCTCGCCGCCGGAGGCGTCCTCGGCCTCGACGACCCCCTGAGCCGGTGGCTCCCGGGCTTCACCCGCGGCCCCGGCGTCACCCTCCGGGAACTGCTCGACCAGACCAGCGGCATCGACGATCCGTTTCTCCACGCCACCCTCCTCAACGCCCTCGGCGCGCACCCGCGCAGGCCTTGGACGCCGGATCAGGTGCTGCGCTACACGGGCCGGCCACACTTCGCTCCCGGCCGCGGCTGGTTCTACTCGAACGCCAACTACATCCTGCTCGGCCAGGTCATCCAACGCGCGACGGGCGAGAGCGTCGCCGCACTGGTGCGCCGCCGCTTTCTCGACCCCCTGGGGCTCGGCCACACGTTCCTGCAGGGCCAGGAGCCCGTCACCGGGGTGGCCGCCCACGGGTACGCCGCAGCGAGCCCCGCGTCCGGGGTGCCCACCGACCTCTCCGACGGGACCTCCTACCTGCCCTTCACGTCCCTGGCGACGGCGCTCGGCACGGCCGGCGCGCTGGTCACGACGGCTGACGATCTGTCGCGCTGGGCCGAGGCGCTCTATGGGGGCCGCGTCCTCGAACCGACCGCGCTGGGTCAGATGCTCGATTTCGGCCTCACCCGGGGCCTGAAGCCACGCTGGCCCTACGGACTCGGTGCCCAGCAGATCGCCTTCTCCGGGCGCCTGTCATGGGGGCACTCTGGGCTGCTCTCGGGCTACCACGCGGCCATGCGCTACTTTCCGGGCAGCGGTCTCACGATCGCGGTGCTGATGAACACCGACGCGACGAACCCGGACGCGACCGTGGCGGCGCTGCTCGGCGTTCTCTACCCGCCAACGGCGACCCTGGCCCCGTCGGTCACCCCGGTCCCGCCGTCAACGGCGTCGCCCCCCCGCGCCCTCCGCGCCAGCTCGATGAACGGACGCAGCCGGTTGGTGATCTCCAGCCGAGTGCGCCGAAAGGCGGCCAACTTCTCGGCGTCAGTGCCCTCGACCTCGGCCGGGTCCTCGAGGCCCCAGTTGGTGATCTCCAGCCGAGTGCGCCGAAAGGCGGCCAACTTCTCGGCGTCAGTGCCCTCGACCTCGGCCGGGTCCTCGAGGCCCCAGTGGAGCGCGTTGTGCTCACCCGGGAAGACCGGGCAGACCTGGCGCGCCCGGTCGCAGACCGTGATGACGTAGTCGAAGGGCCGATCGAGGAACTCCGTTACCGACTTGGACCGCGCCCCCGACCAGTCGATGCCGACCTCACCGAGCACGCGGACGGTGTACGGGTTGACACCCCGCGGCTCGGTCCCAGCGGAGCAGACCTCGAAGTCCGGGCCTCCATGGTGCTGCAGCAGCGCCTCGGCGATCTGGCTGCGCGCGGAGTTGCCGGTGCAGACGAAGAGGACGCGGATCGGACGGTCGGGCATGCTGATCTCCATGGGGTCGCGGCCCGCTGCCGCGATGGTGTTGGCAAGGTCGCTGAGCTCGGCGTCGAGGCGCTCGAAGGTCAACCACCTCCGGCGTCCGGTGGGGTCCGCCGCCGTTCGCGGCGCCGCTCCATCAGCTCCCCGAGTTGCCGTTCCAGGCCCTGGTCCGAGGGTTCGTAGTAGCGCTTCCCGACGAGCCTATCCGGAAGGTACTGCTGCTCGACGTCGGCCCCGGGGTAGTCGTGCGGATAGCGATAGCCGACCCCGATCCCGTGGCGCTTCATGGCGGGCACGGGCGCGTTCCGCAGGTGGAGCGGCACGGGCAGCGGCGCGAGCGCCTCGGCGTCCGCTCTGGCAGCGAAGTACGCCCGACCCGCGCGGTTCGATTTCGGCACGGCGGCCAGGAAGGCCGTCGCCTGGGCGAGCGCGTACTGCGCCTCGGGCAGCCCGACATACTCCAGCGCCTGCGCTGCCGCCACCGCCAGCTGGAGCCCCCGCGGGTCGGCGTTCCCCACGTCCTCGCTGGCCAGGATGATCAGGCGGCGCGCGATGAAGCGCGGATCCTCGCCGGCCACGATCAGCTCCGCGAGCCAGTAGAGCGCGGCGTCGGGATCGTTCCCGCGCACGCTCTTGATGAACGCGCTGATCGTGTCGTAGTGGCGGTCTCCAACCAGGTCATACGCCGCGGCGCGCTGCTGGGCCGCGGCCTCCAGGTCCTCGCGGCGGGGCGCCACGCGGCCCCCCGCGTCCAGAAGCCCGCCCGCTTCGGCCAGCGCGGCGGTCGCCTCGAGAAGGTTGAGTGCCTGGCGCGCATCGCCTCCGGCCATCTGGACGAGCAAGGCCAGCACGTCGCCCGCCAACACGACGCGGCCCGCCAAACCGCGTTCGTCCAGGACCGCCGCCTCGACGACGCGGCGGATCTCGTCCTCGCCGAGCGGCTCCAGTCGAAAGACGCGCATACGGCTGAGCAGCGGCGGGTTCACCGAGAGATAGGCGTTCTCGGTGGTCGCGCCGATCAGCGTCACGGTGCCGTCCTCGACGTGCGGCAACAGCGCGTCCTGTTGCGCGCGGTTGAAGCGGTGGATCTCGTCGATGAAGAGGACCGTCGGCGTCGCCGGTGCGTCGGTCTCCGGTCGCGCACGGGCTGCCGCAATCACTGCCCGCACCTCCGCCACGCCACTCATCACGGCCGACAGGGTGCGGAACTCGGCGCCGGCCGCCGCCGCCAGGAGACGGGCCAGGGTCGTCTTGCCGCTCCCCGGCGGGCCCCACAGGATCATGCTGGGTAGCGCGCCACGTGCGGCAAAGCGCCGGAAGGGACCCGTTGGGCCGACGAGGTGCGTCTGTCCCACGAACTCGTCGAGCGTGCGCGGCCGCATCCGCGCGGCGAGGGGCTGGCGCGCGGTGGAGGGTTCGGCCATGAGGAGTGGGGAGGACGCCTCGGGGGCGGGGGCCTCGGGGGCGGGGCGACGGCGCGGCACCATGGCAGTCTAGTGCTTCGGGTACCTCAGGGGACGAGCTCGAACGACCGACCGGCCACCGCACGCAGCACCGAGTACGGGCGCCGGTCGAACGTGGCGATGCGGACGGCCCCCAGCCGCTCCGCGAGCGCCACGGTCAGCGCGTCGGCCAACGAACAGCGCGGCTCGGCGGCCAGCCTGCGCAGTTCGCTCGCCCGCGCGACGTCGGCGCGCGTGGGCCCGACCAGGTCGATGGCGCCGTCCGTGATCGCCGCGAGGAACGCCTCCGCGGCGCTCGGGCCGAGCGCACGCTGGAGCACGTGTTCGCACTCGGCCAGCGTGACCGCACCGATGGCGAGCGGCTCGCTCGTAGCCTCGAACCAGGCCGCGGCGGTCGCATGGTTGTGGTCGGCGCGGTCGGCGGCCGCGACCACGATGCTGGCGTCCAGCAGCGCGGTCACCGTCGCGTCTCCCCCATCTCGCGCGCCGCGATGCGGCCCGCGTCCAGCGAGAGCCGGCCGTGACCGCTCCGCCCGATCCCCACGAACGGCAACGGCCGGCGGGGCGCTTCCGACGCGTCCACGTAGGCCGCGATGGCCTCGCCGATCAGGGCCGTCTTCGTCCGCCCGGTCGTCCGTGCGAGGCGATCCAGGCGCAGGAGCAGGTCGGTCGGCAACAGAATGGTCGTCCGCCTCGTGCTCGTCGGCCGTCCGCCGCCTGCCAGCGCCGTGGTCGCCATGAAGGCCTCCTCCCGTCTCTTCGGGCTTGTTGTATGTACTCATATATGCCTCACTGGACGTCCAACGTCAACCGGACCTACGATCGCCTGGCGCGTTCCCGCCGGCGAGGGACCGCGCCGCATCGAACACGCCGCACTGGGAGCAGACCGTGGCCAACCTCGAAGCGCACCTGCGCGTGCCGGGACCCACCCCGTTACCCGACGCCGTTCGGGAAGCCGGTGCTCGGCAGATGGTCAACCACCGTGGGCCGGAATTCGCGGCGCTGATGGGCCGCGTGGTCCCGGCCCTCCAACGCGGGTTCCGCACCAAGAACGAGATCCTGCTGGTGGGGGCCTCGGGCACGGGCGGGCTCGAGGCGGCGGTGGTGAACCACCTTTCGCCGGGCGATCCGGTCCTCGCGGTCAGCATCGGCGCCTTCGGCGACCGCTTCGCCAAGATCGCGACGCGCTACGGCGCCGACGTCACGGTGCTGCCCGTCGAATGGGGGCGCGCGGCAGAGCCCGACGCCGTGCGGGAGGCGATCGCCGGGATGCGCCGCGAGGGACGCGCCCCGGTTGCCGTCCTGCTCACGCACAACGAGACGTCGACGGGCGTCACCAATCCGGTCGAGGCGCTCGCTGCCGCCGTCCGCGAAGCCGCCCCCGAGGCGCTCTTGGTGGTCGACGCGATCAGCGGTCTAGGAGCGGTGCCGTTCGACACAGACGGCTGGGGGCTGGACGTCGTCGTGACCGGTTCGCAGAAGAGCTGGATGGTTCCGCCGGGCCTCTCGATGATCGCCGTTTCGCCACGTGCTTGGGCGGCCGCCGAGCGTGCCACGATGCCCCGCTTCTACCTCGACCTGAAGGCGCACCGCGACGCGGCCGAGAAGGGTTCGACGCCCTGGACGCCACCCGTCAGCGTCTGCTTCCAGCTCGACGTGGCGCTGGCACTGATCGAGGCCGAGGGGTACCCGGCGATCTTCGCCCGACATGCGGCGTGCGGGGCCGCGACACGCGCGGGGCTCGCCGCGCTCGGGTTCCGGCTCTTCGCCGACCCCGCCCACGCCTCGAACACGGTGACCGCGGCGCTGGTCCCGGGTGAGATGGACTGGAAGAGCTTCAACGCCGATCTGCGCCGCCGGGGGCTGGTCCTGGCAGGTGGGCAGGGCAAGCTGACCGGCCTGGTCTTCCGCGTCGGCCATCTGGGAGACGTCACCGTCAACCAGATCCTGGCCGCCCTCGAGATCCTCGAAGAAGCGCTCATCGCCGGGGGAAGGCCGGTGGATCGGGGGGCCGCCCTGGCGGCAGCCGTCCGCGCCGCCGATGCCGCGCTTGCCGCCGGCGCGACTGCCACCGCCCCGGCCGGGAAGGGGGCCGCGGCATGAAGATCCTGGTCGCCGAACCACTTGCCGAGGAGGGCGTCGCGCTGCTGCGGGCCCACCATCAGGTCGACGTCCGCACCGGGCTCTCGCGCGAGGAGCTCCTCGCCGCGCTGCCCGAGTACGACGCCTTGATGGTGCGCAGCCAGGTGAAGGTCGATGCGGACGCGATCGCCGCCGGGTCGCGCCTGGCGGTCATCGGCCGTGCCGGGGTGGGAGTCGACAACGTCGACCTCGACGCCGCCACGCGCGCCGGGATCGTGGTGGTCAACGCGCCGACGGGCAACACGGTGGCCGCCGCGGAGCACACCATCGCGTTGATCTTCGCGCTCGCCCGCCGCATCGCCGCCGCCGACGCGTCGGTCCGCCGGGGCGAGTGGAAGCGCAGCGCCTTCACTGGCGTCGAGCTGCGCGGCAAGACGCTGGGGATCGTCGGGCTGGGCAAGATCGGCATGGCCGTCGCGGACCGCGCTCGGGGCCTGCAGATGGAAGTGATCGGCCACGACCCGTTCGTCTCGCCGGAAGCGGCGGCACATCACGGCGTCGCGCTGCGCACGTTCGACGAAGTGCTCACTGGCGCCGACGTGCTGACCCTCCACGTGCCCGTGACGCGCACCACCAAAGGCCTCATCGGCGGACCGCAGCTCGCGCGCATGAAGCCGACCGCGTTCCTGCTCAACGTCTCGCGCGGGTCGGTGGTGGACGAGGCGGCGCTTGCCGTCGCGTTGCGCGAGGGGCGCCTGGCGGGCGCCGGCCTCGACGTCTACGCCGTCGAACCGCCCACCGGCTCGCCGATCCTGGACGCCCCGAACACCGTCCTGACGCCGCACCTCGGGGCCTCGACGGCGGAGGCCCAGGTCCGCGTCGCCGTCGAGGCGGCCGAGCAGGTGCTCGATGTCCTCGACGGCCGACCGGCGGTCTATGCGGTGAACGCGCCGCTCGTCACGCCCGAGACCGCGCAAGCGCTGGCCCCGTTCCTGCCGCTCGCGGAGACCCTCGGCCAGCTCTACGCGCAGCTCGCGCCCGGCCCCGCTGGCGAGCTGACCTTGGAGATCGCCGGGGAACTGGCCGGCCACGAGACCGGGCCGCTCGCCGCGGCGGTCCTGCGCGGCCTCCTCGAGGTGAGCACCACCGAGCGGGTCAACCAGATCAACGCGCCGACGATCGCCCGCGCCCGCGGCATCACGCTCATCGAGCGCAAGTTGCCCGACGGCGGACCGTTTGCCTCGCTGGTGACGCTCTCGGGCGCGACGACCGTCGGGGGCACCGTGGCCGGCGGCGAGCAGCGCATCGTCCGCCTCGGCGACGATTGGGTCGACATGGCGCCGGCGCAGCACATGCTGGTGACCAGACACCGCGATCGCCCTGGCACGATGGGGCGTGTCGGGCTCATCCTGGGCAAGCACGACGTCAACATCAGCGCCATGCACCTCGCCCGCCGCGCGCCGCGCGAAGAGGCCAAGATGATCCTGGCCCTCGACGATCCGGTGCCGGACGAGGCCGCGGCCGAGATTCGCGCGGACCCCGAGGTGCTCGACCTCTGGCTGATCCGATTGTCGCCCGGTGAGTGACGACGCCCCGGCCGGCTCGGGACGCGGGCCGGCGCCCGATGCGACGATCGTGCTCGTCCGCCACGGCGAGTCAACATGGATCGCCGAGGGGCGGTTCCAGGGAGCTGCCGATCCGCCCCTCTCCACGCTCGGTCGGCGCCAGGCCGCGCTGGTCGCGGCTCGGCTCGCCGACTCGTCCACGGTGTTCGTATCGCCGTTCCCTGCGGGACCCCCGCTCGGCTGCTGGCACTCACCGCTCCAGCGGGCCGCGGCGACGGCCGCCGCGATCGCCGAGCGGTGGGACCCGCCGCTCGCGCTGCGCCCCGACGGTCGACTGCGCGAGATCGGCCAAGGCGCGTGGGAGGGCCGCACGGCGGCCGATATCGCACGCAACGACGGCGCGGCGCTGGCCGGCTGGCGACGCGATCCGGTCCACGTCCACGCCCCCGGCGGCGAGTCGCTGAGCGAAGTCCAGGGACGCGCGACCGGCTTCCTCGACGATCTGTGGGGGGCGCTCGCCGTGCGAGCGGCCGCCGGGCCGCCCGGTACGGGTACGATGCCCGGTGGGGGTGCGATGCCCGGCGGGGCGGCCGCGGTTCCGTTCTCCACTGGCGAGCGTCCACCCTGGGCCATCATCGTGGCGCACGAGGGGCTGCTGCGCGTCCTGCTGCTGGCGCTGCTCGACCTGCCGCTCGAGGCGTTCTGGCGGTTTCCGTTCGGGCTCTGCGGCGTCTCGGTGGTCGAGCTCCGCGGCGGTCGCGCGGCGTTGCGCGCCCACAACCTGGTCGACCACCTGGCGCCGCTTGCCGCACGGGGCGAGATGCCGGCGACGACACCCGGGCTCTAGCGCCGCCGGCCCCAGCGCAAGGCGAGCGCCAGCAAGCGCACGCGCAGCCGGCCATACGCGCGGCGGACCGCAGCCGCCCGCGCGGTCCCCAGGGTGCGGCGGCCGTACGTTGCCTCCACGCGGGCATGTGCCACCACCTCCAGGTCCGGCCTGGCCGACGGCAACACATCCCCGAGCATCGCCGCGTACTCGTAGACCGTCTGACCGGGGCGCGGCGCGTACCCGAAGCGCGAGGCCAGGCGGGCGATTCCGCTGTACGCCCGGGTCGGGTTCGCCGTCGCGCCCCACCCCAGCTTCGTCCACAGCACGAGCAGCATCGCCAGTCCGAGCAGCCCGCTCGCCAGCGGCCCCACGAGCCCAGCGCCACCCGCACCCCCCGCACCCCCGCTCCCGGCCTGACCCTCGTTCGGCAGCCTGCGGCGCGGGTTCCCACCATTGGCGCCGGCGTCCGGCACGAATGTCGGACCGAGGTGTGGCGTGGCACCCGCGCCCGGCTTGACGCTCGAAGTCGGGACGGGCGGGCCCGCCGGGAGGTCGGTCGGCCGCTGTCCGTTGGTCGCGTTGCCGGGCGTCGGATCGAAGCGCACCCAGCCATAGTGCGGGAAGTAGACCTCGACCCAGGCGTGGGCGGCGGCCAGATCGACCTGGAAGAGGCCCTGTCCGACCGGCCGCCCGGGCAGGTACCCGAGCACGTAGCGCGCCGGGATCTGCTGCGTGCGCAGCATCATCACGAGCGTGGTCGCGAAGTATTCGCAGTAGCCGCGCCGGCTGATCAGCAGGCAGTCGGGCACCGGCGTCCCGGGCGCGCAGGCCCCCTGCACGTCGGTGTCGTAGATGAAGTTGCCGCCGCGGTAGAGCCAGTCCTGCAGCGCCTGTGCGACGTGGTAGGGGTCGCGCGCAGCGGCGGGCAGCGAGGCCACGATGCGCTCCGCCTGCTGCCGCACGAGCGGGCCGATGCTCCCCGGCTCGATCGAGATGTAGCGCCTGGCCCATGCGGGGTAGACGGTCCCCGCGGCGGCTAGCTCGTTCGCCGTCACCTGGCCGCGGTCGGTGCGCACGAGCGCGGTGACCTGGTACGAACCGCCCTCGCCGAGCGGTGTCGTGAGACGGATGGCGTCGAGCGGGCCGCCCGGAGCGGCGGTGTCCACCTGCACTGGCAGCGAGACCGTATACGGCGTCTCGGGCGCGAGGATCGTGGGCTCACCGGTGTTGACAGGGGCGACCGTGACCGTCACACGCCGGTACCCACGGCCGGGCGTCACCTGGTCGCTGCTGCCGGCGAGGACCGGTTGCCCGGCCGCCACCGGGGCGCTCGTCGTGCGATCGCTCTGCTTCCAGGTGTGCCCGTCGAACTCGTCGTACGTGGCGCCCTGCCAGTAGTACCCCTGGCCGTCGCTGGTCCGAATCTCGTAGGCTAGGGCCGGCGATCCCTGCCAGAACCCCTGGATCGTTTCCGACGCCCCGAAGAGCCCCGATGGGCCACGGATCGGCGCCACCACGCCGCTCGCCAGCCGATCGAACTGCGTCGCCCAGGCCGCGAACTGATCGGCGCTGTTCGTCCAGAGCGGCCGCAGCGGCGCCGAGCTCGCCGTCGCGGTGAGCAGCACGGCACCGCCCAGCGCGACCGTGATGAAGGTGATTCCGTTGCGCAGGTAGAGCGAGAAGGCGGCCGCGGCATCGCTTACCCGCGCGTGCGACCAGAGGACGCCCTGTTCGGCCAGGCTCACCCGCACCAGCAGGAAGAGCGCGGCGGCGGCGTACAGGATCAGGTACGGGTACTGGTGCCGCAGCGTCAGCGACATGCTGGCAAGGAGCAGCAGGCCGAGGAAGAGCACAGCACTCATCGGACGGTGGTGCCGGTACACCGCGAAGGCCGCAAACTGGCCGCTCGCCCAGCCCACCGTGGCGACCACCAGCAGAAACGCGGAGGTCTGGTCCGAACGGACCTGTCGCGCGACCACGTCGCGCAGGAACAGCTGGACGGACGCGACGAGGTTGGCCAATCGGAAGGGATCCGGCGACGGCACCGTCACGCCGTGCACCGCGGGGATCGTGCCCGCCACCACGAGGATGGCGCAGGCGGCCCCGAGGAGCGCGCCCGTCGCGTGCACCAGCAGCCCGTGCCAGCGCAACTTGGCGCCGCTGAAGCCCCACGCCGCACCCAGGACGAGGCAGAGTGGCAGGAACGCGGTCTGGCTCACCAGGGTGCCCGGGACCCAACCTGCCCAGTGGGCATCGTCGACCGCCGATCCCAGGATCAGCAGCATGGCCAGCAGGGCGAAGACACTCAGCCAGCCCTCCACCGGTCGGGTCGGCAAGGTGCGCCGCACGTCGCGCTCTTCGAGCATCGGATCAGACGACCTTCCGCAGCGGCGCCCCACCGGGCGCCACGAGCAGCTCGCCCAGCTGCACACGGGGCACGATCTCGTACACCTGCAGGTCGTACTCGGCCAGGGCGTGACGCACCGCCCGCAGCGCCCGGGTGGCCTCCTCCTGCGCCGTCGAGCGTGCCACCCGGCCGCCGCTGGGCGCGGCGAGCGTCGCGTACGCGACCGCGTCGAGATGGCAGACCGCGACGCCGACGCCCCGAGCCCGCAGCGCGGCGAGCGGGCGAACCCATGCCGTCTCGAGCGAGGGCGTGACCACCACCGCCGTCATCCCGCGGCGCAGCCGACCAAGCCCCTGGACCAGCAACTCAACCAGCGGGACCGCGCCGTTCGCCTGCGCGGCGGCCAGGAGCTGCATCAGCTTCTGGTGCTGCCGCGGGCCGCGATCAGCGGGCAGGACCGGCAGTTGTCGCCCGGCCGAGGTCAGCCCGACTGCGCGGTTCTCGGCGAGCGCCCGGGCTCCCACCGCGGCGGCGACGCGGACCGCGGCCTCGAGGGTCGATTCGTCGCCCCGTCCAGTCTGGACCGCCGGGTCGAGGTCGAGGAAGATCCAGACGTCGGCCGCCTGCTCCAGATCGAACTCCCGGACGTAGAGTTCCTGCTGACGCACCGTGGTCGGCCAGTGAATGCGGTGGTAGGCATCGCCTGGCAGATAGGGGCGCACCGACGTCACGAGCGGCGTGGTCTGGAACGTGCGCTCCCGGCTCGCATGGGTCCCGTCCAGAGAGGTGGCCGGCACGCGCCAGAACGGCAGCGGCTCGACCCGCGGGTAGACCACCAGCGTCGCGCCCCGCCCGACGCCCGCCGACGCCTCGAAGAGCCCGAACGGGTCGCTCGTGCGGATCTGGAGCGGATCGATGTGAAAGTGACCGCGCCGCGTGAGGGGGACCCGCGCGATCCACGTGCGTTCGCCGCGTGGCGGCAGCGCGAGCGCCCGACCCGGAAGTGGCGCCGGCAGCGTCGAGGCGTGCTCGACCTCCAGCCACGGCTTGGGCAGCCAGCTGGTGTTGCGCAGCGTATAGGTGACGCGCAGCTGCTCGCCCACCGAGCCGTGCAATTGACTGAGCGCGTACCCGGCCTCGAGATCGGCCAGGCCGAGCCGCGTCACGACATACGCGCCCCCGCCGACCAGCAGCACCAGATAGACGAGGAAGAAGAGGAAGTCGGCGCCCGTCGAGAAGGCGCCCACCACCAGGGCGGAGACGAGGACCAGCAGTTGCAGCCGGCCGATCATGGCACGCCGCTCCGCGGTGCGCTAGGCCGGCCGCACACGCGGCCGGGCCGTCGCCCCGAGCTCGACCGGCACCGTCTCCAGGATGTCGCGGACGATCTGCCGGCCGTCGACGTCACGGAGCGTCGCGGCGGTCTTCACGATGATGCGGTGCGCCAGCGCGGGCTCCGCGAGCGCCTTGACGTCGTCGGGGATGGCGTAGTCGCGACCCTCCAGGGCCGCCACGGCCTGCGCCGCGTGGTAGAGCGCCAGCGAACCACGGGGCGAGGCGCCGAGCTGCACGTCGGGATGCGAACGTGTCGCCGCCGTCAGGCGCACGATGTAGTCGGCCACGACAGGATCCACGTAGACCTCGCGGACTGCCGCCTGCATGGCCAGCAGTTCGTCGACCGAAACGACTTCCCCGATCTCGCCCAGCGGGTGGACCCGTTTCTGTCGGTCGAGCACGACGATCTCTTCGGCCGGCGACGGGTAGCCCAGGCGGAGCCGCAGCATGAAGCGGTCGAGCTGGGCCTCGGGCAGCGCGAACGTGCCTTCGTATTCGATCGGGTTCTGCGTGGCCAGCACCAGGAACGGGGTGGGCATCGGGTACGTCGTGCCGTCGACCGTGGCCTGCCGCTCCTCCATGCACTCGAGCAGCGCCGACTGCGTCTTGGGGGTGGCGCGGTTGATCTCGTCGGCGAGGACGACCTGGGCCATGATCGGTCCGGGGCGGAACTCGAATTCCTGGGTCCGCTGGTTGTAGATCGAGAGGCCGGTCACGTCGGAGGGCAGGAGGTCCGGCGTGAACTGGATCCGTCGAAATGCGCAACCGAGGCTGCGGGCGAGCGCTTTGGCCAGCACCGTCTTGCCGGTCCCCGGCACGTCCTCGATCAGGATGTGGCCCTGGCAGACCAGCGCGACCAACGCGAGGCGGACGACGTCGTGTTTGCCCACGATGACGCGTTCGACGTTGGCAACCACACGGTCGCCGAGCGCCCGCACGTCCGCCATTCGATCCTCCCCTGCTGCACGACACCGCTCCTGACCGCTCACCGCCGGGCCGGATCGCCCCGTCATGGTACGTCACGTACCTTCCCGCGGTTCCCGAGCCGCTGGCGGAGCGCGCGGGCCGGGTGGCGACCCGCGAGGGCCGCGGCGTCAGTCGCCACGCAGCGTCAGCGCACCCGCCCAGAGCGTCATCAGGCCACCGAGACAGCCGAAGACCGCCAGCGGCAGCTCACCAGCCAGCCACGCGGCCGCGCCCATAGCGAAGAAGGCCGCCGCCATGGCCAGCGCGACGAGCAGCAGCAAGACCCGTTCGACGAGCGGTCGGCTGCGGCGCGCTCGGCTCACCGCACGCAGTGCTTGGCCGACGCGGGACCGGCGACTCGGGCCTCGTTCACGGCGTGCCGCCGGCCTGCAGCGCGAGGTAGTCCGCCATCAGCCGGCCGGCCAGCGGGGCCGCCTCGGTGGCGCCGGATCCCGCACGTTCCAAGAGCACCGCGACGGCGATCTTCGCCCCCTGGACGGGTGCGAACCCGACGAACCACGAATGGGGCTCCCCCGAGCCGCCGAGCTGGGCGGTGCCGGTCTTGCCGGCGGTCGGGACACCTGGCACCTTCGCCAGCCCCGCGAACGGGATCCCCCAGGCGCCCTCGACCGCCTGCTCCATCGCCGCCGCGATGGTCGCGGCCGTGCCCGGGTCGGTCACCGTCCGCCAGCGCACCGGGGCGCGCGGCTGGAACGTCCCGTCGGCGGCACGGGTCCCGATCACGAGGTGGGGCTCCATCAGCACCCCGCCGTTCGCGATCGTGGCGGCGACCAGCGCCATCTGGAGCGGCGTGACCAGCACCTCGGCCTGGCCATACGCGGCGTTCGCCAGCTCGACGCGGTCCTTGAAGCCGCCGAGCGGTCCGCCACCGCTGGTGACCTGGCTGGCCGCCGTGGGCAGGTCGAACGGGAGCGGGCTGCCGAAGCCAAGCCGCGCCGCCCACTGCACGAGGGCCGGGCCCCCCACCGCCAGGCCGACATGCGCGAAGTAGATGTTGCAGGAGACTTCGAGCGCCTGCGTGTAGTCGAGCGCGATGCCGTCTGTGAACGGGTGATGGCCATCGATCACGCGGTAGCCATCGACGAGGAAACCCGTCTTCTCCTCCGCCGGCTGGTCGGGGTACGTGGTCTGCGGCGTGATCGCGCCCGACCCAAGCCCGGCGATCGACGTCACGAGCTTGAAGACCGAGCCCGGCACGAAGCGCCCCTGCGTGGCGCGATCGAGCAGCGGGGACGCAGGGTCCTGGGTGAGCCGTGTGAATGCCGCCGCGCCGCTGGTCGGGTTGACCACCGCGTTCGGATCGAACCCGGGCGTGCTCACCAGTGCCAGGATCTGCCCGTTGGCCGGGTCGATCGCCACCACCGCGCCGCGCCGGTCGCCCATCAGCCGCTCGGCGTCCCGCTGCAGGCGCATGTCGATTCCCAGCACGACGTCTTGCGGCTGGTACAGGTGGAAGCGCAGCTTGCGGAGCAGCAGGTCGGTCTCCGACTGGCCAGTCAGGCCCACGAGCACGCCGTCCTCCGCGGCCTCCAGTCCGGCCGTCCCGAACCGCGGGCTGCGATAGCCCAGCAACGGCCCGAGGGACGCGTCGGGCAGGTACTCTCGCAGCACGCTCCCGTCGGCGAGCCGCACCGACTTCGCCAGCACCGTCCCGCGCGCGTCCAGGATGCGGCCGGGCAACACGGCCTGCTGCGCGGCCTGGAGCAGCGGGTTGCCGGGATCCAGCGTGAGGGCATCGGCACGGACCACCTGCCAGTACGTGAGCATCCCGGCGATCAGCGCATAGGCAAGGCCGAGCGCCAACGCCACGCGCAGTACCGAAGGACCGATGCGTGGCGCGACCAACTCCTCGGGTGCGCGCTGCGGCGCGCCACCCCGGGTGCGGCGGTGCAGCTTCACGACGACCCTCCGACCGGCCGAGCGAACCGTCGCGGCGGCCTGGGCGGCGGCGGCTCGACGCCCCGGTCGCTCAGCGCCAGCAGCAGCCCGACCACCAGCGCGTTGGCGGCGAGCGAGCTGCCCCCGTAACTCACGAATGGCAGCGTGATCCCGGTGAGCGGCACGAGCTTGATGTTGCCACCCACGATGATCGCCGCCTGGACCACGACCACGAGCGTCAGGCCCGCGGCCAACAACGCGCGGAAGTCGTCCTGCGCGGTGGCGGCGATGCGCAATCCGCGCTCCGCGATCACGAGGTAGCAGCCGAGGATCGCGAGGGCACCCAGCAGCCCCAGCTCCTCCGCGAGCGCCGCAAAGACGAAGTCGCTCTCGATCACGGGGATCGCGGGCGTGGCGCCCACCGAGGGGAGCCCAGCGCCGAGCCCGGTCCCGAGGATCCCGCCGCTCCCCAGCGCGTAGAGGGCCCGCAGCGTCTGGTAGCCCGCACCCTGCGGGTCCGCCCACGGGTTGAGCCAGATGTCGATGCGCAACCGGACCACCGGGTAGAGCTCGTAGAGCACCGCGCTCCCCGCGAGGAAGAGGAGGAGCCCCAGCGCGACGTAGCTCGCCCGCGCCGTGGCGATATAGAGCAGCACCAGGAAGACCAGGAAGTACAGGAGAGCGGATCCCAGGTCATGCTGGAAGGTGACCACGGCCAGGGTGAGCCCGAGCATGCCGAGCATCGGCACCAGATACGGGACGGGCGGCAAGCGGAACGGGCCGATCCGTGTGCTGGAGCGGGCAAGCAGCTCGCGGTTGTCTGTCAGATACCCGGCGAGGAAGATCACCAAGATCACCTTGACCAGCTCGGATGGCTGGCCGCAGAGCGGGCCGACGCACAGGTCGAGCAGAGCTCCGTTGACGTCCCGTCCGAACACGAAGACGGCCGCCAGCAGTGCGATGCCGGCGGCGGCCCACGTGTACTTGTACAGGCGCAGCCAGTTGTCGCTCCGCACGATGATCGCCAGCACGCCGAGGAGCAGCAGCGACAAGAGCAGCCAGCCGAGCTGTAGCTGCGCGAGGCCGAGTTCGCGCCCGAAGAACCGCTGCACGACCAGGTCCTGCGGCAGCCGCTCCATCACCAGCAGCGAGAGCCCGCCGAGCAGCGCCACTGTCGGAAGCAGCACCTGGTCCATGCGCCGGCCCGCCAGCACGAAAGCGACGTGGACCACGAAGACGACCGCCAGGTAGAGGCCCAGCAGGCGCAGCTCGCCGACCGTCAGGCGCCCCGCCAGCGTCGACGCCAACGACGCCCGACCCAGGAGCAGCGCCAACGCGACGATGGCCAGCAGGCCGAGCTCCCGGCGACGCAGTCGCGGCCGCACGCCGAGGCCGATCCGACGTGTGGTGGCCGGCGCGGTCGCGCTCATGGCGCGCGGGCCGGTCGGGGGCGGTCCAGTCGCACGCGCAGTCGACCCACCTGCACCTCATCGCCGAAGCCGAGCGGCGCGACGCCGGCGACTGGCGCCCCGTTGAGATACGTCCCGTTGGTGCTGTGGCGGTCCTCCAGGTACCATGTTCGGCCGCGAAACGTCAGCACGGCATGCTCGGCGGAGACGAACGGGTCGTCGACCGCGATCGTGTTGTTGACATCGCGGCCGATCGTGGTGACCGCATCGAGCGCATAGGACGCCCCCACGGGCGGACCCCCTTCGAACGACGCGACGACTACCAGCCGCCCGAGTTCTGGGGGTGCGGTCTCCGAGATGCTGCGGAGGTCGCGCAGCAGCAGCCGCGCCACGGCGAAGAGGAACAGGTAGAGCGCCCCGAGAAACGCCACGCGCAGCAGCCAGAGGCTGAGGGCGAACGCGTCGATGCCGCCGACGCTGTTCATCCGGCGGTCGCGACCGTCACCGTCGAGTCGCCCAGCTGCAGCACGTCACCGGGTCCGAGGGCCACTTCGCGCACGCGGCTGCCGTTGACGAAGGAACCGTTCGTGCTCCCCAGGTCCGTGTAGACGAGACCGCCCTGGCGCGCCGCGAGGAGACCGTGCCACCGTGAGACCCGCGCGTCGAGGAGGACCAGATCGTTGTCCGCGTCGCGGCCGATGCGGATACTCGCCGCGCGCACAGCGAACTCGCGTGGAGCAGCGAGCGGGGTCCGCACCAGCAACGTCGCGTACGGGACGCGGGGCGCCGGCACCTCGAAGACCATCGTCGCCCCCCACGGCGGTTGCTCCGCAGCGGCCGTGCCGGGGTCGTCTTGGGTGGGCGCTGCCCGCACCGGGCCGGAGCGCGCGGCGGTCGCGCCGCTAGGCGCCGGCGTCACGCGTGCGAAGGATGCATCCACCAGCACCTCGCCCGGGGGGACCATCGGGTCCGCGGCCAGCTCCACCGACGGCCGCCCCGGCAGGCGATACCCGTGGCGCCGGGCGTGCACGACGAGCGCACCGGCAAAGGCCGGCACCGTATCGCCGAGCCCCGCCAGGTCGTCCGGATGGACGCGCACCTCGTAGCGGTCGGGCACGTAACCGCCGGGGCCCCGCCGGGCGCCGTCCATCGCGCGTTCCAGGCGGTGGCGCACCTGCACAGGCTCGACGCCAGTGCCGAACAGGCGTGCGGCTGGTCGCTCGAAGATGCGCTCGATCAGCCGCTCGAGCGCAGTGAGTGGGCCGCTCATCGGATGGCCGAGTCTAGCACCGGCGCTCCCGGGCCAAACCGGCCCGGGTCGCGGCTGTGGCGACGGAGGACGATTGGCCCGCTGGGCCTTGCCAGAGGTGGGGGATGACGACGGCATCGAACTCTGTACGCTGTACGCAACTCCGCGGAGGTTGCGAGGCTTCGCCCCGGGATGACCGAGATCCTCACCGAGTCGTACTGCGAACGGTGCGGCGCGAAATTCACGTTCGAGTCGGCGTCAGCCGCGGGCGGCCCGCTCACCCGCGCGCGCACGCTGGTGCGGGGGCTGCGCAACTACGTGACCTCCGACGAGTCGCTCGACGAGGCGTTGGCCGAGGCGCGTCGCGAGGAGCAGCGCGAGGCCTCCGGGCTGCAGCTTCGCGCCTTCCACGAGACCTTCAACTTCTGCTTCTCGTGTCGCCAGTACACCTGCCGCGACTGCTGGAACGAGGGCGCGGGACGCTGCCGTTCGTGTGCGCCGCTGCCGGACCGGCCCGATCCGCTCGAGCTGCGCGGACTGCCACCGGAATCAGCGCCGCGGCCAGCAGCCCACCTGGAGCCGGCGCCGGCCGAGGTGCCGGCGTGGCCCGCCCGCGACCTCGTGCGGTCCGACGGCGGTGCGACGTCGGCGGGCGAGATGCCCGCGCGGCCCCCGCAGCCCGCCGCGCCCCTGCCCTGGTCGCGTGTCCCGGTCCGACCGCCCCAACCGCCGGCCCAGGCGCCCGCGCCTTGGCAGATCGTCGCGCCCGATGAGCCCCCTGCCGCGCCGGCCGGACCTGCAGCCCAACCAGGTGGCGCGCGAGAACGGCCCGTCGCGCCGGCGAGTCCGATCGGCTGGATGCTGCGCCACCCGGAGAATGCGCAGCCGCAGGTGTCGCCGCGGGTGACGCGCAGCGTGTGGGAAGAATCGACCCGCGACATCGTCAGTCGCCCGGGCTCCGGCGTCCAGGCCTGCCAGGGCTGCGGCCTCCCACTGTCGGCGAGCGCGCGCTTCTGCCGGCGCTGCGGTGCCCGCCAGATCTGATCGTCACACTGCGGCTCTGCCCCATGCGGCGCGCGCGGCGACAGCCTCGCCGGTCCCCGGCGGGCGGCCCGTCCCCGCGCCGAGTCATGCCTCTAGCGTCGAGGCCGCCAACTCGTCGGACTGGCGGCGCCGACATGCCCACAGCCCGGCGAGGAGGATCACCCGAAAGACCCACGTCAGCCAGAGCAGTGTCCCGATCACGGCCGCCACCGCCCCGAAGACGCTGAGCGCCCCCACCAAACGGGGAGCGAGCAGCGCATAGGCCGCCGTCAGCGACGCCACGACGGTCCCGGCCACGAGCGCCGGCACCGCTGCTTCGCGCAGGGTGGGCGGCGCCGTAGGAACCAGCCGGTAGACGGCCAGGATGGCGGCGCTCGCGAGCATGGCGCCCGCACCCGGGTTGGCGATCCGCCAGAGGGTCCGGTCCGCGGGGAGCAGATCGCCTTCGACTGCCGACCACGCCGCGCCGAGCGCCAGCAGCGCCGCGACCGCCAGGAAGATGAGCGCCACCGCCAGCAATCCGCGCAACCGCCGTTCGACCATGCCGCGGGGCCGCCCACCGGGAAAGACCCGCCGTAACGCGTCGTCGAGTGCGCCGTAGACCCCACCGCTCGTCCAGGCGAGACCCAGGAGCGCCAGCGCCGAGTACGTGGCCCGGCCCGTGGCGAACTGGCGCAACATGCCGCGCACCGGCCCCTCCAGACCTGGTACCAGCCGCGCCGCCCGCTCGAGGAGCGCGGCACGGACCATCGGGTCGCCGGAGAGGAGCCCCACCGCGACCGCGAGCAGTAGCAAGAGCACGAGGAAGCCGACCAACGCCCGGAGCGCGAGCGCCGCCGCCAGCAGATCCCCGCCGATCTCCGAAAACTCGTCGAGCAGGTCGCGCAGCTCGACCGCCCGCCGGTCGCCGGCGACCCGCCGAATGGCCCTCGCCAGGGCCGACCCCCGGCGCGGCTCGAGTTGCCGGAGCCGGGCCCTCTCCGCGCGGCCGACGGCCAACTTAGGCCTCCAGGTCCTCGAAGAGGGCCTCCTGCCCCGGCGTGTCGACGGGCAGGCGGCGCGGCACGTCTGGCACGCCGGGGCGCCCGCGGGGACGCAGCATCGCCCTGATCTGCGAGCGCCGCACGTAGATCAGGCGGCCCGGCCGTGTGCTTTGGATCTTCCCGTCGCGGGCCCAGCGCGCCAGTGTCGACCGGCTCACGCGGATGTTGGCCGCGGCGAAGACCGCGCTCGCTTCCGCCAGGGTGATCCAGTCGGACGGCGGCCTGGGCACGTCAGTCGGCGCCCGACCCGCCCGCTTCGCCCCCGCCGGTCGCCGACGTGCCTCCACCGGCCCCTGCCGAGCCCCCGGTCTCGCCCGCTCCACCCGACGACGTCCCGCCGGCGCCCTTCCGGGACCCCCGCGCGCGCCCCGCCGCTTGCGCGTCCTTCTTGGCCCATCCCGAGCCCTTGAACACGATCGCCGGAGGCGAGAGCAGCTTCCGCATCGGACCGCCGCAGATCTCACAGGTCGACGGCCCGTGGGCATGGACACCGTGCGTGACCTCCATGGTGTGGCCGCACTTCGTACAGGCGTAGTCGTAGACCGGCAATCCGGACCTCCTCGTCGTCTATCCGCGTAGCAGGCGCATGCCGCATTTCGGGCAATAGAAAGCGCGCTCGTGGGCAGAGGCGAAGCCGCATGACGCGCACACGAGCCCGCCGGCGCCGGCGGCCGGGACCGGTCGCTCCGACGGCGTCAGGCCCAACGGGTGTTGACTCGCCAGCACGTTGCCGAGCAGGTTCGAGAGGATCTTCTGCGCCGTGCGGTCGGTGTCGCCACGCACGCCTTTGCCACCCCAGCCCACCACCGCCCGCACCAGCATGTCGCCGGTCGCCTCATCCCAGTGCGAGGCCACCCCGCCCACGATCGCGTTGTACTCGGGGTACCCCGACGTGTCGGTCTCGCCGTGGAGCAGGGCGACGGCGAGCGTGTCGAACGCCAGATCGACGGCACCGACGGTCTCGAGTACGAGCAGCGCGTGGCGGGCGATCGGGCTGTCGGCCTGGTGGGCCGTGAGCCATTGCATCGCCTCAGAAGGTTGCACGATGGTCGGGGCGGCGTCGCCCAGCTCGACCGGCAGCGGGTGCAGCAGGTCGATATCGGTCTTGGCGATCCCAGCCAGCATTGCCGGGAGCTCGCGCAGCGCGGCCTGGCCGTTCTGCATGCGCACCCCTTCTGTGCTCTTCGCGCGGTAGTGGAGACGCACCTCGAATTCCTGAGGCTCGATCTCCTCCGGCACGGGCGGGGGCGAGGGCGGGGGCTCTGCGGGCTGCTTGCGGCGCTTCAGGAACTCGAGCGGCACCTCACGACCTCCGGGTCCAGCCACCGTCGGAGCGGCTGCCGGCCGCGCCCATCCTACCAGCCGCGCCAGCGCGGGCCCTGCCGTTTGGCGGCGACGCCGGTCCAGCGCGCCGGATCACCGCCCGGCCACAGGAAGGTGGGAGACCGGCGACGACCGTCACGCCCCGCGGCCAAGACGGGCAGCGAGGAGCGCCACGCGCTCGCGCAGCTCCTGCGCCCGTGTCCGCGCCCCGTCGACCACGTGCCTCGGCGCGCGGGCCACGAACTCGGGGTTCGCCAGCCGCGCCTCGGCGGCGTCGAGCAACCGGCGACTCTCGTCCAGTTCGCGCTCCAACCTGGCGCGCTCGCGAGCCACATCGGCTGCACCCCGCACCACGCGTGCCTCGTTGGGTCCGGCAACGACCACCAGTCCATCCGCGGCCGACCGGTCGAGGTCGGCGCGGGCCTCGACCGCGACGAGGCGCGTCCTCGCCAGCGGCGCGAGCGCGGAGGCCAGCGCGGTGAACGCCTCCCGGGTCGTCGCAGCCGCGCAGTACACGTGGGCCGCCAACCACTCCGCCGGCTCGATCCCTGCTTCGGCCCGCGCGTTGCGGATCCCGCGCAGCAGGTCGATCAGCTCCCGCACGGGCCGCTCCGCGGCCTCGCCGTCCGGCACCAGCGCGCGCTCTTCCGCACCGCTCGGCCAGTCTGCCACGATCAGGAGCTCCGGGTCGGCCGGCAGGTGCGGCAGACGCTGCCAGATGGCCTCGGTGATGAACGGCATCACCGGGTGCAGGAGCCGCAGGTAGCGGTCCAGCACCCAGGCGAGCACGCGCCAGGTGGCGCTGCGCTCCCCCGCCGGCGCCTCCGGCCGCAGCCGCGCCTTCGACAGCTCGATGTACCAGTCGCAGTAGTCGCCCCAGATCGCTTCGTAGAGGAGGGCCGCGGCGTCGCCCACGCGCAGCTCGTCGTACGCGCGGGAGACGGCGGCGATCGTCGCCGCGGATCGGCCCACGATCCAGCGCTCCGCCGGCCCCAGATCGGCCGCCGCCGGCAGCGTGAGGGGGGCATCCGCATCCAGCTCTGCCGGCCGCGCGCCAAGGACGAAGCGGGCCGCGTTCCACAGCTTGTTGCCGAAGTTGCGGGCCCCCTCGAGCTTCGCCGGCCCGAGGCGGGTGTCCGCCCCGGGGCCCACGCCGTTGACGACCGCGAAGCGCAGTGCATCGGCGCCGAGTTCGCGGATCACCGCGAGCGGGTCGATCACGTTGCCCCTCGTCTTCGACATCTTCTGCCCGTACGGGTCGCGGATCAGGCCGCTCAGGTAGACGTACCGGAACGGTGCCTCGCCCATCAGCCACTCGCCGAGCATCATCATGCGGGCGACCCAGAAGAAGAGGATGTCGTAGCCGGTCTCCAGCACCGTCCCCGGGTAGAACCGTTCGAGGTCCGGAGTGCGGTCGGGCCAGCCCAAAGTCGAGAACGGCCAGAGCCCGCTCGAGAACCAGGTGTCGAAGATGTCCGCCTCCTGGACCAGCATCTCCCGCGGACGGCGGCAGACCGCGCACGCGTCGGGACCCTCCTCGAGGTCGCTGACCGTGACGTGCCCGTCCGGGCAGTACCACGCCGGGATGCGATGGCCCCACCAGAGCTGGCGGCTGACGTTCCAATCGCGGATGTTCTCGAGCCAATCGAAATAGACCTTCTCGAAGCGCCGCGGCACGATCCGCGTGCGGCCCTCGCGGACCGCCGCCAGCGCCTTCTCGGCGAGCGGTCCGGTGCGCACGAACCACTGTGTCTTCAGCCGCGGTTCGACCACGTCGTCGCTGCGCTGGCAGTGCCCCACCAGCATGTCGTGCGGCGTCACCGCCTCCAGGTCGCCGAGCGCCTCGAGATCGGCCACGATCCGCTGGCGCGCCGCGTAGCGGTCGAGCCCGTCGTACGGCGTCCCGGTGTCGGAGATGCGCCCCTCGTCGTCGAGCACCGTCACGAACGGCAGGCCGTGGCGGCGACCGGTCGCATAGTCGTCCGCGTCGTGCGCAGGCGTGATCTTGACCGCGCCCGTGCCGAACTCACGGTCCACGACGTCGTCCGCGATCACAGGGACATCCCGGTCCACGAAGGGGACCCGCACCTTCCGGCCCACGAGCGCCCGGTAGCGCGGATCTTCGGGATGGACCGCCACCGCCGTGTCCCCGAGCAAGGTCTCGGGGCGCGTGGTGGCCACCGCGACCCACGCGCTCGGATCGGCCGTGCCGTCGTCGTGGAGGAGGTGGTAGCGGATCGTCCAGAGCGATCCACGCTCGGGCTTGGGGACCACCTCCAGGTCCGAGACACTGGTCCGGCAGCCGGGACACCAGTTGATCAAGGCCTCCATGCGGTACGCGAGCCCGTCCTCGTACAGCCGGCGGAACGCCACGCGCACCGCCCGTGCCGACACCGCGTCCATGGTGAAGCGCTCGCGCTTCCAGTCGGCCGACGCGCCGAGGCGGCGGTGCTGGTCGACGATGACGCCCCGCACCTCGCGCACGAACCGCCACATCCGCTCGAGGTACCGCTCGCGCCCCAGCGATTCGCGGCTTTCGCCCTCGTCGGCAAGGATGCGGTCGAGCACGTACTGCGCGGCGATCGAGGCGTGATCCTCGCCGGGCAGCCAGAGGGTGGGACGGCGGGTCATGCGGGCGTGGCGGATCAGCGCATCCTCCACCGTGGCCCGCTGTGCGTGCCCGAGGTGCAACGCCCCGGTCACGTTGGGCGGCGGCTGGATGATCACGAAGGGCGGCTTCGACCAGTCCGCGCGGCTGCCGACGCCGTCGGGGGCAAAGACGTCGGCCGTCTCCCACAGCTCGTACAGGCCGGACTCGACCTGCTCGGGCTGATAGGTCTTCGGCAGGTGCTGCGCTCGCACGGGGCGCGAATCGGTCGTCTCGGTCATCCTCGCCTCTGTCGATCTCTGCCGCCGCGGACCGGCGGTGCCCTCGTTCTGGCGCGGCGGAGCCATCTCGCGCTCGATGCCGCGGGCCGTGAAACGGACGACCCCGCTCGCCCAGCGGACGAACGGGGTCGTGGTACCACCTGCTGGTTCGGCAACCGGCGCACCGGGCTGCCCTCTCGACGCGCTAACGGGCGCCACCCGCACGGCTCGCGAGCGACCTTCGCGCCCTCCGTCTCCCCGTGGGCTCGCAGCCTCCGGCACCACGGTCTCTGCGGTCGGTGGGGCGCTACTCTTCTCGGTCAGCGCCGTGAAGGGCGTTAGCGTAGCACAGGCCGTAACGGCGTCTGCCGGCCATGCGGCCCCGAGGCACGCGGCCCCTACGCGCTGGCCCCTTCGAGGAGCGCCTCGTAGTTCGTCTCGTCGACGCCCTTGTCGACCTGGGCCTGTGTCAGCAGGAGGGGCGGCCGTCGGCCGCGGATCGTCTCCTCCGTGATGATGCAGCGGCGGATATCCGCCCGTTCGGGGATGTCGAACATGACGTCGAGGAGCGCCTCTTCGACGATCGAGCGCAGCGCCCGCGCGCCGGTCTTGCGGGCGAGGGCGAGCTCCGCTGCGGCCTGCAGCGCCGCCGGCGTGAACGTCAGCTCGACCTTGTCGAGCGAGAGGAACTTCTGATACTGGCGCGTGACCGCGTTCTTGGGCTCCTTGGCCACCCGCACCAGGTCCTCGAGCGTCAGCGGCGCCAACGTGACGATCACCGGCAGCCGGCCCACGAACTCCGGAATCAGGCCGAACCGCAGCAGGTCCTCCGGCATCAACCGTTCCAGGATCCGCTCGCGTTCGACCTTCGACATGTGGGCTTCGGACCCGAACCCGATCGAGCGCCGGCCGACACGCTCCTCGACGATCTTCTCCAGCCCCTCGAACGCCCCGCCGCAGATGAAGAGGATGTTGGTGGTGTCGATCTGAATGAAGTCCTGGTGGGGGTGCTTGAGGATGTTGGTGGTGTCGATCTGAATGAAGTCCTGGTGGGGGTGCTTGCGACCGCCCTGCGGCGGTACGTTGGCGACCGTCCCCTCCAGGATCTTGAGGAGCGCCTGCTGCACACCCTCCCCCGACACGTCACGCGTGATCGATGGGTTGTCCGCCTTGCGCGCGATCTTGTCGATCTCGTCGATGTAGATGATCCCGCGCTGCGCGCGCTGCACGTCGAAGTCCGCCGCCTGGATCAGCCGCAGCAGGATGTTCTCGACGTCCTCGCCCACGTACCCTGCCTCGGTCAAGCTGGTCGCGTCGGCGATGCAGAACGGGACGTCGAGGATCTTCGCGAGCGTCTGGGCCAGCAGCGTCTTGCCGGACCCTGTGGGGCCGACCATCAGCACGTTCGACTTCTGCAGTTCGACGTCGTCGACCTGGTGGCCCGCGCTGACCCGCTTGTAGTGGTTGTAGACGGCGACCGAGAGCACCCGCTTGGCGCGCTCTTGGCTGATCACGTACTGGTCGAGGGAGGCTTTGATCTGACGGGGCGTCGGCAGCTTGGCCGCCTGCTGCTTGACCCGCGGCGTCTCGAGCAGCTCCTCCTCGATGATTTCCTGACAAAGATTGATGCACTCGTCGCAGATGTAGACGCCTTGGCCAGCGATCAGCTTGCGGACCTGGTCCTGGCTCTTGCCGCAGAAGCTGCAGCGGTAGGGCACCTTGGTGCTCTTGCTGGGCGGCGTGGACATCGCAACTACCCCCTGCGCAGACTCGACCCGGTCACCGCGCCTGCGGCTCCGGCGGCGCGGCCTCACGCTCTGGCGCAGCGGCCGACTCCGTCCTGGCCGTGGCCCGTGCTTGCGCGATGAGCGAGTCGCCGCGCACCGCGTAGACCTCGTCGATGATGCCGTATTCCTTGGCCGCCTGTGGGGACATGAAGTAGTCCCGCTCGGTGTCCTTGATGATCTTCTCGATCGGCTGGCCAGTATGACGCGCCAGGATCTGGTGGTTGCTGTTGACCAGCTCCTCCATCTCGCGGACCTGGATGAAGACGTCCGGTGTGTTGCCCCGGAACCCCCCCGACCCCTGGTGGATCATGATCCGGCTGTGCGGCAAGGCGTAGCGCTTACCTTTCTCGCCTGCGGCAAGCAGCACGGCGGCCATGCTCGCGGCCATGCCGACGCACATGGTGCTGACCGGCGCGCGCAGGTACTGCATCGTGTCGTAGATCGCGAGCCCCGCGGTGATCACCCCGCCGGGCGAGTTGATGTACAGGTTGATGTCCTTCTCGGGGTCCTCGGACTCCAGGAAGAGGAGCTGCGCGATGATCAGGTTCGCGATGTGGTCCTCGATCGGTTCGCCGAGGAAGACGATCCGGTCGCGCAGCAGCCGGCTATAGATGTCGTAGGCGCGCTCGCCCCGGCTGGACGTCTCGATGACCATGGGGACGAGCATCGCCGTCGTCTCCTGAGCGGCGCGGAGCGCGGCCGACCGGTCGGGCACGACGATCCGGCTCATACGATCCCCTCCTCGACGGCCACCGCAGCCGTCCCCGACTCCTCTGCCTCCGCCACGCCCGTCGCGCCCGCGGGACCAGCCTGCGCGCCGGCTTCATCGGCGAGACGGCCGACCGGCCTGACGGACTCGGCGCCATCCTCCAGGTGGGGCAGCGGTCCGACCTCGGGATGACCCTCCAGCCAGCGGTCGACCAGCTGTTCGACCACCTGCGTGCGGCGCAGGGTCGAGCGCAGGTAGGCCCGCCCACGCGCGGACTCGAAGTACTCGACGAGCCGAGGGTTCTCCACGTAGCGGGTTCGTGCGTGTGCGATCTCCGCGTCGATGGCAGCGTCGGGGACCTCGATCCCCTCCTGGTCGGCGATCTTCGCGAGGACCAGCAGCGCCTTGACCCGACGCTCGGCGGGCTCGCGGTACTCGCGGTGAAGCGTCGCGTCATCCTTGCCGATGACGCGCACGTACTCCTCGTAGGGGATTCCCTGCTCGGCGAGCCGCAGTCGCAGCTCGTCGTGCATCACCTCGACCTCCTGCTCGACCAGGATGTCGGGCACCTCGAGCGTCGCGTTGGCGACGGCGTAGTCGATGATGCGGTCGGCGAAGGCGTGGCGCGCGTGGTCGCGGGCGTTTGCCTCGAGGCGCCGACGGACGTCCGCCCGCAGCGCCGCCAAGTCGGGGAACGACGGGCTGATCTCTTGGGCGAACGCGTCGTCGGCCTCCGGCAGCACCTTCTCCCGGATCTCACGAACGGCCACGTGGAAGTGCGCCGCCTGGCCGGCCATGGCCTGGTCGGGGTACTCGTCGGGGAAGGTCAGGTCGAAGTCCTTCTCTTCGCCCGCGGACAGCCCCACGACGGCTTCCTCGAAGCCGGGGATCATGCGCCCCGCGCCGACGATCATCGGGAACCGTTCCGCGCGCCCGCCCTCGAACGGTTGGCCGTCGCGCGTGCCTTCGAACGAGATCACCACCCAGTCGCCCGTGCGGATCGGCCGGTCCTCCACGGCCCGCAGGCTGGCGTGCTGATCGCGCAGCTCGTCGATCACCCGGTCGACCTTGGCGCCGTCGACCGGGTCGATCTCCACGCCGAACGGGTAGTTGGTGTAATCGCCGAGCTGGACTGCGGGCCGCACAGGGAGAGTGACGCGATAGGTTGCGCCGCTGCCCTCCTCGAAGCGGACCCACTCGGGATCCGGGATCGTGAGCGCGTCGACCTGCGCCTGCTCGAGCGCATCGGCCATCGTCGCGCTGAACAGCTGGTCCTTGGCCTCGTCATAGATGGGGTTGGCCGCCGCGCCGCGCTGCACACCGAGCGCGCGCTCGAGCATGACGCGGGGCGCCTTCCCGGGCCGGAAGCCCGGGACGCGGGTGCGGCGGCCGAGCCGGCGGACGGATTCGTCGATCGCGCGCTGGAGCCGGTCCGCGGGGAGCTCCACCTCGAGCACGACGGTGCTGCGCGGGGCAGGGGTAGTGGTCACGTTCATCGGCGATGAGTATAGGGGCGCGGCGGGGTCCTCGCCCCGTTCCGGCGGCTGACGGCTCGAGCGCCCAGGCGCGGGGCCTCGGCGCTGCCACGCCGGGCCTGCACGGCACCGAACCGCGGGGCGCATGCAGAATGGCGGCTGTGCCGACCTTCGACGCCCGCCGCCGCCGCGCCCGTCCGACCCTCACGCCGCCACGGCCGCCCACGCGCCCGCGCTCGGAGATCGTCGTCGTGGGCGCGATGCCGAACCGGGCGCTCCGCCTCGGCCTCGCCGCGGCGACCGTCGTCTCGATCCTCGGCACAGCCTGGTCGCTCCTACGCACCTATCCTCTGACGGTCGATCTCGAGATCCCGCTGCGCGCGACGCAACGCTGGATCCACGGCGCGCCGCCGTATCTCGCGTCGAGCTTTCAGGTCACGTCCGGGCCCGGCCAGCCGTTTCTCTACCCACCGTTCCTGCTCCCGCTCCTGGCCCCGTTCGCGGCGCTGCCACAGGCCCCCGTTGCGCTGACCTGGGCGCTGGTCTGCGTCGCGGCTGCGCTCTGGACCTGCCGGCGCCTCGGGTTGCCGTGGTGGAGCTGGCCGATCGCGCTCGCCTGGCCGCCGTTCGCCCAGGCGCTGCTCGGGCTGAACGTCCAGGTGCTTCTGTTCGCGGCGTTCGTGGCGCTCTTCTACGATCGGCCGGCGGCTGCCGCGCAGCCGAGCGACCGGGACCTCGCGCGCTCCCCGCGACCAGCCGCCGTGGATGGGGCCCTCGCGGCCTGCCTGGCGCTACTGAAGACGTCGCAAGTGCATCCCTGGCTCTACCTGGCTCGACGGCGGCCGCGCGCGGCATTGCTGGGCGTCGCGGTCGCGGTTGCGCTCGTCCTGGCCACGCTGCCTCTCACCGGGCTCGGACTCTGGTTCGATTGGCTCGCGCAGGTGCGCCACGCCGCGCAACCGGGGCTCGCCGTGGGCGGCATCTCGCTGCTGCACGACGTCCCGCTGCCGCTCGCCCTTGTGATCGCCGGGGCGACGCTCCTCCTGGTCTTCGCGGTGCCCGCGGAGCGCGCGGGCGCGTGGGTCGGCCTGTTGACGCTGGTCGGTTCACCCAACTTGCACGTCTTCGGGCTCCTCTTCGCCTTGCCGGCGCTGCTGGCGGTCCGCCGCGAGATCGGACTGGCAGCCGCGCTCGCGATCAGTTTCTACACCGTGCCGGGCGCGTGGACCGGCGTGGCGCTGGTGGCGGGCGCGCTCCTGCTTTCGACGCGCTGGCCGGCGCTGCTCGAGCCCGCCGGGCCCGCCGGTCCGGGGACGCGCGGTGGGGGCCGGTCCGGGGACGCACCCATCCCCGCCGGCGCATCTGCTCCAGCCGCCCGACGGCCATAGAGCGGCGTTGGATCGCCATGCATGTGCTGGTAGGCGAGGTCGGGGTCGAACCGACACGCCGCTTTCGCGGCACCGGCTCCTAAGGCCGGCGCGTCTGCCATTCCGCCACTCGCCCGCGGACGGCAAGTCTACGGGACAACCGCCGCCGTGATCAGGTGGGCGGCCCCGCGCGCCGCCCACCAACTCGCACTAGCGACCCGGTCGCGGCCCCTCGCTGGACGGACGCTCCTCGCCCGCCCGGGACCGTGGCCGATCGGGCTCGGCGGCGAAAAGGCGCCCCGCCAGCTGCTTCGCGGCCCGGGCCGCGATTGGTGCGCTCACCGTGTCGAAGAGGTGCCAGAAGGTGTCCCGGCCCGTGCGCCGCGCGCCCTTCCGCTTCGCTCCAGCGGCCCCGGCGCGACCCTGCTCGAGCCAGTCGGCGAAGCCGCGCTCCAGCGCCGCGCGCACGTCCCCCCCGTCGGCGCTGACCTGCTCGACGATGCGCGCGACTTCCTGCGGGAGCAGCGACACGACGGTCGCGGGCTTGGGGCGGCGGACGAGCCGGGCGATCCGCGTGGCCACGCGCTTCGGCCCGCCTACCGCGAAGAAGAACGCGCCACCGCCCAGCGCCGCGACCCGCGCCGGGTTGCGGCGGATCTTCGCCGGGATGTCGACGGCGGAGCGCACCGCGAGCTCCAGTTCGTCCATCTCGCCGGAGAGCCGCCCGCGCGCTTGCGCTACGTCCTGCCGAGCCCGGCGCGTCGCTTCGCCCATTCCTTCTCCAGCCAGTCCTTTGTCTCCAATGCGGCCGCGTACGACTCGCGCGGCCAGAGCCGGCGGAACCGCGCGGTCGGATCGATCTCGGTGCGCAGCATCCACGCCGGCATCAGCGCGATCCAGGTCAACAGCCCGACGGCGACCCCGATCGCGACAGCGCCCTGCCAGCTGAACGTGAGCCCAGTCCAGCCCCAGCCAACCAGTCCACCGGGGATCGCGCCCGCAACCACCCCCGCCACGGCGCCCCCGGTCCCGCCGAGTCGACCGAGCAGGACCAGCCCGACCAGCGCCAGCACGACCGCGCCGGCGGCCGCGCCGACGAGGGCCGGCGCCCACGCCGGGTCGAGGTGCGGCAGCGGGCCGGACCGCAGCTGCGCGCCGAGCTGTTCGGCACCCCGGCGCGCCAGGTTCGCCCCCAGCGCCACCGCCACAACCGTGCCAACGACGAGCGCCAGGACCAGCGGCGTCACGATGACCCGCCGCGGGGCCTCGATCAGCACCATGGCCGTCGCGACGATCACGGCGATCGCGAGCAGCGTGCCGTGCACGACCCCCCACCCAAGGGAGCCGAAGAGCCACTCGCCGACGAAGAGCGCGCCGCCGATCGCGAGCAGCTGGGCCACGAACAAGGCCAGCACGAGGATGACGCCAGCGAGGGCCGAGATCACCTTCAGCTCCGCGACGAGCCCCTCGAGCTCCGCCTTGAGCAGGGCGACGTGGGCGGCGATCAGGGCCGTCACGGTCTCCCGGACACTGCGCAGCGATGCTCGAACGCCGGGGACTGTGCGCTCTACCGGGCTGTGCTCGAGCCGCACCGCTCCGGGGTCGGACGCTGCGGGATCATGGGCGCGGTCGGTGGTCAGCGGACTCCCCCTTGGGCCTGCTCTCGCCCGCACGCATCGGGGTGCCGGGCGCTGTTCGGTGACGACAGCATACCGCGCGGGCGGGAGAGGGAATGCCATCCGCCTCACAAGCCGGCCTGCCCGACCGGGCCGCGCCGCGCAAACAGAACGGGCGGTGGGAGTCCCACCGCCCGCCACTGCTCGGAGCGCCTGCCGGACCGGGACGCGCCGGCGGCGCGCGATCGTGTCGCGCTAGTACTCGCCCATCCCGCCGCCGGGCATCGCCGGGGTCGCCTGCTTCGGCTCGGGCTTGTCGGTCACCATCGCCTCGGTCGTCAACACCATCGCCGCGATGGAGGCCGCATTTTCGACCGCGGAATGCGTCACCTTCGCCGGGTCGACGACGCCGCGGGCGAACATGTCGTCGTACTCACCGCTCAGCACGTCGAAGCCGATGTTCGGGTTGCCCTTCTCCTGCTGCAGGCGGCGCACCGTCTCCAGCACCACCGAGCCGTCCTGCCCGGCGTTGCGGGCGATGATCCGTAGCGGCTCCTCGAGCGCCCGACGGACCACCTCGGCGCCGACCTTCGCGTCGCCCTCCAGCTGCAGCTCGTCGATCGCCTTGGCTGCGTTGATCAGCACGACGCCGCCGCCGGGGACGATCCCTTCCTCGACGGCCGCGCGCGTGGCCGAGAGCGCGTCCTCGACGCGGTGCTTCTTCTCTTTGAGCTCGACCTCCGTGCCGGCGCCGACCTTGATGATCGCCACGCCGCCGGCGAGCTTGGCCAGGCGCTCCTGGAGCTTCTCCTTGTCGTAGTCCGAGGTGGTCTCCTCGATCTGCGCCTTGATCTGCTTGACGCGCGCGTCGATCTCCGTCTGCGACCCACGCCCCTCGACGATGGTCGTCTCGTCCTTGTTGGCGACGACGCGCCGGGCGCGGCCCAGGTCGCTGACCTGCGTGCCGTCGAGCTTCTTGCCGAGCTCTTCGCTGATCACCTGGCCGCCGGTCAGGATCGCGATGTCGCGGAGCATCTCCTTGCGCCGATCGCCGAAGCCGGGCGCCTTGACGGCCAACACGTTGAGGATGCCGCGCAGCTTGTTCACGACGAGCGTGGCAAGCGCCTCGCCGTCGACGTCCTCGGCGATGATCACGAGCTCTTTCTTGCCGACCTGCAGGACCTTCTCCAGGAGCGGCACGATGTCGGCGATCGCCGAGATCTTCTTGTCGGTGATCAGGATGTACGGGTCATCGATCGCGGCCTCCATCCGATTGGTGTCGGTCACGAAATAGGGGGAGATGTAGCCGCGGTCGAACTGCATGCCCTCGACGTACTCGGTCTCGAAGGCGAGCGTCTTGGACTCCTCGACCGTGATCACGCCATCCTTGCCGACCTTGTCCATCACCTCGGCGATCAGGTTGCCGATCTCGGGGTCGGCGGCGCTCACGGTGGCGACCTGGGCCACCTCGTCATGGCCCCGGACCGGCTTGGCGGCCTGCTTCACGGCTTCCGCGACCGCAGCGGCAGCCTTTTCGATCCCGATCTTCATCTGCATCGGGTTCGCGCCGGCCGCGACGTTCTTCAGCCCGTCGTTCACGATCGCCTGGGCCAGGACCGTGGCGGTCGTGGTCCCGTCGCCCGCAACGTCCTCGGTCTTGGTCGCAGCCTCCTTGAGGAGCTGCGCGCCCATGTTCTCGAAGGGGTCCTCGAGCTCGATGTCGCGGGCCACGGTCACACCGTCGTGTGTCACGGTCGGCGCGCCGAACTTCTTGTCCAGCGCGACGTTGCGGCCCTTCGGGCCCAGCGTCGTCTTGACGGCGTCCGCCAGGGCGTCGATGCCCTTCTTCAGCGAACGCCTGGCTTCCTCGTCGTAGGCGATCAGCTTTGCCATAGCCTCCTCAGCGTCCTCTCTGCGGCACGGCGGCTCGTGTGACCGGCGCCGTGGCGGATCTCCGGGCTCCCGCGTGGGGCGTCCCCGCGTGGTTAGCACTCTCAGGGTGAGATTGCTAACACATGTCGGGCCAGCCGTCAAGGAGGCGCCGCTGCAGGTGTCGCCGGTGCACGCGTGGACGGCACCGGTGCATGCCCGGCACCTGCGTTACTCTGCCGCCCATGGCGCCCCTCGTCCCGCACCGGGCCATCATCCTCGCCGTCGGCACCGAACTCACGACCGGCGAGACGCGCGACACCAACGGCGGCGACCTGGCGAGCGACCTGAGCGGCATGGGCGTCGCGGTCGTGCGCATGGTGCAGCTGCCGGACGATCTCGCCCTGGTCACCGCGGCGTTCCGCGAGGCGCTCACAGACGCCGATCTCGTGGTCAGCACCGGCGGGCTCGGCCCGACCCCCGACGACTTGACCCGCGAGGCGATCGCGGCTGCGCTGGGCGAACCGCTGACGGTCGATCCCGACCTCGAACGCCAACTCATCGCGCTCTTCGAGCGGCGAGGCGTCCGCATGCCAGACGCAAACCGCAAACAGGCCTGGCTGATCCCCGGGGCTGAGGCGCTCCCGAACGTCAACGGGACTGCGCCCGGCTGGTGGGTCGAACGGGGCGACCGCATCATCGTCGCTCTGCCGGGCCCGCCCCGCGAGCTTCGGCCGCTCTGGTCCACCCTCGTGCTGCCGCGGCTGCGGACGCGGGGGCTCGGCACGGAGATCGCCGTCCGCACGCTGCGCCTGACGGGCATCGGCGAGTCGCACGTCGTTGAGGCGCTCGGAGAGGCGCTCCTGCGCGCCACCAACCCGCTCGTCGCCACCTACGCCCGACCCGACGCGGTCGACCTGCGGATCACGGCGCGCCCAGAAGCGGAGCGCGATGGGTTGCCCGGCCGCTCCGCCGCCGCGGTGCTGGCCGAGGCGCAGCGCGTGATCGAGGAGCGCCTTGGGCCGCACATCTTCGCCTACGACGACGAAACCTGGCCGGAGGCGCTCGGCCGCCGCCTGGGCACGCGACGGCTGGCGACCTGGGAACGCGGCACCGCTGGCGCGCTCGTGGCCTTGCTCGCCGGGGCGCCGTGGTACGCCCTCGGCGAGGTGGTCGGCCCCGCGGGCCCGGGCGTCGCGGACGATACGGACGATCTGGGCGCCCCCCTCACCGCGGCCGGTCAGCGCCGTGCCGTCGCGGCTCGTCAGACGGCTCAGCGCTCAGCGACGCCGCTCCCAGACGAAGCCGCGCCCCTCCATGCCTTCGCCCGGGCGATCCGGCAGCGGGTCGCGGCCGAGGTCGGCCTCGCCCTCGCGGTCACACCGCGCGGAGAGGATACGCTGGTGCGGGTCAGCGTCGACCTCGACGGCGTCCTCGTCGAAGGGGAGGAAGCGGTCTTCCTGGGCGGCGAACAGGGGCGCCGGCGGGCCGCCTTGGCGGCATGCGCGGCCCTCTGGCGCGCGTTGGACGAGGCGCGCTAGGCCGGTTAGCTGACGATCAAGATCGGTGCCGCCTGCGCCGCGCGCACGCTCATCCGCGCGGCGACCGTCCGCGCCAGCTGTCGCATCGTCTCCGCTGCGGGACCGCCATCGCGCTGGGCCACGGCGGGCACGCCCACATCGCCGCCCTGCCGCACGCGGATGTCGAGGGGGATCCCGCCGAAGTACTCGAGGTCGTACTGCCGCGCGAACCGCTCGCCGCCGCCCCGCCCGAAGATCTCGGTCGCCTCGCCGCAGTGCGGGCAGACGAAGGCGGTCATGTTCTCGACGATGCCGATGACCGGTACGCTCAAGCGGCGGAACATCGCGAGCGCCTTGGTGACGTCGAGCAGCGCGACGTCCTGTGGCGTGGTGACGAGCAGCGAGCCGCTGATCGGCACCGCCTGTGCCAACGTGAGCTGGGCGTCGGAGGTGCCCGGCGGCAGGTCGACCACCAGGTAATCGAGGTCGCCCCACTCCACATCGCGCAGGAACTGCTGGATGGCGCCGCCCACGAGCGGTCCGCGCCAGACGATTGGCTGGCCCTCCGGCACGAAGAACTGGATGGAGATGACCTTCACCCCGTACCGCTCGAGCGGCACGATCTTGTTGTTGGGGCTGGCGACCGGCTGCCCTTCGACCCCCAGCATGAGCGGGATGTTGGGGCCAGTGATGTCGGCGTCGAGGAGACCGACGCTCGCTCCGTCCTGGGCCAGCGCGACGGCGAGGTTGGCCGCCACCGTGCTCTTCCCGACACCACCCTTGCCGGAGGCGACGGCGAGGATGTTCTTGACCCCGGGGAGCAGCTGCTGCGGTTGCGCGGGTGTCGCGCGCCGCACGTTGCTGGTCCAGGTGACGGCCACCTCGCGGGCGCCCGAGGCGCGCAGCACGGCCCGCGCGTTGCGCTCGATCTCGTCCTTGAGCGGACATGCCGGCGTGGTCAGCTCGATCGTGAACGCGACGTCGCCGTCCGCGGAGACGACGACGTCGCGCACCATGTTGAGGGTCACGATATCGCGCCCGAGCTCCGGCTCCTGGACGGTGCGGAGTGCGTCGAGCACGCGCGTTTCGTTGAGTTCGTTCATGCCTGGCGGTCTGCCTCGGTGAGGATATGCCGTTCCGCGTCCGGCGCCCCGGCCGCGAGCGGGATCCTGCAGACCGGGGCATGGCCACGGCGGTCCGCGGCCGTGCCCGGGTTTCGTGCGCCCGTGGCGTCAGAATCATACCCGCACGGCGTGCACCCGGCACTGCGGCGTCGTGGCAGCGCCCCCTCGTGCCCCCGTGGACCGGGCGAGACCTGCCTGGACCATGCGCGGCGTTGCGAATCCGCCGCCGCCGGCCGGCTCCGGATACGATTCTCGGACGGACGGCCCCCTCTTGACACGCCTTTCGGCTCGTGCCGTATACTCCCGACCTTACTGAAACCCGGCAGGGTTGCAGAACCTTGGCGTCTCGGATCGGCTTCCCCGCGCCCCAGAAGGAGTGGCCAGGTCACGTGCCGGAGATCGACGTTCGTCTCGTCGATGTCACCAAACGCTTCGGCCCCGATGTCGTCGCGGTCGATCACATCAACCTCGAGGTCCGGGACGGCGAGTTCTTCTCGCTGCTGGGGCCGTCGGGCTGCGGCAAGACGACGACCCTGCGCATGATCGGCGGCTTCGAGGAACCTACCAGCGGACTCATCGAGCTGCAGGGCCAGGACGTCACCTGGCTGCCGCCGTACCGGCGCAACGTCAACACCGTCTTCCAGAACTACGCGCTCTTTCCGCACCTCTCGATCTACGAGAACGTCGCGTTCGGCCTGCGCCGTCGCAAGGTGCCGGACCAAGAGGTGCGCCGGCGGGTGTCGGAGATGCTCGAGCTGGTCGAGCTGCCCGGCTACGAGAAGCGCCGGCCGAGCCAGCTCTCCGGAGGCCAGGCGCAGCGCGTCGCGCTGGCCCGGGCCCTCATCAATCGGCCCGCCGTCCTCCTCCTGGACGAACCGCTGGGCGCCCTCGACCTGAAGCTGCGCAAGCAGATGCAGATTGAGCTGAAGCGGATCCAGCAGGAAGTCGGCATCACGTTCATCTACGTGACCCACGACCAGGAGGAGGCGATGACGATGTCGGATCGCATCGCCGTCATGAACCGCGGCCACTACGAGCAGCTCGGCACCCCCGAGGAGCTCTACGAACGGCCGACCACGCGCTTCGTCGCGGGCTTCCTCGGCGTCAGCAACATGCTGCGCGGCGAGCGGCTCGGCGAAGACGGTGGTTACGCGGTGGTGCAGGTCGTGGGCGGGGCGCGCGTCCGCGTGCCACGCGAGCGGCTCAACGGCCGCGCAGCCGTGGAGGTCGGCGTACGGCCCGAGAAGATCCGCTTGCTCTCCGCTGGTGCTCCGGCCGCGGAGCAGCTGAACCGCCTCGACGGCCGCATCCTCGACGCCAGCTACATGGGGGTCAGCACGCAGTACATCGTGCGGGTGGCCGACGAAGCCAACCTGACGGTGTACGAGCAGAACGTCGAGCGCACCGAGGAAGGGTCGCTCCACCGGCCCGGCGAGATGGTCAGCCTCGCCTGGACGCCGGAGCACACCTTCGTCATTCATGAGGGCACCGGCGGCGACGCCGGAAACGCGGGCTGAACGCCCGCGGCGCAGTGCAGAGGAGGAGACGCACGCGATGGATGAGATGGGCGAGAAGGGGCTGCGGGACGCGTTGGAGACGCGCATCTCGCGGCGCACGCTCCTTCGTCGTGGGGGGCAGATCGCTGGCGTCACGGGCGTCGGCGCGTTCCTCGCGGCGTGCTCCGGCAGCGCAGCGACAACGGCGCCCACCCAGGCGGCGGTGCCATCCACGGCGGCGAGCGCCGCGGCGCCCTCGGCGGGGGCCGCTGCCTCACCGACTGCGGCCCCGCCGAGCGAAGGGCCGATGGGCACGATCCTCAACTTCGCCAACTGGCCTGCCTACATCGACGTCGCGACCAGCGGCCCCGACAAGGGCAAGTCGCCGACCCTCCTGCAGTTCGAGAAGGCGACCGGCGTCCACGTCAACTACCAGGAAAAGATCGACGACAACAACTCGTTCGTCGCCACCATCCGGGACCAGCTGAAGGCCGGGCTCGACACTGGCTGGGACCTGATGGCCCTTACCGACTGGATGGCGGCCCGCCTGATCGGGCTCGGCTGGATCTCGAAGATCAACCAGGCCAACGTGCCGAACTGTCGGGCAAACCTACGCGACGCCCTGCGGAACCTGCCCTGGGACCCCAACAACGACTACCACTACACGTGGCAGTCGGGCATGACCGGCGTCGGCTACAACAAGAAGTCGGTGGCCAAAGCAGGCATGCCGCCGCTCACGAAGGTCGCCGACCTGTGGGACAGCCGCCTGGCCGGCCACGTCACGTTCCTCACGGAGATGCGGGATACGTTCGGCTTGGGGGCCCTGAAGCTCGGCATCGACCCCGCGACGATCACGCTCGACCAAGTGAAGCAGATCGTCAACGACATGCAGCCGCTGGTCTCGCAGGGACTCCGCTTCACCGGCAACTCCTACCTCCAGGATTTCGCGAACGGCAAGGTCTGGGCCGCGATGGTCTGGTCGGGCGACTTGGCTTCGTCCGGCAGCGCCGACGACACGTTCGTGTTCCCCGAGGAGGGGACCATGATCTGGTCGGACAACATGCTGATTCCGAAGGGCGCACAGCACCAGCGCGCCGCCGAGGCGTTCATGAACTTCGTCTACGATCCCAAGATCGCCGCGCAGATCGAGGACTACGTCTATTACGTCTGTCCGGTCAAGGGCGCCGACGTGGAGATCAAGAAGATCGACCCCTCCGCGGCGACCAACCCGCTGATTTTCCCGACGCCAGCGATCGTGGCCAAACAGCACGCCTTCAAGATCCTCACCTCGGACGAAGATCAGCAGTTCAACAACGCCTTCAACACCCTGATGGGCTCCTGAGCTGCCCTGTTATCGCCGGGTCTCCGCCGTGAGACGGTGACCCGGCGACGGACTCCCACGGGGATCGATCGATGTCGCGAACGAGCCACCTGCTACGACGGTTCCTGACGCCGTATCTGCTGCTCGCACCCGGGCTGCTTTGGCTGATTGTCTTCTTCATCTTCCCGACCGTCCAGATGTTCCTCTACTCGGTGTCGACGGGGAGCGTTGATTTCGGCTATCGGCTGACCTGGTCGTTTGCGGCGTTCACGCAGATCCCGCAAGAGTTCTCCCGGCAGTTCGCCAATTCGATTCTGTACGGTACGCTGGCGACCATCCTAACGTTCCTGATCTCGTATCCCCTCGCCTATTTCATCGCATTCCGGGGTGGGCGATACAAGAACGTGATCCTGTTTCTGGTGATTGCGCCGTTCTTCACGAGCTTCCTCATCCGGACCATCTCCTGGCAGATCATCTTGGGCGACAACGGACCGGTGATCGGGCTCATCCACACCGTGGACGTGTTCCACCAGGTCCCTCAGAACTTCACGTTCATGGGCGAGCCGATCGCCGTGGTATCCGGCCTCGTCTACAACTTCCTGCCGTTCATGACGCTACCGCTCTACGTGGCGCTCGAGCGGATCGATCTGCGCTTGATCGAGGCAGCTCAGGACCTCTATGCGGGCCCGTGGCGACCGCGGGGCTGGATCTACGGCGCGCTCGGCGGGGCGGCGCTGGGCGGGCTGGTCGGCTTCGGAATCAGCTGGAGCGTGCCGGCCTTCGCGGCCGCGGGCGCCGTGCTCGGCACGCTGATCGGCGGGTTCTTCGTCTCGGAGTCGTTCCTCCGGGTGACGTTCCCGCTCTCGCTGCCGGGCGTCTTCGCCGGCTCACTGCTCACCTTCATCCCCGCCCTCGGCGATTACGTCAACGCCACGCTGCTCGGGAGCCCCAAGACCCAGATGATCGGCAACGTGATCCAAGCACGGTTCCTGGAGTCCAACGACTACCCGACGGCATCCGCCCTCTCGTTCGTGCTGATGGTCGGGATCATCATCGCGGTGATGGCGTACGCGCGCGTGCTGGGCACCGAGGACCTCAGCGGAGGCGTGACGATATGACCGCCATCGCCCGGCCGTTCGCGCCAGCTCGACCGAGGCCCACCGTGCGCCGCCGCGTCGCTGCGCTGGTCGATCACTGGGGGCTCCCCGCGTACACGGTCGCCGCCGTCGCGTACCTGCTCATGCCGATCGCCGTGATGATCCTGTTCAGCTTCAACGAGCAGGTTGGGAAGTTCAACTACCAATGGCACGCATTCTCGCTCGATGCGTGGGCGAACCCGTTCGGCCGGCCGGGCATGGCGGCCGCCATCCGAACGAGCCTCGAGATCGCGTTCCTCTCCACCCTGGCCGCCACCGCGCTCGGCACGCTGATCGCCGTCTCGCTGACGCGCTACCGGTTCCCCGGCCGCTCAGCCACGAACCTCTTCATCTTCCTGCCCATGGCGACGCCCGAGATCGTGATGGGCGCCAGCCTCCTGACGCTCTTCGTCAACACCGCACAGCCGCCGCTCGATACGGTCATCCCGAAGGGCGTGCTCTTTCCGCTCGGGTTCAACACGATCCTGATCGCCCACATCATGTTCAACATCAGTTACGTGGTAGTGACGGTGAAAGCACGCATGGCGGGCTTCGATCGGCGCCTCGAGGAAGCGTCGATGGACCTCGGCGCCAATGAGTGGACGACCTTCTGGAAGGTGACGTTTCCGCTGATCTTTCCGGGCATCCTCGCCGCGGCGCTGCTGGCCTTTTCGCTGTCGATCGACGATTTCGTGGTGACGAACTTCACCTCGGGACTGACCAACACGTTCCCGATCTGGGTCTGGGGATCCCTGCGCAATTCGCTCCCGGTGCAGATCAACGTCGTGGGGACCATGATCTTCGGGACGGCGGTGCTGCTCGTGTTGGGCTCCACGCTGCTGCAGCGCCGCGCGCAGTAGCGCGGGGACGTGGGCGCAGCGGTGCATCGCCAGGAGCCTCGTGGTCACCCAGGGTGGGCCACGGCGGACGGCTGCGCCATCATCCGCCGCAGCCTCCCGCGGCGTTGACGTGCGTGGCACGAGCGCGTCCCCGCGCGCCCCCGCCAGACCCGGCGCGGACCGTCTGCGGATCGCGGAGGCAGCGCAGATCGTCGGCACGAGCGCGTCCCGCCTCCGTCAATGGGAGCGCCAGGGCCTCCTCCGTCCGGCCCGTGGACGCGGCGGACAACGGCTCTACGGCCCCGACGATCTACACCTGGCCCGCGAGGTGGCTCGCCTGCGCGCCGCCCAGCTCAACCCGCCCGCCATCCGGCGCCTCCTGCAGGAGCAGGGCGGTCCGGGCGACCGGGGCGTGCCCGGCGCGACGTCCGCCGACACGACCGGCGCGCGCTTCCGGGAGCTCCGTCTCCGTCGCGGCATGACGCTCCGGGAGGCCGCGGCGCGGAGCGGGCTCTCGTCGAGCTTCATCTCCTCGTTCGAGCGCGGGCTCTCGGGCGCATCGCTGGCCGTCCTGCAGCGGCTCACGGCCGCCTGCGGGACAACCGTCGCCGAGCTCACCCGGGGCGCCTCGGCCAGCGCGGGCCGGGTCGTCCGCGCCCACGAACGGCACGTCGTCGACTTCGGCGGGCCGGGGATCCGAATGGAGGACCTCTCGAACGCGCCGACGGCCCTCGAGGGCCAGCTCTTCGTCCTCGCACCGGGGGCGAGCAGCGACGGTTGGTACGCGCATCCCGGCGAGGAACTGATGTTCGTGCTGTGCGGGCGGGTCGGGGTCTGGCTCGGCGAGGAGGAGTACTACGAGCTCGGCGAGGGCGACGCACTCACGTTCCCGTCGACGCTCGCGCACCGGTTCCGCGCGCTGGCCACGTCTGAAACGCGTCTCATCTGGGTCAACACCCCGCCCACGTTCTGAGGGAGGCCGCCGTGATCGAGTCCACCAGCCCAGCCGCGACCCTGCCCGACCGTTCGGTGGTCCCCGCCGTCTGGTCGCGCTACACGGACCTCGTCGTCGAACGCGGGGAAGGGTCCTGGCTGATCACGGTCGACGGCGAGCGCTACCTCGACTACAGCTCCGGTATCGGCGTGACGAACACCGGCCACGCCCATCCGCGAGTGGTCGCGGCCATCCAGGCGCAGGCGGCGAAATTGCTGCACGGCCAGCAGAACATCGTGTACCACGAACCCGGCTTGCGCCTGCACGAGCGGCTGCGCCATCTACTCCCCGGCGACGACTGGCAGGCGTTCCTGGCCAACTCGGGCGCGGAGGCTGTCGAAGCGGCGGTCAAGCTGGCCCGGGCGGCTACGGGCCGCCCGGCGATCGTCTCGTTCCGCGGCGGGTTCCACGGACGCACGGCGCAGACGATGGCCCTCACCACCTCGCGCGTCTCGATCCGCGGGGACTTCGAGCCGCTGCCCGGCTCCGTCTACCAGGCACCCTATCCATACTGCTACCGCGCGCCCGGTGGCGCGCACGACCCGGCCGCATGCACCTGCGATTGGGAGGCCCAGCTCGAGCTGCTCTTTGCGCAGGTCGTCGCGCCGGGGCGGATCGCCGCGTTCGTGGTCGAGCCGGTCTTGGGTGAGGGGGGCTACGTGGTCCCGCCACGCACGTTCCTGCCGCGCCTCCGCGAGATCGCGACGCGCCACGGCATCCTGCTGCTGCTCGACGAGGTGCAGACCGGGTTCGGACGGACCGGCAAGTGGTTCGCGCTCCAGCACGTGGGCGTGACGCCCGACGTCCTGATCGTGGCCAAGGGGATCGCTTCCGGGCTCCCGCTCAGTGGGCTCGTCGCGCGGCGGGACCTGCTGGCGCGCTGGTCACCCGGGGCACACGGCGGCACCTACGGCGGCAACGCCGTAGCCTGCGCGGCCGCCAACGCCACCCTCGACGTCATCGAGGACGAACAGCTCGTCGAGAACGCCCACGAACGCGGACGCCAGCTGTTGGACGGGCTGGCTGCGGTGCGTCGGCGGTTCGCCCGCCTCGGTGACCTGCGCGGGCTCGGACTGATGGTCGGCCTCGAGTTCGTGCGCCCGGACGGGCGCGACCCCCGCGAACCGGATCCGGCGCTCGCGCACCGGGTCATCGCGGCGGCGCTCGAACGCCACCTGATCGTGCTCTCGGCCGGTACCTGGGGCCAGGTCGTGCGGCTGATCCCACCGTTGGTGACGACGCCCGGCGAAGTCGACCACGCCGTTGCGGTGCTCGTCGAATCGATGGAGGCCGCCGGGGCGTAGGCGGGTGGCCGTTCAGCGCCGCGCGCCCGCTGCAGACAGCGGCACGAGACCGCGGCCGTAGTCGGGCGCCGGTGGCCTTCAGGCCGTCAGCTCCTCGCGCAGCGCCTCCGGCGACGTCCGGTGCCGCGTGGGTGCCGCGATGTAGCGCTCGACCAGCCCACGCGTGCCATGCACCCGCAGCTCGTGGAAGAGCAACTCGAGCTTCGCGGCCTGCGTGGCCAGGATCTCGTCCTTCGTCTCGAGCTCCCAGAGACGCCGCTTGAGCGGGCCCAGCGCTTTCTTGCGCGTCTTGTAGAGGAACTGCTGCTCGGTCTCGCCCTCGGTGCGCTCAGTGGCGGCGTTCGCGTGGACCCAGGCCGCCACCTCGTCGAGCAGCGCGTGCGGCGTCGCCGGGTGGTCGTAGAGCGTGTTCTGGAAACCGGTGGCGAGGTGGATCTCGGCCGTGTCGACCTCCGGGAAGTGGTGGAAGAGCTCGTCGGGGAGCGTGGACGCCCCGTGCTGCACGGCGCCCGCCAGGCCGTACTCGCGGCAGACCGCGGAGAGCCGCTTGAGGGTATCGAAGTCGACCTTGACCTGCGCCACGCCGCCGCCAGGAAGCGGCACGCCGCCGTGGCTGGTACCCGTCTGGATGCTCACCTTCGAGAGGCCCGCCGCCTGCGGACCCGCTCGCCGGTCCAGCTCGCGGCGGAACCCGTCGAGGAAGGCGCGCAGCTCGGGCTCCGTGGAGTTCTGCTTGCCGACCTCGCCGATCTCACCGCCGATGCTGACCGTCAGCCCCTCGGGCTCCGCCTCCCGGATCAACGCCGCCAGCTCCGCGGCCCGCTCGTAGTTCGTGCGCTGCTGCTCGTCCACTGTCGGCTTCGCCAGGTCGACCAGCGTCGAGCTGTCGATGTCGATGTTGCCGTAGCCGACCGCGAGCGCTTCGAGCGTCGCCTTCCGGAGCGACTCCGTCACGCCCTCCGGGTCGCTGGCGTACTTTTTCGCGTTGAACTGATAGTGGTCGCCCTGGATGAAGACCGGCCCCCTCCAGCCTGCCGCGATGGCGCCAGCGAGACAGCTCGTGATGTATTCGCCCGGACGTTGATACGTGTACTCCTGCTCGCTCCGCGCGAGCTCCAGGATCAGCGCCCCGACGTCGTGGCGGGCCGCTGTCTCGTACACCGTGCGCGCCATGTCGAAGACCTGCGTGCGCAGGTTCATCGCGGGAACCGTGAACCCTCCGACCTCGCCCCGGCCGCGGGCCATGTAGAGCTCGTGGATGCTCGCCGAGAGGATGCCGAGCTCCTGCGCGGCCTCCCAGACCATCCACCGTGCGGCCTCCACGGTGGCGGCGTCCTGGCTGAACGTGGCGCTCCAGACCAGATCGCGGATGCCGCGTCCACGCAATGTCGTCTCGTCCTCGATGACGAGGCGCTCGCCCTCGACGCGGACGCTGCCGCGCAGCAGGGCGAGCAGCTCGCTCGGGGAGCCGGCGACGGTTGGCTGGGCCATGAGGGACCTCCGGTTCGGGGGACGCGGGGATGGTGAGCGACGTACGTTCCAAATCCTACCGCGATCACGGCGCCTGCCAGGATCGCGTTCTCGACCGCCGGGACGACGGTCTCCTCGTAGCCGACGATGCCCGGGAAGAGCCGCCCTCCGGACGCCAGCAACGCGACCAGGTTCGCCCGCATCTCCTGCTTCACCGTGCGGGGCCGGTACCCGGCCGCACGCAACTCCCCGAGCGTGGTCGGGCGCCGGCCATCGGCCAGCCGCGGATCGCTGGTCATCCGGCGTCCCCCGGGTTCGACCGCGAGCGCCGCGCGAGCAGTGTCTGCACGGCCCCCCGCGAGGTCTGTCCGGCGGCCACGAGCGCCGCGATGGCCCGTGTCCGCTCGCCATGCTCCCGTTCGAAATCATCTCTGCCGAGCCCGATCCGCATCGCCAGCTCCGTCGTCACGCCCCACTCGAAGTGCTCGAGCAGGTCACGCCGAGCGTCCCACGTGGCGAGGACGGCAGGGGGCCGGCGTTGCAGGTGTCCCGCCGCGTCGCGCTCCAACGGGCGCACGTAATGGCAGGCTGCGACGCGCCAGGCGGTGCCCTCTGCCGTGCCAGCCTCGGCGGTGGGGCCGCCGCGCTCGGTCTCGACGACGCCCGGCGGGGCCTGTTCGGAGGAGGGCGCGTCTCGGTCGGCGGCCGCCGCCAGCTCGCGCGGTTCCGGCCGGTCGGCCGTGCTCGGCGGGTGGGTCGAACCCGCGCGCCGCAGAACCACGACGACCCCCAGTCGCCGCAGCTCGTCTGCGCTCAGTGACGCGGGCGGCGCGCCCAGGCGGGCGAAGACCTGCTCGAGCGAATCGGCACGGATCGTCGCCGCGAGCCCGTAGCCGCGCTGCAGCGCGCGGATCAGGACGCGCGCTCGCGGGCCATAGATGTCGGCGGGCGCCGCGGCGCCGATCTCGCCCGCGACCAGATAGGTCGTCTCGGGCGGCGCGGTGCGGCGCGGCGGCAAGGCCAGCCGCGCAACCGGCGGGGGGCCACTGGCAGACGAGCGCTGGCTGGAGGGCCCCTCGTCGGCCCCCTCCCACCCCAGCGCGGCGGCATCGCCCAGCCAGTCGAACGCTTCGTGCTCGCCCTGCAGGACGAGGCGTGCCGTCACGGGCGGCAACAGGTCGAGGAACGCCTCCAGGACGGCCTCGGCGGGCGACCCAGGGTCGGCGGCGGCCGCAATTAGCGGCACGTTCGCCTCGACCATGAGCCAGAGGAGCGCGGCGAGCTCGGCATCCAGCATGCGGGCCGCAACGAGCGCCGCAACGGTCGGCGCGGCCGCCGGTGCCCGCCCAGCGGGCCACCGGCCCGGATCCTGAAGGGAACGATCCACGGGGCCTCCAGGACGACTGGCAGGAAATCAGGGCCGGGAGCGTACGCGCGCTCCCGCAGCCCGTCAAACGTGCCGGCACCCCGCCCGCGGTCGCCACCGCGCGCTCCGTCAGGCCGGCAGCCGCCCCTCCCACGCAACCAGCTCGAGCAGCGGCCGCTCCCGGCCGATCGTCGTCGAGCGCCCGTGTCCGGGGAGCACCCGCAGCGGGTCGTCCAAGAGGGCCAGGCGCCGCAGCGACGCGACCATCGCCTCCGCCGAGCCTCCCGGCAGGTCGACCCGGCCCCAGCCGCCGGCGAAGAGCGTGTCGCCCGTGAACAAGACCCCTTCGTCCGGGACCAGCAGGCAGATCGATCCCTCCGTATGGCCGGGCGTGTGGAGCACCTGCAGGGTGATCGACCCGCAGCGAAGGAGGCCGCCATCCTGGAGGTCCACCTGCGGGGCCGACGGCGGGATCGTGAATGGCGCGCCCAGCGGCTGCGGGTCCTCCAACCCGAGCCGATCGAGCCCGTGGCACGCCACCCGCGCCCCGGTCGACGCCTGCACCGCCGCGTTGTCGCCGATGTGGTCCCAATGGCGGTGCGTACTGACGATCAACCGGAGCGTCCAGCCGCGCGCCCGCAACTGTTCATCGATCCAGGCCGCCGACGGGATCGCCGTGTCGATCGCCAACGCCTCGCCGGTCGCCGGATCGCCGAGCAGGTAGACGTTGGTCGCGAGCGGTCCCGTCGCCCGCTGCAGTAGCTCCATCACCCGGCCGCGTCCGCTCGGACCCCGGGTCCTACGCCCCGGCCGGCCGCGGGGCGCCCAGCGCGCGCCCCGGCGTGGGGCCCGGTTCCGGCAGTGCGTCCCCGATCCCCCGCTCGGCCCGCACCCGCCGCGCCGCCTCGACCACCACGCGCATCTTGGCTTTGGCCTCCTCGACCGTGCGTGTCTTCAGACCACAGTCCGGATCGACGAAGACGCGTTCGGGCGGCAGGACGTCCAGGGCCCGTCGGATACCATCGGCCGCCTCCTCGACCGACTCGATGCGGTGGCTGTGTACATCCACCACGCCGAGCCCGATCGCCTTCGTGAACGGGATCTCGCGGAAGCGCTCGAGCAGGTCGTACCCCGAGTTCGCCATCTCCAGGTCGACCTGATCGACCGGGATCTCCAGCATGGCCGGGTAGGCCTGCATGAAGTCGCCGTAGCAGATGTGCGTGATCGCATGGGCCTCGAGGCCGTCCGTCACGATCGCCATCGCCTCGGCGACCAGGGGCAGCTCGTCCATGCGGGCCGACGCTGCCGGCTCGTCGATCTGGATGAAGCGCGCACCGGCCGCCGCCAGGTCCATCGCCTCTGCGTGGATCGCCCGTGCCAGGTCCAGCACGAAGTCACGGCGCGACCCGTAGTGCTCGTCGAAGCTCCAGTCGGCGATCGTGTACGGGCCGGTCAGCATCCCTTTCACGGGCCGCGCGGTGAGCGACTGCGCGAAGCGCCACGCGTCGAGCGTGACGGGATGCGTGCGCCGCACGGCTCCCACCGCGATCGGCTTGTGGTAGTAGCGGTTGCCGTAGCTGCGCACGAGCCCGCCGATCTCGAAGCCGGCCAGTTCCTCGGCGAAGTAGGTCGCCATGTCGCCGCGGTACATCTCCCCGTCGACCAGGATGTCGACCCCCAGCTCCTCCTGGAACCGGATCCACTCCTCGGTCGCGCGGCGCTCGAGCGCGTGCAGCTCCTCGTCGCTGATCCGGCCCGCCGAGTGGTCGGCGCGCGCCTTGACCAGCTCCGGCGGCTTGGGAAACGAACCAACTGCTGTGGTCCAGAGGCCGTTGCTCATGGCCTGCTCCTCCGTGCGGCAGCCCCCGGTCGCTGGGACAGCGGCTCGTAGAACCCGAGCGCGGCACTCCGCGCGTCCACTGCGCGCGGGTCGATGCTCGCGGCGAGCTCCTCCGGGTCGGTGATGGCCGCCTTGCGGGCCGCCTGCCCAAGCGCCTCGATCTTGGCCTTCGCGCGGTCGCGCGGCAGATACTCGAGGCTGGTGGACGGCGACAGCGCCACCCGCTCCAGGCCCCGTGCGGCGGTGGATGCCGCGTAGTGCGCGGCCCAGATCATGACTGGCTCGTCGTCGGGGCGCGTGTTCCGCGCGTTGGCCACACCACAGATGATCCCCCGCTCGTGGGGTGCCCGCGCAATCAGCTCCCAGTTGTCCGGGCCAGCGATCAGGTCGAACAGGTAGCTCCGGAACGGCAGACCGAACAGCGCATCGGCGCCGACGCCGACGGCATCCCCCATCGTGACCGCCAGGCAGAGGTGGGCATCTGCAAGGCCGCTGGTGACGCGGCGCAGCGCCTCGGTGGCCAGGCGCCGTTCGCTCGCGTCGTCGGCGGGGATCAAGGTGAGCGCGTTCTCGTCCAACTGGACCACAGGGACCCCGGCGGCGTGCAGGGCACGCAGTTCCTCGTTGAGCGCTTCGGCAAGCGCCAGCGCCAGGCGCTCGCGGCCGAGCGCGCCGGGATCGGAGAGCCGGGCCAGCGAGTACGGACCGATCAGGCACTGCTTGACGGGGGGCGTCGCGAGCCCGCGCTCGCGGGCCAGCGACGCCGCTGTCTCCTGTGCGAAACGCCAGTCCTCCAGTGTGATCGGCGACACCCAGCGGGGCAGCTCGCGGGCGCGCGGTTGCCGGTAGTAGGTGTTCGTGTCGAAGTAGCGGAGCAGCCCCGTGATCTCGAACCCGTGCAGCCCCCGCGCGATCGGCGTCTGGGGGTCGTCCCAGCGCACCTGGCCGTCCGTGAGCAGCTCCAGCCCCGCGTCGATCTGTTCGGCCATCACCTCGCGGACCAGCTCGTCCTGCACGGCGCGGTAGGCGGCAGCGTCGATCTCCCCGCGCTCGAGCCGCGCGTGCGCGGCACGCAGGCGAAACGGCTGACCCGGCAGCGGGGTTCGTGGATAGGCACCGACGAGCGTGGCGAACATGCGGACTCCCGAGCTTGGTGGACGACGCGGCGATTGTACGGGAATGCTCCGGCGGGCCAGCCAACGCCGAGTCGGCGCACCGTCCCGAGCGGCGCGACAGGGGCCGGACCGGCACGCCGCCCGCTGCAGCGCCGCCAGAGGGCAGCGCCCGCGCCACGACCGTTGGCCGCAAATGGTCGACAATCGCACGGTGAGTGCCGTTCACCGCGCCGCCGACGCCCCTCCCGGGGAGCCTCTCGGCGGGCGCCCCACACTGGTGCCGGCGATCGCCGTCCGCGGCGCCCACGGTGCCGTCACGTCCCCGCACGCGCTCGCCACGGCAGCAGGCGTGGGCGTCCTGCGGGCAGGCGGCAGCGCCGTCGATGCGGCCATTGCGACCAACGCGGCGCTGTCCGTGGTCTGCAGCTACATGTGCGGGCTGGGGGGCGACGCCTTCTGGCTGATCTGGACGCCGGAGCGCGGCGCGGAAGCGCTCAACGGCAGCGGACGATCCGCGGCCGCCGTCACCATCGAGCGGGCGCGGGCCGCCGGGCTCGAACGCATGCCCGAGCGCGGGCCTTGGACCGTGACCGTCCCCGGCGCCATCCGCTCCTGGGGCGACGCGCACCGGCGCTACGGCCGACTCCCCTGGCCCGATCTGCTGGCCCCGGCGATCGAGCTGGCCGATGGCTTTGCCGCGAGCCCGACGTGGTGTACCGCGATCGAGCGCGCCGCGCTGATCTTCGGCACCGCATCCGACTGGGCACGGGTCTTCCGGCCGCACGGCCGCGCCTGGCGGACGGGGGAAGTCGTGCGCATCAGCCCTCTTGCCGCGACCCTGCGGCGGCTGGCGGCCGATGGTCCGGACGACGCCTACGATGGCGCATTGGCGCGGCGCGCCGCCGACTACCTGGCGTCGGCAGGCTCCCTGCTGACCGGGGACGACCTGGCCGACCACACGTCGAGATGGGGCACGCCCCTCCGTGTCGCGTACCGCGACGTGGAGGCGACCTCCCACCCGCCCAACAGTTCCGGCGCGATCGCGCTCGAGCTGCTGCAGGTCCTGGCGCGCTTCGACGCGCCGCAGGCGACCGCGTTCGGGCCGCACGGCGTTGCCGAGCTCCGCTGGGTCCACCTGGCCCTGGAGGCGGCTCGGTTGACCTTGCGCGACCGCGATGCGTGGTTGACGGACCCCGCGGCGATGGCCGAGGGCGCGCTGGAGCGCCTGCTCGACCCGCGTCACGCCGCGGAACTGGCGGGGCAGGTCGACCAAGGGCGCGCGACACCGCCGCCCTCGGTCGCTGCACCGCACGGCGGCGGGACCGTCTACCTCGCTACGGCCGACGCCGCCGGGGGCGCGGTCAGCCTGATCGAGTCGAACTACGCGGGCTTCGGGTCCGGCCTCGTGGACCCGGAGACGGGCATCGCCTACCAGAACCGCGGGGCGTTCTTCTCGCTCGACGCGCGCCACGCCAACGCCCTCGCGCCGCGTAAACGGACCATGCACACGCTGGCGCCCGGGATGCTCTTGCGCGCCGGACAGCCCTGGATCGTCCACGGTTCCATGGGCGGTGAGATCCAGCCGCAGGTATTCGCGCAGTTCGTGTCGGCCGTGGTGGACGGCCGGCGCGCCATTGCCGATGCGGTGGCGGCGCCACGGTTCGCCGCAGACGTCGAGCGCCACTACGGACCGCCGAGCGTCACGCGCCTGGAGGGCGGCATGCTCCCGCAGCTGGGCGAGGGGCTGGCCGCGCTGGGGCATCAGGTGACCTGGACTCCGCCGTTCTCCAGTGCATTCGGGCACGAGCACGCGATCGAGCTCGTGCGGGACGAGGGCCGCGCGCTCCCGACCTCCTTCGTGGCGACCGCCGACCCGCGTTCGGAAGGGCTGCCGGGCGCCTGGTAGACGAGGCCCAGAGGCACCACGCGTCGCGGTTGCGCCGCGCCCCCTGGCGCGGACGGGCGGGGTCGCCGCAGCGGCGGTGGTGGCCATCGGCGCGGCTATACTTTCGGTCGGCCGGTCGCGCCGCGCTCACAACCTCCGCGGCTGGCCATCCAACTTGTCGGCGCCCCTTTGTCGGCGCGGTCGCAGCAGCCGGAGGTCATTCGTCGCGTGAGCTCGAACATCGGGCAGAACTACCCGTACGCGCGCGAGACCGAGCCAGCGCGAGCCGCCGCGGTCGAGCGCACATGCGCTGCGTTCGAGGGGCTGCGCGACCGAGTCGCCAGCGAGGCCACGCCGCTGCCAGCCGTGGCCCCCGACGAGCTCTGGTGGGTGTGGGTCTGTCCGGCCGACGATGGAACCGGCCGCCTCCACGTGGCCGGTTATGCGCGGGACCGGCGCGCGGTGTACACGGTGTGCGACAGCTGCGGCAAGTCGTTCCTGCGCTGATCGGCGCCGCGCCGTATCGATTGGGCGAGTGAGGCTCCGTCAGCTCGGGGCGCAGGAGAGATCTGGCATCTCCGCGTCCATCCACGTCGCAGCGTAGAAGCCGAGGTACGCGGGCACGTGCGCGCTCCAATACGCCGTGTCGTGCTGGCCGCTGGGGTAGGCGTGGAGGCCGGGGTCGACGCCTCGCGCCGCGAGGGTGGCCGCGAGCTGCAGGATCCCGGGCAGGGCCGGGTCCGCTGGCCCGGCATCGAGCCAGAAGCGGGTGGCCGGCGCGAGCGGGGCGGTCTGCGCCATCGTCAACGGCTCCTCCCAGGTTCCTTGGGCGTCCGGCGTGAACCACGCGCTGTGGCCGCCCACCGCCCCGAAGAGCCCCGCATGCTGGAGCGCGATCTCGACGGCCCAGAAGCCGCCCCGCGAGTCCCCGCCGATCGCCCGCCAGGCAGCCCCCTCGAGCGTGCAGAAGTGCGCGTCCAGGGTGGGGAGCAGCTCGTCCACGATCACCGTATCCCACGACCTCCCGCTGTCCAGGTCGTCGACGTTCGCGAGCCCGCCGCTCGGTGGCAACGCCACGATCATCGCCGGCAGGTCCCCGGCCGCGATCTCCGTGTCGAGCACGTCGACCAGACCCAGCGAGTCGATCCACTCACGGTCGGTTCCGTCCGAGCCGGGCAACAGGACCAGCAATGGGTAGCGGCGGTCGGCCGACGCGTAGCACGCCGGCAGATAGATCTGATAGGGCAGCGCGGCATCGGCGACGCGGCTCCAGAACGAGTGCTCGGCGACCGTGCCCTGCGTCGCGGTACAAGCTCCGGCCGCCGTCGCGGCCGGCGCCACCCGTGAGCCGGCGACTCCGCTGCTCCACGCGGAGGCCGCTCTGGTCGGCCCGGGCGGCCCAGCGCTGCCGAGCGCGGCGCTCGGCGCCGCTGCGTGCGACCCGACGGCGACCACCAACCTCGAGCCGGTCCCAGGCGCATCGAACGCGAGCCAGGCCGCGCCGAGCAGGACCGCGAGCGCCAGCACGGTCGCCACACGGTGGGATCGCCGGCGCGCCGTCGCCGGTCGGGCCCCTCGCGCGCGGCCGCTCACGTCGCAGCGGCGGGGAGAGTCACGGCGCCGCGGCCGATGGCCAGCAGGAGCGCGGCCAGCAGCGCCACGCGCTCGACGATCGAATCCACCACGACGTACTCGGCAGGCGAGTGGTCCAGCCCGCCCACCGGGCCGAGGCCGTCCAGGGTCGGCACGCCTGCCCCGGCCGTCGTGTTGGCGTCCGAGGCGCCACCGGTCGCCGCATCCCGCAGCCCGAACCCGAGGGCCGCCGCCAGCCGGACCGCCTCGGCGACGAGCGCGACCGTCCCCGGGAGCCGCTCCATGGGCCAGTGCCTGCCGGTCGTCTCGACGGCGCAGCCGACATCCGGCACCGTCGAACGCATGGCGATCTCGCGCACCGCGGCCTCGGCCGCCTCGAGAGCCGCTCGCGTCGGCGACCGCAGGTCGACCTCCAGGACCGCCTCCGCGGCCACGACGTTGGGCCGCGTCCCGCCGCGCACGACACCGACGTTGCAGGTGACGCCAGGCCAGCGCCCGTTGAGCGCGTGCAGCGCGATCGTCTTGTGGGCCGCTTCCAGGATGGCGCTCCTCCCCCACTCGGGTTCGACGCCCGCATGCGCCGCGCGCCCGTGGAGGGTCAGCACCAGCGAGAGGTTGCCCTTGCGCGCACTGACGATGTCGCCGTTGGCCCTGGCGCACTCGAGGACCAGGACCACGGCGTGCTCCGTCGCCAGGTCCCGAATGAGGGGCGTGCTGACGGGCGAACCGATCTCTTCGTCAGGGTTGGCGACGAACGTGAGCCGCGCGAGCGGGAGCCATGACAGCACTCCCCTCCCCGCGACCGCGGCCGCGTCGCCCGGCCTCCGACGTGCCTCTCCGGCGGCCGGATGTGCCTGATCGCCGCGGGCCTCGGCCGGTCCAGGGCCCGCCGGTCCAGGGCCCAGTGCCTGCAGCGCCCGGAGCGCGTAGAGCCCGGCGAGCAGCCCTGCCTTCATGTCGCAGACCCCGGGCCCATAGGCGCGCCCGGCCTCGAGGCGGAATGGCCGCGCTGCTGCCGTGCCGGGCTCGAAGACCGTGTCGAGATGGCCGATCATCAGGACGCCTGCCGTGCCCACGCCGCGCAGTGTGCCGACGACGGTGTCGCCCAGGCCGCGGTTCGGCTGTCGCCCAGGTCGCGGTTCGGCGCCACGTCCACGTCGGCGCCGAGCCGTCTCAGCGCGGCCGCGGTCCACCTGCCGACCTGGTCCACCCCAGTTTTCGTGTAGGAGCCGCAGTCGATCCCGACGAGTGCCGCGAGATCGGCCAGGAAATCGGGAAGCGCGGCGGCCACGTAAGCCCGCAGGCGCCCGAGTTCAGCGTCCGCGACGCTGGCCAGCTGCATGCAGCAGAGTCTACGGGACGTCGGCGAACATCGCCGTCCAGGCGGCGCGAGTTGGCCAGACGGCCGGCCAGACGGCCGGTCAGATGGCCCGTCAGATGGCCGGTCAGCCGCCCCCTCTCTCGGCCGCGGTTCCCGCGCGTGGCGCGTTACCATCGGCACGATCCGCCCGCCGACTGGCCAGGCGGCCGTCCGCTGGAGAGCCGTGTGAGCGCCACCTCGGAGCATGCGCTCGTCGGACACCTGAACAGACCGACTCGACGTCGTGCCGGTGTCTACGCTCGCGCCGTTCGACGCGAGCTGTCCCGGTTGCGCGAGCCCCGTCGGTTGCTCGCGCTCGCCCTACTGGGCCTGACCGGCGGCCTGATGGTGGCGTTCCTCGTCGCGCGCGGTGAGGCGGCAGGCGCCGATGCGCGCGCCTACTGGGCCGGCGTGCGGATCTGGCTCGCGGGCGGCGATCCGTTCCACCCCGGCGGCGTCTTCCTGCCCTACGTCTACGCGCCCTGGTTGCTCCCGCTCTTCGTGCCGTGGGCACTCTTGCCGTGGAACGTGGCGTGGGTGGTCTGGCGCGGTGCGAACGTGCTGCTCTTCCTCTGGTCCGCTGAATGGGCCTACCGGCGACACCCGCTCGCGACGGCGGCCGCGATCGTGCTGCTCTCGCTGCCGCTCATCGCGACGTTCGACACGGGCAACGTCACGCTGCTCCTGACGCTCGCGGTCTGGCTGGCACAGTTCAGCGGACCGCGCCTGGGCGGTGCACTCTGGGCGCTCGCCGCCAGCATGAAGTGGTTCCCGGCCGTCCTCGTGGTGTTTCTCCCGCCCCGCGCGCGGGCGTGGGGGCTCGTCGCGGGGGCGCTCGCCGTGCTGCTCGCGCTCGCCACGTGGCCGCAGACGCTGGTCCAGATCGACACCGCCCTCAACTTCCCCCGCCCGCTGCGGCTCGATTACCTGCTCATCTTCTGGGCCGCAGTTCCCTGGCTCTGGCGCCACGCGCATCCGCTCTGGTGGGCCAATCGACGCGAGTTCCCGCGCGCGGTGCGCACGGCGCGCGGGCGCGCGGTGCAGGTCTGGGCGGCGTTCCGCAGCGATCCCGAGGCCACCGGGCTGCGGGCACGGCGGGGCCTCGGGGCGCGCGTGCGCGCCTTCTTCGGCCTCACATAACGCCGCCTCGCCACGTGCCTCGGCCTCGGCCCGGATCCCGGCGAGCGGTGCGCGCAGGTCCCGCTCGATGTCGTGGACGAGCGCCTTGGGCGGTGGGTGTCTTGCCGGAAGCCGTCGCGGGTGGCGGGCCTGAACCGTGCGTCGCTCGGCGCGGCGGCGCTACCGCACCGTGCCCACACGCAATTCCTGCGGCCGCACGACGAGGACCGGCACGCGCGAATGGCGGACCACGTATTCCGAGACGCTGCCGAGCAGGAGGCGGCCGATGACGCTTCGCCCGTGGGTCCCCACCACGACCAAGTCAGCGGATTCGGCCTCCGCCGCAGCCACGATCGCCTCGCCGGGCTGTCCCTCCCAGATCAGGTAGGTCGCGGCGACGCCGCAGCGCCGTGCGTCGTCCGCGACGGCCCGGGCGATCGTTGCGGCCTCCTCGCGCGCGCTGAAGACCGTGCCGGGGAAGATGGCGCTCGCGGCGGTCACGTCCGGCACGTTGACCACGTTCATCACGATCAGGCGGGCGCCCAAGCGCTGGGCAAGATCGATCGCCTCGTCGCTGGCGGCAGCCGACGCGGGGGACCCATCGGTCGCCACGAGGATCGTCTCGATCTTCGCCATGGTCCCTCCTTTCCTTGGGCTCGGAGCCTGCCCCCAAGGCTGCGGGTGTCGCGTCTGCCGGACGGCCCGATCCCGCCGGTCAGCCGGCACTCTCCTGTGGGTCCCGCGGTCCCGGCCGCGCCGAGCGGGCGGCGCGACCCGGCCGTCCGTTGGACACGCGGCCCCGCCGTGCACGATGTCCGAGGCGCTGCAGTCGTGCCGTGCGCGGCGGCCGCTGGCGGGCACACGGGCTCGGGCGACGCAGCGGGCGGCAGCGGATCACGCGTGCGGCGCATCCCCGCGCCGCACACTGGCCGGCGGTGGGAACCCCGGCGTACGTCAGACGGCCAGTGCCCGCAGTTGCCCCGCCAGGTTGGCGCCCGCGACCCGCTTGAGGAGCGCGGCGCCCACGCCGCTCCGCCGCGCGTCGGTCCGTTCCTGCTGACCGAGGTACGACGACAGGACCGCGATGTGGTTCCGGCCGAGAGGTTCGGCCACCGCTTGGACCACCGAGCGCCACCCGGCCGCCAGGTCCCCGTCGATGAGCGCCACGTCGATCGACGTACTCCGCACCGCCGCCGCGGCCTCAGCCGCCGTCGCGGCCCGCGCGACGATGTCGAACCCATGGCGACCCAGGTACTCCGCCAGGGCGTCAGCGGCCGCGCGGTGGTCGCTCACGAGCAGGAGACGCAGGCGAGTCTCAGCTCGGGTTTCCATGCGCGAAGCCTGAACGGGCCGCAGCTCAGGGCGAAGCGACGAAGAGGCCAAATAACCGGGCCGTTCGGCCCTACGCACGTGTCGACGACATAACGATGCTACCGTACAAGGCGAACGCCGCAGGGGACGCGCGGCGTTCGCCTCGTTGATTCTTCGGCGCGTCCGTCCCGGAGACGCGCCCGGCCCGGAGGACGTCCGATGACAGCCTCGGCGTCTGGAGTCCCGCCCGCGTCGGCGGCAACACGGCGCGTTCCGGTGGAGCGCCTGCGGCGCCGCTGCGACCCGACCGCCTTCGCGTTCGCCTCCACCGCAGAAGTGGCCCCGCTCGACGGCACCGTGGGCCAGGCGCGCGCAGTCGGCGCAATCTCCTTCGCGCTCGACATCGACGACCCGGGCTACAACCTGTTCGTGCTGGGGCCCACCGGCACCGGCCGTCGCACCACGTTGCAGGCCTATCTCGACCGCGCGGCGGCCAGCCGACCGAGCCCACGGGATTGGGTCTACCTCTTCGACATGGCCAACCCGCGGCACCCGATCGCGGTCTCGTTCCCGGCGGGCGGGGCCGGGCCGTTCGCGCGGGACGTGGGGCGATTCGTGACCGACGCGGGCCGCGCCATCGCGCTTGCCTTCGAGAGCGACGAGTACCGTCGGCGGGCCCGCCTGGTCTCGGCGGAGATGGATCAGCGCCGACAAGCCACGCTCGACGCGTTTCGCGCCGAGGCCGCCGCGCTGGGCCTCGCCCTCGAGTTCACGCCCGCCGGCATCCTGACGCTGCCGCTGCGCGATGGCCGGCCGATCCGTCCCGACGAGTTCGAGCAGCTGCCCGACGCGGAGAAAGAGGCTTACCGCGTCCACGGCCGCGCGATCGAGGAACAGCTGCCCGAGGTTCTGGAACGGTTGCGCGCCCTCGAACGGGAAGCCCGCGAGCGGCTCGCCGCGCTCGACCGTGAGGTCGCCGTTTTCGCCATCGGGCACCTGGTCGACGAGTTGCGCGCACGCCATGGCGGAGTGGAGCGCCTCAACGCCTGGTTCGACGCGTTGCGCGATGACATGCTCGAACACCTGGACCTGTTCCGTCCGGCTTCCGAGCCCGAGGCCGGGAGCGTCGTCGACCGTGCCGCACAGGAAGCGCGGCAGGCTCGCGAGGCCATTCTGGGCCGCTACGCCGTCAACGTGCTGGTCACACACCAACCGGGAGCCCCCGCGCCCGTCATCGAAGAGCCGAGCCCCACCTACTACAACCTGTTCGGGCGCATCGAATACACCACCCTGCTCGGTATGGCCACTACGGACCACCGCAACATTCGACCGGGGGCGATCCACCGCGCGAACGGCGGCTTCCTGGTGCTGCGTGTCCCGGACCTGCTGGCCGATCCCCTGGCCTGGGAGCGCCTCAAGGAGACGCTGCGGGCCGGCCAGGCGCGCATCGAGAACATCGGCGCCCAGTACGTCCTCTTCCCGACCGCGACCCTGGACCCCGAGCCGATCCCGATCGACCTGAAGGTCGTGCTGGTCGGTCCGGTGGCGCTCTATCAGACACTGTATGCCCTCGACGAGGAATTCCGCACCTTGTTCAAGGTGCGCGCCGAGTTCGACGTCGAGATGCCCTGGGGCGACGCCGAGGCGGCGCTCTACGCCTCGTTCATCTCGGGACACGTGCGGGCGGCCGGCCTGCGGCACTTCACGCCAGAGGCCGTGGCTCGCGTGGTGGAGCGCGGAGCGCGGATCGCCGAGCACCAGGAGCGGCTCACGACGCGCTTCTCGGAGATCGTCGACATCCTGACCGAGGCGAGCTACTGGGCCGGCGAGGCGGGGCACGACCTCGTGCGGGCGGAGGACGTCGACCGCGCCGTGGCCTCGCGGGCCGAGCGCGCAGGGCTGGCCGAGGAGCGCCTGCGGCGGCTGATGGCCGAGGGCGCGCTGCACATCGAGACGTCGGGCGCCGCCGTCGGCCAGGTCAACGGACTGGCCGTCCTGAGCACCGGCGACCACGGGTTCGGACAGCCGATCCGGATCACGGCGACGGCCGGCCTGGGGCACGGTGAGGTCGTGCACGTCGACCGTGAGACCGCCATGAGCGGCCGCATCCACTCCAAGGGCTTCCTGATCGCGTCGGCCTTTCTGGCCGAGCGCTACGGGCAGGAACGCCCGCTGGCGATCCGCGCCTCGGTCGCCGTGGAGCAGTCCTACGAGGCGATCGAGGGCGACTCGGCATCGCTCGCCGAAATCTGCGCGCTCCTCTCGAGCCTGGCCGACGTGCCCATCCGCCAGGGCATCGCCATCACCGGATCGATGGATCAACACGGCACCGCCCAGCCCGTGGGCGGCGTCAACGAGAAGATCGAGGGCTTCTTCCGCGCCTGCGACATGCG
>JAJYNJ010000027.1:189907-239888 GCA_021786385.1 Chloroflexota bacterium
ACCCGTCCCACGTGCGGCCACCAGCACGACCGCGGCCTCGGCGCGGCCGCCCGGCTGGGCCTCGACCAGAGCGTGGCCGGTCAGATGAAATGGCGCCCGTGGGCCGCGCAGTCGAGTTCCTCGCGAAAGTCCGGGTGCGCGATGGCGGTGAGAGCTCGCGCTCGCTCGGCGATGCTCCGGCCGTGCAGGTGCGCGACCCCCCACTCGGTCACGATCGTCTGGACGTGCGCACGCGTCGTCACGACCCCCGCCCCCTCCTTGAGCGAGCAGACGATCCGCGATGTCCGGCCGTCCGAAGTGGTCGAGGGCAGCGCGATGATCGCCCGCCCTTCCTCCGCCAGCGCGGCACCGCGGATGAAGTCCATCTGGCCGCCCACCCCGCTGTAGAGGTGCCAGCCGATCGAGTCGGCACAGACCTGGCCCGTCAGGTCGACCTCGATCGCGGAGTTGATCGCGACCATGCGGCGAAAGCGGCGGATGATCGCGGTGTCATTCGTGTACTCGACCTCGCGCATCTCCACCATCGGGTTGTCGTCGACGAACCGGTAGAGGCGCGGCCCGCCCATCAGGAACGTGGCGACGATCTTGCCGCGGTCCAGTTCCTTGCGCCGGCCAGTGACGACGCCGGCTTCCACGAGGTCGACCACGACGTCGGTGAACATCTCGGTATGCACGCCCAAGTCGTGCTTGTCGCGCAGTGCGAGCCCCACCGCGCTGGGGATCGCCCCGATCCCCATCTGGAGGGTGGCCCCATCCGGCACCAGGTCGGCCACGTAGGCCGCGATGCGTCGCTCGACGTCGCCCGGCACGCCGATGTCGTGGAGATAGGGAGGCCGCTGCACTTCGATCGCGAGATCGATCTCCGATTGGTGCACGAAGCTGCTCCCGAGCGTGCGCGGAACCGCACTGTTGACCTGGGCGATCACCGTCCTGGCGGAGCGGACCGCAGCGAGGGTCGCATCCACCGAGGTGCCCAGCGAGCAGAAGCCATGCGCGTCGGGCGGCGTCACGTTGATGAAGGCCGCGTCGAGCGGGATCGTGCCGCGCGTGAACAGATCGGGGATGTCGGACAGGAAGACCGGGACGAAGTCCGCGCGTCCCTCGTTGACGGCGCGGCGTGCGTTGGGGCCGATGAAGAGCGCGATGTGCCGAAAGTGCCCCGCCATCTCGGGCGCCAGGTGCGGAGCCGGACCCTCGGCGTGCATGTGGACGATCTTCACGTCCTGGAGCTCCGGCGCGCGGGCGACGAGCGCCTCGAGCAGTTCGGTGGGCGTGGCCGCGGCCGCCTGGACGAAAATCTGATCGCCGGACCGGATCCCGGCCACAGCTTCCTCGGGCGTCACGATACGCATAGCCGGAGCCTATGCCACCGCCGGCGCGACGCCATGGTCCGAAACGCGCCGCCGGCATGGGCCGCACGACCCATCGGCCGGGCCATCACCCGCACCGAGCCATGCGGTGGTTCCGCGCGCCGTCACCGGCTGACACAGCCTACGTGGAGACGGCGATGGCCGCACGTGACCGTGATCGAAGGCCCCGGGGCGGTTACTCGGCGCCCGGGAGGCGGTGCCGTGCCACGAACGCCGCCGCCTGGGAACGGCGCTGCAGGTTCAGCTTGGCCAGGATCGAGCTGACGTAGTTCTTGACCGTCTTGTCCGAGAGGAAGATCTCGGCGGCGATCTCCTTGTTGGTCTTGCCCTCGGCGATCAGCAACAGGATCTTCTGCTCCTGCCGCGTGAGTTGCGCCAGCTCGTCTGTGTACGTGCCGCTAGCGATGCGGCGGACCCGGTCGAGCACCTTCTCGGTGACCGCCGGGTCGAGCAGCGACTCGCCGCGCCCGACCGCCTCGAGCGCCGCCACCAGATCGCGCCCGCGGATCTGTTTCAGCAGGTAACCGCTCGCCCCCGCCACGATCGAGGCGAAGACCGCCTCCTCGTCGGGATAGCTGGTCAGGATCACCACCCGCGTCTGGGGCTGCTCCGAGCGGATCTCGCGACACGCCTCGATCCCAGAGCCGTCCGGCAGCCGGACGTCCATCACGATCAGGTCGGGCTGGTACTTGCGCGCCGCCTCGATCGCCTCTGCGACGGTCCCCGCTTGAGCGACGACCTGGAACCCCTCGCGCCGTTCCAGCAGGGAGACCAGTCCCTGCCGCACGACCTCATGATCGTCCACGACCAGGAGCCGCAACGGCCGGCTCGCCGCTCCTTCTGTCACCGTCGTCCTCCGATCCCTCTCATGCCGCGCCAGGCGCGGCTCCGTCGAGCGGGACGCGCACCACCACGCGGGTCCCGCGCCCCACGGCGCTCTCCACGAGGAGCTCGCCACCTAGCTCTGCGGCACGAGTGCGCATGTTGCCGAGGCCCATGTGACCCGGTCCCCGTCGGGCAGCCGGGTCGAACCCGACCCCATCATCGACGATTACGAGCTCGAGCGCACGCTCGTTCGCGGTCAACCGGATCTCGGCATGGCCCGCCCGCGCGTGTCGGGCCACGTTGCTCAACGCCTCGCGGGTCAGGTGCAGCAGCTGCATCGTGTCAGTCGCGGACAACTCGAAATCGGCTGGTCCGTCCACCTCCAGCGCGATGTCGATCATGGTGTTGACGCGAAACTCTTCGGCCATCGCCGCGAGCGCCTCGACCAGACCGGCCTGGTCCAACGGCTCAGGGCGCAGACCGAAGATGAAGTTGCGGATGTCGCGGATGGTCAGGTTGATCGAGTCGATCGCCCGCTCGATGCGAGTGGACGCCTCCGCCGGATCGTCCGCCACCAACTCCAGCGCGTCATCGAGCATCAACCCGACGGCGTAGATGCTCTGGATGACGCCGTCGTGCAGGTCGCGCCCGATGCGCTGGCGCTCCTCGAGGACGGCCAGCCGCTGTTCCTGCTCGTGCACGCGGGCGTTCTCCATCGCGATCCCCGCGTGGGCCGCGAAGAGCTCCACGAGCCGCTGGTCGTCGTCGGTGAACGGCGTGCCGCTCTCCTTGTCGGTGAGGTAGAGGTCGCCCAGCACGCGACCGCGGACCGAGATCGGCACGCCGAGCAGCGAGTGCATCGGCGGGTGATGCGGCGGGAACCCCACGCTGCGGGGGTGAACCGAGATCTCGGGAACGCGGAGCGTGCGCCCCTCCTCGATGATGAGCCCGAGCAGGCCGTGGCCCCGGGGCGGCGGCCCGATCCGCTCGCGTTCCGCGCGGCTCAGACCGCTGGTGATGAACGGGTCGATCTGGCGCTGCTCGTCGAGCACGCCCAGCGCCGCGTACTTCGCGCCAACGAGCCGCCGCACGTTGTCGACGATCAGCTGGAGCACGCGCTCCGCCGACAGCACCCCGGCGATCCCGCGCGTCGCCTCGTCCAGCGCCGCGAGCTCGTCCTGCACGGCCCGCGCCCGCGCCACGGCCTGTGCGCGCGACGCAGCCAGCTCCACGATACGTGCTGCGGCCGCGGCCGCAGCGGGCGGGCCGTCCACCACCAGCTCTCCAAGCAGGTCCTCGCCGTCGGCGGCGTGCAGTGCACGCGGCTCCAGTGCCGCCACACGGTCAGGCGGAGGCCGGCGGCGCAGGGTACCGCAGGTGAGTTCGACCGCTGGCAGCGGCGCGCGAAACGCCAGCCTGATGCCGGCGATCCCGTACGCCGCGCCGTATGCCGTGAGCGCCCTCGAGAGCGCCCGCCGAGTGGCGGACGCGGGCGAGCGGAGCCACGCGCCGACGGCGTCGATCAGCGCGGTGAGGGCGAGGCTGGCCGCGTCGGCGCGCGGCGCCCGGTCAGACGCCAGCTCGCGCGGCGCTGCGTCGGCACCGCCGAATCGGGCCGGCACGGTCTCCATGGCCTCGACCGCCGTAGCCATGGCCCGCGCGAACCCCACCGCCGCGGGCGCGCCAAGACCGCGCTCGCGCGCGGTCTGGATGGCTGCGACCGGCGCCGTCGCGCCCCCCACCACGCGCGGTCGAGTCACTGGCGCCGCTCCCAGCCGGTCTGCGCCGTCGCGCGGGCGAACCCGTCCGCGGGTGCCGCACCGCGCTCGATCTCCGCGGTATACCGGCCGACCATCGCGGCGAACGCGCCACCGCCGTCGGCTGGCGCTTCGAAGACGGTCGCCGCTGCCGCGAGGCGCCCACCGGGCAATGTGCCGTGTGGCAGCACGGCCACGACGTGGGCCCCGCGGAAAGCGGCCGCGTCGATGGCAGCCGCCTCGGCGTCGGGATCGAGCGGTTCGGCGAGCAACAAGACGGAGAAGTCGAGCAGGTACCCGAGCCCGAGCTCGATATCGCCGCGGTCCAGCCGGGGGAGCATCCCCTCGGGAGGTCGCTCAATATGCGGCGTGCGGGCTGCAGGATCGCGCAGCAGGGCGGCATGGCCGACACCGGCGCGCGCCAACCCCACGACGACCGCGTCGCCTTCTGCATCGTCACCGATCGAACCCACCAGCTCGACCCGGGCCCCGGCCGCCACGGCCGCGCGCGCGATCGCGACACAGGGCCCGGCGGGTACTGGCGTCGCTACGTCGTCAGCGAGCGGAAGCTGGGCCACCAGCGGGCGGCCAAGAACAACGATCATCCGCGTTGCAGCGTAGCGGTCCGCACCCGACGCGGCAAGTGAGGCCCCACTCCAGTGAGTCCCCACCACACCGTCCGGCGCAGCGCCCCCGCGCCAGCGCCGCGTGAGGGGCGTCCTGGGCGCCGCGCGGCGTGGAACGGTCAGTGGCCCGCCGACTCGGTCGGGGACGCACCGGTGGCCTGCCCCTCTCCGCTGGGGGTCGGGGACGGCTCGGATGGCTCCGGCGACGTGCGCGCCGATGGCAACGGCGAGGGCGAGGGCGAAGGTGAGGCGGACGCGGCCGGCGCGCGCGAGCCATTCGGTGTCCCGAGCGGCGCGCCGGGGGTGGCCCACGGCAGGCCCGCGGGCGCCGGGGCCATCGGCGTCGCGCGCGGGGAGCGCTCCGCCGGACGCGCCGAGGGTGACGCGGCAAGCGAGGGAGCGACGGACGAGGACACCTCGGGGGACGGTATCGGACCGACCGTCCTTGGCGGCACCGTGGAGGGGGCCGCGGGCGTGGGACCTGGCGCAGTGATGGCCGCCAGCAGCGCGCCCGCTCCGCCGGCGAGCAGTGTGCCGCCGACGGCGGTAGCCACCACGAGGACCAGCACGAGCGCCGCCGCCTCCATCCGCACGCCGAGTGCCACCGGTTTCCCCAAGCCAACGGCCGCGCGCAGCACATCCGCCACCGCGCCAGGAAGGGCAGGCCAGCGGGGCGGCAGCGCCGCGTCCAGCAGTCGGCGCACCGGGGAACGGGGCGCCTCGGCCCTGACGGCCGACACGATCCGAGCCGCCAGCCCCGATGGCGGCTCCGGCATCGCCGCCGCGGCGTAGCGTTCCAGCTCGGCCGCGACCCCGCGCAGGGCCGCGTCCTCGGGATCCTCACGCCTAGCCGGCGGGTCTGGCGCCAGGGGGAGACGGCTTCCTGGGGCACGCGCGCCGTCGCCGGCAGGCGGCACGTCACGCCTCGCGCGCGCGTCACTCACGAGCTCACCTCGACCACCAGCCGGTCGTGCAGGCGCGCCAGCCCACGATGGAGGTGCGACTTGACCGTCCCGAGCGGACGGCCAGTGGTCTGCGCGATCTCGGCCAGCGACAGGTCGGCGAAATAGCGCAGGGCGATCACTTCCCGGTACGGCTCGGGCAGCGCCGTCACCGCCGCGCGGATGAGGCGTCCCCGTTCGGCCTCGAGCGCGCCGGCGAGCGGGTCACCATACGGCGACGTCGGCACGTCGGCTGAGCTGCCGTCGATCGGCACGGTGTCCCTGCGTCGCGCCGCGGCGCGCAGAGCGTGCCGCACCGCGATGCGTGCCAGCCAGGCGGCCAGCGGACCCTCGCCGCGGAATGTGCCGAGCATCCGGTGGGCCGTCACGAAGCTCTCCTGGGTCGCATCCTCGGCGTCGTGGACCCGGCCGAGGATGCGATAACAGGCCCGAAAGACGGCCCCCGTCTCGCGCTCCACGAGCTGTTCGAACGCACGTTGGTCACCACCGAGCACGGCATCGACGAGAGCGCGGTCGTCCACGCGGCCGATCGTAGCGGACTCGCGGGTCAGTCCCCGTTCTGGCCGGCTGCACCCGACCCGTCGCCCGAACCGTCGCCCGCGGGCGCCGTGGCTTCCGGATGGTCCGTGCCTTCCGGCGCATGGGTGGCCTCCGGGGTCTCGGTCGCATCCGGGGTCTCGGTCGGCTCCGGCGTCTCGGTCGGCTCCGGCGTGCGCGTGGCCTCCGGCGTCTCGGTCGCATCCGGGGTCTCGGTCGGCTTCGCCATCTCGGTCGCATCCGGGGTCTCGGTCGGCTGTGCCGTCTTGGCCGCGTCCCGGATGTCGGCCGGCTCCGGGGTCTGGACGGCTGCTCCGGCCAGTTGAAGGCGCAGCTCCGAGCCGGCCCCGTGCTCGCTCGACGAGCTCCCCGCCTGGACCTGCGAGTCGGCGGCGGAGGGCACCGTGGGCGGCGCGGCGAACGCGACGCCGCCCACCAGCAGCGCGGCGACTCCCGCGACGCCGGCACCGCGCAAGACTCGAGACCGGTCAACGATGCGCATCGGATCGCTCCTTCATTTCGCGGCCGCCGGTGGCCGGCCCGCGATCGTTGCGTGACCGAGACCTTGCGGCGGACCCTTGCTCTTCCCGCACACCTCATGAGACACGCCGGGCGGCAAAGGTTGCAGCGCTGCCAGGCGCTCAGGTGGGGGCGTGCCGCGCGACCAGCGCGTCACCGCGGAGCGACCAGAGGGCGGGGCATGCCAGGATCGCGGCGCTCCCGCAGACCGCGGCGACCCCGGCACCGAGCAGCAGTGTGGCCGGGGCGCCGAACTGCTGCGCGAGCACCCCTGCGGCAAGGCTGCCCAGCGGCATGACGCCGAACGAGGTCAGCACGTAGAGGCTGAGGATCCGCCCACGCAGGCGGCCCGGCGAGAGCAGTTGCACGAAGGTGTTGGCGCTGGTGAAGTACCAGACCTGCGCCGCGCCGGTCAGCGCCAGGGCCAGGCACGAGAAGAAGACCGCCGTCGAGAGCGCGAACGCCGCGACACCCAGCACCATCACCGCTAGCCCGGCGAGCATGAACCGGCCATCGGCCCCGCCCGGGCGGAGCATGGCGACGGCCAGCGCGCCCAACAGCGCTCCGCCGCCCATGGCCGCCGTCAGCAGACCAAGACCCGGTGCGCCGATCGCCAGGATGTCGCGCGCGAAGACGGGAAGCAACGTCAGGTACGGCAACAAGAAGACGGTCGGGACGGCGGCCAGCAGCAGGAGCACGGAGAGGACCCGCTCGCTCCGCACGTAGTTCAGACCGTCGACCAAGTGGCCCCAGACGCTCTGCTCGACCCGCTCCAGGGCGGTGTCGGCCGGCAGTTGGATCGACATCAGCACGTAGACCACGGCGCCGAAACTGATCGCGTTGAGCCAGAAGCTCGGCGCCTCGCCGGCCAAGCCGACGAGGACCCCGGCCACCACCGGCCCGATGATGCGGCTCAAGTTGAACTGCACGCTGTTGAGCGCGATCGCATTGGCCACCGCCTCGCGACCGACGAGCGCCGGGACGATCGCCTGGAACGCCGGGCTGCCGAGCGCCTGCGCCGTGCCGGCCGCCAGCGCCAGCACGGCGATCTGCCAGAACGCGACCAGGTGGGTCATGGTCAGCAGCGCGAGCGTCGCCGCGAAGAGACCCTGCGCCGCCTGGCTGCCGGCCAGGAGTCGGCGCCGATCGATGCGATCGGCCAGCACGCCGGCGTAGAGCGAGAGCAGCAGCACCGGCGCCGTGGAGGCCGCCGAGACGAACCCGAGCAACGCCGGAGAGTTCGTCAGGGCAAGGACGAGCCAGCCGAGCGCGGTGCCCTGCATCCACGAGCCGACGTTCGACACGAAGACACCGGCCAGGAAACGCCGGTAGTCGGCCGAACGGAGCGCCGGCAGGAGCGTCGCCGTCTACGCCTCCGGAGGTCCGGGTGCCTGCTCGGCCGCCGCCAGCTGCGCCGCATCGGCGGCACCGGAGAGCAGCGGGTCGTGCACGACCTCCAGCGGCCCCCACGCTGCGGGGAGCTCTCGTTCGATGCGGGCGGCGTCCCCCACCAGGACCACGCTCGCCTCGCCCGCATGCACGTGCGAGGCGGCCGCCAGCACCTGCTCGGCCGTGACCGCCGCGATGGCCGGCCGGTACCGGTCGAGCTCGTCGTCCGGCAGGCCCAGCGCCACGAGCCCGGCGATCGCCGCCACCACCTGCGACGCCGACTCGAACCGGAGCGGAAACACGCCGATCAGGAAATCGCGCGCGGCATCCAGCTCCTCCGGGGCCGGCGGCTCCTGGGGCAGCCGCGCCAGCACATCGAGCGCATCGCGGATCGCCGGCACGGTGACGTCGGTCTGCACCGCCATCCGCACCGCAAACGGGCCGGCGGCGCGACGGAGATCGAACCCCGCATGGACGCTGTAGGTGTACCCGCGCTCCTCGCGCAGCAGCCGTTGCAGGCGCGAGTCGAACAGCCCGCCCAGGATCGCGCTCATGACCACCACCGCGTGGTAGTCGGGGATACGCCGCGGGAGCCCGACGTGCCCGATCCGCACCTCGGTCTGCGGCGAGCCCGGCCGGTCGACGATCACCACCCGCCGACCGGTCGGGTTGGGCGTCGCGTCGATCTCGACGGGGGCCGGCGGCTCTCCGGCCGCCGTCCAGGTACCAAAGCGCTCCGCGACGAGGTCGATCACCGGGATGCCGCCGAGATCCCCAGCCACGATCAGCGTGGCCCGCCGGGGGTCGCACAGCGCCGCGTAACGAGCCACCAGGGCGTCCCGGTCGAGGCCGGGTACGGTCTCCTCGGTCCCCGCCGTGGGCCGGGCGAACGGGGAACGCGGCGCGTAGATGGTGGCGGCGAACGCACGCTCGGCCCGCCGATGCGGGTCCGCCCGCGCCTGGAGCAGGTCGTACAGGCGCTCGTCGCGCAGCCTGACCACCTCCGCGTCGGGGAAGGTCGGCTCGAGCATCACCTCGGCAAGCAGCCCCAGCGCCGCCGCCAGGTTGCGCCGCGGCACGTCGACCGTGCCAACCGTCGTCTCCCATCCCGCGCCCGCCTGCAGGCCGGCCCCCAGGCGTTCGGCCGCCTCGATCAGTCCGACCGCGTCGTGGTGCGCCGTGCCCTCGGTGAGCGCCTCGGCGGTGAGCACGGTGACGCCGGCCTGCGAGGCGTCCTCCGCACCGGCGCCGCCCTCGAGCACCAACTGTGCCGTCAGCAGCGGCCGTCCGGGGAGCTGGGCGACGAGCACCGTCAGCCCGTTCGCCAGCACCGTGCGAGTGAAGCCAGGGAAACGGTACGGGCGTGGCGTGCCGGGGAGCGGACGCCTGTCGAGCACGTCCAGACTCCCCACCGCATGCGGACGCTCCGGAACCCCGCTCGTCATGCTGCGGCCTCCCGTTCCGCACCCGCCGCGGGGACGTACGTGAGGACCGCCACGTTGTCTGGACGGACCACGTCGGCCACGACCCGCTGGATCGTGGCCGCGTCCACGGCGAGGTACCGCGAGAGCTGCTCGTTGATCAGCCCCGGGCGATCGAACAACGTGGCGTACATGGCCAGCCGATCGGCGACCTCCTCGACCCGCCCGAGCGCGGCGAGCTCCTCCGACTCGATGAGCGCCCGGGCGCGCGCCAGCTCGTCCTCCGTGACCGGCACCTGCGTCAACCGCGCCAGCTCCTCTCGCACCGTGGCCTCGACCGTGGCCGCGTCGCTCTCCGGCCGCACCGTGGCCCAACCTGCCAGGACCGAGCCTCCCTCGACCAGCGGCAGCATGAAGAGCACCACGTCCTGGGCGATGCGGAGCTCGCGCACGAGGCGTCGGTAGAGACGGCTCCCCTGGCCCCCCGCGGCGATCTGCGTCGCGACCTCGAGCGCATCGAACGCCGGGGTCCCGAACGGCGGCGTGCGGAACCCGAGGTGGACGCGCGCCAGCGGCACGCGATCCGGGATCGTCTCCCGGACCTCGCTGCCGATCCGCGGCGGCAGACTCAGATCGCCGAGCGGTGGGATCCCGGGACTCGGGGGGATCGGCTCGAAGTACCGCCGCGCGGCCCGCAGCGCTTCGTCCGGTTCGACGTCGCCCGCGATCGCGAGGACCGCGTTGTCGGGCGCGTAGTACGTCTGGAAGAAGGCACGCACGTCCTCCAGCGAGGCCGCATCGAGGTCCGCCATCGAGCCGATCGGCGTGTGGTGGTAGGGGTGGTCCGGGGGCATGACCGCCGCGAGCAGACGTTCGTAGAAGGACCCGTACGGCCGGTTGTCGTAACTCTGCCGCTTCTCGTTCTTGACGACGTCGCGCTGGTTGTCCAGGTTTTCCTGGGTGAGCGCATCGAGCAGGGTCGCCATGCGGTCGGCCTCGAGCCAGAGCCCGAGCTCGAAGCGATGCGACGGCAGCGTCTCGAAGTAGTTCGTGCGGTCGAAGTAGGTCGTCCCGTTCACGACGCCGCCCGCGGCCTGGACGATCGCGAGGTGTTCGGCTTTCCGGACATGCCGCGACCCCTGGAACATCAAGTGTTCGAAGAGGTGGGCGAATCCGGTCCGGCCCGGGCGTTCGTGCTTGGACCCCACGTCATACCAGACATTGATCGCCACGACCGGCGCCAGGTGGTCGGGCGCGACGATGACGCGCAGCCCGTTCGCCAGACGCGCATCGACGAAGCGGACCACGGGGACGCTCGGGTCGATCCCGGGCATGCGACCTCCCATCTGAACGAGCACGGGTGCGTGAAGAGGCCGCGCCGCAGAGGCGCGACGCTCCGATTGTGCCACCCTCGCTTCCGCTGCGCGCGGCGCCGTCCGCCCGACTGTCCACGGCCGACGCCGCAAGCGAGGAGCGTCCGCGCCACCGCTGCGCGTCAGGCTAGCCGGTAGAGGACCAGGCCCGCCACCACGCCGACGTGCGGAGAGCTCTACCGGGCCGATCTTGCAGCTGCCAGGCCGGTACCCCCGGCGACCACGGCGAGGTCCATGCCGCTCACTTCGTACCCGGGGCGCGCCCCGACCTCGCCGCGCGGCCGGCGACCGCGGCGGGTGCCCGCGACGCCATACCGCCCGGCTGCCAATCGTCCAACGGGCGCACGTCGCCACAAGCCGCCAGCACCGCGGGATCGAGCGAGCGAGCCGCCTCGATCGCCGTCTCGATCGTGGTGAAGCAGAGGATCCCCTCGGCGACCGTCGCCTGGCGGATGTGGGCCGCGTCGCGGACCACTCCGGTCTCCGGCGACGGCGTGTTCACCACGAGGCGCACCTCCCCCGATGAGATCGCCGCCAGGATGTCCGGATCGCGGCCGCCGTCTTCGTCGACCCGCCCGACCTCGCGTACGGTGTGCCCCAGGACACGCAGCGCCGTCGCGGTGCCATGCGTCGCCGCGAACCGGTAGCCCGCCTCCGCCAGCGCGGTGGCAAGTTCGCCCAGCCGCGGTTTGTCGCGATCGGCCAGCGATAGCAGAGCGAGCGCGCCGTCGGGTCCCGGCAGCGGCGGGCGCAGCGACGCTGCCAGCAGCGATTTGGCCATCGCGACCCGCGGGTCTTCGTGGATCCCGATCACCTCGCCGGTCGAGCGCATGGCAGGTCCCAGCGAGGGATCGACCCCTCGCAGCTTGGAGGTCGAGAAGACGGGGGCCTTCACCGCGGTGAACGGCGGCGGCGGTAGCAGACCGTCGGGCCAGCCGAGCTGGTCGAGCGTGGCCCCCAGCGCGATGCGCGTCGCCAAGTCGACCATCGGGACGCCCGTGACCTTGGAGAGGAACGGGACCGTGCGGCTCGCCCGCGGGTTCACCTCGAGCAGGTACACGCCGTCGTCACGGACGATGAACTGCGCGTTCAGCAACCCGCGGGCACCGAGGGCCAGCGCAACCCGGCGCAGGCTCTCGAGGATCAGGTCGCGATCGCCCGCGCCGAGGCGCCGGGGCGGGTAGACGCCGATCGAGTCGCCCGAATGCACGCCCGCGCGCTCGACGTGCTCGATCAGCCCCGGCACCAGCATCCGCTCACCGTCGCAGACCGCGTCGACGTCGACCTCCAGCCCTTCGAGGTAGGCATCGATGCGGACCGGGCGGTCCGGGTCCACGACGGCGGCCGCCCGCAGGTGCGCGGCGAGCTCCGACGGCCCGTAGGCGAAGTCGATCGCGAGCCCGCCGATGACGAAGCTCGGGCGGACGATCACCGGGTAGCCGACCCGGCGGGCCACTTCGAGCGCCTCCTCGATCGAGCTCGCCATGCCCCCAGGCGGTTGTGGGATCCCCAGCCGGTCCACCAGGGCCGCGAATTTCGTGCGCTCCTCGGCCAGCTCGATCGTCTCGAGGTCCGTCCCGAGCAGCGGCACCCCCGCCGCCGCGAGGGGCGCGGCGAGGTTGAGCGGCGTCTGGCCGCCGAACTGCACCAGCGCGCCGAGTGGCCCGCCCCCAGACCCCGCTGACCCAGCGCGGGGATCGACCGCGTCGGCGTCGAGCCCGCCCTCGGCGCGCACCACGGCCAAGATGCTCTCGACGTCGAGCGGCTCGAAGTAGAGACGGGACGAGGCGTCGAAGTCGGTCGAGACCGTCTCCGGGTTCGAGTTCACCATCACCGCCTGCCAGCCGTCCGCGCGCAGCGTCTCCGCCGCGCGCACGGCGCAGTAGTCGAACTCGATCCCCTGCCCGATCCGCACGGGCCCCGAGCCGATCACCAGGGCGGCCGGACGAGCCACGGAAGGCGCCTCTGGCGGGGATCCCGCCGCCGCATACGTCGAGTAGAAGTAGGGCGTGGCGGCGGCGAACTCCGCGGCGCACGTGTCGACCATCGCGTAGCCCGGCTCCAACCCCATCGCGTGCCGCTGCGCGGCGACGGCTGCCGGCGACAACCCGGTGAGGGTCGCGATGTCCCGATCGCCGAAGGCGGCCCGTTTGGCCGCCACCAGCAGCGCCTCGGGGATGCGGCCGCTGCGCGCCGTTTCGCGGCGCGCAGCTCGCAGGCGCCTCTCCAGGTCGACCAGCCGTTCCATCTCGGCCAGGAACCACGGCGCGATCCCGGTGACCTGTTGCAGCTCCTGAGCCGGGATCCCGCGCCGCAGGAGCGCCAGCAGGCGCCACAGGCGCGAATCGGAGGGGGCGAGGAAGCGCCGCAGGACGACCGGCCTGGCCGCGGCGACCGCGTTGGCACGGTTGGCGCAGACCAGACCGTCATCGCCGACGAACACCTCGCCCACCAAGTCCTCGCGACGGAGCGTGTCGGGACCACCGCTGCGCCGCGTGGCCAACCCCCCATGCGGCCCTCGACCGGCACCGCCGACGCGCACCGGCCCGGCCAGGTAGTCGAGCGTCGGACCCCAGGCCGGGTCTTCGACGAGGAGCCCCGCCCCCGCCTGCTCGAGGCCGCGCAGGGCCTTGTTGAGCGCGGCGCCGAAGGTGCGGTCGATCGCCATCACCTCGCCCGTCGCCTTCATCTGCGAGCCCAACGTGCGGTCGGCGCCCGGGAACTTGTCGAAGGGGAAGCGCGGCAGTTTGATCACGACGTAGTCGAGGGCGGGCTCGAAGGCGGCCACGGTGGTCCCGGTGATGGCGTTCGGGATCTCCGCCAGGCGCCGGCCGATCGCGATTTGGGCGGCCACCCGCGCGATCGGGTAGCCCGTCGCCTTCGACGCCAGCGCCGAGGAGCGACTCACCCGCGGGTTCACCTCGATGACGGCGTGCTCTCGTCCATCGGGTGAGAGCGCGAACTGCACGTTGCAGCCGCCCTCGACGCCGAGCGCGCGGATGATCGCGAGCGCGGCTGAGCGGAGCCGTTGGTGCACCTGGTCGGGCAGCGTCTGGACGGGCGCCACCACGATCGAGTCGCCCGTGTGGACGCCCAGTGGGTCGACGTTCTCCATCGAGCAGACGGCGATGCAGGTGTCAGCGGCGTCGCGCATCACCTCGTACTCGATCTCCTGCCAACCGACCAGGCAGCGCTCGACGATCACCTGACCGATCGGGCTCGCGCGGAGGCCGGCCCGCACGCGTTCCTCATAGGACGCCACGGTTTCGACGATCCCACCGCCGGTGCCGCCGAGCGTGAACGCGGGGCGGATGATCGCCGGCAGACCGATCCGCTCGAGCGCCCGCGCGGCCGAGGCCCGGCGTTCCTCGGCGCTGGCCCCCTGCACGATCTCCGACGGCGGGTACGGCTGGCCGATCCGCTCGAGCAGGGCGCGGAACCGCTCGCGGTCCTCGGCCATCTCGATCGCCTCGAGCGGGGTACCGAGCAGCGGTACGCCCGTGCGCGTCAACACGCCCTCCCGCGCAAGCGCCACGGCCAGGTTGAGCGCGGTCTGGCCCCCCAGGCCGGCGAGGATCCCGTCCGGGCGCTCACGCTCGATGATCCGCTCGACGGTCTCCACGGTGAGCGGCTCGAGATAGACCACGTCGGCGACGCCGGGGTCGGTCATGATCGTCGCCGGGTTCGAGTTCAGCAGGATCGTGCGAACCCCCTCGTCGCGCAGCGCCCGGCAGGCCTGGGTCCCCGCGTAGTCGAACTCGGCCGCCTGCCCGATCACCACGGGCCCTGAGCCGAGGATCAGCACGGTGCGCGGCCGCTCGCGGCGCGCCTCCGACCCGACCGTCCGGCCGGACCGGCCCGCCGCTCTTCCCTTGCTCACCGCAGCACCGGCCGAATCGGGCCGCGGTCGGCGCGCCGGATCTGGTCGACGAACCGGTCGAAGACCTCGAGGGCGTCGAGCGGCCCCGGCGACCCTTCCGGGTGGTACTGGACCGATTCGATCGGCAGCTCGGCGTGGCGTAAGCCCTCGACCGAGCCATCGTTCAGGTTCCGCTGGCTGACGTAGAAGCCGCTCGAGGCGGGGATGCTCTCCCCGACCACCTGGACCTCGTGGTTCTGCGCGGTCACCTGCACGCGTCCCGAACCCAGATCCTCCACCGGGTGGTTGGCGCCGTGGTGGCCAAAGCGCAGACGGCGCGTTTCGCCGCCGGCCGCGAGCCCCACCAGCTGGTGGCCCAGGCAGATCCCGAGGAGTGGCCGTCCGTCCGCGATGGCGACCCGGGCCAGCGCTACCGGCCCCGCCAGCCGCGCGGGATCGCCGGGGCCCGGGGAAAGCACCAGCCCGTCGATCTCGGCCGCCAGCGCCGCGGCGGCGGTCGCACTGTGGGGCAGCACCCGGACACGGGCGCCGCGCCGACGCAAGCCACGCACGATGTTGGCCTTGAGTCCGAAGTCCACGACCGCAACCAGCGGCCCGCTCCCCATGCCGACGTCGTACGGGTCCGGCGCGGAGACCTGCCCGACGAAGTCCTGCTCCTCCCAGCGGGGCAGCGCGCGGGCCGCCTCGACCGCCGCCTCCCGGTCCACCTCGCCCGGAGCGGTGACGAACGCGCGCTGCGTGCCCGTCTCGCGGAGATGTCGCGCCAGAGCGCGCGTGTCGACTCCCGCGATGGCGGGCACATCATGGGCGCGCAGCAGATGGACGACCTGCCGCGCCCGGCCCATGACGGCCGCGGTGGCGTGCGCGACGACGAGTGCCCGTAGCCACGGCCGCTCGGACTGGTCGTCCTCCACCAAGCGCCCGTAGTTGCCGATCAGCGGATAGGTCATCACGACGACCTGGCCGGCGTACGAGGGGTCCGTACAGACCTCCTGGTAGCCGGTCTGGCTCGTGTTCGCCACGAGATCGCCGCCAGCGCCGAGCGGCGCCCCAAAGGCGATCCCCGGGAAGACGGTGCCGTCCTCGAGGGCCACCAGCGCCGGCCCGTGCGCCCCCACCCGCGGATCGACGACGGCGTCGGCGGGGAGGGGAAATGGGAAGCGCGACGGCGCGATCGCGCGGGCACCGGCGGGGCGATGACCCCGAGCGGCCCCGCAGGCGTCACGGTCTGCAGTGGATGGATACAGCGTCGTCTCCTTTGTCGGTCTCACCGGACCGATCGCGCCGACCAGGGGGCCGGACCGCCGGCCTCTCCGGGCCGGATCACGAGGACGGCCGTAGCGTACACCGTGTCGGCGCCTCGGGGCACCACGCGGCCTGGCGCGGCCGGATGCATCATTCTCGCACAGATCTGCATGACTATGCAGATCTGGCCCCCGCGGCCGCGCAACGCGGCGATATGCCCCGGCGCTCCAGTGACGCGCGGTCCGATCGGCACTTCCCGGGCCACCCAACCCGCGTATCCTCCGGCCGTGAAGACCTTGCCGGTCCTCCCGACCCGGCGCGCCGACGGTGTCGTCCAGGTCTCGTGTCGCGGCGCGGAGCTCCTGGGGCGCCCGCTCCTGAACAAGGACCTCGCCTTCGACGAACAGGAGCGCGACGAGCTCGGACTACGGGGGCTGCTGCCGCCCCGAGTTCTCTCCATCGAAGAGCAGGTGGCGCTGGAGCTCGAGCACGTGAGACGGAAGGGAGACGAGCTCGAGCAGTACATCGGTCTGGCCGCCCTGCAGGACCGCAACGAGACGCTCTTCTACCGCCTCCTCGTCGACAACATCGAGGAATTCTTGCCCGTCGTCTACACGCCGACGGTCGGACGCGCCTGCCAGCAGTTCAGCCACGTCATGCGCCGGGCACGTGGCCTCTGGATCACGCCGGACGACTCGGGCCGCATCGTCGACATCCTGCACAATGCACGTCACGAGGATGTGCGGCTGATCGTCGCCACGGACAACGAACGCATCCTGGGCCTGGGCGACCAGGGCGCTGGCGGCATGGGCATTCCGGTCGGCAAGCTCGCCCTGTACACGGCCGGAGCGGGGATCTATCCCTCGCTCACGCTCCCCATCTCGCTCGACGTCGGCACCGACAACGAGGACCTGCTCAACGACCCGCTCTACGTCGGTTACCGCCATCCCCGCCTGCGAGGCGAACCCTACGACGAGTTCATCGAGGAGTTCGTCGAGGCCGTCAGCGAGGTCTTCCCGCACGCACTGCTGCAGTGGGAAGACTTCAAGCAGCACAACGCGATCCGCATCCTGGACCGCTTCCGGCACCGGATCGCCAGCTTCAACGACGACATCCAGGGCACCGCCGGCGTGGTGCTCGCGGGTCTCTTCGCCGCCCTGCGCATCCTCGATGAACCGCTCCACCGCCAGCGGCTCGTCTTCCTGGGCGCGGGTGCCGCCGGCGTCGGGATCGCACGTCTGGTGCGCGTGGCGATGGAGCGCGAGGGCGCCGACCGAGCTACCGTCGCCCGTGCCATCGCGATGCTCGACACCCACGGCCTGGTTCACGTGGGACGCACGCCGCTCGACGCCGACAAACTGGAGTTCGCGCTGACGCCCGAGCTGATGGCCTACCACGGCTTCAGCGGCGCGGGCCCCTTCGACCTCGAAGCGGTCGTCCGGCGCGTGCGGCCGACGATCCTGATCGGCACGAGCGGCACTCCGGGATCGTTCACGGAACAGGCGTTGCGTGAGATGGCCCGCCACGCGCGCCTCCCGATCGTGATGCCGCTTTCGAATCCGACCTCGCGCAGCGAGGCCGTCGCGGAGGAGATCCTGCGCTGGACCGAGGGCCGCGCGGTGGTCGCCAGCGGCAGCCCGTTCCCGCCGGTCGAGATCGACGGCCGAACGCGGCTGATCGGGCAGGCCAACAACGTCTTCATCTTTCCCGGGGTAGGGCTCGGAGTGATCGTCGCGGAGGCCCGCGAGGTGACCGACGAAATGTTCCTGGTGGCGGCCCACACCCTCGCGGACACGGTCACGGCCGACCGCCTCGCGGCCGGCGCGCTCTATCCGCCCATCTCGTCGCTGCGCGCGGTGACGCGCGCGATCGCGATGCGGGTCGTCTGTGAGGCGCGCGACTGTGGCGTGGGCCGCGGCCTGCACGACGACCAGATCGAGCAGGCGGTCGACGACGCGATGTGGTACCCAGCCTATCCGCCCTATTTGGCCAAACCGACCCCCGTGGCGGTCTGAGCGCGGATCGGCGAGCCGCCGGCGGCATCTCCCGCCAGCGGCTCGGTGCCCGTGCGCCGGCACGCGCGCGCGGTCATCAGAACGTCACCACCTTCTCGGCCCAGGCCGTCCAGGCCGCGAGCTCGGCCATCGAGGAGCGGTGGGTGCCCGGCATCAGGTCGGCGTCCGTCATGCCCCGCGCGTCCATGCAGGTCCCGCAGGCCCCCACCGGCACCCCTTTCGCGACCAGGCCGCGCAGCATGCGCTCGATGTTGTAGTAGCCCTCGGGCGTCGTCTGGCCCCCTCGCGCACACCAAACCGCGTCGGACATCAGACAGAGCCGCAGCGCGCTCCCCTCGAGCTTCGCCAGTGCCAGCGCGAGGCGCAGCCCATTGTAGGTGCGCTCGGTGCCGTAGGGCGGGTCGTTGAGGATGATGAGCGTCTGCATGCCGAGGACCTCCTGCTGCGTTGGAGCTGCGCTCATGATGCAACCGCGGGGGATGCAACCGCGCGGGCCGCGCCGCTGTGTGGGCGCGTCTCGTACATCCGTAGCGCCACGATGAGCCCTGAGCCGAGCGCGAGTAGTGCCACCACCCCGATCGCGGTCGTGAAGCCTGCGGCATCGGCGATCGCGCCGGAGAGGAGGGCACCGACCGCGAACCCCGCGTCGCGCCAGAACCGGTAGACCCCGAGCGCCGAGGCGCGCCAGCTCGGGTGCGCCACGTCGCCGATGGCGGCGAGCAGCGTCGGGTAGACCATGGCGGTCCCCACACCGAGCAGCGCGGCCGCGCCCAGCCAGGGTGCAAAGCCATCCGTCGTCGCGATCGCGCCCACCGCGATCCCCTGGGTCAGCATGCCGCCGACGATGAGGCGCTTGCGACCGAAGCGGTCCGAGAAGGGGCCCGTGACGAGTTGGCCGACCCCCCAGACGGCCGGGTAGACGGCGGCGAGGAGTCCGATCTGGCCAACCGCCATCCCGTGCGCCGCGTAGAAGAGAGGCAGCAGCCCCCAGGCCATCCCGTCTTTCAGGTTCGTCACCAGACCGGCCTGGCTGCAGGCGGACAGCGTGCGCTCGCGCAGGCTCGTCTGGGCGAAGACCTGGGGCAACGGGAGTGTGCGCTCGGCGGTGCCGGTCGCGACGGTCCGCTCGCGTCCCTCGTGGCGCGCATGCCCGTGGGTCTCCCGGACGAACAGGGTGGAGAGCGCGAGGCCCAGCCCCACGTAGGCAAGGCCCAGGAAGAAGGGCGCCGGTCGCAGGCCGGCCTGCTGCGCGATCAGCCCGGTGGCCATGGCCGTCAGTGCGACCCCGCTGTAGCCTGCCCACTCGTTCAAGCCGACGGCCAGCCCCCGCCGCTCGGGCCCCGCGAGATCGACCATGGCGTTCACGAGGTTCGTCCAGGCGAGGCCCTGGTTGAGCGCGAGGAGCACGTTCGCCACGATCACCCAACCCCAGTTCGGCGCCCAGATCAGCAGCAGCGGGACCGGCACGCCAGCCAGCCAGCCCGCGACGAGCAGCGGCTTGCGGCCGACCCGGTCGGCAAGGACGCCGGCAGCGAGGTTGGTCAGGGCCTTGACGATCCCGAAGGCGACGATGAAGGTCAGCGCTGCGGTGGCGGCCTGCAGGCCGAAGATCCGCGTGGCCATGAGCGGCAGGATCGTGCGCTCCTGGCCGAGCACACCACCTACGAGCGCCTGCACGCCGACGAGCAGCACGAACTGCCCGAGATTGACGCGCAGGCCGAGGCGCGGGATGGACGAGACGACCCGGCCGGCATCTGGTCCAGCGGTTCCTCCAACCGCACGGGAGCCTTGCTCTCCCGCGCCCGCCGCCTCTCTCGAGGGGGCGGGCGCGCGGCCCGCATCTTCGTGCCCAGGCGGAGCCGCGGCGTTCTGTCGATCCATGCGAGGTAGTATATGCATGTCTCTTTATCCATGGAGGACTAGACAGTGGGCGCCAACCAAGCAGCTCGCTCCCCTGTTGCAGCCACCAGCCACGACAGAGCAGCGAAAGACGCGCTCAACGAGCAGTTCGCCCGCGTCGGGCAGGCCCTTGCGAACGGCCGACGCGTCGAGCTGCTCGACCTGCTCGCGCAGGGCGAGCGCGGCGTCGAGGCGCTGGCGGCCGAGGCCGAGATCGGGGTCACCCTCGCCTCGGCGCACCTGCAGGTGCTGCGCCGAGCCGGGCTCGTGGAGACGCGTCGCGAGGGCACGCACGTCTTCTACCGACTCGCTGGAGACGACGTGTACCGCCTGCTCGCCTCGGTGCGCGACCTGGCGACCAGACGGATCGCGGACGCCGAGCGCGCCGCGCGCCACTACCTGGGCGAGCCCGACGCGCTCGAGCCGGTCAGCCGGGAGGAGCTGCTACGGCGCGTCGAAGCGGGCGACGTCGTCGTCGTCGACGTGCGCCCCGCCGCTGAGTACGCAGCCGGCCACATCGCGGGCGCCATCTCGGTGCCCCTCGACGAACTCGAAGCGCGTCTCGCCGAGCTGACCCCTGAGCGCGAGGTGGTGGCCTACTGTCGCGGGCCCTTCTGCGCGCTGGGCGCGCACGGGGTGGACCTGCTGCGCCGCCACGGCAGACGCGCCCGACGCCTCGTGGACGGCTTCCCGGAGTGGCGGCTGGCCAGGCTGCCGGTCGCCCAGGGGAACCCGAGCGCCCAGGGCTGAACAGCGGAGCCCGGCTCCTGGCCGGGCTCCGCTCTGCGCGCCGCGGTTCGTTCCCAGAGGCGGCGGCGCTCGTCGTGTGGCCCCGCTCACCCCTCGAAGATCTCAGCTCGTCTGCGACCCCGGCGCGAACAACCGGCGGAACGCCTCGCCGTTGGATAGGTCGCGCTCGAGCAGGACATGCGTCGGCGCCAAGCCGTAGGCCTCACCCTGCAAGCTGCTGGCGCGCCAGCCGTCGTGACCGAGCTCGTCCAGGCGCTGGAGCACGTCGACAACGTGCCCGTTCGCGGGGATCGCCTCGACGCGGTACTCGATCCGGCTCATGATGGTCTCCTTTCGCACGATGGCGCACGCCTGAGCAGTTGACGCGGGCCGGGACAGTGCGCGTTGCAGATACGCGGTGGCAGACTTCCGGACGGGTCGTATCAGCGGGCCGGAACCCAGCGCCCGCCGGCGCCCGGGGTGTGGCCGAACCTGCCGAAACCGCCCGCGGTCTCGGGCGGGCAGGGCATCTCGACCGAGCGGTGCACGAGGCCGCTCCCCTGATCTCCTACCCAGTGGCTCTCCTTTCGCTCCGCGGACCGTGGCCGGCCATGCGGCGCGGTCCGGTTGTGTTCTGCCGCAGAGTGTAAGCTCTTGTAGTCTCCTTACAAATGGAATATGCGAGAATGTACAGGGGAATCGATCCGCCCGATCTTGTGGCCGTTCGGGTTCGGGGCGGGCCATCCGACTCGGCTCGTCCGTGAGCTGGCCGATGCGCCCGTGTGGTGCTCTCGGTGGCCGGGCGCCAACGACCGGGCGCCAACGATCCGCCCTCGAGGGAGATCCGGCTGGGGCGATCGCGCAGGGGCGCTCCGCCGCACGAATCAGGGGCCGGATCGAGGATCCCCTCCCGAGACGCCCAGGCCCGCGGGCCGCCTCGTGCTCCGCCATGCGAAGCCGCCGGCGAGGGGTGCTCACGTGCTGGCGAGCGCGTGCTTCACGTCTGCGCGCGGGCCGCCGCCATGTTGTGCGAGCCTCCGGCCCACGACGCGCAGCGGTACACGGACGTACTCTGCCTCGACGCGATCCCGAGCCACGGTCGCCGACCGCTGGGCCGCCTAGACCGCGCCGACGCGGAGCATCTGATGGCTCTTCGCAGAACCGCCCTCGACCGCTTGGTGAGCCGGGAGAGACTCGAACTCTCAACCCGCGGTTTAAGAGACCGCTGCTCTACCGTTGAGCTACCGGCCCACGGTCGCCGATTGTAGCGCACGGCCGCAGCCCTGCGGGAGGCAGCCCTGCGGGAGGCAGCCCCGCCATGCTCGCGCCCCGTACGTAGCGGGTCGGACGGACCGCGTTCGCGTGACTGCAGGCCCTGTCGGCATGACCCAACGGGATGATCACATACTGATGCAGCCGTACGTCTCGCCTGCCCCCCACGGAGGTCGACCGCCATGCCCGAGACCGAGGGCCCAGCGCCCAGGACCGAAGCCAACGCCGAGCTCGTCGCGCTGCTCAACGCGACCTGGTTCGCTGCCGACCTGCCGCCCCAAGCCCAGGTCCGACTCGCCTCGCTGGCGCGCCGTTACCAGGCGTCAGCCGGCACGACGCTGCTGGCCGAGGGCCAGCTCGCCAACGAGCTCGGGATCGTGCTCTCGGGCCGCGTGTCACTGCGGACGCTGGTACCCGAGACCGGTTGGATCACGATCCTGACGGTCGAACCGGGCGACGTCTTCGGCTGGTCTGCGCTCGTGCCGCCCTACCGTTCCACGTCCACTGTGGTGGCGCTGCAGCCGGTCGATGTCCTGGCGCTCGACGGGCCCGGTCTGCGCGCAGCGCTGGCCGCCGACCACGACCTGGCCGCCGCGCTCTATCCGCGTGTCCTCCAGGCCCTGGCGCGGCGCCTGACCGCCACCCGGCTCCAGATGCTCGACCTGTTCGCGAGGTAGCCACCGATCGACGTGACCAACGTGACGAAAAGCGCGATCGGTTTCCTGCCCCGCGCCGGGTTCCAACACCTCATCGAGCTCCTCGCCGAGGACGGGCGGACCGTGATCGGGCCCACCGTGGCCGACGGCGCCATCGTGTACGGGGAGATCCACCACGTCGCCGATCTGCCGCAGGGGATCGGGGCGGAGCAGGCACCGGGCCACTATCGGCTCGTCCACCACGCTGACGAGCGCTTCTTTGCCTACGCTGTCGGGCCGACGTCCTGGAAGCGATTCGTCTTCCCGCCAACGCTGGCGCTCGGCGAGTCCCGACGTGACGACCACGGACACGTCTCATTCGGGCCTGCGCCCCGCGAGATCCCGCGGCTCGCCTTCCTCGGCGTGCGTGCCTGCGAGCTGGCCGCCCTCGGCATCGAGGACCGGGTCTTCCTGGGCGGCCCCTACACCGACGAAGACTACCGGGCACGACGGGCAAACACACTGATCGTCGCGGTGCAGTGTGCCGAGCCCGCGGCCACCTGCTTCTGCACGTCGATGGGCACCGGTCCCGGCATCCGCAGCGGCCACGACATCGCGCTGATCGAGCTCGACGAAGGGTTCATCGTCACAGCCGGCACACCGGCGGGGTCGGCCATCGTGACACGGCTCGACCTGGCCGAGGCCACGGCCGAGCAGCTCACCGCCGGGGCGGACCAGCTGGCGGCGGCGCGCGATCGGATCGGCGATCCGGTGGTGACCGCCGGCCTCCACGATCGCCTGCTCGCGAAGCTCGAGAGCCCGCGCTGGGCGCAGATCGCGGAGCGCTGCCTCGCCTGCACCAACTGCACCGCGGCCTGCCCCACCTGCTTCTGCACCAGCGTCAGCCAGCGTTCGGACCTCGATGGTCACACCGCAACGACCGAACGGCGCTGGGATTCCTGCTTCACCAAGGGGTTCGCGGCCGTCGCGCTCGGCGGCAACTTCCGACCGCGCGTGCAGGACCGCTACCGTCAGTGGCTGACGCACAAGTTCGCGACCTGGATCGACCAGTTCGGCACCTCCGGATGCGTCGGCTGCGGCCGCTGTATCACCTGGTGCCCCGTCGGCATCGACGTCCGCGAGGAATTGAACGTGATCGCGCCGCCCCCACAGGTGAGCGCGGGGCCGGCTGAGGCGGCCCAACCGCACGCGCCGCGGAGCAGCGTCTTCCGCGTCGAGGGGGTGCGCCGCGAGACGCACGACACCGTCACGTTGGCGCTTTCCACGCCGGACGGCATCGACTGGTCCACCGCGCGGGGCGAGTTCGTGATGGTCTCGCTGCCCGCGGTCGGCGCCGTGCCAATCTCCATCTCGCGACGCCTCCCGCGCGGCCTGGAGCTGACGATCCGCGCCGTCGGCCCGACGACCACCGTCCTGACCGGGCTCGAGCGGGGAGCCGAGGTTGGCCTGTCGGCACCGCTAGGCCACGGGTGGCCCGTCGCGGCCGCGCAGGAACACGACGTGGTGATCGTGGGCGGCGGGATGGGGCTGGCGCCGTTGCGGCCGATCGTCGACGAGATCCTGGCCGCGCGGTCGCGCTACGGCGACGTGCACATCTACTACGGCGCGCGGACACCCAGCGACGTGCTCTACACAGAGGAGCTGGCGGCGTGGGCGGCCCGCGACGACCTGGAAGTGGGGGTGACCGTCGACCGCGCCGACGCCACGTGGCTCGGACGGGTCGGCGTGGTGACACACCTGTTCGACCGTGCACGCTGGGACGGCACGAAGGCGCTGGCCTTCGTGTGCGGGCCGGAGCGGATGATCCAGGCGACGGTCAACGCGCTCGCCGGACGGGGCCTCACGCCCGACCGGATCTTCATCTCGATGGAGCGCCACATGGAGTGCGGCGTCGGCCTCTGCGGCCACTGCCAGGTCGGACCCTTCTTCGTCTGCAAAGACGGACCGGTCTTCTCGCTCGCGCAGCTCGGCGACGTCTTCGGACGGGAGGGCATCTGATGATTCGCGCCGCCACGACCCCGCACCCCCGACTCGGCGTGGTCAAGCTCGCCTCCTGCGACGGCTGTCAGCTCACACTGCTCAACCTGGAGGACGAGCTGTTGGCGATCGCCGAGCGCCTCGACATCGTCGAGTTCCCCGAGGCGACCTCGCATCGCTCGAACGGCCCGTACGACGTCGTCCTCGTCGAAGGGTCCGTCAGCACGCCGGAACAGCTCGAGCAGATCCACGAGGTCCGGCGCGAAGCCAAGCTGTTGGTGACGATCGGCGCCTGCGCCACGGCGGGCGGCATCCAGGCGCTGCGCAATTTCGCCGACCACGACGCGTTCCGGGCAGCCGTCTATGCGCACCCCGAATACATCGAGTCCCTGGCCACGGCCCAGCCCGTGGCCGACTACGTGAAGGTCGACGCGGAACTGCGCGGCTGCCCCATCAACGCCGCTCAGCTCGTGGAGCTCGTCACGGCGCTCCTGACCGGCCGGCGGCCGAACCTCCCCGACGAGGCCGTCTGCGCCGCCTGCAAGCGCGCCGGGCGCGTCTGCGTCATGGTGGCCCAGGGGATCCCCTGCCTCGGTCCGGTCACCATGACCGGTTGCGGCGCGCTCTGCCCGGGCTACAGCCGCGGCTGCTACGGCTGCTTCGGGCCCCGCGAGCAGGCCAACGTGTCGAGTCTCAGCCGACAGTTCATCAGCCTGGGCCGCTCGCCACAAGAGGCCGGGCGGCTCTTCGCCGGTTTCACCGGGTACGCCGAGCCGTACCGCGACGCGATCGTCGAGCTGGGCGGTCTCCCGGGAGCCAGCCTAGCGGGGGAGCGAGCCCACCGGGCCATGGGCGCCGGCGTGAACGCGGAGGGCAAGTCATGACGACCGAGTCGGCCACGTTCGAGCGCTCGTTCCACGTCGAGGGGATCACGCGGGTCGAGGGCGAGGGCACCCTGCATCTCACGGTGCACGACGGCCAGGTCAGCGACGCGCGGCTCAAGATCTTCGAGGCGCCGCGGTACTTCGAGCAGCTGGTCGTCGGTCGCGCACCGGACGAAGTGATCGACATCACGGCCCGCATCTGCGGGATCTGCCCGGTGGCGTACCAGATCAGTGCCGCGGGAGCCTTCGAGTCGATCTTCGAGGTGCAGATCGATCCGCAGGTGCGCGCGCTGCGCCGGCTGCTCTACGCCGGCGAGTACATCGAGAGCCATGCCCTGCACGTCTATCTGCTGCACGCGCCGGACTTCCTGGGCTACGCGAGCGCGATCGACCTGGCCAAAGACCATCGGGCCGTGGTGGAGCAGGGGCTCGCGCTCAAGAAGGTCGGCAACGCGCTGATGGCGCTGCTCGGCGGTCGTTCGGTCCACCCGGTCAGCCTGCGCGTGGGTGGCTTCTACCACGTGCCGCGCCGCGCCGAGCTCGAAGCGCTGCGCCCGGCGCTCGCCAACGCGCTCACCCAGGCGCAGGCCACGCTCGACTTGGTGGCGCAGTTCCAGGCACCACCGTTCGAGCGCCCTGTGCGCTTCGTCTCGCTCAAACACCCCGCCGAGTACCCACTCTTCGATGGTCGCATCGTCTCGAACGACGGAATCGACGTCGGCATCGGCGAGTGGCGCGCGGCATTCCGCGAAGAGCAGCACGAGGGCACGAACGCGCTTCACGCCCGCACGCTCTCGGGCGAGACCTACCAGCTCGGGCCCTCCGCGCGCGTCACCAACGCCGCCGACCAGCTGCATCCGATCGCCCGAGAGGCGCTCGCGCGGATCGGGTTGCAGGAGGAGATCGCGCGCAACCCCTTCTGGAGCATCGCGGCGCGGGCGCTTGAGATCTTGCACTACTGCGCGGAGGCGCTGGAGATCATCGATGCCTACCTCCCACCCGCCGCGCCGTTCGCGCCGTGGACGCCGCGGGCCGGGGCGGCCGGCTGGGGCAGTGAAGCGCCACGGGGCATCCTGTGGCACCACTACGAGACCGACGAACAAGGGCTCGTGCGCAGCGCGCAGATCGTCCCGCCGACCAGCCAGAACCAGGGCCAGATCGAGGCCGACCTGCGGGCGTTCGCGCCGGCGGTCCTCTCGCTCGAGCACGGCGAGGCGACGCGGCGGCTCGAGCAACTCGTGCGCAGCTACGACCCGTGCATCTCCTGTGCCACGCACTTCCTGGACCTGACGGTCGAGGGAGCGTGACGGCGGCGGGATCGGAGGCGCCGTCCGCGCCGGCCGGATCGGGCACCGTGAAGGAGCGCGTCGTCGTGCTCGTCTGCGGGCAACGCGCGCGCGGCGACGACGCGGCCGCGCTGCTCGCGGCGGAGCGGCTCCCGGCAGCGCTCGGGCCCGTGGGGCAGGTCGAGGTGCGTTTCGCGGGCCAGCTCGAACCGGACGATCTGCTGGCGCTCGGCCCGCGCGACCGGGTGCTGGTCCTCGACGCGGTGCGCGGCGTCGCGCCGGGAGTGGTCGTACGGCGCTCCCTGGCGGAGCTGGCGACCCCGGGTCCGGCGCCGCGCTCGTCACACGTGCTGCCCCTGCGCGACGTGTTGGCGCTGGTGGCGGAGCTGCGCGGCGGCCTCCCCGAGGGCACCTTCGTCGGCCTCGGGGGCGCCTCGTTCGAGATCGGCGCGGGGCTCTCGCCGGCGGTGCGGGCCGCCCTCTCGCGCTACACCGCGGCGATCGCGGCGGAGGTGGCGCGGCTGGCCGGGAGGAGCCAAACGACCCGCCGCCGGTAGCGGCCGGTGGGCCGCGGTGCAACGCGGCCCTGGCGCTGCTGCGCCGGGTCGGGACGCCGGGGACGCTCCGGACCGCGTGGCTGGCAGCGGCCACGAGGCGCACCCGGCCCGTGCTACGGCGCGTCCACGCGGCCCGGGAGCTCGGCCAGCGCAGCGGCCTCTTCCGGCGGAGCGACGTGCAGCGCGTCGAGCCGGTACTCCAACGCGCGCAGCTGCGAGAGCGGGAGCACCGCGACGGCGAGCAGGACCATTGTCGCGCCCAGCAGCCCATCGATGCCGAGCAGGCGCGCCGCCTCGCCCCCGATCAGGCTGCCCGAGACCTGGCCGAGCGCCAGGAAGACGCTGTAGAGGCCCATGATCGCGCCTCGGTCCTGTGGGTGTGCCTCCGAGACGTCGGCGAGCAGCCCAAGCGCGGCCGGCGTGGCGCCGGCGAGCACGAAGAGCCCGGCCGCGGCCCCCAGGATGAAGACGATCGGCACCACCGGTGGCTGCCCGCCACTGTGGTTGACGACGAACGTGCAGCCGATTGAGGCGGCACCGCCGCCGATGCCGTACAGGATGATCGTCGTGCGGCGGAGCGCCTTGAAGCGCCCGCCCCAGTAGAGGAGACCGGCGAAGAAGACCAACAGCCCGACGGCCAGCCCAACACTGACCTGCGTGGGCGTGAAGCCACCCATCAGCAGCTGGCGCCCCGCGATCGCGCCAGTGGGGCGGCGGACCAACTGGAAGAGTGACTGGCTGGTCCAGAGCCCGATCGCCGCGTTGACGGCGATCCAGGTCGGCGCCAGCAGCCAGACATACGGGCTCGAGAGGAGCGCCCCGTACCGTCGCCAGGGCGTGCGCCCCGGCCCCGCGAGCGGTCCCGCGGGCGCCCGCAGCTCGTGCACCCCGAATCGGTAGATCAGCCACGAGCCACCGTAGACGAGCGCGTTCAGGAAGAAGGCACTCCGCCCCAGCACCTCGTAGAGCGGCCCGGCGGCGACTGTGCCGGCGCCCAAGCCCGCCAGCGTCGCGAGTTCGAAGCGGGCGACCGCCCGCCCGCGCACCGCCTCTTCGCCGGCCGTGGCCCGGGCGATGTATCCGAGGATGGAGGGGACGCTCGCCGCGCTCGACCCACCCTCGAGCAAGCGCGTGACGCCGAGCAGGGGGACGCTCGTCGTGAGCCCCGTCAGGACCACCGCCACCGCGCCGAACCCCGGACCCAGTTGCATCACCGGCCGCTGTCCCAGCCGGTCCGAGAGCACCCCGAACGGCGGCGACAGGAGCAGCTCCGCCACGAAGAAGGTCGCCGAGAGCAGACCGACCACCGTCGGGTCGACGGTCTGGCCACCGTGGCGCGGCAGGTCGGCCAGGTAGTAGATGAGCAGCGCGCCGGTGAGCCCGGTGCTGAACCGCAGCGTGAACGTTCCGACCAGGACGGCGACGAGCGAACGATGCACCGCGGCAAGGGTACCGAAACGGGGAAGCGGGGTCGGCTCGACGTGCACGCGCCGGTGCGCAGTGCGGCCGTCGGCGGGTCAGCTAGACTGCGCCAGCAGATGAGCGGCCCAACGCAAACTTCCGTTCCGCACGAGGTCGAGGAGCTGGCGCGCCGGCGGGCAGAGGCTCGCGCGGCGAAAGACTGGTCGGCGGCGGATGTGCTGCGCGCGGCGATCGAGACGGCCGGCTGGAAGGTGATCGATCAGGGCCTGCGCTTCCGGCTCGAACCCGCCCATCCCCCGGACCTCGAGATCGGCGGGCGCATCCGCTACGGGTCGAGCGGCGCGGTGCCGTCGCGGCTCGCCGAGCCGACCACCGCGCCGGCCACGGTCGTGCTGCTTGCCGATCGTTGGCCGGACGACCTCGCCCGCGCCCTCGACGGGCTGCGGGCGCACACACCGACCGCCACGCAGGTCGTGATCGTGGCGAACGATCCGACCCCCGAGCAGGCCGCGCTCTTGGAGGCGCCCGAGGGCGCCGCCCGCGTGCTGCTCGGGGGCGCGCTCCCCGAACAGGTCTGGACGAGCGCACCGCTGGGCCACGCGGCCGCCCTGAACGCGGGCATCCGCCGCGCCACGGGGGAGGTCGTCATCCTGCTCGACACGAGTGTCGAACCGACCGGTGACGTCGTGACGCCGCTGGTCGAGGCGTTGCGCGACCCCACGGTGGCGCTGGCGGGCGGCTGGGGGCTCAGCTCGGGCGATCTGCGCCATTTCGACGACGCCGCGCCCGGCGACGTCGACGCGATCGAGGGCTACCTGCTGGCATTCCGTCGCCTCGACTACGTGGCCCGCGGGCCGCTCGACGAGCACTTCCGCTTCTACCGCAACCTGGACATCTGGTGGAGCCTGGTCCTACGCGACAGTGGGGTCGGAGCGCCGCATCGCCGCGCCGTGCGGCTGGAACTACCGGCTCTCCGGCATGCCCACCGGGGGTACACCAGCCTGCCCGAGCCCGAGCGCGAGCGGCTCAGCCGGCGCAACTTCTACCGCATCATCGACCGCTTCGGGCAGCGCCGAGACCTGCTCATCGAACCCGCGCCCCGTCCTCGCCGAGGCGCCGCGGGCGGCTGAACTCGCAGCCTGCGGCGCGGATGCGCTGGGCACGCCGCCGATCCCACCCTGGCCGGCAGTGCGGATCGTCGTCCCGAGCTGCAGCCCCGCGACCAGCAACGCGACGAGCAGGAGGACCCCGGCGAGCCGCAGGACGCCCGAGAGGGGCGCGGTGGCCGCGGCGGGCGCCCCCGCGGGCCGCTGCCACAGGCTGGCGAGCGTCAGGCCGGTGGGGAGCAGGATCAGACCGAGCCAGAGCCCGGCGACCAGTCCGCCGATGTGGGCGAAGATGTCGATCCCGACCCCGCCGCCGATCAGCCCGACGTCGAGCACCAGGTTGAAGACGATCAGGAACCCGATCTGGCGCGCGATGTTCGCGGCGCCACGGCCGAGCAGCGGGTGGTGGATGCGGAACGCGATGAAGAGGACGCCGAAGAGCCCGAAGATCGCGCCGCTCGCGCCGACGGCGTTGTCGGGCAGGAAGATGTAGCTCGTCACCGACCCGGCGATCGCGCAGAGGACGTACATCAGCAGGAACTGCGCGGAGCCGTAGATCCGTTCGATCATGGGCGCGACCAGGTAGAGCGCGTACATGTTGAACGCCAGGTGGATCAGGCCGGCGTGCACGAGCACCACCGTCAACAAGCGCCAGTACTGACCGTGCGCCACGGCCACTTTGTCGAGCATGAGCACGTTCGTGATGGCGTCCCCCTGTGCGCCACCGATCATCTGGAAGATTCCGATCGCGATCGTGACCGCCAGGATCGCGTAGCTCACGACGGGCTGGTCGCCGCCCCCCTCGCGCGAACGCCCGAAGTAGCGGCTCGCCGCCCGCTGATCGCCCAGCTCCTTGCTCAGCCACCCCAGCCGCGAGGCGATCTCGGCCCGCGCCTCGGGCGGCGCCCGGCGATCGGCCTGCCGGTAGGCGTCGAGCGCGCCACGCAGGTCGCCGCCCCGCACGCGGGCCGCCGCCAACTGCCGCCAGGCCAGCCAACTGAGCGGCGTGTCGGGCGCCTGCGTCGCCAGACGCCAGGCCTCCAACGCGGCCGCCTCGTCGTCCAGGCGATAGCGGCATTCGGCCAGGCCGAGCAGCGCCGCGACGTGCAGGTCGGCGTCGCGATGTCCGACCACGCGCGAGTAGAACGCCGCGGCCCGCTGGTACTCGCCCTGGGCGGCGAGCAGGTCCGCCTGCTGGATCAGGGCGGTCGCGGTGACGCGGTCGAGCGGGCCGGCCGCGAAGGGGTCGCGGCGCCCCCCCAGCGGATCAGTGGTCACAGGTGTCGTCAGGCACGTTCGGCTGAGTGTAGCGGCTGGCGCCGCAGGGCACGGTGCCCGAACGGCGCCGGCGGCGCGCAAGGTACGGCCCCCGAACGGGGCGAACGGCGCGGGCGGCGTCGGCGGCGCACGCTTCGGCGGGCCGAGTGGCACGATGCGCAGATGGACGTGCACTTCCTCGGGGCTGCGAACACCGTGACCGGCTCCCAGTTCCTCTTGACGACCGACCGCGCCCGCGTCCTGATCGACTGCGGGATGTTCCAGGGCAGTCCCAGCGAGACGGTGCGCAACCGCGTCCCGCTCGCCTACGACCCTGCGACGCTCGACGCGATCGTCCTGACACACGCCCACCTGGACCACTGCGGCCTAATTCCCCACGTCGTGGCCGAGGGGTTCCGGGGCCCGATCTTCGCGACGCGCGGGAGCGTCGAACTCGCCGGGCTCGTCCTGCTCGACTCCGCGAAGCTGCAGGAGGAGTTCGCCCAACGCGAGGCGCGCTGGGCGCGCCGCCACCCCGACCGGGCCGCAGAGGAGGAACGCGAGCGCGAAGCGGCGATCCGCCAGCAGATCGCCCTGGCGCAGGCCGACGATGGCGCGACCGCCGACGGCTCGCGGGCGGGCGACGGACCCTCGCCGACCGCGCTCCCGACCCATCCCCGCGCCAGTGGCACGCTGCCCCCGGCGGCGACACCCAAGGGTCGACCCAACCCCGAGTACGCGATCCTGACGGCTGCCGCGCACGTCGAGCGCGAGATCGAAGCGCCGCTCTACGACCAGCGGCAGGCGCGCGCGGCGCTGCAGCAGTTCCGCGGCGTCGACTACGGGGCGCGGATCCAGGTCGCGCCGGGCATCGCGGCCACCTTCCTGGACGCCGGACACATCCTCGGTTCGGCCATCATCCGCCTCGAGGTCGACGCGGAGCTCGACCACCCATCCCGCACGCTGGTCTTCTCCGGCGACCTCGGGCCGACCGGTACGCCGATCCTGCGCGACCCCACGCCCGTCTCGACCGCCGACTATGTCTTCGTGGAGTCGACCTACGGCGGACGCGAACACGAACCGCAGGCCGAAGCGGTCCGGCTGCTAGCTGATGCGGTGCGCCTCGTCGCCGAGCACGATGGTGTCCTCCTCGTCCCGTCGTTCGCCATCGGCCGCACCCAGGAGCTCGTCTGGCACCTGAACCGGTTGGTCGAGGCCGGCACCATCCCGCGCCTACCTCTCTTCCTCGATTCACCGATGGCGTCGCACGCGAGCGACATCTACCGCCGCTACAACGAGTACTGGGACCAGGAAACCCGCGACCTGCTCGCCCACCACATCGCCCCGCTCGACTATCCCGGCCAAGTGGTGACGAACGAGATCCGCGACTCGCAGGCGATCTCGCGGTCGCCGCGGCCCTACATGATCGTGGCGTCGAACGGGATGCTCACCGGTGGGCGCGTCCTGGGCCACCTGCGCGAGCTGATCGGCGACCCACGCGCCGTCTTGCTCTTCGTCGGCTACCAGGGCGCGGGGACGCTCGGGGCGCACCTCCAGGCCGGTGCCACGTCCGTGCGCATCGACGGCGAGACCCACACGGTACGTTGCCAGGTGCGCTCCATCAGCGGGTTCTCTGCCCACGCCGACGAGGCGGGCCTCCTCGCCTGGTTGGGCGCCTTCACCGCTGGCCGGCGCCCGGGCGATGCGGGCGTCCCCCGACGCGTCTTCATCGTGCACGGCGACCCCGCTGCGCAGGAGGCGCTCGAACCCAAGGTGCGCGCCATGGGCCTGCAGACGCTCGTCCCACATTGGCATCAGCGGGTCCCGCTCGACTGACGCGGGCCGCCGCCCACCGTGGGCCGCCGCGGGCCGCCGCGGGCCGCCGCGGGCCGTGGGCCGCCGCGGGCCGTGGGCCGCCGCGGGCCGCCGGCCGCGGTGCCATTCGATAGTGCTTATGGTTGACATAACCTTGTTGGCGGTCATAATGGATGCCGAGCGTGTAACTATTCTGTTGAACAGATGGAAGTGCCGACCACCACCCCGTCTCCCGCCACCGAGGCTCAGGCCGCCGTCAGCGAGCTGCTCGAACTGATGGCAAAGGAGCGTGCGTCGCACCTGCGGCGCTGGTGCCGGCAAGATCTCAGCATGACCACCCTGCACGCGCTGCTCGCCATCGAGGCCAACGGCCGCCTGCCCATGAGTCGACTCGCCGACATCCTGGACGTGGCGGTCTCGAACGCGACAGGGATCGTCACGCGGATGGAAGAACGGGGGCTGGTGCGCCGCCAGCACGACGAGACCGACCGCCGCGTCGTCTTCGTGACCGTCACGGAGCGTGGGCGCCAGGTCGTCGAGGACCGCGAGTTCATGCGCGCCGAAGAGCTGCGCCGGGTGCTCGAGGCGATGACGGAGCAGCAGCGGACCAACTTGGTCCGCGCCATGCGCGACTTCGTGAGCACCGCGGAGCGCCTGCGGGCGGAGGGCCGGCTCGTCGAGGACGATCCCGGCCCGCGCTCGTCGGACCAGTGCGTGCCCGCGGGCGTCCCGCCACGCAGCTGACCAGACCAGCGTCCGTGGCCAGGCCGACGGACGTCCGACCGTACCCGAGAACCCAGGAGAGACAGTAGATGGAACAGCTACCGGTCGTGGCCGGCTCGTCGAGCGTGGCCCACCCAGCCATCGAGGTCAGCCCGCGCGCCCGCTTCGAGATCCTCTTCGCGGTCCTGCTGGGGCTCTTTCTGAGCGCCCTGGACCAGACGATCGTGGGGCCGGTGCTGCCGCGCATCGTCACCGACCTCAACGGTGCCGACCTCTACACCTGGGTGGTGACCGCCTACCTGCTGACCAGCACGGTCACCATCCCGATCTACGGCAAGCTCTCCGACCTTTACGGCCGGCGCCCCCTGCTGATGGTCGGGATCGGCCTCTTCCTGGTCGGGTCGGCCCTCTCCGGGCTCAGCCAGACCATGTGGGAACTCATCTCCTTTCGCGCGCTCCAGGGCCTCGGCGCAGGTGCGCTCTTCCCGATCTCGCTGGCCGTCATCGGCGACCTCTTCACGCCTGCCGAGCGGGGCAAGTACCAGGGGCTCTTCGGGGCGGTCTTCGGGATCGCCTTTCTCGTCGGGCCGTTCCTGGGCGGCTTCCTCACCGACAACGAGAGCTGGCACTGGGTCTTCTACGTCAACGTGCCGATCGGGCTCGTCTCGCTCTACTTCATCTGGCGCCTGCTACCGACCGTCCGACGCGCAGGCAGCCGCTTCAACCTCGACGTGCCGGGAGTGATCACGCTGACGTTGGCGATCGTCCCGATCCTGATCGCGTTGACGATCGCCGAGAACGGCGACTGGACGGCGCCCGGCGTCATCGGCGGTTTCGCCATCGGCGCGCTCTTCCTGGTCGCGTTTCTGGCCGCCGAAACGCGCGCGGAGGACCCCGTCATTCCGTTGGACCTCTTCCGCAACCGCACCTTCACGGTCTCGGCCATCGCGACCTTCCTCGCGACCTTCGGGTTCGCGACGGCGATCATCTTCCTGCCCCTCTGGTTCCAGGTGGTCCAGGGAGCGAGCTCCACGGCATCCGGATACGACCTCTTTCCCTTCCTCATCGGGCTGATCGCCAGCTCCGTGGTCTCCGGCCAAGTCGTCAGCCGCACCGGACACTACAAGTGGCTGCTCGTCGGATCGATGGCGCTCGTCGCCGTCGGCCTGACGCTCTTGACCAACTTGCGGGCCGACACGCCCACGACGACGCTCTGGCTCTGGATGGTAGTGGCCGGGGTCGGCGTCGGGCCGATGATGGCCATCTTCACGCTGATAGTGCAGAACGCCGTGCCGTTCCGACTGCTCGGCACGGCCACCAGCGACCTGACCCTGATGCGCCAGATCGGGACCTCGGTCGGCCTGACCGTCGCCTTTACGCTCTTCGAGAACAACCTCACCTGGGATCTGCTCCGCAGCCAGATCATCGCGGCGGGCGCGCCGGCGGCCTTCGTGCCGACCACGGCACCCGCCGGCCTCAACATCGGCCAGCAGCTGACCTCGGTCGGCGGGAACAACGCCACGCAGTTCCTGACGCGGATCCCGCCGCAGCTGCAGCCGATCTTCCTCAACGGCTTCCACCAGGCGTTCTCGATCGCGCTCGGCAACGCGATGTGGATCGGCGTGGCGGCCGCGATCGTGGCGTGCGCGGCGTCGCTCTTGCTGCACGAGATCCCGCTGCGCACCACGCACGCGGCGCAGCACGTCGAAGCGGCGATGGTCCCGGCGCAGGCCGAGATCGCAGAGTGAAGCCCTAGCCCCAGAGCATGCGCCAGAGGCCGGCGCGACCCAGGGCGCGGCCGACGATCCTGTTCCTCGCCCGGCGCGCCATGCGGTGTGGGTTGCCCGACGCCAGCGTCGAGATGTCGTTGGCCAACCGCGCGGTCCGATAGAGGCTGGACACGAGGCCACGGCGCCTCATGCCAGCGCCTCCTGCACGAAGGCCGCAGCGTCCTCGACCAGCGCGGCTCGCTCGGCCTCTTCGGCTTCGATCAGTGCGAGGAGCCGGCGCGCTGCGGCCGGGTGCTCCAGGCCGATGGCCAGCCCGACGCTCAACCAATAGTCGGCCGTCTCCAGCGCATGCGCTCGCACCTCCTCGGGGAGCTCGTCGAGAACCTCGGCCATCGCCCCGGTCAGCGCTCTGCCGTAGCGATCCCAGGCGTCGTCGTGCGTCGTCACCCCAGGCCTCCATCTGCCGGCGGCCGGAATGCCGGCCGCCCTCCGCGCCGCCGTACCCCGCTGTGGGGACCGGCTCGTCCATTGTGGGCGCATCCGGTCCGGTCGCACAACCGGGGCGTCCGGTCGCACAACCGGCGCGCGGTGCGGGCACCCGGGCCACTCCGTTCAGCGGCTGCCGTCGGTCGCAAGCGGACGCGTCAGGTGCGCCGAATAGTCGGGGAGCTGGCGCTCGTAGCCGTCGCTCATGAGCGGCGAGGAGATCATGAAGTCGGCCGACGCCCGATCGCAGGCGACGGGGATGTTCCAGACGACGGCGATCCGCAGCAGCGCCTTGACGTCTGGGTCGTGCGGCAGCGGCTCGAGGGGGTCCCAGAAGAAGACCAGGAAGTCGATCGTCCCGTCGGCGATCATCGCGCCGACCTGCAAGTCGCCGCCCAGCGGCCCCGATTGCAGCCGGGTGATGGGGAGTTGGAGCTCGCGTTCCAGCAGCGCCCCGGTCGTTCCCGTGGCGTACAGGTCGTGCTGTTCGAGCAGCGCGCGGTTGTAGCGCGCCCAGTCGACCAGGTCTTGCTTCTTGTTGTCGTGCGCAACCAGGCCGATTTGCTTGCGGGGCCGCAGCTCGAGCTTCATCCCGCGCCTCCTTTCGTCACTGCCGGACCGCTATCGAGCAGCTCCGTCGGTGCCTCGGAGCCGCGGCCGGTGCACGGCGTCGCCGTCGCCGCGCGTCAATCCGTGCCGTGCACGATCAGGACCGGGATCGGGCTCCGCGCCGCGACATCTGCAGAGACCGAACCGAGGAGGACACTCTGCAATCGTCCGAGTCCTCGCGTGCCCATCACCAGCAGGTCGTATTGCCCCGAGGCCGCCGCGTCGAGGATAGTTCGCGCAGGCTGGTCGCCGCCGAGCGTCTCGCGCTCGACAGGCGGACCGCCAGCGGCCTGGATCGCCGCTACTTCGGCGTCGAGGACGGCCTCGGCCCGACGAATGGCCGCTTCCAAGTTCTCCGAGTACTCGGGCTCACCCTCGAATCCGGGCGGCTCGTGGTACACGGTGAGCAGGGTCAGCGTGGCTCCCGTCTCGCGGGCACACGCGGCCGCGGTCAGCGCCGCCTGTCGCGCGTGGTGGCTGCCGTCGACCGCCACCAGTATCCGCTTGAACATCTGTCGCCCTCCCCTGGTCCCGCCGGCGCCATGCCAGTGCGTATCAGGGTAACGAACGCGTCGATGCCCATGGTGGCGTCTATGCTCCGGCGGTGCGGCCCCTACAGAGACACCGTGAAGGCGAGCGCCACCAGCGCGGCCGACGCGACGATCTCCACCACCCCGACCTGGATCGGCCGCAGCGGGCGGCCGCTGCCCGCCCAGCGCCGCTGCAGCACAGGCAGCGACGCGGCGCGCACTGCCAGCGCGGCGACGTACGCGACATACGCCCACGGCAGCAGGAGCGCCGCGACCACCACCGCCCCAAGGTGGTAACCGACTGAGAGCGCCGCGAACCCGCCATTCCCCCGCTCGCGGATCACGGAGCGCACGACCAAGACCGTGCCCGCCAGGTAGATCGCCGCCAGCAGCGTGGCGCGCTCGACCGCGAGCCAGTGGGTCGGCCCGGCCAACACCGCGGCTGCCGGGACAAGGACGAGCGCCTGCACCACCGCGGCCAGGCTGGTCGTGATCGCGCGCCGGGTACCCGGCCGTGCGCCCCAGAGGGCTGTGCCGGCGGCGGGCACCAGCACGACGAGTGCCGCGAACAAGATCGGATGGGTCCAGGCGAGGAGCAGCCCCAGCGCGCCGAACGCACCGCCGTACACGATCAGGGGTGCGCGGTACCGCCCGCCCCCTCGACTCCGCAGGAACCCCTGCGCGCTGGCGGCCGCGAGATACCCGGCGACCGCCGTGGCGGCCAGCACGAGCTGCCAGCCGCTGGGCCGACTCGCCGCGACGCCGAGCAGGAGCGGCACCGCGAGCATGGCCCACGCACCGTGCTGTCGGGGCAGCCAGGCCACAAGGATCGTGGTGGGGCGCGGCACGGTTCGGGCGGTACTGACCATACCGGCAGGCTAGGCGGGTGCCAGACGCCCGCGCAGGGTCAAAGATCCCACCGGGATCGGATCTCACGGCCCTCTTCGGCGCGAGCCGGGTCTCGGCTGCCGGGCCGCCGGTCGAGCGATCGGATCGGCACGGTGGCGGACGCTCCCCTGCGCGCGTCAGCGACGCCCGGCAGCGCGGACGTCACGGCCCCGGAGCGGCCCGCCGAGGAGGGCCGAGAGGAGACAGAAGTCGAAGAGGCCGGCGGCGATCGGCACGAGCCCGATGATCGCGACGATCAGGCCGACCGTCCCCCCGAGCCATGTCAGGCCGGCGATCACGAGCACGACGCCGGCGAGCAAGCGCACCGTGCGGCCCGCCGTGCCGGCCAGGAACTGCGCCAGCGGCGTGGCTGCGAACCCGCTCCGCGAACGCGGCGATTGTGTGGCCATGGCGCTCACCTCTTGCCCGCGATGGTGGCCCGGCCGGAGGATCCGGCGGGGAGACCAGCGCGCTCTCTGCAGCATAGACGTGCCGCATCCGGCAATGGATACATGCCATGGAAGGTGGCGCGCCCGGCAGGATTCGAACCCGCGACCTAGTGGTCCGAAGCCACTCGCTCTATCCGCTGAGCTACAGGCGCGCCGACAACACCATTAGACCCCAAAACCGGCGCGTGCGCGCGCCGACGATCCTCCTCACCCACCCCTGACGCCGCGTGCCCGACGCACCGCTCAGCGATCGCTCGGACGACGACCTACGATCCACCAGCCGGCGGGGAAGACCGCAGCCGCCAGCAAGAACTTGAGCGCGTCGCCCACGACGAAGGGGTAGAGCCCCTCGCGCAGCGCCCCGCTCGGCGAGAGCCCAGTCGCCGCCGCGAGCCACGGCAAGCCGATCGCGTAGATCAGGAGGTTGCCGAGCAGCATCGCCGCCAGCGCCCCCGCGTAGCGCCGGTCCCAGCCAAGCTCGGCGAGCCGCCCGACGAGCGCCGCCGCGAGCAAGAACCCCACCAGGTATCCGCCGGTCGGACCGAGCACGACGTGTTCCTGCTGCAACGCCGCGATGTGCGCGATCCCTGAAGCACCCCCGGCATAGATCGGCAGGAAGAAGCCAAGGATCAGGTACAGACCGACGGCCGCGATCCCCCGCCGAAAGCCGAGCGCCGTCGCAGTCGTGAGGACCCCAAACGTCTGACCGGAGATGGGGACCGGAGTGCCCGGGATCGGGATGACGATCTGGGCCGATACGGCCAGCACGAGCACACCGAGCAGCACCAGCGCGAGGTGGTGCTGGCGGACCGAGGTCCGCTCGCCGATCCGGATCGGCAGGATGAAGTCCCCAAGGGTGATCCCCCGCTCGTAGGGCGGCACACGAAGGAAGCGAGCCTGGGCGATCATGTCGCAAGCCTACCAGACGAAGCGGAGCGCCGACGACACGATCTCGAACCGGAACGGGTCGCGCCCCAACAGCTCGCCATCCGCCTGCAGGTAGATCGGGCCGGCGTCGTCCAACGCGCGGATCGTCAGCGATCGCGTCCGGCGCGTCCAGACCACGGGGCTGCGCAGGTGGTCGCCCGTTCTGATCCGCCAGGAGAGCGTCAGCGTCTTGAGCCGGCTCATCGCCCCGACCACCACGATGTCGAAGAGCCCGTCGGTCGGATCGGCTTCGGGGGCGACCCACATCCCCCCGCCCTCGTAGGGCCCCAGCGCCACCTCGACCGACTCCACCCGCACCTCGTCGCGGCTCCCGTCGTCCCAGCCCAGCTCCACGAGTCGGTCGCGCCAGTCGATGATCGTGACGATACCGGCCACGGTGTACAGGTAGGACCCCAGACGCGCGGGGAAACGGGCGACGCGCTGTGCGATGAACGGACTGATCCCCGTGCCGGCCGCGTTGACGAACCAGCGGCGCGCCGATTCGCCCGCCGCTGCGTCGACGGGACGTCCGGCCACCCAGTGCGTCGGCCGGTACGACACGCGCCCGACGTCGACCGGGTGCACGGCGGACGGATCCCCCTCGAGCGCGGCCGCCAGCCGCTCGACGAGGGCGCCCGGGTCGGTCGGCAGCCCGACCCCTCGGGCGTAGTCGCTGCCGCGGCCAGCCGGGATCAGCCCCACACAGGGCCCGCCCGCCAGCGAACGCCCCGCGGCCAGCAAGCCGTTCACCACTTCGTGCAGCGTGCCGTCCCCGCCCACCGCCACCACCAGCCGCGCTCCGTCGTCGGCCGCGCGACGCGCCAGTTCCCCGGCCTCGCCGGGACGCGACGTCACGTCGACGAGATGCGCCATGCCGCGCGCCGCCAGAGCGGCCGCGAGCGGCGGCCAGCGCCGTACGAACGCCCCACGTCCGGCGCCCGCGTGGGCAACGAAGCGCAGCGGCGGCCCCACCCGGCGGGTCATTCGAACCGCAGTGCCCGGGCGATCTCGACCCGGGACGCCAGGCGCGCGGGATAGGCGGCGGCGAGGAGCGATCCGCCGACCCCGAGCGCGAAGGCGAGCAGCACCGCACCCCAAGGCACCTCCAGCGCGCTGCGCATGCCGGAGGTGCCGCCGAAGACCAGCACCACAGCCGCACCGGTGACTCCGACCAGGCTCCCCAGCAGCGCGAGCCGCTCGATGAGGGGCCGCGCAGGGTGTTCGGTCCGGCGGCCGAGCTCGATCTCCTCACGGACGTGCCCGTCCCGCAGGAAACGGACACGGTCGGCGTACGCGCCGGCCTGCGCATCGTGGATCACGGGCACCACCGTCTGGCCGCGCTCAGCGCACGAGCGGTAGAGGTACTGCAGGATCTCCATGCCGGTCGCGTAGTCGAGATTACCGGTCGGCTCGTCGGCGAAAAGGATCGCCGGCCGGCCGGCGATCGCGCGGGCGATCGCGACGCGCTGCTGCTCGCCGAACGCCAGCTCGCCGGGCCGACGGTCGGCCTTGGCCCGCAAGTCGACGAGCTCGAGTGCCTCGTCCACGCGGGCCGCCGTCTCGCCGGTGCGCGGATCGCGCCCCGCGAGCAGGAACGGCAGCGCCACGTTCTCGCGGGCAGAGAGCAGCGGCACGAGGTTGAACGCCTGGAAGACGAACCCGGTCTTCTCGCGCCGGAGCCGCGTCGCCGCATCGTCGTCGAGCGACGAGATCGCGACGCCGTCGAGGATCACCTCGCCCGACGTGGGGCGGTCGAGGCCCCCGAGCAACTGCAGCAGCGTGGTCTTCCCGCTTCCCGACGGCCCCATCAGCGCGAGGAACTCGCCCAGATGCACGCTGAGCGAGATGCCCTGCAGGGCGCGAACCTCGCCGTCGCCAGCACGGTAGGTCTTGGTGAGGTCACGTGCCTCGAGGACCGGCGCCATCCAGGCAGTGTAGCGGGGCGCGCGAGCGCGGCGCGGGGTCCCGTCGCGGGCCGTGGGTCGGCCTATGGACCGGTCGGCGCCGGCGCGCAGTCCCAGCGAAGCGGCGCCAGCCCGGCCGAGGCCCGCGCTTGATTGGTCAGCGAGAAGAGGAAGCTCTCGTCGGCCGCGCTGAACGTGCCGGCATCCCAGGCCCGCACGACCGGCGCACCGGGGACCGCGACGAGCCATCCGACGGCCACGAGCGGCACGAGCGCCACGAGCGCGAAGCGGGCGAGGCGGCGTCGCAGCGAGCTGCCGCCATGACGGCCGGCGCGAGCTTCGCTGTAGGTGACCATGTGGGCAGCCTCGTGGTGCGGCCGGTGCCACCAATCGCCCGGACGTCCAGGTCGGGGGGCACCGGGGGTACCGGCGCACGCCGGCTTCCGGTTCATGCGATACTGCCCGCTGCCGCGCGCGTCCCGGCAACCAGGGCGCCCGCGCCGCGGTGGCCTTAGCTCAATCGGCAGAGCATCGGATTGTGGATCCGATGGTTGCGGGTTCGAGTCCCGCAGGCCACCCCAATCCCCCGACCATCTGAACGGCACGTGCCGCCGTCCCACCCGAACGCACCGAGGTTGCCGCACCTATGGCGTCTCCCGCGGAGCCGCAGGACTCCGAACTCCGCAACGACCGCCGCATCGTCCTGTACGGGCTGGCCCTGATCCTGCTCGTAGGCTTCCTGGTCTTCGTCCCGAACCTCGTCCCTGCCGCGACCCGCCAGGTGGTCTCGAACCTCGAGCACGCGCGCATCGAAACGGTGCAGGCGGCGCAGAACGGAGCGCCGCCGACCGCGACCGTCGTGGTGCTCGACGGGCCGCAGGCGGGCATGCGGGTGCTGGCCAACCTGCAGGGCCCCAGCAGCCAGCTGCAGCTGCCCGACTACCGGCCCGGCGATGAAGTCGTGCTGTCGGTCGACCGACAGCCGGGCGGACCCACGACCTACGCCGTGATCGACCGCTGGCGCTTGCCGCTCCTGGGCGCCCTGGTCGGCGCGTTCGTCGTGGCGGCCGCTGCCATTGCCGGCTGGCGCGGCCTGCGGGCGGTCGTCTCGCTCGTGCTGACGGTCGGGTTCACCATCCGGCTCCTCATCCCGCTGCTGCTGCTCGGGTGGAACCCGGTCGGGCTGGCCGTCGTGTTCGGGATCGCCGTCACCGTCCTGAGCTTCCTGCTCACGCAGGGTGCCTCGCGCACGACACTGGCGGCGATCCTCGGCACGAGCGCGGGGCTCCTCGTCACGGGGGTCTTGGCAGCGCTCGTCTCGGCCGCGGCGCAGTTCACCTCGGCCCAGGGCTCCGAGGAGGTGGTGACGCTCGGGCAGCTGATGGGAAACCGGATCGACTTGAGCGGCCTGCTGCTGGCGGCGATGATCTTCGGCGGGCTCGGCGTGCTCAACGACGTGGCGATGAGCCAGGCGGCGACGGTCGAGGAGCTCGGGCGGGTGGATCCCACCCTCGGGCCGCGAGCCCTGTTTGGCCGCGCCATGAACGTCGGGGTGGCGCACCTCGCTGCCACGATCAACACGCTCGTCTTCGCCTACCTCGGCACCGCGCTGCCGCTCCTCGTCGTGCTGGCCGTCCAGGTAGGCTCGCTCAACGCCGTGATCAACCAGGAGGTGATCGCGGTCGAGATCGTGCGGACGCTGGTGGGCAGTCTCGGGATCCTCGCCGCGGTCCCCCTGACGACGGTGATCGCGGCGCTCTGGCAGGGGCGCACGGCCGAGGTGCCGAGCTCCGCAACGGTCGCTAGCGGCGGCTCGGAATAACGGTCACCAGCGGCGGCTCGGGAGACCGCCCCATGCGTCGTTGCGCGAGATGACGGAGCCACACGAGGCCCGAGACGCTCGTCGCCGCGGGCCGCCTTCCGCGCCCCGCGGGAAGCCCTTGTGGCGCGGCCGAATCCGGCGCATCCTGGCGTACAGATGGGCGATCCCGCCGGAGGGCTCGTATCTGCGCGCACGGATGCTGACCGACCGAGTCGGGCCGCCAGGAGTCGCGCCATGCACGCTGCCAGACACTCCAACTGCACGGTGCGCACGGACCGCGCCTTGACCCTCGCGTCCGTCGCGGTGACGGCCGCGTTGCTCGTCGCTGTGGCGGCATGCGGCAACGCGGTCGCGTCGCCAGCCGCGGCCACGCCGCGTACGCCCGTAGGCCCGCCGGCCACCGCCTCGGCCCCCCCCTCGACGGCGCCGCCGAGTGGCTCTGGCGTGGGCGGATCGGTCCCGGGTGCAACCGGCCTGGCGAGCCCAAGCGGCGCCGCCATCGGCGGCATCGTCACGCCGTCGCCTTCCTCAGTCCCAGTGCCGACTCGCCTGCCGGCGATCCCGGCGCCCACCCGCTCGTACCCACCTACCCAGCTCGCGGCTGTCGGCCATGCTGCGCCGCTGGTCAGCTCCGGCTTGCGCGCGTACCCCGTCGTCGCCCTCACGATCGACGACTGCTGGAGCCCGTCGGCCGTGCTCGCCATCCTCGCGATCCTGCAGGCGGAGCACGTCAACGCGACCTTCTTCCCGATCGGCCAGGCCGTGGAGGCATACCCTTGGGTCTGGCGTGCGGTCGGGGCGGCCGGCTATCCGGTCGCGAACCACACCTGGGACCACATGGACCTGACACGTGCCCCTTACGAACATGACGTGTGGGACATCCGCCACGACAACGAGGTCGTGGGCGCCGTCGTCGGCCGACCGTTGCTGCCCTTCGTACGGCCGCCCGGCGGTGCGGTCGACGAGATGGTGCTGCGCGCAGCCGCTGCCGCCGGCGAGCGGGCCGTCGTCACCTGGGACACCACGCTCGGCGATACGGGGCGCGGGAGCGTCGCCGAACTGATCGCCAACGGGATCCGTGGCACCAATGGTTCGATCGTGTTGATGCACGCGAACCACGACTTGACGCAGCTGGCACTGCCCGCGGTGATTGCCAACTATCGGGCCCGCGGCTTCAGCTTTGTGACTCTCGGGCAGCTCTTCGGGGTCCCCGGCCCGGTGCCGTTCGGTCCCACCCTCGCCCCGACATCTGCGCCTGCGCGCACCCCGACGCCGCGGCCGGCCGAGACCCGGTTGCCTGACGCGACCATGCCCACGACGACGCCCACGGACGGTCCTAGCGTGCCACCGACCCCGCCCGCTTCGCCGTCCACGTAGCCGCCGGTCGCGCCCGAAAGAAGGGCCGTCCGTCCGCCGTCCCACCGACGCCCGCGCAGCGCATCGGCTCGCTGGTCGTCGACCCCGGCGGGCCCGGCGAGAACGGCGTCGACTTCGTCCGCCAGAACACCACGACCCTCTTTCCGCCCGAGCTCCTGGCCCGCTTCGGCATCGTCGGCTTCGATCGGCGAGGCGCGGGCGCGAGCAGCCCGATCCGATGCGTCCAGGACCTCGACCGCTTCATCCCTGCCGACGCCACGGCCGATACGCCGTCCGACCTCGCGGAGCTCCTGGCGGGGGCCAGGACGTTCGCCACTCAGTTCGGCGCACGCAACGGCGAGCTGCAGCCTCATGCTGCTCCTCGGCGATCACCTGCGTGGCCGCAACCCAGACGCCTCGTACTCCGACCTGATCGACGCGTACTACGCGGTGACGTGCCTCGACCGGCTGGCGCCCCGTGATCCTGCCGCGTACAGCGCATTGGCGGCACGCTTCCAGACGGTCGCGCCCCATGTCGGGCGGCTGCTGGCCTTCAACGACGTCGAGTGCGCGTATTGGCCGACGTGGCCGGTACGGACGCCCGGCCCGGCCACGGCCCCCGGCGCGCCGCCCATCGTCCTCGTCGGCTCGACCGGCGACCCCCCGCCACGCCGAACGGCTGCGCGCAGAACGTCGCCCACCAGCTCCCCGCGGCAGACCTGATCACGCGCGTGGGCGAGGGTCACACCGGCTTATGCAGTGAGCGCCTGTGTCCGCACGGCTGTCGATGCCTACCTGCTCCAGCCAGTGCCGCCTGCGGCGGGGTTGCGCTGCCACTGACGGGCGCCGCTGTGAGACGATCGGGGCGATCAACAGATCGGGAGCAGGCGATGGAGTATCGACGACTAGGGCAATCGGGACTGCTCGTCTCCGAGCTCGGGCTCGGCGCGAACAACTTCGGCACACGGCTTGACGAGGCGCGGACCCGCGCGGTGCTGGATCAGGCCCTCGAGCTCGGGGTCACCTTCATCGACACGGCCGACGTGTACGGGAAGGGGGCGTCCGAAACGCTACTCGGCAGGCTGCTCGGGCCGCGCCGCGCGCAGGTCGTGCTCGCCACGAAGGTCGGCATGCCGATGGACGACTCGCCGTTCGAGCGTGGCGCCTCGCGCCGCTGGATCATGCAGGAGGTCGAGGCGAGCCTGCGGCGGCTCAACACCGACTACATCGACCTCTACCAACTGCACGAACCCGACCCGGGGACGCCCATCCTGGAGACGCTACAGGCGCTGGAGGACCTAGTGCGGGCCGGCAAGGTCCGCTACGCCGGCTACAGCAACTTCGCCGGCTGGCAGATGATCGACGCGGACTGGACAGCGCGCACCTGGCACCTGGTGCGGCCGATCTCGGCGCAGGACCATTACAACCTGCTGGCCCGCGACATCGAGCGGGAACTGCTGCCGGCCTGCCGCGCGCTGGGGCTGGGGCTGATCCCCTACTACCCGCTCGAGTCGGGCTTCCTCACCGGAAAGTACCGCGCGGGCGTGATTCCGCCGGGGGCGCGCCTGGGCGAGAGTCGGCGCGCCGATCGTGTGCTGACGGCAGAGAACTTCGTGCGCCTCGAACGGCTGGAGGGCTTCGCCCGGGAGCGCGGCCATTCGCTGCTCGAGCTCGCCTTCGGCTGGCTGCTCAGCCACAGCGAGGTCGCCACGGTCATCGCCAGCGCCAGCTCGGCCGAGCAGGTCCGGCAGAACGTGCAGGCGGCGGCGACCTGGAGGCTCGACCCATCCGAGATGGAGACCGTCGGGGCGCTCTAGCGGCGACGCGTTCTCCCGCCCGCCGCCATCGCGCGCCTCGGCCCGCCGGGCCTGCCGCGGGCGCCGAGGCCGTCCACACCGCTCAACCCCCGATGGCGAACATCTCGACGCGGCGCAGGCCAGTGGTCTCCGACGAGCGCAGCTCTGAGTACCGGTCGCTGCGGCCCTGCCAGCGCGAGGCGATCGCCGCCTCGATCGCCTCGTCGGAGGCGCCGCCGCGGAGGAGCGTCCGCAGGTCGAGCCCGCCCGCGGCGAAGAGGCACGTGAAGAGCTCGCCCTTCGCGGAGAGACGGGCCCGGGTGCACGCCCCGCAGAACGGCTGGGTCACCGACGCGATCACCCCGATCTCACCCGCCCCGTCCCGGTAGCGCCAGCGCGTGGCGACCTCGCCGGGGTAGGCCGGCGGGATCGGCTCCAGCGGAAACGCAGCGTCGACCAGAGCGACCAGCTCGGCGGCGGGCACCACGTCCTCCAGCCGCCACCCATTCGTCAGGCCCACGTCCATGAACTCGATGAGGCGCAGGATCACGCCGTGGTCGCGCGCCCAGCGTGCCAGCGGGAGGACGCTCGCCTCGTTGACGCCCCGTTTCACCACGGTGTTGAGTTTGACGGGCACGAGGCCCGCGTCCTGCGCCGCGCGGATGCCCTGGAGTACGCGCTGCACCGGGAACTCGACCCCGTTCATCGCACCGAAGATCGCGTCGTCGAGCGAGTCGAGGCTGACCGAGACGCGGCGCAGCCCCGCGTCTCGCAGCGCACGGGCCTGCGCCGCGAGCAGCGCCCCATTCGTGGTCAGCGCCAGGTCGCGCACCCCGTCGATCTCGGCGAGCCGGCGCACCAGGTCCGGCAGGCCCTTTCTGACGAGCGGCTCGCCGCCGGTCAGGCGGAACTTGGTGACGCCCAGCCGCACGAACAGCCGCGCCAGGCGCTCGATCTCCTCGAACGTCAGGATCTCCGCACGCGGCAGGAATGCGTAGTCGAGGCCGTACACCTCGCGTGGCATACAGTAGGTGCAGCGGAAGTTACAGCGGTCGGTGACCGAGATGCGCAGGTCGCGGAGCGGCCGCCCCAGCAGGTCGCGCGGCGCGGGGGGCGCTGCGCCCACGTCACGCGTGGCGCCCAGGGGCGCATGCGTCTCCGGTGCGGGATCCGGGTCGGCAACGCTCACGGGAGCCATCCGAACGGAGTGAGGGAGGACACCGCGGGGTCACCTCGCCGGGACCGCCGCCGGCTCCTGCGCCGCCGCCGGCTCCTGCGCCGCCGTCCGCTCCTGCGGCCTGGCCCGCATGCGCTCGAACATCTGGCCGATCATCGTCTTCGTCGTCCTCTCGAAGCGTCGCGCGTGGACGGATGCGATGGTACCTGGAATGACGTGATCGACCCCCGCGGCCCGGCTATAGTGCACTCGCCCCGCGAGGCTCGTTTCCCGGCGGAGTCGGGCGATCCGCTCGACCCAACCGGGGCCGGCGCGTCGTCCGGCGCGCCGCGGGCGGGGCAGATCGGCAGCGGCCCGTCGCACATGACGCCCCGGTGGCGTCGGCTGGGAGACCCAAGTGGCGTCGTCGGAGTCGAACACGCGGGCGTTCCTGGAACGGTTGGCGGCATCTCCGTGCTGTGCTGCCATCACGGTCGAGTCACGTCTCGAAGAGGCTCTGGAGAGCCGGGTGGGGATCATCTTCATCCTGCGCGCCGACGGGTTGGCGTTGCGACCGCTCGTCAACCGTATCCACCGCGCTGGCCGGCTGGTGGCCGTGCACCTCGACCTGGTGGACGGCGTCCGCCCGGACCGGGCCGGGGTCAGCTGGCTGGGCCGCGCCGGCGTCGACGCGATCATCAGTTCACAGGGCCAGCTGATGCCGGCCATCCGGCGTGAGGGAATCGTGGCCATCCATCGGCTGCTGCTGATCCGCCGCAGCCTGCTGGACGCTGCCGTTGCGGCCGTCTCGAAGTCCGGCGCGAACATCGTTGAGGTGCTGCCAGGCGTCATCCTGCCGGAGATCGCGCCGGCATTGCCGAAGCTGAACGTGCCACTGCTCGCGGGCGGCTTCATCCGCACGGAGGCGGAGGCACGTGCGGTGCTGGCAGCCGGGGCCGCCGGTGTCACCACCAGCTCGGTGAACCTGTGGAGGGCCGACTTTGGCTGAGCAGCGGTTCGGCTTCCTGCCGCGGATCCTCGTGGCGAGCGACGGGCGCGAGCCGCTGCAGGTCCCCGAACCCCTCGCCGACGCGGTGCTCTTGCGGGACCTCGATCTCGCGACGTTGGTGACAGCCGCCGGCCGGGCACGGCCCCCGCTTGCGGTGGACCTCGACGCGGTGCAGGGGCTCAACCCCGACGCGGCGGCGGTCCGATTCGTGACCGGCGAGCTCGGCATCGGTGTCGTACTCACGAGGCGGCCCGCCATGGTGGCCGCAGCCGCTGAATTGGGCGCGCTCGGCCTGCTCCACGTGTTTGGCTTCGATTCGACCGGGCTCGGCCGTTCGCTCGAGGCCCATCCGCGCCGACCAGGCGTCGGCACCATGATCTCGCCTGGGCCGGTGCTCGCCCATCTGTTGCCTGAGGACCTCGTACGGTTGCCCCGCCCAGTGGTGGCCTACGGGCTGATCGGGAGCGCGGAACTCGCACGGAGACTGCTCCAGCGCGCCGACGCGGTGGTCCTGGCGCCGGAGGTCGCCATCCGGCTGGTCGACGCCGTGAGACACACAGCGCCGGGAGACTCTTGACACGGCGGCGCGCGTCGGCTACAACGATCGCAGCCTCAGTCTTCGGGACTAGGATTCGGTGAAGTCCCCGCTCCGGCCACGTGTCAGAGCGGGTTTTTTGTTGCCGTCGAGCGGGGCCACCGAACGGAGGAGTCTCATCGATGGTTTCCGGAACGCCCACAGCGCGCGCGCTCGACGCCGGATCATCGACCGACCGGCGGCGGGGCATCGCCGTGGCGCCCGAGCGGCCGGTCGCGCCCACCCCGACCGAGCCCGAACTCGGGTCGGACGATGGCTGGCGGCCGCTCCTGGCCGGCGCCCTCTCCCACGAACTGCGCGCGACGCTCGCCCTGATCAGCGGGTACAGCCAGAGCCTCCTGCATCTGCCGCTCGACGACGCCACCCGGCGCCGCTATCTCGAACGGATCCAGGCCGCCACCGAGACGCTCTCCGAATTCGCCGACCAGATCCTCGAGATGGTCGGCCCCGGCGACGTTCGGCCGGTCCTCCGACGACGCCCCGTGGCGCTGGAATGGCTCGTCGGCCGCCTCGTCCGGCAGCTCGCCGCCGACGCCGAAGCGGGCAAGGTCCGCTACCAGCGCGCGCCCGATCTCCCGCTCGTCGACATCGATCCGCTCTGGATTGGCCAAGTGCTGCGTAATCTGGTGCGCAACGCGTTGACCCACGGTGCCACGCCCGACGGCGTCGTCACGATCCTCGCCCACCGGGCCGACGACGCCGTGATCGTGACGGTCCGCGACGATGGCCCCGGGTTCGACCACGACGAACGGGAGGTCGTGTTTCAGCCCTTCTATCGAGGCCGCCGCGCGCGAGCGTCCGATCGCGCCGGGGTCGGCTTCGGGCTCTACCTGTGCCGGGAGCTCGTCGAGGCGCATGGAGGCCGCATCTGGGTGGAAGAGACGCCGAGCGGCGCGGCCGTCTCGTTCAGCCTTCCCACCTGCCGGCCGGCGGCGGTCAGCCCCGCCGGGACAACGCCCGAGACGAGCGCAGCGACCCTCTAGTCCATTCGCTCCGCGTGGTAGCATCCGGCCGATGACGCGCGAGTCCGGCTCAACAGCGCGACGATGAGGGTCCGTCGATGGCAACGGTGACGTTCGACCACGTGTGGAAGCGCTACGGCGACGTCGTCGCCGTGAGCGATCTCAACCTCGACATCCGCGACGAGGAGTTCCTCGTCCTGGTCGGTCCGTCGGGGTGCGGCAAGACGACCAGCCTGCGCATGATCGCCGGCCTCGAGGAG
>JAJYNJ010000044.1 GCA_021786385.1 Chloroflexota bacterium
ATCGAACTGATGGAGATCGCGCAGGTGCTCAGGCTCGATCCTGGCGAGCTGGTCGCCGAGGTGGCCGAGACCCTCAGGCTCGGGCACGCCGCGGGGGAGACATCGCGGACCGCACCATAAGGAGGTCCTTCCGAGGACGGGGTCCACGGCCCGACACGTGTTGACGCCACGTGGGCGCTGAAGGGAACGCCGCACAGGGCCGCGAGAAGTCGGGCGAAGACCCAGTCAGAACCGCGGTTCCCTGATGCCCTCGCCCGACTTGCCCATGACCCGAGTCGTCGAGGACTCAGGCAAGAAGATGTCGACCAACACTTGGCAGACGGCCGCAGGAATCAACCACCAACCACCCTCCCACGCTGCGAGCAAGAGGACGAGGATGGCAAGTGACGTAACCCGGATTCGGGCCTTTCGGGATGACGGGCGGCGAGTCTCTATCAGCACGAGTGCCCCCACGATCACCGCCCAGAATGCTGTCAGCGGCCAGACGGTGAACCCTGTTGCCACCAGGGGAATGACCAATCCCGCTAGGACTAGGGCGAGCGGCAAGAGACGGAGCGCCCCACTGGCCTTTTCCATCACACTACGGGTGCGTGCCCGCCAACCAGTGAAGGAGGAACATACAGCCACCGGTGCCCCAGGTATTCACGCCGCCACTGAGCTGGCCGTTTCCACCGCCGTAGACGTTGTTCGCCTGATAGTAGATGTCCGTTGTCCCGCACGTAGGAAGTGGGAACCAACTGCTCGTCTCGAACTGGGCGTTGGTATAAACGGTCCCCCAGGTGTGGTTGCTGTTGTAATAGGAGCCGACATATGGGCTACCTACTGGGTGCCAACCGTTTCCGCTGAACCAGTTCCAGAATGAGGAACCGGTGAACGACGTGACGTAGGTGCCGTCGTAGTACCAGTTGATACGATCCGCGACCTCGTTGACGATGATCCCTAGCGGGTCCTGCCAGATTGTAAGGAACTCGCCCGTCCGGTACGAGCTGGTCAACGGGGAGACGGACTCCACCGAGGTCGACGCGGGCGCTGCGGCCGAGCCCTGTCCGGCTAGCGAGCCCACTGGCTTCGGCCAGTCGGCCGCTGGTGTGCCAACAGCCACGAGTTGGCGCCCCTGAGGACTAATCGCCACCTCGACCGCTGCAATGTCGCTGCCTGAGGTAGGCGAGGTTAGCGAGATTGAGTAGGCGAAGCCGCCATCTTGGGGCGAGCCTTGAAGAATGTAGAACTTCGGGTTCACGAGCGGCACGGTCGCAGGATTCATGAACCACGCGCCGCCATTCACGGCGAAAGCCGCGGGATCCGCGATGGGGGTGAGGTCGCCCTGCACCCCCGGAATCGGTGCGGCGATGGCTTGGGGTACGACTGCGAAGGATAGGACGATCGCGCCAACCAACACCGACAACGTTGACGCGCGACTCTTCCGGAACATGATCCCCTCCAGTGCGGAGATATGTCGCGACTGCCATGGGCCGCAATGAGTAACCTATCCACCAAGCCTGCGAGGTGAAATGAGATCCCTGCGCTGCTACCACCTCCATTCGGTGGCCGGCATCGTCACCAGGCGGCCGGCCTCTCGGATGCGGATCCTTCCGGTGCGAGGGGATCGCAGTGCCGGCGTGGGACAGCACGATAGCCGGGCCTGCCGGCGCGCCCGACCCGACGGTCGCCACCGGAGTGGGCAGCGCTCGGGGCAGTCGGCGACGATTCTTCGCCGCCAGCTCTCGCGGAGATCGGGACGAGCGAGCCGAGCAGCAGCTCCGACCATCGCCAATGCGGCCTGCTGGCCGCGCCGCGCCGGGCTATGCATCCATCCCCCGCCGGGTCATCGCCGCCCCTCCCTCGACGCCCGATGATTGATGCTGATGGGGGGTGGCTTCTCGGGTCAATACGTAGAACTACCTACCGGCTCAGCGAGGCGGTGTCGGCGCGCCGCATGGACCGGTTTCGGCTCAGAAGGAGGAGCGTTGCGGTGCGGCCCGGGGTACTTGTTGCCGGCCTTGCCCGACCTTCATGCCCTTAGCCATCTCGGCGACCCGCTTGTTCAACTCGTCGAGGTCGAGCGCGAGTGCGTCCAGGATTGACCGAAGTCCGCGCCTGGGTAGGCAAACATGCCTATTGACAGCGCCGAGGCGGGGGGGGGTAGCGTGCATGGTGTGCCGACACGCGAGGATGTGGTGGCCGCCCTCGTTCAGTGATAGGGGGAGGCCGGGTGTCTCACCGCATCTTGGCATGGAGGGTTCCGTCAACTCGACCGCTGGCTACTAGGCCAGCAGTCGCGGCACCCTGTTGGTGGAGGGAGGGATCGGCGATGACTGGACGTGTAGTCCGTCTGTCCGCAGCAGTGTGGTCCTGTCTGTTGGCAGCGACTTTCTTGCTGCCGGGCAGCGCTGGTGCGAGCGTAACGGTCGATCCACATTTCGGGGCATCGACGTCTACGTGCTACTACACCTACTCGAACGGTACGAAGTCCACCAGCTACCACAACGACACCGGGTCAGTCTATGTCGACACCAACTCGGGGGACTGCGGATGGCCATCATGGGAGTGGTCCCACCCAGTATCTCCCCCGTCGTGGTACACCGGTCTGTACAAGTTCGACCCCTCGTTCCCTTCGGGATGGCAGTCCGCGGCCTCTGCAGCCGTAAATACCTGGGACGTCCAGCAGTACTACAGCCCAGTCATGAATCTCACCACGGGTTCAACGTACGACATCTTGTTCCGCTACTCGAGTAGTTCCGCCTGTTCGGGCGTGGTGTGGTACGCGTGTGCCGAAGTGCACTGGGGTAGCGTGTCCAGTGTCGACAATGCCGAGAAGTACCAGTATTGGCATGTGACGCTCAATACGGCGTACAGCTGGGGGGTTCGTACAGCAGGCAAGTTCGATGTTCAGTCGCTACTCACGAACGAACTCGGGCACGTCTGGTATCTCGACCACAATCCTAACTGGGCATCCGGAGTAGTGCAGCTGCAGGCGTGCGTTTTCGGTCAGACGTGGTGTTACGACACGAGCGGTCACTACGTTACGTGCACCAACGCACCCGGCTACTGCGGTGACCGTACCCAAGTCCTAGCCGGTGATCAGTCAACGCTGGGGCATATCTACGGAGCCATCGGTTCTCCGATCCCCTATGCTCCCGTCCAGAAGGCTGGAGGCAGCGTGGATACACCACCCGTGCCGAACGCTCAGCGACAGGACGTACTGGTCATAGCGATCGCGAACTGAGTTCACCGAAGAGGGTCGGGGATGGCGTGCATATGACCTCGGAAGCACGCCATCCGTCCGGCTTGGCACGCACCTAGACCCTGGTGACAGGGCACGGAGCGATCCAATGACTCGCAGATTCGATCTTGGGTTCGCGCTTGTGGTTGCCGTAACGGTGCTGGCGGCCTGCCAGGCGGGGTCGGCACCCGCAATCGGCACAGGCACACGATCAATCACCGACCAGCCAGCCACCAAAGGGAGCGCGACGGCTGGCGCCACAGGTCCCGAGAACTCTGGTGAGGCTCCCCGGTCGCCTTCGCCGATCACGCGCGATCAAGCCGTGGCGATCGCCCGTGTCCTTGGCGTCCACACAGAGACAAGCCCGCTTGTGAGTGCGACGGCGGGTCCCTTCCGGGACTTCGACGCTGCTCCAGGTGGGAAGGTGGCGGAGTCCCCAAACGCGTGGGTGTGGGCCGTCAAGTTCAGGGTCTCCAATAGTACGGACGCGTTCGTCATTCTCGACTACTACACTGGCGCGCTCGTGGAGACTGGCCTCGCGAAGCCATGATGGCCTGAGACCATCAGCCTCGGCAGAAAGGGGTGGGGAGGTAACCGGACCGCTCCAGAAGGTCCTCCTTCTGACGCAGCCCAGACCCGGGCACGCGCCCGCACGAATCACGCGCCGCGGCGAGCCTGGCCTTTCGGCACGGGGCCAGCGGCGATCGGGGCGGCCAACATTGCATGGCGGGACCGGACTTGAGCAGCGCCAAGGGAATTACTTGCCTCTACGGGTTGCATAAGCCCCCCGACCCGGACATCGTGTACCAGACGATCGCGTCGAGATGGACGCCGTCCGGGTCGAGGGCGAGGTAGAAGTCCTCCGGGAACGAACGCTTGACCCCGCCCGGCGCGCCGAGCCGGCGGAGGGTGTCGTTCGAGCGCTCCAGCGGGAGCACCACCACGAGGGCGAGGCTGTTTGCCGGGTTCTCCTGGTAGAACTCGACGCTCCAGCGATCGTGCTCGGCGAAGCGGGCGCGCAGGTAGCGCTCGATGGCGCTCCGGCCAGCGAGGCTCACCTCGGCATGGGTGGCGTAGTCGCAGTCGGAGAGGTGCGGCTCCGCCGAGAGCAGCGCCATGACCGTGGCGCGCTGGCCCGCGTCGTAGGCGGCGTAGAACCGCGCGGCAAGGGCGATCTCGTTCGCCTCGGCCTGGGTGAGGTGATAGACGCCCAGCGGCAGCGGCGGTGCAGCCGTAACCAGCGCGACCGGCGGCGCAGGCGTCGCGGGCGCGGCCGGTGGCGATGCCGAGGGGGCCGCGCCCGACGGCGACGGCGCGGGGACCACCACCTCACGGGTCGGGCTCAGCTGGAGGCTGGCGAGGAAGGCCACCAGCGCGACGACCGCCGCGGCCACCACGGTCCGCGGGAGCAACGGGAGGCCCCGCCCGCCCATCCTAGGGGAGACCGGAGCGAGGTCGGGACGCTGGTCGCTCACGAGGTGCCGAGCATATCTCGGGCCAGCGCCGCGAGGCTACCGTAGACTCGCGACCATGAACGAAGTGAAGCTGGGGGCTCTCTGTTGGAACCAGTACACCGACTGGCCGTCCCTACTCGAAGCGGGCGTGAGGGCAGACCGCCTAGGGTATTCTTCGCTCTGGACGTGGGACCATCTCTATCCGATCGTCGGCTCGGACCACGGGCCCATCTTCGAGGGCTGGCTGACGATCAGCGCCTGGGCCATGGCCACCCAGCGCGTCCGCATCGGCCTCATGGTGGGCGCCAACACCTTCCGCAACCCTGCGCTCGTGGCGAAGATGGCGACCACACTCGACCATCTCAGCAACGGCCGGGCGATCCTGGGCCTGGGCGCCGCCTGGTTCGAGACCGAGCACCTCGCCTTCGGCATCCCGTTCGGCTCGGGGTTCCCGGAGCGGCTGCGCTGGCTGGGCGAGTCGCTGCAGATCGTGCGGGGCATGCTCTGCGGCGAAGAGCCGACCCTCGACGGCGCACGCTACCAGGTGCGTGCCGTGCGCAACGACCCGCCGCCCGTCCAGGCGCGATTGCCGATCCTGGTCGGCGGCGGCGGGGAGAAAGTGACGCTGCGGCTCGTCGCGCAGTACGCCGACATGTGCAACGTGGGCGGCGGGCTCCAGTTGGTGCGCCAGAAGGAGGCGGTCTTGCGCCAGCACTGTGAGGCAGTCGGACGGGACGAACGCGAGATCGAGCGGACGACCGGCATCGGGGTCGTGGTGATCCGCGACTCGCACGCCGAGGCGCAGCGTGTCTTCGAGCACCTCTTCGCCCAGAACGGGAACGCCAAGCTCTGGACCGCGCAGCCCGTGGGCACGCCCGAAGAGGTCGCCGAGATGCTGGCACCGTATCTCGAGATCGGGTACCGGCACCTGGTGGCGGGCTTCCCGGCGCCCTACGACGAGGAGTCGATGGTGCGGCTGATCGGCGAGGTGAAGCCGCTCCTCGAACGGGCGGGGGCGCACCAGGCTGTCTGACGGCGACCCGAGCTAGTCGAGCTCGACTCCTGCCGCCCGGCAATCCTCCGCGAACGCCTCGAGCGCATCGTCCGAGTCGGCGGCCTCGCGCACCAGCGTCATCACCCGGCGAATCCCGAGCTCGCGGTACGCCGCGATCAGCTCGCGCCGCCGCTCCCCGGGGCCGCCCAGGCGTTCCCACCAGATGTGCGCCGAGACCGCCAACGTCGCCGGATCGCGTCCGATCTCCTCGCAGCGGCCCCGAATCACCGGCAGCGCCTCTCGCAGCTCGGCGGGGGTCATGCCGTCGACGTTCAGCTCGTCCGCAAAGCGCGCCGCCAGCCGCCAGGTCACGTTGGGGCCGTTGCCGCCGACCATGATCGGGACGCGCGGCTGCTGGATCGGCTTGGGGACGTTGATCGCGTCCTCGACCCGCGCGTACCGGCCGTCGTACGTGGCGTGCACGGAACGACCGGGGACCAGCATCCGGCTGATCACCTCGAGGGCGTCACCCAGGGCCGCCAGCCGTTCGTGCGTGTCGGGGAAGCCGTAACCGTAAGCGAGCCACTCGTCGCGCTTCCAGCCGGCACCGATCCCGAGCTCCATCCGGCCGCCGCTGATCACATCCATTGTGCAGATCATTTTGGCCACGAGGGCAGGGTTGCGGAACCCGTTGCAGATCACGATCTGCCCAAGGCGGACCCGCAAGGTCAGCGCAGCGAGGGCGGCGAGCGACGTGAACGACTCGAACGTGATCTCGTCGGTGGGGACGGGGACGGTGTGCAGGTGGTCGAAGAGCCAGACCGATTCGAACGCGAGCCGCTCGGCTTGTTGCGCCACCCAGACGGTGCGCGCCCAGGCGCGCTCTGCCGGCCAGCCGTCGTATTCGCCGGTCCAGCCCTGGGGAACGATCACGCCGACACGCATGCTGCCCTCCCTGCTCGATCGACCACGGTCGTGCGATCGCGCTCCGACCTCCACTGATACAGGCTACATCCCCAACTGCCGGAGGCCGCCGCGGGGGGGCGTGTCGGCGCGTCGGCCCCGGGCGCCCGATAATGGCCGCGTGCCGCCCAATACCGACCCTACGGCCGAACGCTTCGCCCCGTGCGGCCATCCCCTGGGGGACGATCCCTTGTGCGACGATCCCGGTGATCCGTTCGAAGCCCTCGTTGCCGCGGCGCTCGATGGGCTGCCGGCGCCGTTTCGGGATCGCCTCGAGAGCGTCGCGGTCGTGATCGAGGACGAGCCGACGCCCGCGCAGCTCGTCGAGACGGGAGCGGCGGGGCTGCTCGGGCTCTACACCGGCGTGCCGCGCACGGCCTACGGAGCCGACGACGCCGCCGTGGCGAGCAAGATCACGATCTTCAGGGGTCCCCACCAACGACTCTTTCGGACCCCCGACGCACTGGCCCGCGGGGTCGCCGAAACGGTCCGCCACGAGGTCGCGCACCACTTCGGCATCTCCGATACGCGCCTCAGCGAGCTGGCGCGTCAGCGCAGCCCTTGAGGCTCCACGCGACGCGTCGACCGCCGAGACGTTGCGCGCAGCGCGCTCCGGTGGCCGTGATCCGCCGCTCGGTGAAGCGGCAGGTGAGGACGAAGTAAGCCTCAAGTAATAGGCCGACGGTATAGTGTCCGCACCGTCCGCCGAGATCCGAAGTGCCCCGGGCCTCGGCGGACGCCGTCTCTTTGGCCGGCCGACCGTGTCCGCGCGACGCGGGGCCGCCCGGGCACGAGACCGGTACGCCGCCTGGGCCGCGTTGCCGGTTGGCCCTGCACGCGGCCCGCCCGCACATCAGCCGCAGCCGCCCGCATGGCCCCGCCCGCCGCAACGCCACCGCCCGCCTGGACGTGCCCGCCGGCCAGCGCACCGCCCCGCGAGCGCCGATGCATTGGCCGGATGGCGCCGCGCCGAGCGCATGACACCGCGTGGGCACTACCGTCGGCAGGGTAGCGCCTGCCACGTGCCGCCGAACCGCGGACGAGCACGGGGCCGGCCCGCCCGCCGCGGCACCACTGCACCCCCGCCGCAAAGGAGGCAGCCGTGGGTCAGCCGGCGGAGGCCTGGCGGTCGGTCGAGGCGTCGCCCGTCGACCCGCAAGAGCCGCAGCCAGCCTCGGTGCCGCGGGGCAGCCTGCTCGCGCTCGGGACGATCGCGGCGGTACTCGCCGTTGCGGCCGTCGGATTGTTGGTGTCGACGCCACCGGGCGGCGTCTCCGGCGACACGTCGACGACCGGGACGCCTCCGGCCTGGAGCGACGCCGGCCCCGGACAGTCGCCGCCGACCTGGATGGTCGACGTTGGCGGCGCGGTCGTCCGCCCTGGCCTCTATGCGCTCCCTCCTGGGAGCCGCGTGGCCGATGCGATCCGCGCGGCAGGCGGGTACGGAGCGCGGGTGGACGCGGCCGCGGCGGCGGCACGGCTGAACCTCGCCGAGGTGCTCCACGACGGGGCGAAGGTGACGGTGCCCGAGCGCGGTGTGTCGACCGGCCGTGCGTTGCCCGGCGGCGCGTTGCCCGGGTCGGCCGGCCAGGGCGGCAGCGGCGGCGCGCGCATCGACCTCAACCGCGCGTCCGCGGGCGAGCTCGACACGCTCCCGGGCATCGGACCGGCCACGGCCGCGAAGATCATCGCCGCGCGCGAGGAGCAGCCTTTCCGCTCGGTCGACGAACTGCTGCAGCGCAAGGTCGTTTCGGCGTCCGTGCTGGCCAAGATCCGCCCGTTGGTGACGGTCGAGGGCGGCTGATGCTGCGCCCCGGGTCGGTCGCCGCTGGCGCGCGGCGGACCGCGCGCACGGCCGGTGGATGATGCCGCGCGCCGGTTGGATCGCGCTCGGCGCGGTGCTGGCCGCGCTCGTCGGCGAGGCGGGCACCGGACTCCTGGTCGACGCGACACAGCCTGCGTCGACAATCGGGATGACCGCGGGAAGCGGGGCGGGCGTGGCCTCTGACACGGCAGCGCCCGCGGTGCTCACGACGGCGGCGGCGGTCCTCGTCGCGGCCATCGGAATCGCCCGCCGCTCGACGCCCGCGGTCGCGCTCGGCGGCGGCGCGATGCTGATCGCCGCGCGGCTCCTCGGCGGCACGCTCTTGCCGGCCCCGCCGCCGTCCGGGCCGCTCCCGGACGCACTCCGCGCCGCGGAGGTGGAAGTCGTCTCGATTTCGACGCCCGCGGAAGGCGCACAGCGCGCCGTGGTCCGTCTGGATGCCGCGCCGGCGCCGGGCCTACGCCTCTTCGCGCGGCTGCCACGCTACCCGGAGGTCGTGCCCGGCGATCGCGTCTCGATCGACGGAGTCGTCCGGCCGCCGCCTGCGGGGCCCGGCTTCGGCGAGTACCTGCTGCGGTCCGGGATCAGTGGCACCGTCATCGCCCGCCGCCTCGAGCGCGTGCCGGCCCCGCCGGGGCCGGCGGCGTGGCTGGAGCGCCGCCGGCGGGATGCCGGCGAGCTGCTGGCGCGCGTCCTCCCCGCCCCGCAGGCCGGCCTCGCGGCGGGGATCCTGGTCGGGTTGCGCGACCAGGTGGACCGGGACGTCGCGACGGCGTTCACGGCGGCCGGCTTGACCCACATCGTCGCAATCAGCGGCTGGAACATCGCGGTGGTGGGCGGCGTCATCGCCGCGATCCTCCGCCGCGTGAGCCGCCGGCGGCGCTCCGTCGCCACGCTCGCGGCGATCGCCGCGTACGCGCTCGCGGCGGGCGCGGGGGCGAGTGTGGTCCGGGCCGCCACGATGGCTGCGGCCGTGCTCGGCAGCCGAGAGCTGGGACGGCCTGGCACGGCTCCGGCCGCGCTCGGCCTAGCCGTCGTGGCCATGTTGACCGTCGATCCCCACGTGATCGGCGATGCCGGGTTCCAGCTCTCCGTGGCCGCCACGGCTGGGCTGCTCGCGTGGGGCACGCGCCTGACCTCGTGGCTCCAGGAACGGGTCGTCGCGCCGGGCGCTCGGCTGCGGGCGCCGGGCTGGCTCGTCGACACGCTGGGCGTCTCGCTCGCAGCGCAGGCCGCCACGCTGCCGCTCATCCTGCTCGACTTCGGGCGGGTCTCGCTCGTGTCGCCGCTGGCCAACCTCATGGCAGCGCCGCTGGTCGTCCCGGTCATGGCCGCCTCCGCCGCAGCACTGGCCGCGGGATGGCTCGTCTCGCTCGGCGCACCCGAGGTCAGCGGTGCGGTCGTCGGCTCGGCCGGCGCGATCGTCCTGGGAGCCTTGGTCGCCGTCGCCCGCGTCGCGGCCACCGTGCCCGGTGCCAGCATCACCCTCGACCCGCCCACGCCGCGGCTGCTCGCCGCCGCCGCGGCGCTCGCCGTGTTGTGCGCGGCCAGCCGGCGCGTGCGCCAGCGGGCCTGTGGGCTCCTTGCCTCGACGGGTCTCATCGGCATGGCGCGCGCCCGTGCGGGAACCGCCCGTGCGGGAACCGCCCGTGCGGGAACCGCCCGTGCGGGAACCGCCCGTGCCGCGGGCACCGGCGCCGCGGCCGCCGGTGCGGGAGCCACGCGCGGCGGAACTGCGGCCCACCCCCATGCCCGCGTCCTCCACGGACTCGCCCTGCTGGTCGCCGCTGCCTGTGCGGCCTTCATCGTGGTCCTGGCGAGCCGCCCCGACGGACGGCTCCACCTCGCCGTGCTCGATGTCGGCCAGGGCGACGCGATCCTGCTCCAGGGGCCGGCCGGCGGACGGATCCTGGTCGACACCGGTCCCGATCCGGACCGCTTGCTGACTCAGCTCGATGACAGGGTCCCGCCATGGGATCGGCGGTTGGACCTGCTCCTGCTGACGCACCCCCACGAGGACCACGTGGGCGGGGCGGCCCTGCTGTTGCGGCGGTACCGGGTCGCCCGGATCGCGGCGCCCGGGATGCGCGGCACCGGCCCGGGCTGGCAGGCGCTCGCCGATGAGCTGGCCCGGGAGCGCCGATCGGCGGAGCGGATGGCCGCCGGCAGCCGCTTCTTCCTCGATGGCGTCGCAATCCGCGCACTCTGGCCGCGGCCCGGCTCCGTGCCGGAGGCGCCGGCCGAGACCGGGAGCGGCGTCAACAACGTCTCGATCGTCCTCGACGTGCGGTTCGGCGCCCGTCGCTTCCTGCTGATGGGCGACGCCGAACAGGACGTGGACGCCGCGCTGCTCGCGGCGGGTGCGATCTCCGCGACGCAACCTCGCGTCGATCTCCTCAAGGTGGCGCACCACGGGAGTCGAACCGCCTCGACGGCCGCCTTTCTGGACGCCGTCCGGCCGCGCGTCGCGATCGTCAGCGTCGGTGCCCAGAACGACTACGGCCATCCCGCTGCAGCCACGCTCGCGCGGCTGCGGGCCGCCGGCGCGCGGGTCTTCCGCACCGATCTCGACGGCACCATCACCGCCAGCAGTGACGGGGGCGACTTGCGGGTCGAGTCGCAGCGGAGCGTGTGGCGCGCTGCCGCGCCCGCCTCACCGGTCCGCAGCGTCACCACGAGCAGAGCGGCCACGCCAGAGGTTCAGCGCGCGCTGCGCCCGCGCCGCCCCGGGAGACCTGACGGCCGACCTCCCGGTTGCATAGAATCCACTCGTGATCCCCTCGCGCGCGGAAGCGGCCGACATCCTGCTCGATCTCGATCCACCCGAGTGGCTGCTGGCCCACGTGAGCGCCGTCGCCGAGGTCGCCGCGTTCCTCGCCGCACGCTGCGCGGCGCGTGGCGTCCCGGTCGACCGTGGGCTGGTCGAAGCCGCGGCCCTCCTCCACGACGTCGACAAGCTGCTGCCGCCCGACGACCCGGTGCAGGAGCTGGGCCATGGCGCGGCCGGCGCCCGCTGGCTGAGCCAACGGGGCTACCCCGAACTCGCACGCGCCGTCGCCGCCCACCCCATCACGCGTCTCCTCGACGCCGATCGGTACGGGCGCTGGAACGGCGTGGCCACGCGCGAGGAGCGGATCGTCGCGTACGCGGACAAGCGCGCCGGTCAGCGGCTCGAGGCGATGAGCGCGCGCTTCGCGGGCTGGGTCGCCCGTTATCCCGAGCACCGCGAGAGCCTGACCCGCGCTCGTGCGCGCGCGGAGCGGCTCGAACGCGAGGTCTGCGAGACCGCGGGCGTCAGCCCGTTGGCGGTGCGGCGGCTGCGCTGGGTCGGCCCGACTCTCGAGGTGGCGCGTCGTCGGCGCGCCAGGGCAGCTCCACCCGTCGCCACCGTCCGGAGCTGATTTGCCGCGGGCGCCCGACCCCGAAGCGACGACGAACGGCGCCCCCTTGGCGTACTTTTGGGGCGACGACGTCCTTGCGCTGCGCCGGGCGGTGGAGCGGCTGGCGCGCAACCTTGGCCCGGCCGGCGAGCCGCTGCAGGTATGGCGCGCCGAGGGGTCAGCGGCGACAGGCCTCGACGAGCTCGCGCTGCGGCTGGGAACCGCCCCGCTCTTCGGCGGCGGCCTGCTGGCCGTGGTGACGGACCCGTTGGCACTCCTCCGCTCCAAGGCGGACCGCGAGCGGACGGTCGCGCTCATCGAGCGGGTAGCGGCGGGCAACGCGATCGCCTTCACCGAACTGTTGGGAACGGGCGCACGCGAACCGGCCGCAGCCTCGGCAGCGCTCCGTGAGGCGATCGCACGAGCAGGTGGCCACGTGCAGCGGCTGCAGGCGCCGCGGTCAGGACAGCTCGCGGCGTGGATCGCCGACCGGGCGGCCGAGCTCGGGATCCGCATCGAGCCACCGGCCGTCAAGCTCCTCGCGGAGCGTCTCGGCGGCGGCGTGCGCGAGGGCGACGCCGACCGGCGGTACCAGACGGAACTCGCCGAGGCGCAGCTAGAGCTCCTGGCGCTCTACCGACCCGCGGGGCCCGTGCGCCGGGTCGACGTCGAAGCACTCGTGGCGCCGGCCGTCCCTGCATCGGCGTGGGCGTTCCTCGACGCCGTCGCCACGCGACACGTGCGAGAGGCGACCGCCTTGGCGACCAGGCTGGCCGCGGAGGGTACGCCGCTGCAGGTCACCGTGACGCAGCTGCACCGCCGACTGCGCCAGCTGCTCGAGCTTCGCGCACGCATGGCGGGGGGCGCCGCCCGCCGAGATCTGGTGCGCGAGCTGCGCCTCAACCCCTACCGCGCCGAGATCCTCTTCCGCCAGGCGATGGCATGGGAACCGACCGAACTCCAGACGGCCCTCGAGGCGCTGCTCGAGGTGGATCTCGCCTCGAAAGGGTTGGCGGCCGACGCACGGCACGGCGCCGGGGGCATGTCCGGGCCGCTCGCGCTGGCACTCTGGCTCGCGGAACAGGTCCCGCCGCGGTAGGCGGCGCTCGCCGCGGCCGCTACTCGGCGCCCGACCAGGCCCCGGCCTGCAGGACGGTGTCGGACTGGATCGCGAAGACGCAGCGTCCGGCATCCAGATCGAGGAGCTCGATCAGCTCCGGGTCCATATACAGCTGATGGCAGTCGAGGCACAGTCCGGCCGGGATCCCAAAGCAGAGCCGCTCGCTGCGATCGGGGAGGCGGAACGTCGCGTCGAACCGCGTGTTGATGAGCGGGCGCTGACACTCGGGGCAGTCCAGCCTCATGGATGGCATGCTGCGTTCGGTCCCATCCGCTGCGTGGCCGGCGGGCGCCGGTCATCAGCCGCGATCCTAGGCAGCGCCCGAGCAGGCGGGCATCCCTCGGAGGTACCGCCCGGGACAGTACCCGTCCCTCTGCCGAACGCGCCGCCCACCGGCGCCTACAGCACGTGGAGCAGCGTCGGGGCATCGGCCCAGAGCTTCTCGAGCTGGTAGTAGTCACGCTCGGGTGGCGCGAAGACGTGCACGATCACCGCGCCGAAATCGAGGAGGACCCAGTGCGCGCCGGCGCCACCCTCACGTCCCAGGGGCAGGATCCCCTCCGCCTTCAGCCCCTCGGCAATCCCGTCGGCGATGGCGCCGAGCTGCCGCTCGGAACCGCCCGAGCAGATCACGAAGTAGTCGGCGAGCGAGGTCAGCGCGTGGACATCGAGCAGCACGATATCCGATGCCTTCTTGTCCTCGGCCAGCGCGATGATCCGGCGCGCCTGCGCGAGGGCGACCTGCTCGTCGACGACGACGGGGGTGGTACGGGGCGGGAGCCCGGGCCGTCTGGTCTCCCTGGCGGGCACAGCGTCTGTCACCTTCGCATCGACCTCCTCGGGCGACGGCACCCTGCCGTCGCGACCATCTCCAACGTGATCGGGCCCTGCGCGTGCCGGGCGATGCCCGGTCATCGCACGACCGTCGCAGCGAGAATCATGCGCCCGCAATCATGCGCCCGCGCCGCCAGCGTACGATCGCCGTCACCTCCGGCCCTCGTACAGATGGTGCACCCGGATATACGTCTCGACGGCCGGCGGCACCAGATAGCGGATGCTGCGACCGGCCGCGACCCGCTCTCGGATCGCCGAGGCTGAGTGTCCCAGGTCCGGTCCATCCAGCGCGATCACGCGGTCCGCGTACGCCGGGAAGTGTTCCGCCATCCACGCGTGCGGCGAGATCGGATAGCCACGCCGCGGCACCACCGCCAGCCGACATGCGCGCAGGAGCCGCTCTGGCTCGTGCCAGGTTGCGAGCCCGATCAGCGCCTCCACGGAGAGGATGAGGAGGAGCCCCGCCGTCGGATCCCAAGGCTGCGGCGGCTCGGCGAGCAACCGCTCCACGGTGTCGACCGTGTAGCTCGGCCCCGGCCGATCCGCTTCGATGCGGCTCACGTGGAACGTCTGGTTGTCGGCGATCGCCAGCTCGACCATCGCCATGCGGTCCCGGATCGGCGTGATCGGCTGCCGGAGCTTGTGCGGCGGCACGGCGGCTGGCACGAAGAGCACCCCGGCCAGCTCGAGCGCATCGCGCGTCTGTTCGGCGATGGCGAGGTGCGCGTAGTGGATCGGGTCGAACGTGCCGCCCAGCACGCCCCAGGCGCCTGCGGTCGGGGCGGACGCCGCCTGGGCGACGGCCGGCTGGGCGGCCGGAACGCCCAGCGAGCCACCCGCCGGACGTGCCACCGCGCCCCGCGGGGCATCGTGGGTCACGCCCAGCCCTCCTCGCCCCACTCCAGTTCGCGGTCGCCGACCAGCACCGTGTCGCCCGGACGCACCCCGGCCCGCCGCAGTTCGCGCGCCACGCCCAGCCGTTCGAGGTCGCGCTGGAAGCGCTCGGCAGATTCCTCGTTCTCGAAGTCGGTCTGGGCCACGAGCCGCTCGATCCGCCGCCCGCGCACCCGGAACAGGTCGCCCTCGCGCTCGACGGCGAAGCTCTCGCGGTCCGAGTCGAAGCGATGGACCACGACGCCCGCCGGCTCGGGCGGCACTTCGAGTTCCTCGGGACCGGGCAGTAGGGCCGAGATCGCGCGCAGCAGCTCCGGCAGCCCCTCACCGGTCCGCGCCGATATGCCGATCACGGGCTGTCCGACGCCGGCGCAGGCGTCCACAAAGGCCGGCAGCCGCTCCCGTGCCCCGGGCAGGTCGAGTTTGTTGGCGACGACGAGACCGGGTTTGGCCAGCAGCCGCTCATCGTGCAGGCGCAGCTCTTCGCGGACGATCGCGCGGTCGCCCTCGGGGTCGCGCGCGGCCAGGTCCACCACGTGCACGAGCACCCGCGTCCGCTCGACGTGCCGCAAGAACGCATGGCCGAGCCCAGCCCCGGAGCTCGCGCCCTCGATCAGGCCGGGCAGATCCGCGATCGTCGGCCGCCGCGGGTCGTCTGGGTCGACCGCGGACAGGTCGAGCACCCCCAGGTTGGGTTCGAGCGTCGTGAAGGGGTAATCGGCGATCTTCGGGGTGGCGTTCGTCAGCGCCGCCAGCAGCGTCGACTTTCCCGCGTTCGGCAGCCCGACCAGCCCGACGTCGGCGATCAGCCGCAGCTCGAGGTGCAGCTGACGTTCTTCACCCGGCTCCCCCTTCAGGGCATGCCGTGGCGTGCGGTGCGTGGCCGTCGCGAAGTGGACGTTGCCGAGCCCACCCCGCCCGCCCCGCGCCACCAGCACGCGCTGCCCGGCGGCCACGAGGTCGGCCACCAGTTCGCCGGTCGCCCCGTCGAAGACGGCCGTGCCGGGTGGCACCGACAGCTCCAGATCCTCACCCGCCTTGCCGTGCTTCCGCGCGCCCGCGCCCCGCCCGCCCGACTCTGCGCGAAAGTGGTGGTGGTACCGGTAGTCGGCCAGCGTGGTCTGTCCCACGTCGACGCGCAGGTAGATCGAGCCGCCACGGCCGCCGTCCCCCCCGTCGGGGCCGCCACGCGGCACGTGCGCTTCCCGACGGAACGAGACGGCCCCGTCTCCGCCGTCCCCGGCGCGGAGCCAGATGGTGGCACGGTCAAGGAACATCGGCGCGCATCCTAGCAGGCGGCTCGGGCAGGGCCGCGCCGAGCCGTGGAGCTGCGGCCGGCGTGCAGGCGGGTCGGCGCCCACAAAGGGGCCGTGAGGTCAGGCGAACTGCGTGTGGGCGGGACGGCCGTGGTTCAGTGCGACAGGTAGTCCAGGGGGTTCACCCGCGACCCGCCGTCCCAGATCGGCCCGATCCAGACCTCGAAGTGACAGTGTGGCCCGGTGGCATCGCCGGTGGCGCCGACGCGGCCGACCTGCTGCCCACGGGCAACCCGTTCGCCCACCGCGACCATGACCGCCGACATGTGGTTGTAGGTCGTGTAGATGTTGTTGCCGTGACTGATCCAGACCTGGTAGCCGCCACCGTTGTCGCGCCACCCCGCGTAGGTCACCACACCGGCAGCGGCCGCCAGCACCGGCGTGCCCCAGGCCGCAGCGATGTCGATCGCGGGATGGCCCCACCAGTAGTACTGACTGATGAACCCGCCGGGCACGGGCCAGAGCATGCTGCCGCTGTATGAACAGCTCGTGCAGGCAGAGCCGACGGCACCGTTGGCCGGCGCCCCGCTCGAGGTGCTGATGCTCGCCGTCTGCGGAGGCGCGGCCGCCGGGGTGGCCGTGGGCAGCGGCGCGCCGTGCCCATCGGGGACCATCACTTCCTGGCCGATCACCACGGTGTCTCCGGTCAGCCCGTTGAAGGCTCGGATCTGGGCGGCGTTGGCATGAAACTTGCGCGCGATCGTGATGACGGTGTCGCCGCGCTGCACCTTGTAGAGCACGCCGTCGACGGGCGGAATCTGCAGCTTCTGTCCGACGTGCAGCGTGTCCGCCGACGTCAGGTGGTTGGCCCACCAGATCGTCATCATCGAGAGTCCGAACCGGTCCGCGATCCCGCTCAGCGTGTCACCCGAGCGGACGACGTATGTCCGCACCTGGCCGCTGATGTCCGCGACGCTCGACTCCGCGCTGATCGGCTTGATCAGGCTCCCGTCGACCATCGCATATGAGCTGGCGTCCGACCCGGCGCCGGCTTGTGTCACCACCGGAGGAGCGCCGGCCGAGATGCCCGCGAGGGACGGGTCGACCCGTCCTCCGTCGGGCCCATCGACCGCCGCGGGGGCGATGCGGGGGTTGTATGCGATGCCCGCACCGTCGGTGCCGCCCGTCCCGCCGCCAACGGTCGGCACCTGGGAGAGGATCGAGGCCACGGCGAGCAGCGCGACCGCGAGGAGTGGCGCTCCGCGGCGCTCGGTCGCCAGCGCCGGGAGGCGCTGGCGCAGCACGACCACGCTGGTGGCGACCGCGCGCGCCAGGCGCCGTTGATCTCGCCGCCCGACGGCCGTGCGCCGGCGGACCGCGCCGGGGGTCAGTGCCGCAACGGGCCCGTGGGTGCGCGAGGCGGATGGCCGGACGATCGAGGATGGCCGGACGATCGCCGTTTGGATGCGCGCCCCAAGCGGCGCGAGGCGCAAGACACCCTGGACGATGTCACGGGCGAGCCGGTCGCGGACGCGGCGCACGACGACAGGCGCGTTCAGCAATACGGTCTCCAGTGCGAGCGAGGCGGTCGGGTCGCGAGGGGCAGAAACGCGTGGAAGAACGGCCGCCCTGGGGAGCGCTTTATGTGGTTGCGTCCCAACCTGTGAGTGCCATGACCGCCGCCGGGACTTGCGGGTCCTCCGTCGCGGGGCCGCCAAGTTGGGGGCACCATACCATCGCCTTCGCCGCGACGTCAAATCGCTGGAGGCAGGGGTGTGGACGGGCGTCGGCCCTGATAGCGGGCCACCGGATCACGCGGCGCCTGGCACCCCGAGGCGGTGGCCTGCACCCAGGGACGGCCTCGAGCCGGACCGCGGTCGCGTCTGGCCCGCCCGCAGCCCTACTGGTCGAGGCTCTTGGTCAGCGTCGCGAGGAACTGCGCGTTGTTCTCCGTCTTGGCCAGGCGATTGAGCAGTAGCTCGATCCCCTCGTTCGTGCCGACGGCCGAGAGCATGCGGCGCATCGTCCAGACCATGCGCAGGGTCCCCTCTTCTAGGAGCAGCTCCTCACGGCGCGTCCCCGAGCGTTGCACGTCGATCGCCGGGAAGATGCGCTTCTCCGCGAGCTTTCGGTCGAGGATCAGCTCGGAGTTGCCGGTCCCCTTGAACTCCTCGTAGATCACGTCGTCCATCCGCGAGCCGGTGTCGATCAGGCAGGTCCCGATGATCGTCAATGAGCCGCCCTCTTCGAGCTTGCGGGCGGCGCCGAAGAACCGCTTCGGTGGATAGAGCGCGATCGGGTCGATGCCGCCCGAGAGGGTGCGGCCCGACGGGGGCAGCGCCAGGTTGTACGCACGTGCCAGGCGGGTGATCGAGTCGAGCAGGATCACCACATCGCGCCCGGTCTCCACCTGCCGTTTGGCGATCTCGAGCGCCATCTCGGCGACGCGGGTGTGGTTCTCGGTCGGCTCATCGAAGGTCGAGCTGATCACCTCGCCCTTCACGGAGCGCCGCATGTCCGTAACCTCCTCCGGGCGCTCGCCGATGAGCGCAACCATCAGCAGGATCTCCGGGTAGTTGGCGGTGATGCCGTTGGCGATATGCTTCAGCAACATCGTCTTGCCGGCCTTCGGCGGGCTCACGATCAGCGCGCGCTGGCCCTTGCCGATCGGGTTGACCAGGTTGATCAGCCGCTGGCTCAGGTTCTTCGGATCGGTTTCCAGGTTGATCAGCTCGTTCGGGTGGATCGGTGTGAGCGTGTCGAAGTGCGGACGCCGACGCGCGGTCTCGGGATCGACGCCGTTGACTGACTCGACCCGCAGGAGCCCCCAGTACTTCTCGCCGTCCTTGGGTGCCCGCGTCACGCCACCGACACGGTCGCCGGTGCGGAGCCCGAACTTGCGGACCTGCGTGGAACTGACGTAGATGTCGTCCGGGCTCGGCATGAGCCCGTGGCGGCGCAGGAAGCCGTATCCGTCGTCGACGATGTCGAGGATGCCGGTGGCGTAGGACTGTCCGCCGCGCTCGACCTGGCGCTGCAGGATGCGCTCGACGAGTTCGTCGCGGCGCATGGCGCTGGCGTCGCCCACGTCCAGATCGCCGCCGATCTCGACGAGCTCGCGGAGGTTCTTGGTCTTGAGTTCGTTGATGTTCATCGGTGGATACCGGGCGGAGATTGGATGGGTGGCCAACACGCGGCCCTAGGACGCGCGGGGCTGAGCTGGTCGGGCGCACATCCGCCGAGGCGGCGTGGTCCCTCGGCGTGGGACGTGGACACATGCGAACGGATGTGTCGGCCCGACGGCATAGGAGGGAACGGGTGCGGCGCTGATCATAGCACGGGCCGCACTGGGGTCAACGGGCTGTACGGGTCCTTGTGGCCGGGGCACGGCGACGGTGGCCGGGGCGCGGAGTGTGGGCCGCCAGGGCGCGGGGCGCCGCCGCACGGAGTGTGGACGGCCGGGGCACGGCGACGGCCGCCACCGCCCTGTGCTGGCACCGACGGCCGACTGCGACCGCGCGCTCGGCAGGCCACCGCTCGGCAGGCCGCGTGGTGCGCTCGGGTGGGCTCGCCCGAGGCCCGCAGACCTGCCGCGCCGGCCCCCTGTCGGCGCTGTCGCGCTGTGCACATCACGTGCACGTGAGCGGGCCTGACGGTACCCACGCCGCGCGCCGGGTGTCGCTGTCGCGCGGTGCGCACGTCATGTGCCGGCCCGAGGGCTCCCGTGCCGGGTTGCGGACGCCGTCGAGCTCGACCGGCACCTCGGTCGCGCCGGCCCGAGGGCTCCCGACCCGTGCCTCGAGCGCGGGTCGGGAGAGCCACGCACCGGCGCAGACCCATCGTGCGGGACGATCGGGCGTGGACGGGACGCGCACCCGCGGTCCATGAGCCGTGCGCCACCGACGCGCGGACGTCGGACGCCCACGCTGTGCACATCACGTGCGATCCCGGCGGCGCTGCGGACCACGCACGAGCAGCGGCGCCGATACCGACGGCCGGGCCAGTCGCGACCGCGTGGGCAGGAGCCGTGGCGACTGCGCGGGCGCAGCGTCCGGCGACCAGGCCGCCTGCGGCGGCGAACCCAAGCGGGACCCGCGCCCCTGGACCCACCAGCGGTCGCGCGGCCCACGGCGAGCGCCCGATCCTGCGCAACGATCATGGGGGGAACGATCTGCCGGACGTTGCGCCTCGCAGGCAGGGTCCCGTGCCGACACCGGGCGCCCTGGCGCACGACACGTGCGCGATGCGTCCCCCATGCGTGCGTGTGCGGCGCCGGCGAGGGCGGCGCGGGGCGTCCTCCAGGGCCAGCGGGGCGTGCCATGGGCCCCGGTCCGCGCATCCGGTTCCCCCGGTGAACGTTACGCACCGAACCGGCGTCTGATGGCGGATAACGTGCTGGGGATGCAACCGGCGCGAAACCAGGGGCGCAGGGCCGGGCCGCCGTGGGGGTTGGCCGGCGGCACGCGGCGGGCACGGCCGGCGGGGCACGCGGCGGGGCACGGCGGCGGGGCACGGACTGCAGGCCGGACATGGCCCTGTGGGCCGCGGCGCGAAAACCGGCACCGAGGCCGCGGACCACCGACTCAGTCCGCCACCACCAGCGACTCCTCCGGCACACCTGCCTGACGCCGGCCC
>JAJYNJ010000091.1 GCA_021786385.1 Chloroflexota bacterium
GTCGAGGTCGAGGCGATGGCGGGGCGGAGCAACCTGAACGCCGCGAGCGACGTGCACGTCGCCGCGCTGCTGGTCGAGGCCGCCGGTCGGGGTGCGGCGGCCAACGTGCTGGTCAACCTGCCGTCCGTTGGAGACGATCTGTTCGCCGGTCGTGCCACGGACGAGGTAATGCGGCTGCTCACCTCGATCGAGGAGCGCGTGGCCCGGGCGCGCGAGCACGTCGGCGCCGGTCGGTTGCGCCAGCCGGAAACGGCGTGATGGGCGGCACCGCGATCTGCCCGAGCATCGGCCGTGACGCTGGTACCGGTGGCCCGCGCGTGGGTGCCACAGCGTGACGCTGTTTGCCGATAGCGTGACGCTGTTTGCCGATCCCGGGGCTGCCGCAGCGTGACGATGCTCGCCGATCCCGGTGCCCTCGACCGGCCCGCTAGAGGTCGCCTCCTGGCGGGTGCGCCGATCGCCGCCGATCTTCGCGCCGAGGTGCGGGCCGCCGTCGAAGCATTCCGGGGCCGTCACGGGTACACGCCCGCACTGGCCGCCCTCGTGCTCGGGCGGAGCGAGCCGTTCGCCCGCTACCTGCAGCAGATCCTCCGCGCTTGCGCGAGCGTCGGGCTGGAGGGCCGCGAGGTCCACGTCGAGGGGCGCGTCTCGGCCGCCCGTGTTCGCGCCGAGCTCTGCCGCCTCAACGCAGATCCGCACGTCGCCGGGATCATCGTGCAGCAGCCGCTGCCGCGCGGCCTCTCGCCGCGTGTCGTGACCGAGACGCTCGACCCGGCGAAGGATGTCGACGGTCTTACGCCGCTCAACACCGGGTTGGTCACCCTGGGCTACGGCGGCTTCGCGCCGGCCACGGCGGAGGCCACGCTCGAGATCCTGCGGCGCTCGGGCGTCTCGCTCGAGGGGCTGCACGCCGTGATCGTGGGGCGCAGCCACGTGGTCGGTAGGCCGGTGGCGCAGCTCCTCCTGCGGGAACACTGCACGGTGACGATCTGCCACCGGCGGACGCGTGAGCTGGTGAGCCACACGCGGCAGGCCGACGTCCTGGTGGTTGCCGCCGGGGCGCCGGGCCTCGTCACGGGCGAGATGCTCAAGCCCGGGGCGGTCGTCGTCGACGTCGGCACGAGCGTGATCGACGGTCGGATCGTCGGCGACGTCGAATCTGAGAGCGCGGCGCGCGTTGCCGCGGCGATCACGCCGGTTCCGGGAGGCGTCGGCCCGGTGACGAACGCGGTCCTGATGCAGCACGTGATCCGGGCCGCGGAGGTCCAGGCACGCGCGTCGCGGCGTGCGGCGACGCCCTGACCCGCCGCCTTCCGACTGACCCGGTTCAACTAGCCGGCAGGAGGCTCGGGTCGATCAGCTGGTCGACCGTCAGCGGCCTGGCGACCAGATGCTCCGGCAGCGACGACATGAACGTGAGCGACGCCTGCCAGGCAGCCGGATCGATCGCCCCCAGCCCGTGCGCGGCCCCGTACGGACTGCGCCATGTCGCGATCGTCGCCTGCAGGATCGCCATCTGGAGCGCCCGCTGCGATGCGAGCTCGGGCACCACCTTGACCGCCGCATCGAACCCCGACTGCGGGTTCGCCGCGATCTCGCGCATCGCTCGCAGGGTGGCGGCCACGAACGCCTTCAGCGCCGGGCCCTTCGCGGCGATGGTCGCCGTGCTCGCGATGAGCCCCGGGCCGGGGAGCGGCACGCTCTGGTCGACGTGCAGCACGGTCACGGGCTGACCCTGTGACTGCAGCTGCAGCGGCTCGTTGTTGGCATACCCTGTCGCCGCGTCCACCGCCCCACGGGCCACCGCCGCCTCCTGGCTGAAGTCCGGGTACTCGACCACCTGGACGTCGCCCGTAGAGAGCCCCGCCGAGTGCAGCAGCGCCTGCAGCATGATCCAGGAGCTGCCGCACTTGCAGGGCGTGCCGATCCGCTTGCCCTTCAGGTCGGCCGCGTTCGTGATCCCGGAGTTCGCCTTCGCGAAGACGATGTTGGGGAACGTGCCATAGATCGTGGCGATGTAGCGGATCGGAATCCCCTGGCTGACGGCGGGGATCACGCTCGTGCCGTCGGCGATCCCGGCGTCGAGCGCGCCTTGACCGACCAGCACGATCAGGTCGGGGTCGATCTTGTTCTCGAACGCGACGTCGACGCCGGCGTCTCGGTAGTACCCCGCCTGCTGCGCAAGGTAGAACTGCGCGAACTGCACGCTCGGGATGTAGCCGAGCCCGACGGTCAGGTGGCTGAGGGCGCCCGATCCGCCCGACCCGGCTACCGGCGACCCGCTCGGCGCGCCCTCCGACGGGCCGACCGACGGCGGGGCGGGCGACCCCGGCACAGCCCCGGTCGGGGACGCCGCCGGCGATGCGCACGCCGCGGCGAGGAGCGCGGCCAGCACGGGCAGCACCAGGGCGCGCTCCAGGCGGGGGCTCCCGGGGCTACGGCGGGCTGCGGTGCGATGGATGGATCGTGACACGGTGACCTCCTCAGTTGATACCTCAGCCGCGGACGCCGACGATGCGGCGTTCCACGAGCACGACAAGGAGATACAGTGCGATCCCCAGCAGGGCGATCGTCAGCAGCGTCGCGAAGAGCAACGGAATATCGAACAGGCTGCCGCGCGCGAGGTTGATCAGGACGCCGAGGCCACGCTCCCCGCCCGCCCATTCGCCGATGATCGCGCCGACCACGGCGAGCGTCACGCCGACGCGCATCCCGCCCATGATGCCGGGAAGCGCCGCGGGCAGCTCGAGCGTCCAGAGCAGCTGCCAGCGCGTGGCCCGGAACGAGCGGGCCATCTCCACCAGCCGCCGGTCGACGCTCCGCAGGCCGACCATCGTCGCCACCGCAACCGGGAAGAAGACGATCAACGCGCAGATCACCACCTTGCTCAGGAGGCCGCTCCCGAACCAGAGCGCGAGGAGCGGGGCGAGGGCCAGGATCGGTGTGGCCTGCGCCGCCACGAGGTACGGCGACAGCACGCGTTCCATCAACCGCGAGCGCGCCAGCGCGTACCCCGCCACGAGCGCCAGGCTTGCCCCGACCGTGAACCCCAACGCCACCTCCAGGAGCGTCTGTGCGGCGTGCGGCTCCAGGGTGCCGTCCGTCCAGGCCGAGACGAAGCGACCGGCGACGATCTCGGGCGCGGGCAGGATGAAGACCGGGTACCCGCCCACCACCACCAGGAGCTTCCAGAGGGCGACGAAGACCACGGCGGCCAGCGTCACGTCCACGGTGCGGCGCCAGCGGCCGACTCGTGTGTGATGCCCAGCACGGGTGGCCCGGCCCTGCGCACGGGCCTCGGCCACGGATCGCGCGTCGGTCATGAGCGGTCCTCCGGTCCGAACGGGTCGAACCAGGCCGGCACGCCCAGCTCCTCGATCGGTATCTGCCGGGCGCGCTCGCGGCGGCTCAGCTCCGCGCTCAACTCGGCCGGGCTCGGGTCGTCGGTTGCGCCGGCCAGGTGGCGCCGGATACGGGCCGCCGTCCGGCCCAGGGCCAGCATGTCGATGTTCGACTCGCGCTCGATCCGGTCGAGCTCCACCGGCACCTCCGCCACCACGCGGCCGGGACGGGGTGAGAGCACGACGACGCGGTCGGCCAGGAAGATCGCCTCGGAGATCGAGTGCGTTACGAGCAGGATCGTGGTCGCGGTGCGGTCCCAGAGGTTCACCAGCTCGCTGTTGAAGCGCTCTCGGGTCAGCGAGTCGAGCGCGCTGAACGGCTCGTCGAGGAGCAACACGGACGGCCCGAGGGCGAGTGCGCGGGCGATCGAAACGCGCTGGCGCATGCCGCCCGACAGCTCATGGGGGCGCGCGCCGGCGAACTCGCGCAGCCCGACCAGGCTGAGAAGATCGCGCACCTGGTCCTCGCGGCGGGGACGCGACCACCCGGCAAGCTCGAGCGGGTACGCGACGTTGCCGGCGGCGTCGCGCCAGGGGAGCAGCCGGGGTTCCTGGAACACGAAACCTACGCGCGGGTCCGGGCCGCTGACCGGGACGCCGTCGAGCTCCACCACGCCCGCCTCGGGGCGCAGCAGCCCTGCAACGAGCCGCAAGAGGGTACTCTTGCCGCATCCGTTCGGGCCGATGAGCGCCACGACGGAGCGTTCGGGGACCTCGAAACTGACGCGGTCGAGGACCGGCAGGCGGCCGTCGGCGGTGGCGAACGAGCGCGAGACGCCGCGGACGGCGATGCTGGTCAGGGTCGCTCCTCCCGTGCTGCGGCCTCGCTTCGGGCGCAGGCGGAAGGGGCACGGGCGGTGACGACGCCGCGCGGCGTCGCTCGCACGCGCCTCGCTTCTCCCATCCGGACTCTGACCGTCGGCTCCCTGCCAGGGGATCCACCGTCGCGTTGCTCGCGCACCGTGGCGGGTCGTGGGCTGGCGCGCCGTCGCGGCTCGCCGACCACCGGTCGGGACTTTCACCCAACCCCGAAGTTGGAGGCGTGTTTCGTGCCTGCCGGTGCAGGATAACCCAGCGGGCCGATCCGCGCCGCCAGCGCTGCGTCCGGGGTACAGTCGCGTCCATGTCACCGTGGATCCCATGCTGACCCTTGGGCCGCGGCGCAACGGTGCGTCCGCTCCCACCGTCGCATCCATGCCATCGTCGATCCCATGCTGACCCTGGTGCTCACGCGGCACGGCGCCACGGCGCGCTCGGAGCCCGAACAGCACCTCGGCCAGCGGCTCGACCTGCCGCTCTCGGAGGTCGGGCGGAGCGCCGCCCGCGCCCTCGGCGAGCGGCTCGTCGGGGTGCGCTTCGACCGGGTGGTCTCGAGTCCCCTGCGACGCGCGCTCGAGACTGCCTCGCTGGTGGCGCCGAACGCATCGGTGGAGGCCGACGCGCGGCTCACGGAGATGGACTACGGCCGTTGGGAGGGGCGCACGTACGCTGAGATCGACGCGACCGACGCGGCCGCACGCCGGCGCTGGGAGGACGATCCGGCCACCCTGCCGTGCCCGGACGGGGAGTCGGGCGAGCAGGTCGCGCGACGGGTTCGGTCACTCCTGGACGATCTGCTGGCGTGGGCCGCGGCGACGGACCCGGTGTGCCGGCCGGAGGAGGCCGGGGACGGGCCGCGACCGCCGGCGGCCAGGGCAGCGACGAGCGGCGAGTGGCCCGGGCCGGCAGCGGAGCGACGCGTGCTCGCCGTGGCCCACTCGACCACGAACCGGATCCTGCTCGCGGTCGCGCTCGGAGTGCCGATCCGCGACTATCGCCGCCGCTTCGTGCAGGCACCCGCCAACCTCACCGTGCTGCGGTTCCGGGGCGCACTCGACGACGGGGCGCGGCTCCTCGTCGGCAACGACGTCTCGCACATCCGGGGCCTCCGCGGCGAGACCTGGGGATAGGCGCGCTCAGGCGATCCCCCGCAGGCGGGCGACCCACCCCAAACGCCAGGCGACGAACAGCGCCACCGCCGTCACCGCCGCCACCGCGATCGCTGTGTCGAACGGCGCCAGCGCGTGACGGACGTCGATCCAGTTCGCCCCCAGGACCGTGCCGACGTACACGAGCAGGATCGTCCACGGCACGGCACCGAGTGTCGAGTAGAGGACGAACCGCCCCAGCGGCATGCGCGCGACGCCGGCCGGGAAGCTGATGAACGTCCGCACGACCGGCAGCAGGCGACTGAAGAACGCGGTCTGGGGGCCCCAGCGCGCGAAGTAGCGGTCGGCGAGGTCGATCTCCTCCGGCCGGATCAGCAGGTAGCGTCCGTAGCGCTCCAGGAAGGGTCGGCCGCCCCAGGCCCCGATGGCGTACGAGATCAGCGATCCGGCCGTGTTGCCGAGCACCGCGACGAGGACCACGAGCCAGAACGACCATGGCCCGCGGGTCAGTGGTTCGACGCCTCGGGCGTCCGAGACGAGGAACCCGGCGAACGGCAAGATCAGCTCCGACGGCAACGGGACCATGGCCGACTCGATCGCCATGGCGACGCCGACGCCCACGTAGCCGACGGCGCCGTAGAGATGGGTGAGGAAGGGGATGACGATCTGGTCGACGAAGGCAAACATGCGGGGCCGAGTCTAGCAGCGGCCACCGGTCGGGGCCGCGATACACTCGACTGAGCATGGCTGGATGGCGCGTTGTCGACGTGACCGACGCGGAGGCGTTCGCCCTTCTGCCGCCCTGCGCGGACCCATCGTTCGACCATCGCACCTGCGACTACTGGGAGGACGCGGTCGCCGGGTCGAAGGCGCACCGCGTGTCGTGGCTGCGCCCGCGTCCGGCGGAGGCGTCCGCGGGCGGGGCCTCCGGGTCGCGGGCTCCGAACCGGTTGCTCGAGGAGCCGGTACCGCGGGTGCCGAACCCGTTCCTCGACGAAGCGTCGCGCCGCGGCACCGCGTTCAACCCGTTCGACCCCCGGGCGCCGCAGGAGACGACACCCCTCAATCCCTTCGCGCCCCAGAATCCCTTCGCGCTCGACCACGCCCGTGCGCCCGGCAACCCATTTGCGCCACGACCGGCGCGAACGGAGGGGCCCGGGCCTGGCGCGCCCCGCAAGCTCGCGTTGCTGACGCGCGGTCACGGGATCTTCGGGAGTTACGCGCGCGTCATGCTCGTCGCCGAGCGGCCCGTGGCGTACTGCCAGTTCGGCCCGCTCTCCGCGTATCCGCGGGCGCTGTTGTTGCGCGATCTGTACCCGCAACTTCCCAGCGCGCCGCTGCCGGCCGTCATCACCTGCATCGCGACCACCGCCCAGGCACGGCGCCGTGGATACGCCCTCGCGCTGGTCGACGATGTCTGCGGCGAGCTGGCGCAGCGGGGGTTCGCTGCCGTCGAGGTGTATCCCGAAGTGGGCGCGCGGCCGGACGCTACGAGCGCGGCCTTCCCGGCGTTCTGGGAACGGGCCGGCTTCGTCATGGCCGTGGCCGATGAGCACTTCCCGGTGTTGCGGCGCGAACTCTGAGGCGGGGCCGCGGCCACGGCACCTGCTCCTGGGCGCCCCCCTCGCCGCCGTCGCCGCCACTAGACTGCGACCCGTAGCAGCGCGGGGCGACGGTGCCCCCATCATGGCATGACACGCAGCACGAGGAGAACGTGACCAGGCTCGTCGAGTGCGTCCCGAACTTCAGCGAAGGGCGGCGGTCCGAGGTGGTCGATGCGCTCGTCCGTGCCATCGCCTCCGTCGCGGGCGTCTTCCTCCTCGACCGCACGCAGGACCCCGACCACAACCGCTGCGTCCTCACCTTCGCCGGCCCACCGGAGCCCGTCACCGAGGCGATGGAGGCCGCTGTCGCGGTGGCGATCGAGCGGATCGACATGGAGCACCACACGGGGCAGCATCCGCGGCTCGGCGCCGTGGACGTGGTCCCCTTCGTGCCGCTCGGCGAGACCACCATGGACGAGGCGGTCGTGCTCGCCCGGGCGTTCGGGCGGCGGATGGCCGACCGGTTTGGGCTGCCCGTCTTCTTCTACGCGCGTGCCGCAACTCGACCCGAACGCGAGGTCCTCGCCGACATCCGGCGCCCCGAGTACGAGGGCATGAAGGCGCTGATCGGGACGCCCGGGTACGAGCCCGATGCCGGTCCCGCGCGCATGCATCCGACGGCGGGGGCCAGTGTTGTCGGGGCGCGGCCGTTTCTCATCGCCTACAACATCAACCTCGAGACGACCGACGTCGGGCTGGCGAAGCGGATCGCGGCGCAGATCCGCGAGCGTGGCGGGGGCCTGCCGCGCGTCCAGGCGAAGGGCTTCTACCTGGACGATCTCCGCTGCGCGCAGGTCTCCATGAACCTGCTCGACTTCACGGTGACGCCGCTCTGGCGGGTCTGGGAGGAGGTCACGCGCCTGGCCGGCGCCGCGGGGGTGGTGGCGCGCGAGTCCGAACTGATCGGCTTGATGCCGCTGCGGGCGTTCACGGACGTGGCCGACCACACCGGCGTGCGGACGGATCTGCCGGTCGAGGAGCGGTTGCGGATCGCAGCCGACTGGCTCCGCCTGCGCGACTTCGACCCGACGATGGCGCTCGAGTTGCGGCTGGCGGCGGCCGAGCGGGCGGCACGGGAGGGGCCCGTCGAGTACGCGGCTGGCGAGGGCGTCGACGCACCCGCCCCATGAACGGCAAGGCTATCCCCGGGCTCCTCGTCGAGGGTGCGCGGCAGATTGCCACGCTGGCCGGCGGACTGCGGCGCGGCTCCCGCCAGGGCGACGTTGCCGAGCTCTCCGCGTCCGACGCGGACCTCGCCGTGGCGTGCTGGGAGGGGCGCGTGGTCCTCGCCGGGCGCCGCGATGATGTCGTCCGGCGGTTGGCGGCCGACGGTCTGGACCCCGACGATCCAACCTGTTTCGCACGGCTCGACGCGGCCGGCGGCACGGTGACCCCCGGGCTGATCGATCCACACACGCACCTCGTGTTCGCCGGCAGCCGTGAGAGCGAGATCGACCTGCGCCGGCGGGGCGCCACGTATCTGGAGATCCTGGCGGCGGGCGGCGGCATCCTCTCGACCGTGGCGGCGACCCGGATGGCCACGGTCGACGAGCTGGTCACGGGCGGTCGCCGCTGGCTGCGCGAGATGCTGCGCCACGGCGCGACGACGGTCGAGGCGAAGTCGGGCTACGGGCTGGAACGCGACGCCGAGCTGCGGCTGCTTGAGGCGATCGACCGGCTCGACGCGGAAGGGCCGGTCGAGCTCGTCCCCACCTACCTCGGTGCGCACGCGGTCGCGCCGGAATTCCGCAGCCGCCCCGACGCGGCCGACGCCTATCTGCGCGACGTGATCGAGGTGCAGCTCCCCGCCGTGGCCGCCCAGGGGATCGCCCGCTTCTGCGACGTCTTCTGCGAGGAGGGCGTCTTCACCGTCGACCAATCACGGCGTGTCCTCCGCGCGGGCGCCTCGTGGGGGCTCGTGCCGCGCCTCCACGCCGACGAGTTGCGGCCATCGGGCGGGGCCGAGCTCGCGGTGGAGCTCGCGGCCGTCGCCGCCGATCACCTGGGAGCGCCCTCGGCAGCGGGGGTCGCCGCGCTCGCCGACGCCGCGGCCCGGGGCACGCCCGTGGTGGCGACACTCCTGCCGGCGACCAGCTTCTTCCTGAAGGGCGAGAAGTACGGGCCCGCGCGCGAGCTGATCGAACGGGGCGTCCCGCTTGCGCTCGGCACGGATTTCAACCCGGGCACGTCGCCCACGCCGAACTTGCAGCTGGTCCTCTCGCTGGCGGTGCTCCGGATGGGCCTGACGGCTGGCGAGGCGCTGGCCGCGGTGACGATCAACGCGGCGCACGCGCTGCGCCTGGGCGACACGCACGGGGCGATCGAGCCGGGCCGCCAGGCGGACCTGGTGGTGTGGGACGTGCCGACCTACGCGCAGATCCCCTACTGGGTGGGGGCGAACCTCGTGCGGGCGGTCGTGAAGCGGGGGCGGATCGTGATGCCCGCCGGATCGTGATGCCCGACGGATCGAGCGGTCGGGCGCGACTTGGTCGCCCGCCCGACGGGGCGGCCGCCGCTGCGCGACGACGGGGGCTCGGGGCGTTCCTCAGGGCTTCGCGCGCGACTCCAGCAGCGCCACGGTGGTCTCTTCCGGCACGGACGAGACCGTGACGGTCAGCTTCGGCTGTGGCGTCAGCTCCTTCACCCCCATCTCGTGAAGGAACCTGGCGAGCGCCGCCTCGCAGTCTGCGTCGTCGTCGCACACGAGCAGCGGCACGACGAGGTTCGCCTCGAGCTGCGCCACCACCTCCGCAGCCTTGGCCGCGCTCAGCTGGCCGCCGATCGGCACGCACGCCACGTCGACCGGGCCGATCTCTTTGAGCTGCTCCTCGGACAGCACGTGCCCCAGGTCGCCCAGGTGGATCGCGTGGAGGCCGTCGAGCTGCACCACGAACACGGTGTTGAGCCCGCGCTCGGTGCCCTTCGCCTCGTCACGCGCGGTGCGGATGCCCGTAACCAGGATGTCGTGTACCTCGTACTCGCCGGGTCCGGTCAGGCGGAACGCCGACTGTAGGCTCGCCGGGACGCCCTCGTCCGCGCTTGCTTTACGCCCGTTCGATCGCGTCGGGGGCGCGGGGTTGGGGTCGGGGTGGGAGTACGTGACGATGTCCGCGGTGAGTCCGCGTGCGGTGGGGCCCACGACCGACGGAAACGCGTCTGCGACGACCGTTCCCTCTTTCCCGCGCAGGCGGACACAGGTCTTGGCGTACCAGGTGACTTCCATCGGGGGGATTGTCCCAGAAAAGGGAACGAGGGCGCCTGCCCAATCGGCGCCCTCGTTCGGAGGGAGGGAGGTAGGAACTGGAAGGGAGGCTTCTCGGTTCCGTTGCACATACGTTAGGGAGTGACCGTGAAGGTGAAAGCCGGCGGATGGTGAAGAAAGCGCAACGCTCGTATCGCGCCCCTACATCGAATCCGGCGCCGAGATCCCGAGCAGCGCCAGCGTGTTCGCGAGCGTCAGGCGCGTCGCCGTCACCAGCGCGAGGCGCGTCGCCGACGTCACCGGATCGGCTCGGTCGATCACCCGTCGGTCGCGGTAGAAGGCATGGAAGGCGGTCGCCAGCTCTGTGCCGTACGCCGTGATGCCATGCGTCTCGTGCAGCGTCGCCGCGTCCTCGACGACCTCGGGCAACCGGAGCAGCAGCTTCGCCAGGCCCAGCGCGACCTCGTCGTCCGCCAGCGCCCCGGCGACCGAATCGGCCGGCCTCATGCCCGCCTCGGCTGCCTTGCGCAGGATCGAGCTGATCCGGGCGTGCGCGTACTGGACGTAGTAGACCGGGTTCTCAGACGACTGGCGCTTGGCGAGCTCGATGTCGAAGTCGATCCCGCTCGTGTGGGCGCGCGCGGCGATGAACCAGCGGGCGGCGTCCACCCCGATCTCCGCAAGGAGCTCGTCGAGCGTGATGAACTCGCCCGAGCGCTTCGACATCGAGAGCTCCTGGCCGTCGCGCACGAAGCGCACCCAGGCGATCAGGAGCATCTCGACCGCGTCTTTGTCGAAGCCCATCGCCTGCGCCGCGTTGCGGACGCGCGCGACCGTGCCGTGGTGGTCCGCGCCCCAGACGTAGATGAGGTGCTCGAAGCCGCGATCGAACTTCTGCAGGAGGTACCCGATGTCGGATCCGAAGTACGTGAACTGGCCGTTGGAGCGGCGCACGACGCGGTCCTTGTCGTCGCCGAACGCGGTCGAGCGGAACCAGAGCGCACCGTCCTGCTCGTAGAGCCAGCCGCCCTCACGCAGCCGTTCGACCGCGCGATCGACCCAGCCATCGCGGTAGAGCGAGCCCTCGCTGGTCCAGACGTCGAAGCGAACGCCGAGCCGCGCCAGGCTCGCTTCGATCCCCGCCCGCACGCGCTCGGACGCCCACCGGCCGACGACCGCGTCGGGGTCCGCACCGGGCTCGAGCGCGCGCGCCCGGATCTCGTCGGGGAGCTCGCGTGCCAGATCGTGGACGTACGCGCCGCGGTACCCGTCGTCGGGGACCTCGCGGCCGCCGCGGACCGCCAGCACCGACGCGCCCAGCTGCCGGACCTGCGAGCCGAAGTCGTTGAAGTAGTACTCGCGAGTCACGGCCTGGCCGGCGGCCTCGAGCACGCGGCAGAGGAGGTCGCCCACGAAGGCGCCGCGGGCGTTGCCGATATGGAGCGGCCCGGTGGGGTTCGCGGAGACGAACTCGACGTTGATGCGTCGGGGCCGGGGATTGGCGATGCGGCCGAAGAGAGGGCCCGCAGCGCAGGCCGCGTCGACGCCCTGCTCGACCGCCGCCGCATCCAGGCGCATGTTGAGGAAACCGGGCGGGGCGACATCGACCGATCCGATCGGCCCGGGGTCGCGCCCGAGCTCGTCGGCGAGGGCGCGAGCAATCTCGAGTGGGGGCCGGCGCAGGGGTCGGGCGAGCTTGAGCGCGAGGTTGGTGGCGAAGTCGCCGTGCGCGGGGTTGTCGGGGCGCGAGACCTCGATCTCGACGGGGGCCGCTGGTGCGGTAGCGCCTGCTGAGGCGGGAAGGGTGCCCGACTCGACCGCCCGAGCCCAGGCGCGCTCGACAGACTCGCGCACGAGTGTGCGGAGTGGTCGGGTCACGTCGAAGCGGCGAAGGGCGGGCTCGGTCACGATGTCCTCCGGGTGGCGAGCGTGGGTTGCGAGCGTGGGTCGCGGGCGCGGTGTCCTCATCAGCGGCCTCGAGGCGGCGCGCCGGTCTGGGCAATGGTAGGACGGAGTGGCGCCTTGGGAGACGCAGCGGTCACGTGGGCGCGGTCTGTCACGAACCCTAGGGCTTGGGGCGCGCACGAACCCCGTGTGGCGAGGCTGGCGCTGAGGCCGTCCCCCCAGCCGACGCGCCCGCCGATCCGTGGGCCCCGGACAGATCACCCGCCGATGAGGCGCGGCCCGCCGAAACCCGGCCGCCGGCTGACCCGTCGCCGCTCAGCAACGCCCGTCGCTCGCTTCGCCCGAACCAGATCCAGTAGAGCGCCGTCCCGATCGTGTAGAGCACGATGATCGTGATGAAGTTAACCATGTAGCCGGCGTTGAACCCGAGCGTCGCCTGCAGCAGGCTGTACCACGGACCCGCGATGACCCAGCCCAGCGACCAGAGCAGCGAGCTCGCGGCCGAGAAGGTGGCCCGCTCCTCCGGCCGTACCCGCTCCATCGCAAAGGCCCCGAAGATCGGGTTGCCGGCATTCATCAGCGAGTTGCGGACCGCCATTGCCACCGCGACCGTCCAGAAGATCGGCGAGAAGCCAAGCACGACGATGAACGGGATGCTCGCCGCCTGGACGAGCACGACCGACCCGATCTTGCCGAAACGCCGGGCGAGCGCGGGCTGGATCAGCGTGGCGACCAACGTCCCCAGGCCGGTGATCGCGAACAGCGCGTTGAGCGACGCGAGCTGGAGCCCAAAGCGCCCCTCGATGAAGACGTTGAGGAACGGGATCACCTGCCCGGCACCGAGCGAGATCAGGAAGCCCGGGAGCAAGAGGCGGGCGAAGTCACCCCGGTCGGAGACGCGGATCCCGTCGCGCAGGATCGACGAAAGCCCGACGGTGCGGCGGCGTTCGCTCGAGCGATGGACGTCAGGGAGGCCGACCCCTGACACGCCCGACGTGCCCGATCCGCCCTGCTGACCGACCTCACCGTCCGCTCGCTCGGTCAGCTCGATCCGCCCTGCCGACCGACCCGGTCGGTCGTCGCGCAGCCGCGTCAGCAACAGCACCGCCACCAGCCCCAACCCCGCCATCAGCGCGATCAGCACCCGGTACGCCTGCGGCCCCTGCGGATCGAAACCGCCCGCCTGCGCTACTGCCTGCGCGATGAACCCGCCGAGCAGCGCTGCCGCCACGTTCGTGCCGTTCGAGATCGCGAACTGCACGGCGAAGAGCTCGCTGCGTTCGTCGGCCCGCGAATGCTCGGCCAGGAACGGCTGCGACACCACGCTCATGGCGCCGTTCCCGGCCGCAAACGCCGCTGCAAGCAGGAAGAGCGCGGGGAGCGCGCTCGTGACGAGGAGCCCGACGAAGGCCGCCGTCATCAGCGCAGCGCCGCCCAACAGCACCAGTCGGCGCCCCACCCGGTCCGACACGATGCTGGTGGGGAACGCGATCACCAGCGACGCCGCCGACCCCGCCGTCGCGACCAGTCCGATCAGCGCGGGGTCGATCCCCAGGCTGCGCAGGTAGAGGTTGAAGTCGATCCACCAGAGGCTGACAGCGGAGCCCGAGGCCACGGTCACCAGCAGGAAGAGTCGGGCGTCGCGTTCGAACCCGGTCAGCGAGCGCAGGTAGCGGAGCAGCACCGGGGGATGATGCGCCACTCGGTGGGACGCTCGCACGGGGTCTGCCGGGGTCCTGACGCTGTCTGGTTGCAAGGAGGGGGTCGTCTCCGAGCCCGAGCGGGAGCCCGAGCCCGTCGCCGAGCGCAACGGCAGCCGTTCTGGGTGCGACCGGCACGCCTGGTAGCACCGGCGGCGTCGAAGGTGTGACCGGCTCGCTGGCCCTGGTCGTGCTGACTTTGCTCCGCGGACGTCTGCCGGGGCGCATCGACAGGTAGTCATCCGGGGCACTGAGCCCCAATGCATGAGAACGACGGGCGTGGGACCCTGACCTGCGCTCGTCGTCTCATGTTTGGCGCGGCACAGACCCGTGGGCGACCGCGTCGCCAACCGGATCAGATCGTCAGGCGCAACCCAGGCTCAGCGAGCACCGTCTCGCCTGCAAAGGACGACTGCGCCAGCTCGAGCGCAGCTCGCGGGTCGACATCGTCGAAGAGATGCGTGAGCACCAGCCGCGCGGCACCCGCGGCCGTCGCGACCCGTGCCGCCTCGGCGGCGTTCAGGTGGGCCAACCCTTCGATGATCGGGCCCGTACCGTGCGACGCCTCGACCAGCAGCGTGTCGCCGGGACGGAGCAACGCCAGCAGGTCGTCCGCCCGGCCGCAGTCGCCCGAGTAGACGAGCCCGGCGGCGGAGGAGTCGGCCGAGCCCGACAGGGCGCCCGAGCCCGACGCGGTTCCCGATCCTGACGGTCCGCCCGAGCCCGATCCGTCCGCGGGAACGACCCGGAACGCGAAGCTCTCCCCGGCGTGCAGCACGGGCGCCACCGACACCTGGAACCCGGTGAGCTCGAACGTGCCCGGGGCCAGCGGGTCGCCGGGCAGACCCGCGAGGAAGTCGGATTCACCGGTGAAGGCGTCGAAGCGCGACCGCAGCTCCGCCGGCCCATGTAACTCCACCGTCTCCGCGGGCTCGCACCCGTAACGCAGGTAGAGCCGCAGCGGGACCAGGTCGATGCAGTGGTCGGGATGCACGTGCGAGATCAGCACGCCGCCGAGTGTGGCCGGGTCGCGGTAACCCGACAGCGCGGCGAAGCTGCCCTGCCCGATGTCGAGGAGGATGGCCGGCGCCGTTGGATCGCCGGGCGCGTCCAGTTCGACCATGTACGACGATGAGGCTCGCCCGGGCACCCTGCTCCAGGCGGCGGCACACCCCACGACCGTCAGCCGCATCCGATCGCCGTCAGGCACGTGTCACCCCTGTCCCACGTTCGGACCCGCCCCGGCGCCCAGCAGCGCGCGCACCAGCTCGGTCGACAGCTCGATCGCCACCCGATCGTCGCCCCGCCGGAAGCTGAGCGCGTGGAACCCCGCCCGCCCGATCGCCCGGTAGACGTCGGTCAGGCCAAAGGCGAAGTGCTCCACCCGATGGGCGTCGCTGCCGGCGACCACCCGCTCGCCACCCAGTTCGCGGAAGCGGGCCACGACGGTGGAAGGTGGATACGGCTCATGCGGTTCCTGACGGAGCCCCGAGGCGTTCATCTCGAGGGCTACCCCGGTCTCGACCAACGCGCGCAGCAATCGGTCGTAAATGTCGGCGTGGGGTTCGTACTCGAACGGCCCGAGGTACGGCTGGGTATAGCGCTTGACGAAGTCGAGATGGCCGATCGTGTCGAAGAGGCCGCTGCGGATGGCGCGTTCGACCTCGTCCCAGTAGAAGTCGGTCGCCTCGCGATGAGTCTTGCCGGCGCACCAGGTCGCTGCAGTTCCGGGGTCACGGAAGGGCGTACGTCGGGTCATGTGCACCGACCCGATCACGTAGTCGTAGGGGTGTCGGGCGAGGTAGTCGCGGACCGCCTCCTCGACGCCGTGCTCGTAGGTGGCCTCCAGACCGAGCCGGATGACGGGCTCGCCGGCCCAGCGCTCCGCGGCGTCGCGGACCATGCGGACGCGACGGTCGTAGTCGGCGTAGTGGTAGGCCGGGTCGCCGGCGACGAAGTCGATGTGGTCGGTGATGGCGATCTCGGCGACGCCCTGCTCGCGTGCCAGGGCCGCATACGCATCCAGGGGGACGTCGGCGTCGGGCGACAGGTGGGTGTGGAGGTGGGCGTCCAGGGGGAGTGCGATGGGCATCGGGCGCAGGGTACCTGTTCGGCGGGTGGCGCGCGTCTTCGGCGGGTGGCGCGGGCCCGTACGCGGAGCCTGTGTCGCCCAGCATGTGCCGCCGAGCATGCTGCTTGCCGCCGCTAGAATGGCGCGGCCATGACGACCACCGAGCCGAGCGAACCGGCTGAGTCCGAACCGGCTGACCCCGAACGAGCTGAGCCCGAACGAGCTGAGCCCGAACCGGCCAGCCCGTCGGCGTCGTCCGCCTCCGTGGACCCCTCGCCGCCTTCCCACGAGATCCCGCGCTACGATGATCTGCGCTACCGCGATGTCTTCTGGGCTGCGCGCGACTATGAGGACCGTTGCGACCGGATCGCGATCCGGGCGCTCCTGCCCCCCACTGGCGAGCGGCTGATCGAGGTCGGTGCCGGCTACGGGCGGCTCGCCGACGAGTACAGCGGCTACCGCGAGGCAGTGCTCTTCGATGCATCCGAGGCGCACGTCGCGGCGGCGCGCGAGCAGTTTCGCGACCACCCGCGCATCCGGGTCGAGCAGGGCGATGCCTACGCGCTGCCGTTCGTCGATGGGTCGTTCGACGCGGTCGTCTGTGTGCGTGTGGTGCACCATCTCGAACATCCGGGGGCCGTGTTCGCCGAGTTCGCGCGGGTGCTACGCCCGGGCGGTGTGCTCGTGCTCGAGTTCGCGAACAAGCGCAACCTGAAGGCGATCCTGAAGTACGCGCTGCGGCGCCAGGAGTGGTCGCCGTTCACGATCGAGCCGCACGAGTACCTGCCGCTCCACTTCGACCGCCATCCGCTCGACGTGCGACGGGCGTTGCGTCGGGCCGGCCTGCGGGTCGAGGCGACGCGCGCGGTGTCGCTGTTCCGGCTCCCGATCCTGCGCGACCGGATCCCGGCTCGCTGGCTCGCGACGCTGGAGCGGCCGCTGCAGGCGCCGCTGGGTCCGGTGACGCCGGGCCCGAGTGTGTACGTGCGGGCGCGGAGGGCCGGGTAGGGGGCGGTGCAGGCCGTCTGCCTGGAGCCGCCCCGGCTCCGTCAGATGATGCGCAGCTCTCGGCCCACCGTCGCGAACGCGTCGAGACACTGCTGCAGCTGGTCGCGCGTGTGCTCGCTCGTAACGATCGTGCGGATGCGCGCCTTGTCGAGCGCCACCGTCGGGTAGACCACGGCCTGCGCGAAGATGCCTAGCTCGAAGAGCCGGTCGCTCATGCGGCCCGCCTTCTCCGAGTCGCGCACGATCACCGGCGTGATCGGCGTCTCGCTGACCCCCGTGTCGAAGCCGAGCGCCTGCAGCCCCGCCTTGAAGAAGCGCGTGTTCTCCCAGAGCCGCTCGATCCGCTCAGGCTCCTGCTCCAGTACGTCGATCGCGGCGAGGCACGCGGCGGCCACGGCCGGCGGATGCGAGGTCGAGAAGAGGAACGGCCGCGAGCGTTGGATCAGGTAGTCGCGCAGGTGCTGCCGCCCGGCGACGTACCCGCCCAGCACGCCGATCGCCTTCGAGAGGGTCCCGATCTGAATGTCGACCCGACCATGCAACGCGAAGTGGTCGATGGTCCCGCGCCCGTTGCGCCCGAGCACGCCCGACGCGTGCGCATCGTCGACCATCACGGCCGCCCCGTAACGTTCGGCCACCTCGCAGATCCCCGGCAGCGGCGCAATGTCGCCGTCCATCGAGAAGACGCCGTCGGTGATCACGAGGACGTGCTCGTACGGCCCGTTCGGACCGCCCTTGTCGCGCGCCTCGCGCAGCACGCGCTCCAGCCCGTCGACGTCGCGGTGCGGGAAGACGGCGCGTGCGGCCTTCGAGAGCCGCACTCCGTCGATGATCGAGGCGTGGTTGAGCTCGTCGCTGACGATCAGATCGCGCTCGGTCGTGATCGTCGGGATCACGCCGCTGTTCGCGGTGAAGCCCGATTGGAACGTCAGCACGGCCTCGGTGTGTTTGAACGCCGCGAGCCGGCGCTCCAGTTCCTGGTGCAGCTCCATGGTGCCGGCGATGGTGCGGACCGCGCCGCTGCCGACGCCCAGGTCGCGCACGGCGTCCAGCGCCGCCTGCACGAGACGCGGATGCGTGGTGAGGCCCAGATAGTTGTTCGACGAAAGGCTGATGACCGGTCGGCCGTCCATCACGGTGGTCACCGCCTGCGCGCCGGTCATCACGCGGAGCGGCCGATACAGGTGGGTTGCCTCCAGCTCGGCGATCTCGTCTGCCAGGTAGCCGAGCGGGTCGGGGCGCGTGGAAGGCGTCTCGGCCGCCGGCCGTGTCGTCGTGTCGGCCATCTCAGTCCTCCTGGGGAAGCAGCACCACCTTGCCCGCGTGCCCGGCCGCCACGAGGTCGAACGCCTCGCGGAAGTGGGAGAGCGGTAGGCGGTGCGTGATGATCGGGGAGAGGTCGAGCCCCTCCTCGAGCAGCGCCCGGGTCTGGTACCAGGTCTGGAAGAGTCGGCGACCGGTGATGCCGTAGATCCGCAGCGCCTTGAAGATGATCTCGCTGGAAACGTCGAGGGTGACCGGCCGCGCGTGCGTGCCCAGGAGCGAGACGCGCCCCCCGTTCGTCACGGCGGCGAGCCCCTGGTGGAGTGCTTGTTCAGCGCCGGACATCTCGAGCACGACGTCGGCGCCGTCGCCGTTGGTCTCCGCACGGATCCGCCCGACCACGTCGTCGGCGGCGTCGAGCACGACATCGGCTCCCATCCGCTCGGCCAGGGCCCGTCGCTCGAGGCGCAGGTCGGTGGCGATGACCCGGCGCGCCCCCGCGCGCTTGGCGATCGCGATCGACATGAGCCCGATCGGCCCGCAGCCCAGGACCGCCACGCTCTGGCCCACGATCTCCTCGACGAAGACCGAGAAGACGGCGTTGCCCATCGGCTCCTGGAGCGCGGCGACCTCGGGCGGGAGCGTGTCGCTGATCCAGACGTTGGTCTCCGGCAGCACGATGTACTGGGCGAACGCGCCGTCCGCGTGCACGCCGAGGATCCGGTAGTGCTGGCAGACATGCTGGCGGCCGGTGCGGCACTGGTAGCAGGTCCAGTCGACCAGGTGGGTCTCGGCCGCGACGCGCTGCCCGACCGCCACCTGCGTGACACCTTCGCCGAGCCTTACGACGCGGCCCGCCATCTCGTGCCCGAAGATGCGCGGCGTCGCCATGTTGGCGGCGGCCCACGGGTCCCAGCGATCGATATGGATGTCGGTGCCGCAGAGGCTCACGGCCTCGAGTCGGATCAGGACTTCGCCGCGTCCAGGTTGGGGGACGGGGACCTCCATGAGCGTGGCGCCAGGACCAGGCCGCTCTTTGACGAGTGCGCGCATGTGGCTCGGGATGGGAGTTTCGGACGGCGTGGTCAGCGCCATCGCAGTCGCCGAGGCGGTCTCCTCGACGGTCGGTCCGTCCATGCGAGCTGGCGCTCCTTTCAGGCGAGTCGCGCGCGCCGCCGGTTCGTCCGCGCGTGCCACAAGTTCGATCGCGTCGGCTACCGGTTCGTCCGCGCCTGCCATCAGCCGCGGTCCTGGAGCAGTGTCGCCGCCGGTGAACCCTGTGGCACGGTGCCGTCGGAGGCCACGATCGGATTGTCGAGCCGCCCGATTGCCGCGATCTCCACGCTCGCAACGTCGCCCGGCACGAGGAAGACGGGAGGGGTCCGGAAGACGCCCACCCCCGACGGCGTGCCGGTGGCGATGATGTCGCCGGGCTCGAGCGTGATCACGGCGCTGATGAAGGCGATCAGCTGCGGGACGCTGAAGAGCATCGTGCGCGTGTTGCCGTCTTGCATGAGGGTGGGCTGCGACCCGGCGGCGGTGCGCCATGAGCGGATCGCAACATTTGAGACGTCGGGCAGTTCGTCGATCGTCACGACCGCTGGCCCCATCGGCAGGAACGTGTCGGAGCCCTTGGCGCGGACCCACTGGCCGTCGCCGTGCTGGCCGGGTTTCAGGGCGGGCTTGGTGCCCTGCAGGTCGCGTGCCGAGACATCGTTCACGACCGTCCAGCCCGCGATATGCGCGAGCGCCAGCGACTCGGGCACGCGCCGTGCCGTCGTGCCGATCACGACCGCCAGTTCGGCCTCCAGGTCCAGGGCGTCGGTGACGTCCGGCCGGACCACCGGATCGCCGTCACCCACCACCGCGTTTGCCCACTTGGCGAAGAGGGTCGGACGGTCTGGGATCGGCAGCCCTTGCTCCTCGACGT
>JAJYNJ010000026.1 GCA_021786385.1 Chloroflexota bacterium
GAGCGCGGGCTGGGGCCCGGCGATCGACTGCCGCCGAGCCACGAGCTGGCCCGCCTGGCCGGAGTGAGCCTCATCTCCGTGCGACGCGCGCTCGAGGAGCTGGAGCGGACCGGCCGCGTGGTCCGGCACCAGGGGGTCGGCACGTTGGTGGCGAGCCCACGCATCGTGAGCGAGCCGGGCCGCGCCGGCGGCCTCCTCGACACCCTCACCGACGGCGAGGGGCCGACCGCGGTCACCACGCGGCTCATCAGCATCGCCCGCGGCGTGCCGAGCCCCACGATCGCGCGGGCGCTCGGCGTCGAGCCGGGGGAGCCGGTCTGGCAGATCAGGCGGTTGCGACTGATCCAGGCGCGCCCGACGATCCTCGAGCGCGCCGTGCTGCCGATCGCGCTGGTGCCGGAGCTCGACGACGCCACGCTGCGGGCCGGCGGCTCCCTGTACGGCTTCCTCGCCGAGCGCTACGAACTGCGCGACGACTACGAGGAACAGTACCTGCACGTAGGTCCCGCGACTGCGGACGAGCGCCAGCTCTTGGCCCTCCCCGCCCGCCAGCAGGTCGTGCGGCTCCGTGGCGTGACCTTTGCGGCGGACGGTACGCCGTTCGACTGCTTCGAGCAGGTCTATCCGGCCGCCGAGTTCGTCTTCTACATCTCTGGGCAGCTGCGCCGCCATGTGCTGGCGGCCGCCGACGTCATGGACTGGGAGGTCGCGCCGGTCGCCCAGGCACCGGCCGCACGAGCGGGGAAACGCGCGCGGCCTGCGTGGGGCGAGGATGCGTGAATAACTCCGACTTCACTGTCGGGCTCGATCTCGGCACGTCGAGCCTGAAGGGGGTGGCGCTCCGCCCGGACGGCGCGCTGGTCGCCCGGGCGCAGACCCCTTACGCGACCGCCCGACCAGGTCCGGGGCGCGCCGAGCAGGCCCCCATGGACTGGGTGCGGGCCGTGCAGGCGGTCGTGGCGGCGCTGGCCGCGCAGGTCCCGCCTCGGCACTGGCAGGCGATCGGGCTCTCCGGCATGATCCCGACCCTGGTGGCGCTCGACGCGCGGGGCGAACCGCTCGGGCCGGCGATCACCTGGGAGGACGGCCGCGCGGAGGCGCAGGGCGAACGGCTGCGTACCCGGGTCGGCGGCGCGGCGCTCTATGCGCGGACCGGGCAGTGGGTGGACGGCCGCTACCTGCTGCCCTTCGCGATCTGGTTGCGCGAGCACGAAGGAGAGGGGCGTGGCAGATACGTGGGGTTGGCGGGGGCCAAGGACTGGCTCTTCGCCTGGCTGACTGGGGCGCTCGCCACGGATCCGAGCACGGCGACCGGCTACGGCTGTTTCGATCTCGACGCCGGGGCCTGGGACGACGAAACGCTGGCCGCGGCGTTCGGGCATGCCCGACCGAGGCTCCCGGAGATCCGGCCGGCGACGACGACGGCCCCGCTCCGGCCCACGGCGGCCGCCGCGCTGGGGATCGCGCCGGGGCTGCCGGTCTGCCTCGGCGCGGCGGACTCGGTGCTGGCCACGCGCGGTCTGGCAGGCACCGCACCGGGCGGGGTGGCCTATGTCGCCGGCACCAGCACGGTGATCATGGGGGTCAGCGCGAACGCGGCGCGCGACCCCCAGCACCGCTACCTGATCACGCCGCTCGACCGTCCCGCTCGCTATGGCCTGGAGATGGATCTGGTGAGCACGGGCAGCGCGGTGCGCTGGCTCGCCGAGATGCTCGGACTCGGGGCGGGCGGCGAGGACGAGGTCTGGCGCTTGGCCGAAGGCTCTACGCCCGGGGCGCACGGGCTCTGCTTCCTGCCCTATCTTGGGCCGGGAGAACAGGGCGCGTTGTGGGACCCGATGCTGCGGGGTACGCTCACCGGGCTGACGCTCGCCCACACGCGCGCCGACCTCGCTCGAGCCCTGCTCGATGGCATCGTCCTGGAGAGCCGGCGCTGCCTCGGGGTCCTGGCTGAGGCAGGCCTCGGCGGGCGCGAGATCGTGATGAGCGGTCCGTCGGGACAGGCCGCGCTGGTGCGGCAGGCGCTGGCCGATGCGACGGGTCGGTCGGTGCGGGTCCCACAGGCGGCGGACTATCCGGCCTCGGCCTGGGGCGCGGCCGCCTTGGCTTGGGAAGCGCTGGGCGGCGCGGTCCTGGCGCCGCCGGCTGATGGCGCCGTCGCGCGCCCGGGCCGCGCGAGCAGGGGGCGCTGGGCGGCGCTGTGGGCGCGACACGAGCAAGCGCGGACCGCGCTCGCGTCGCTTGGGGGCCAGAGCCCGTCGGCCTGACGGCCGCTCGGCGGAGAGGCGGGTCGTCGCGGGCGATCGAACCCGTAGCAGGGTCCGCCGATTCAGGCTTGGCGAAGCAATGGGGCCGATTGGCGCTGGTCGCGCCACCGGTTCACGCGCATGATGCAGCCAAGCGTGCAGGCGCGAGGATCGACGCATGGTCGAAGAGCGACACCTGTCCGACGGCGCCGGCGCAGGGGGTCCGACAGGCGCACAGGACCGTCGGGGCCCGCGCGTCCCCGTCCCCGGATCGCCCCGGGTGCGAGGAGATCCGGCCGCGCCGACGCTGTCGGCCCCCTGCGAGAGCGGCGAGGACGGTGCGCGCGACCGGGATGCGGCACGGGCCGCCCTGCGGGAGCTGGAGGCGCGGCTGGGTCGGGTTGTGGCGGCGGTCCGCGCGCGAGGCCGCGGCCGGCACCTGGCTCTGGCACTCTCGGCGGAAGAGGCAAGGCTCTACGGGCGCCTGCTCGAGCGGCTCGGGACGGGCGCCACGGTCCTCGACGTGGGTTGCGGCGACGGGCGGTTGGCGATCTACCTTGCGCGGCACACGCATGCGCAGGTCGTCGGCCTCGACATCACGAGCGGCGGGTTCGCCCAGGCGCGACGGGAGGCGCAGCGGGCCGGGGTTGCCCGTCTGGCCAGTTGCGTGCAGGGCGATGCCGCGCGCCTGAGCGCTTTCGGGGACGGTCGGTTCGGCGCGGTGACGATGACGTACACGCTCCACCACATCGCTGACCGTGCGGCCGCACTGGGGGAGATCGGCCGGGTGCTCGCCCCAGGCGGGCTGTTGCTCATCGGCGATTACGTGCGTGAGCGGGGCGTCCCCGCCAACGAATGTCAGCGCTTCGGCGTGGCTGAACTGCAGCGCCTGCTCCGCGGGGCCGGCTTCGTGCGGGTCCGCAGCGAGTCGATCGCGCCCGGGCTAGCCTTTCTGAGCGCCGAGAAGGGGTTGCGCTACGCCGGGCCCCACGGAGCTCGGACGGCTGGGCGGCCCGGCCGTGAACGGCCAGCCCACGGGTTTCTCGCCGTTTGAGCTCAGGGAAGTCGACGTCCCAGGCTCCCCGCTCGCCTCGCCCATCGGGGGCCGCGCGAGCGGCGTGGCCGTCGGTAGCGGCCTCTTCGCCGTGGTCCTGGCGCAGTGGGAGGGTGGGCCCCGCACCCCGGGGCCCAACGTCGCCACCTGGCGCTCCCTCACCCTCGTGCGACCCTGACCAGCGCCGCCGCACGGGTCGGGCGTCTCGGTCAGCCCGCGGGCGTCGCGGTCCCCGTCGGGGGCCCGGCCCAGACATCGAAGGTGCCCACCGTCACGACGGCCCC
>JAJYNJ010000069.1 GCA_021786385.1 Chloroflexota bacterium
GACGTGGCGAGAGCCGCCGCGGAGGCCTGGACGGCCTGCATATCCGAGGCGCCGCCCATCCGCGCCCGGATACCGGGTCCTTGGTCTTCCACCGTGACGCGGGTGAGCCCTGGCTCCATCTCGAGCGTGATCTTGACGCCCTGCTGACCATACCGGATCGCGTTGTCGCCGGCCTCGCCGACGAAGGTCTGAACGGCCTCGCTGACCGCCGCAGACCGACTGCCCCGGACGGTTTCGGCGAGCAACTCAGCGAGGCGATCAACGTCGTCGGTCGTCTTCGGCTCGAAGACGCTGATCACGCCGGCAGCGGAGCCTCGGCGGGGACGAAGGCGCCCTCGTTGCAAGCCGGGCAGCGCCAGATCATGCCGCCCTCACGCAGCTTCGCCACGCACAGCGTGGCGCCGTGGTTCACGCAGCAGACCGTGACCAGACCGTCGGGGGCATGGCCTGGCGTCCCGAAGTAGATGATGCCCCGACTGACGCTGTCAGCCCCGTTGGGCACCTTGGGGTTGAAGCCCGGCATGGTCCGGATGTCGTGGAGGTCGAGCACTCTGATCTCCCTGTGGGGATGTTGCTGGAGATTGTCCCCGGTATCCGGGTCGGTCGAGCTTTCGGAGAAAGGGCGCACGCGTCGGTCGATGACGTAGCCGAGCGCCGCCGCGTACCTGTCCTCGGTGGACCGTAGTGGATCGTTCTCCCCGGCTTCCAGGCGAGAAACGAACCCCTGCGTCGTCCCCATGCGCTCGGCCACCTCGCTCTGGGTCAGCCCCTGCCTTTGCCGGATGGCCGCGAGGTCATGCCAGAACTGCCGTCGCTGCTCGACCTCGCCTGGTGCCTCGACGCTGTGCTTCTCGGCTGTCGTCACGCGGTGCCTCCTCAGATGTCCGGCTCTTCGTTGAATCTATACCTTCCAAGGTATAGTGGCCAGACCCAACAGCACCGCCATAACTTGCGGTTCCCGTGGTAGCGACCCAAGCCTCACCTCGCAAGCAGTCGACTGTACAGGTCAGGGTCAGCCTCGATGCGGCGTGTTTCGGCATCGGTCGGGCTCGTTGGCAGGCGAGCTCGTACGCGCCGTGGTCCTCGCCGCCTCTCGCCCTAGCGCCGGCCAGCTCCCGCGCCCGACGCCACACCCGAGCCGACGAGCGGCCGCCCACCGCCCGGCAGATCGGCGGGGACGCCCGCGATCTCGCTCAGCTCTGCGGTGACGAACCCGCTCGCGACGCCCCAGTAGTAGCAGACGATCCCGATCACGAGCTCGACGAGGTCGCTCACCGGGAAGGCGAGCGCGGGCTTCGTGAGCGGCCCGTACTCGCCGTAGTAGGAGAGGAGGAAGGTGGCCAGGAGCATCACGACGAGCCAGGCCGAGCGCTCCACGTGCATCCGCCCGGTCGGGTTGCCGAACCACCAGAGGGCGGCGCCGAAGAGGAGGAGCGTCGCGGCCGAGAGGACGAAGTAGACCGGGAAACTCACCGATCCGGGCGCCGCGGTCGAGCTCGTGGTGAGGACCCACCCGCCGAGCTTGTTGACGAGCACCCAGGCGACGAGAAAGAGGATCCCCAGCACCGCACCGACGTCGCGGCGGATCCAGCCCTCGTTGGGGGCGTAGTACCAGACGAAGATGCAGAGCCCGACGAAGACCGCAGCGTAGACGTTGACGAGCGTCTGGAAGCCCGACCAGTAGACGATCATCACCGCGGCCAGGAAGCCCAGCGGGGCGATCAGGCTGGCGGCGGGCAGGCGGAAGGGCCGCGCCATGTCGGGGACCGCGCGGCGCAGCACGGGGAGTCCGAGCCCACCCATGATGTAGGTGAGGACGGTCGCCGAGGTGATGAAGCCGACCAGGCTATACCAGCTCGGGAGCGGCGCGAAGAAGAGGCAGCCCACGACGAGCGAGGCGACGAGCGCCACCCAGGGGATCCCGAAGCGGTTGATCTCCTGGAACAGCTTCGGGAAGTAGCGGTGGACGCTCATCCCGTAGACGCTGCGGGTCCCGGTCCCAAGGTAGATCCACCCCGTCCCCGAGGGCGAGATCGCCGCGTCGATCAGGAGCAGGACCGCGAAAGCGCCCAACAGGCCGATCCCGGTCGCGTTCAGGGCCGAGTAGAGCGGGCCGCTCGCCCAACTGCTCCCCTTCAACGCGGTCCAGGCGCCGGGTGCTACGCCGGCTTTATGGAAGTCGAGCGCGCCGGTGAAGGCGATCTGCAGCAGGACGTAGATCACCATCCCGATCAGCACCGAAAGAACCGTCGCGATCGGGACGTCGCGCTGCGGGTTGCGCGCCTCCCCGCCGTACTCCAGCGCCTGCCGGAAGCCCAAGTAGGCGAAAACGATCCCCGAGGTCGCGAGCGCCTCGAAGATGGGGGACGGCCCCAAGGGCGCGAAGCCGCCGTAGGCGGTGAAGTTCGTGCCCTTGAAGGCGAGGAAGAGGAGGAGGAAGGTGAGGGTCGGGATGATCAGCTTCCACCAGGTGATCCAGCGGTTGAACTCGGAAAGGAAGCGCACCCCGACGATGTTGACGACGAAGAAGAGGAGCATCAGGAGGACCGCGAAGACGATCCCGTTGGGCCAGGTCAGCACCTTGACCCCGCTCACGGTCGCGGTGAAGTTCGCGCCGGTGAACTTCGAGCCCAGGTACGTGACGACCGCCTCGGCCTCGATCGCCGCGACCGAGACGGCGGCCAAGGAGTAGGCCCAGCCCAGGATGAAGCCGACGAAGGCGCCGTGGGTGAGGGCGGGGTAGCGGATGATCGCGCCGCTGCGGGGGAGCATCCCGGCGACCTCGGCGTATGCAAGGGCGATCAAGAGGACGAAGATCCCGCCCAAGATCCAGGAAACGACGGCGGCGGGGCCCGCGGTGGCGTCCGCGCCCAGGACGGCGAAGAGCCAGCCCGAGCCGATGATGCCGCCCATCGAGAGGAAGAGGAGCTGCTGCAGCGACATCGCGTGGTGCAGCTTGCGGTCGGAGGCTTCGAAGCTGCCGATCTTGAGGTCTGGCTCGTCCATCTGCCACATGCCTCCTGTGCGGGGCGGCCGAGTCGCTCGCACGGTTGCCCACGGCGCGATCCGTCTTCGCCGCCTCGGCTGCGCGCCGTGACCGTCCAGCGGCCACTCACCCGCCCCCGTCGGTCTGATCCGTCAGCTTCTGACGATGTGCGGCGCCCGTTGCCTTCGCGTAAGCGCTTCGCGCGCTCCGCTTACAGGTGCGTGTCAGCGCGGGCGTGTCCCTGTCAGTGCGGTTGGCTGCCGCCAACGCCAGCGGCAGGGTTCGGCAGTTCGAGTTGCTCGGCCTCGACATGGAGCACTGCGGCGGGGTCGGTGGGGGGAGCGGCTGCGCGGCGCCCGTTGCCGCGCCCACGGGTCACGAGTGGCGCCGCCATCGTCGCAGGGTCGGGCACATTGCCGACGGCCGGAGCCCCACCGTCGGCACGCCGGTCGGCGGCCGCATCGTTGGAAGCGACGCCGTCGGCCGAGGCGGCGTCGGGCGCGGGGCCATCGGAAGCGACGCCGTCGGCCGAGGCGCCGGAAGACGACGCAGCCGGAGACGGGGCAGTCGGAGGTGGCGCGCCAGGCTCCGGATCGTCGGGGGCAGGCGCTGACGCAGCCGCCGATGCAGCCGACGGCACCGCCGCCTGCGTCGGCCGTCCGCGTCCGAGTCGGTCGCCCAACGCCTCACGCAAGCCTCGGGTGCCGCGCAGTAGGTGGCTCTTGAACGTGTTGAGCGGCACGTCCATCGTCTGGGCGGCCTCGGCGTAGTCGAGGCCCATCACGAGACGCAACACGACCGCCGCACGCTGCTTGTACGGGAGCGCGGCGATCGCCTCCTGCAGCTCGCGGCGCAGCTCGGAGCGCACCGCCGCAGTTTCGGGTTCGGTGGCCGTGTCGGCGGGCAGATGCGCGCCGGCGGACAGATGGCCGGCCGCTCCGTCGGGGTCGGGCGGATCGCCGGTCGAATCGCCGGTCGAGCCCCGGGCGGGTCGATCGAGCGAACCGGGCGCCTGCGCGCGGCGACTGGCATGTCGACCAGCGAGTCGAACGGCGATCGTGTTGAGCCAGGGCGCAAGCGCAGGCTGAGGCTCGAAGCGCTCCATCGCCCGAAACGCCGCGAGGAAGGTCTCCTGCACGACATCCTCGGCGAGGTCTGGGTCGCCGGTCAGGCGATATGCAAGGTTGAGGAGCCGGGACCGGTGTTGGTGCACCAGCTCGGCGTACGCTGCCTCGGACCCTTCCTTGCAGCGCCGGACGAGCTCCTGCTCGCTCCAGACACTATCTCCCACGCGTCCTCCACGCGACCCACGGGCTGGTTCGGTGCGCTCCCGGGAATCCGACCGGTGGGCAAGAGCAGGCTGGTCGACGCGTGTCTCGGCGCGTCATGCCACCGGGAGTCTGCCACATCGGTGGCCCCTTACGCTACCTCTGCCGATCGGCGCACCCGAAACGGGACCATGGTCCCGCACGGTCAGCGGCCCTCCCCTACTCTCTCCGTGATTGATGAAGCGCGCCTGAAAACGGGCTCGGGCTCGCATGGGGCGGCTAGGCGGGGCGCTCCTACCCCCCCAACCGAAGGTGACGGACCTCATCGACTGCCGACCCCAAGCGCTCCAGGTCGACCTCGACGGCTGACTTGAGTTGTTCCGCCAGTGAGATCGCCCTCTCCGCTTCTTCCCATGTCGGCTCCACGACCCCGCGCTCAGGATCTGGGTAGCGAGCCGCCACCGCGCACGTGATGCTGCATCGTGTCATGTCGGCCGATCTCTGCCAAGGGCTATGGGTCGGCGCAGCGACCTAGCGGTCAGCTCCGCATCACATCATCACGAGCCCCCCGTCCACGGCCAACACCTGGCCCGTGATGAAGGCGGCCTCGTCCGAGCAGAGGAACGCGACGGCGTTGGCCACCTCCTCGGGCGCGCCGAAGCGGCCCATCGGCGTGGCCGAACGGATCCCCTCGCGGATCGACTCGGGCAGGACTTCGGTCAGTTCGGTCAGCACGAACCCCGGCGCAACCGCGTTGCAGGTGATGCCGCGGCTGGCGACCTCGCGCGCGGTGGCCTTCGTCAGGCCGATCAGCCCAGCCTTGGCGGCCGAGTAGTTGGCCTGGCCGGCGTTCCCAGCCTGGCCGGCCACGCTCGAGATGTTCACGATCCGACCGCGTCGCGCGCGGAGCATGGGCCGCAGGACGGCGCGGGTGGCGTAGAACGCACCCGTCAGGTTCGTCTCGAGTACGGCGTGCCACGCCTCGTCCGACATCCGCATCAGCAGGTCGTCGCGGGTGATGCCGGCGCTGTTGACCAGGATATCGACACGGCCGAACGTCTCGAGCGCGACACCGACGAGGGCGTTGGCGGCGCTCGGGTCGGTGACGTCGCCGCGGTAGGCCACCACGCGGCGGCCGAGGGCCTCGACAGCGTCGCGGGTCTCGGCGGCGGCCCGTTCGTTGCCACGATAGCTGAATGCGACGTCGGCGCCTTGGGTCGCGAGGCGGACGACGCTGGCGCGGCCGATGCCGCGGGAGCCGCCGGTGACGATGGCTGCCTTGCCGTTGAGATCGATCATGGTGTCACCTCGCTGGGGCGCTGGGCGGGGTCGGCAATGGCTGAGCCGGGCGGCGGGCGGCCCGCTACATCATCACCAGCCCCCCGTCCACGGCCAACACCTGGCCCGTGATGAAGGCGGCCTCGTCCGAGCAGAGGAACGCGACGGCGTGGGCCACCTCCTCGGGCGTGCCGAAGCGGCCGAGCGGGGTCTGCGCGAGCAGCTGCTGCTGCAGCGACTCGGGCAGGTCGCGGGTCAGGTCGGTGGTGATGAAGCCAGGCGCGATCGCGTTGCAGGTGATGCCGCGGCTCGCCACCTCCCGTGCCGTCGCCTTCGTCAAGCCGATCAGCCCGGCCTTCGAGGACGAGTAGTTGGCCTGACCGGCCTGGCCCGCCTGGCCCGACACGCTCGAGATGTTGACGATCCGCCCGGCGCGCGCCTTGAGCATGGGCCGCAGGACCGCCTTGGTGGCGTAGAAGGCGCCGAAGAGGTTGACCTCGAGCACTTGCCGCCACGCCTCGAGGCTCATGCGCATGATCAGGTCGTCGCGCGTGATCCCGGCGTTGTTGACCAGGATGTCGACACGGCCGAAGGTCTCCAAGACGCGGGCCACGAGCGCCGGCGCGGCCTCCGGGTCGGTCACGTCGCCCTGCATCCAGAAGCTGCGCCGGCCGAGGGCCTCGACATCGGCGCAGGTCGCTTCGGCGGCCTCCGTCGGGCCACGGTCGAGGAATGCGACGTCGGCGCCTTGGGTCGCCAGGCGCAGGACGATCGCGCGGCCGATGCCGCGGGCGCCGCCGGTGACGATGGCCGCCTTGCCGTTGAGGTCGATCACGCATGCACCTCCGTAGGGACGCTCGTTGGCGTCGCGGACCCGGGGGACGCAGTGCGGGCCTCGTCTGCAGAACTGCCGGCCGCCGCCTCCTCGCGCCGGGCGGCCGCCTCCTCGCGCGCCGCAAAGAACGGGCGCAGCTCGGGTGGCGTCGGGTCATCGGCCGTCCAGTCGCGCGGCGCACGGACCACGACATCCGGACCGATCGCCGCCGCCCGGGCCGACGCGGCCGGATCGGCTGTCCATTCCAGCACCGCGGCGCCGCTCGTGTAGCCGGCCCCGAACGCCACGAAGACGAGCCGATCGCCCGGCTGGACCCGACCCCGCTCGACCGCCTCGGAGAGCGCGATCGGCACCGAGGCCGCCGAGGTGTTGCCGTAGCGGTCGACGTTCACGTAGACGCGATCAGGCGCGAGGCCCAGCTGCTTGGCGACCGACTCGATGATGCGGATGTTGGCCTGGTGCGGCACGAAGAGCGCGATGTCATCCGGGGTGAGGCCGGCCCGCCGGATCGCCGTGAGCGCTGACGACGCGAGCGTGCGCGTCGAGTACCGGTAGGTCTCACGGCCGTCCATCCGGATGTAGTGGCCGCGCCGCTCGAGCGTGGCGGGCGTGGTGGGGTTCCGGTTTCCGCCGGCGGGCACCCAGATGTTGTAGGCGCCCGAGGGATCCACCGTCAGCTCGAAGCCGAGGAGCCCCCCGCCCGGCTCGTCGGACGCCTGCACCAGTGCCGCGCCTGCGCCGTCGCCGAAGAGCACGCACGTGTTCCGGTCGGTGAAGTCGGTCACTCGCGACAAGACCTCCGCACCGATCACGAGCACGGTACGGTACATCCCGCTCATGACGTAGGCATGCGCCGAGGTCAGCGCGTAGACCCAGCCGGAGCACGCCGCGGCAAGGTCCATAGCGGCGGCCCGCGGCGACCCGATCACCTCTTTGACGAGGGCGGCCGTGGACGGGAACTGGTAGTCGGGCGTCACCGTCGCGACCAAGATCAAGTCGACCTCCGCCGGGTCGACGTCGGCCACGGCGAGCGCGCGACGGGCGGCGACCGACGCGAGTGATGTGGTCGACTCCCACGGCGCGGCGACCCGCCGCTCGCGGATCCCGGTGCGGGTGCGGATCCACTCGTCGGACGTGTCGACCAGCTGCTCCAAGTCGGCGTTGGTGAGGACGCGCTGCGGCGCGTAGTAGCCCCATCCGACAATCCGTGCACTGCGTGGCTGCATCTGTTCCCTCGCTCCCGGTCAGGCTGGCTCGATCTCGATCAGTGGTTGTTTGGCGCGGACGAGCATGCCGTCCGTGGCGTTGATCCGCACCACGCGTCCGGCCGCATCGCTCTTGATTTCGTTGAAGAGCTTCATCGCCTCGATCAGGCCGATCACTTGGCCGACCACGACCTCGGCGCCGACCGTCACGTAGGGCGCGGCTCCTGGCGATGGCGCCGCGTAGAAGATGCCGGTCAGGGGTGCCAGGACGGCGTGCGTCCGGCGGGGCGCGTCGGCGGCGGCCGTGGTGCCCGCCCGGTCCGCGCCGTCCGGGTCGACGGGGGTGGCGCTCTTCCCCTCGCCCGCCCGGCCGACCGATTCCCCGCGCGGTCCCGACCCGGCGGCGGGCAGCGCCTCGGCGACGAGGGTGCCGCCCGCGACGGCCACTTCGCCGGGCTTGCGCAGCAGGATGCCGAGTTCGCCGGCCTGCACCTCGAGCTCGGCGAGATCGGAGCGTTCCAGGAGGTCCTCGAGCCGGTCGATCAGGGCCAGCAGTTCGTCGGTGGTGATCATCTGGCTGCGCGGCCGCTGGCTGCCTGGCCGCTGGCCGTCTGGCCTTTGGCCGCCCGGCGTGGTGTGGAACGGAGCACGCTCGCGGGGCGTGCGGTGGCAGTGATCGCCGTCATGCGTCGACCCACCGGCGCAAGACGAGCACGCTGTTCTGGCCACCGAACCCGAACGCGTTGACGAGCGCGACCTCGAACGTGCCCTCGCGCGCCTTCCCGCGCACCAGATCGAGCCCCTCCGCCTCCGGGTCCGGGTCGGCGAGGTTCAGTGTCGGCGGCACGCACCCGTCGACGAGCGCGCGCACCGTGACGGCCGCCGCGATCGCGCCCGCGGCGCCGAGCGTGTGCCCGAGCGCGCTCTTGATGGCCGTGATCGGGACCGCGTCGCGCCGCGCGCCGAAGAGCTCGCGGAGCCCCGCCAGCTCTGCCCGGTCGCCCTCCGGAGTGCTCGTCGCGTGCGCGCTGACCAGGTCCACATCGTCGGCCGCGATGCCGGCCTTCTCGAACGCCCGCCGCGCTGCGCGAACAGCGCCTCCGGAGCCCGGCACGGGGAGCGTCAGGTGGTACGCGTCCGCGGAGGCCCCATATCCGACGACCTCGGCGAGGATCCGCGCCCCGCGGGACCGGGCGTGGTCGAGCGCCTCCAGCACGAGCGTGGCGGCCCCCTCGCCCATCACGAAGCCGTCGCGGCCACGATCGAAGGGACGGCTCGCGGCCGCAGGGTCGTCGTTGCGGGTGCTGAGCGCCTTCATTGCCGCGAAACCACCCACGATCCCCTCGAGCACGGTGGCCTCGGTGCCGCCGGCGAGCATCACGTCCGCATCGCCCCGGCGGATCGTCTCGGCCCCCTCGCCGATCGCCTGCGCACCGCTGGCGCAGGCGCTGACCGTCGCCATGTTCGGCCCGCGCGCGCCGAAGACGATGCCGATCTGCCCGGCGGTCATGTTGGCGATCGCCATCGGGACGAAGAAGGGACTGAGGCGGTCTGGGCCGCGCTCGACGTACGTGCGGATCTCGTCGAAGATGGTGGCGGCACCCCCGAAGCCCGTGCCGATGAACGCGCCGGTGGCGTCGGCGAGCGCGCCTTCGAGGTGTTCGGGGAGCGCGGCGTCCGCCAGCGCCTCCTGCGTCGCCAACAACGAGAGCTGCGTGGCGCGGTCGGTGCGGCGCAGGGCCTTGCGGTCGAGGACGCGCGCGGGGTCGGCCTCGAGGGCCTCACCGGCGATGCGGCTCTCGACCCGCGACGGGTCGAACGACGCGATCGGGCGGATCCCCGATTCGCCCGCGACGAGCCGCGCCCAGGTGCGGGGTAGATCGCCGCCGAGCGCGGTCACGGCGCCCATACCGGTCACGACCACGCGACGGGGCGCCGACCGGCGCACCGCTCCGTTCACCGGACGAACCGACCCGTCCGCACAGTCGCGGCGCGGTAGACGTCGCCGGTGAGCCCGCGCTCCGTCAGCTCGTCGCTGACCGGCCGCGCGTCGTAGACGGTCCGCCGCAGGTCGGCCCGCACCACGTCGCCGTCCACCTCGACCAGGGCCCAGGCCGCGCCCGGATCGCCGTCGAAGGCGTACCCGCACGAACCCGGGTTCACGACCTGCTTCCAGCCGAGGTCCCGCACGTCGGCCATGTGCGTGTGCCCGCAGGCCACGACGCGGGCATCGGTCCGGGCGACCGCCTCCACCACGGTCGCGGCGTCCACGTCGGCGCCCAGCCCGGCCGTCTGGCTACCGGGCGAGGCGTGGCAGAAGAGGACCAGCGTGTCGTCGACCCGGACGCGTCGTTCGGCGGGCAGGCGGCGGAGCCAGTCGAGTCGCTCGTCGCCCAGCTCGTCGTGTGCCCACTCCGCGGCGACGACGTTCACCCGGGGCACTTCGTCGAACCAGGGAAACGCCGCCGCCATGTCGAGGTCGGCGGCCGCGATGTCAGTGTTGCCCTGGATGACGTACGCGCCCTGGGATTCGAGCTCGCGCACGCGGTCGACCACCTCGCACGGGCGGGGGCCGTTCAGGACGTAGTCGCCGAGCAACGCGATCAGATCGGGCGCTTCGCGGCGCACGTCGACGAGCACGGCGTCGAGCGCGGCGATGTTGCCGTGGATGTCGGACAGAAGGGCGATGCGGGTCGTCATGGTCTCCTCCGTGCGGCCGTCAGCGGAGCGTGCCGGGCGGCGGAATGATGAACGAAAGGAGCGCCTCGCAGGCGACTTCGCCGTCGACGGTCGCGACGGCGCGCCCTTTGCCGAAGCGGCGCCCCAGCCGCTCCATGGTGACTTCGAGGCGCAGGGTGTCGCCGGGCACGACGATCCGCTTGAAGCGGCACTCGTCGATGCTGGCGAAGAGGCCCATCGTGTCGCCGAAGCCGGGCTGCTGGGCGACGTAGACGGCCATGGTCTGGGCGAGGGCCTCCACCTGGAGGACGCCGGGCATGACGGGCTGGCCGGGGAAGTGGCCTTGGAAGAACCACTCGGTGGCGGTGACGGCTTTCTGGCCGACGATCCGGCTGTGCTCGGGGTCGTACTCGACGATGCGGTCGACGAGGAGGAAGGGCCAGCGGTGTGGGATGAGGGCCTGGATCTCACGGGTCGTCAGGGTCGACATCACTCCCTCCTTCTCTTCTGTCACCCTCGTACCGCTCCGTCACCCTCGCGCCGCAGCCACGAACGCCGCAGGGCCGACCCGGTCGAGCAGGTTCGTCGTGAACCCGCCGTCCAGGAAGACCGGGTGCGACAGGATCGCGCGGTGAAAGGCGACGTTCGTCTCCAGCCCCTCCAGGCGCAGTTCGGCGAGCGCGGTCCTGGCGCGGGCGATCGCCGTGGCGCGATCCGGACCGTGCACGATGAGCTTGCCGAGGAGCGAATCGTAATAGGGCGGTACCTCGTACCCGCGGTACAGGTGGCTGTCCATGCGCACGCCCGGGCCGCCCGGCGGCAGGTACTCCGCGATCGTGCCGGCCTGTGGCCGGAAATCGTGCGCGACGTCCTCGGCCGTGATGCGGAACTCCAGGGCGTGCCCGCGCAGCTCGATGTCGCCCTGCGAGTAGCCGAGCGGCTCGCCTGCGGCGATCCGGATCTGCTCGGCGACCATGTCGATCCCGGAGAGCATCTCGGTGACCGGATGCTCCACTTGGATCCGGCAGTTGATCTCGATGAAGAAGTAGTTGCCCTGCGCGTCGACCAGGAACTCGAGCGTGCCGACGTTCTCGTATCCGGCCGCCACGATCGCCTGCACCGCCGCCTCGCAGAGGTGGTGCCGGCTCTCGGGGCCGAGCGCCGGCGTGGGCGCCTCCTCGATCAACTTCTGATGGCGCCGCTGCACCGAGCAGTCACGCTCGCCGACATGGACGCCGTTGCCGTAGCGGTCCACGATTACCTGGACCTCGACGTGGCGGTTCTCTTCCAGCCACTTTTCGAGATAGAGGGCGTCGTCGCCGAACGCGGCGCGGGCCTCCGACCGGCAGATCGGCAGTGCCTGCTCGAGCTCGCGGGGCGAGCGCACCATGCGCATCCCCTTGCCTCCGCCGCCGGCCGACGGTTTGACCAGGACCGGGTAGCCGATCCGCTCGGCCTCGTCGAGGGCGTGGGCGTCGTCGCGGAGCAGGCCCGATCCCGGGATCGTGGGCAGCCCGTGCTCGGCGAGCAGGCGACGTGTCGCCGCCTTCGAGGCGAAACGTTCGAGCACTTCGGCGGGCGGTCCGATGAAGGTCAGTCCGTGGGCGCGCACGGTGTCGGCGAACGCGTCGTCCTCGGAGAGGAAGCCGTAACCCGGGTGGATCGCGTCGCAGCCGGTCACGATCGCGGCGGAGATCACCGCGGCCGCGGAGAGGTAGCTCCGTTTGGCGTCGGGGGGGCCGATACAGATCGCCTCGTCCGCCTCCTGGACCGCGAGCGTATCGATGTCGGCCTCGCTGTAGGCGACGACCGCCGGCACGCCGAGCTGGCGGCACGCGCGCAGGACGCGCAGGGCGATCTCGCCGCGGTTGGCGATCAGGATCTTGGTGAACACTCAGGCGTCCTCCGGTGCGATCGCGGACGACGGCGACCCGGCGACGGCCGACTCCGACCGAGGCTCGGACGAGGCGAGCTCCGACGTCGGGAACGCGGGCACTGGAGCCGGCAGATCGATCTGGATCAACGGCTGCCCGTACTCGACGGCCTCACCCGGCTGGGCGAGGAAGCGCCCGATGAAGCCGTCGACAGGGGCCAGGACTTCCTGGCGCACGCCCAGGCAGTCGACGAAGCCGACGATGTCGCCGTGCCGGACGTGGCGGCCGGCGCTCCAACCTTCGCGCGGGCTGAAGTACCCGACGGCCGGTGAGGCGGCGGCCGCGGGCAGGAGGGGATCCGCCGGGGCGACGCGATCGACCGGACCGCCGGACTCGACCGCGGAGCGCTCCCCCGACGGGGCGCCGACCGGCTCGCCTGCCCGCCCGGGACGGCTGCCGTCCGGCGCCTCCGCGCGTCGCCGGCGCCCCTCGACGACCGGAATGGGGCGGCGTCGATCGAATGGCTTGCGCAGCCGGATCCGCCAGGTGTCGGTGCGCACCTCGAGCTCGCCGAGTCCGCTCGCGTCGAGCCGCGCAATCAGGGCCGGGAGCAGGTCGTCGGCCAGGCGGGCGATCGTCGCGGGTGCGGGGACGGCATCATCGGCCACCTGGTCGCCGGCCTGGTTGGGAGCGACGTCGGGCGCCTCGCCGCCGGCCATCCAGGCCGCCGCTACGTCCGCCGCTTGGCGCTCGCCGGAACCGTTCACCTAGAGGTCCTCCCGCAGCGGGGCGTCGACGTCGGCCTCGACGGAGGGCCGTCCGGACCCGCTCTCGGCGCCACCCAACGTCGCCCGGCCCACCTCGATCAGCTCGCGCAGCCGTCCGGCCAGATCGGGGCGCCGGGCCGCGGGCGCCACCTCGCGCTCCACGGTCGTGAACGCGCCCATCGCACGGTACCGCGCATACCGCCGCTCGACCAGCTCCGCGAGCGGCAGCGCTTGCAGTCGGGTCAGGTGCTCCGAGATACGCCCGGCCAGGGTCGCGGCCGTCGCGATCGGGTCCTCCTGCGCACCGCCGGCGGGTTCCGGCACCACCTCGTCGACGACACCGAGCGCCAGCTGGTCTTGCGCGGTGAGCCGCATCGAGGCGGCCGCCAAGCGTGCCGCCGCCGCGTCGCGCCACAGGATGCTCGCGCAACCCTCTGGGCTGATCACCGAGTAGATCGCGTTCTCGAGGGCGAGGACCACGTCGGCGGTGGCGATCGCCAGCGCGCCGCCGGACCCGCCCTCACCGGTGATCACCGTGACGATCGGGGTGCGGAGCCCGCTCATCAGCGCGATGGAGCGGGCGATCGCCTCGGCCACGCCGCGCTCCTCCGACGCAGGGCCGGGGTAGGCGCCGCCGGTGTCGACGAAGGTCACGACCGGCAGGCCGAACCGCTCGGCGAGCGAGAAGAGGCGCATCGCCTTGCGGTAGCCCTCGGGGTGGGCCATCCCGAAGTTCCGGCGGATGTTCTCGTCGGTCTCGGAGCCGCGCTGGTGGCCCACGAAGACGAACGCGTGGCCGGGCATGCGGGCGAGCCCGCCGACGATCGCGGGGTCGTCGCCGAAGAGGCGATCGCCGTGGAGCTCGACGACGTCGGTCGCCATGGCGCGCACGAGATCGAGGGTGTGGGGCCGCTTGACGTTGCGTGCCGCCTGGACGCGCGCCCACGCCAGCTCCTGGGCAGCGGTATCGGGGGCGGCGGCGGTGGAGGCGAAGGGCGCGGCTGCGGCGGATGCCGGCGCGAGGGCCGCGGCGCGTGTGGCCGCGGGTGCGGCGGGCGCGAGGGCCGCGGCGCGCGTGGCCGCCGGGGCGGCCGGCGCGAGGCCTACAGCAGGCGCGGTGCGTGTGGCCGCCGGGGCGGCGGGCGCGAGGCCTACAGCAGGCGCGGTGGCCGGCGCGGTCGAGCTCGCGTCCGGGGCAGCGCCGTCTCCACCGGCCGTCAACCCACCGATCACCTCGGCCGCGCGGGCGCCGATCTGGGCGGCACCGCGTCGTCCCGCCTCGACACCCGGCAGGCCCGGCAGGTTGGACAGGCCCGGCAGGTTGGGCAGGCCCGGCAGGTTGGGCAGCTTCGGGTTCAGGAAGCCGAACGGCCGGAAGGCGGGCTCGTGGGCCTCCGTAGCCGCTCGCGCGATCGGGGTTCCGAGCGGGAACGGCGCACTCGCCCGCGGCGTCCCCTCGCGCAGGTAGCCGAGGATCGTTGCGAGTTCGCCGCGCAGCTGATCGCGCGACACGACGCGGTCCACGAACCCGTGCTCGAGGAGGAACTCCGAGCGTTGGTAGCCCGGGGGCAGTTCGACGGCGATGGTGCCGCTCGCCACGCGCTCGCCGGCGAAGCGGATCAGGGCGTCTGGCTCGGCGAGGTTGACGTCCCCGAGCACGGCGAACGAGGCGAAGACGCCGCCGGTGGTGGGGTCGGTCATGATGCTGACGTACGGGACGCCAGCGACCGCCAGACGCTCGAGCGCAGCGCATGTCTTGGCGAGCTGCATCAGGGCGAGTGTCCCCTCTTGCATGCGGGCGCCGCCGGACGCCGAGACGATCACGAGGGGGATGCGTGCCGCGAGCGCGTGCTCCGCGGCACGCGCCACCTTCTCCCCAACGACCGAGCCCATCGAGCCGCCGATGAACGTGAAGTCCATCACGCAGATCGCGACGGGCTGGCCGTCGATCCGGCCGACACCCCAGATGGCGGCGTCACGCATGCCGCTCGCGATGCGGGCCGCGGCGAGCCGGTCCGGATAGGGCTTCAGGTCGACGAAGCCGAGCGGGTCGGTCGACTCCAGGCCGGCGTCGCGTTCTTCGAACGAGTCGGGGTCGAGGAGGAGCCGCAGGCGGGCGTCCGCACGGAGTCGGAAATGGTGCCCGCACTTGGCGCAGACGCGCAGGTTGCGCTCGAGCTGCTTGTTGTAGAGCATCTCGCCGCAGCGTGGGCACTTGGTCCAGAGGTCCGGGGGGAACTCGCGGCGGCGTGGCAGGAACGGGAGCTTGATCGGCATCAGGCGCCCCTCCGGATGCGGCGCCAGGCGACGAGGGCTCCGGCGATCGAAACGCCGGACGCGATGGCGCCGCCGACCAGGACGGGTCTGGGGACGCGACCCATGGCCTGGCCGAGGGCGGCCGCGGGAGCCGGATCGAACGTGAGCGGCAGCGATACGACGGGGATGGGCACGCTACGCCGGGCGCCCGCGGATGGGGGGGCCGGATGGGCGCGGGCCGTGGCCAGGTCGTGGCCGAGTGTCGTGGCCAGTCGGAGGCGCGCGGCTGGCTGGAGGCGCGCGGCCAGCTGGAGGCGCGCGGCCAGCTGGAGGCGTGCGGCCAGCCGCTCCTCGAAGCGGAACGATGGATGGAACCGGACCAGGTCTCGGGCGAGGACCTCGGCAGCGCGGGTCAGCTCGGGGTCGTCGCCGAGATCGAGGTCGTCGCGGAGTTGGCTCACGGGGCGGTGTCCGCATCGTGGGCCGCCGCCCGCGTGGCCGCGTCGGGTCGGGCAGCTCGGTCGGCCGCGTCGGGTCGGGCGGGCGCGTCGGGTCGGGCGGGCGCGTCGGGCGGGGCGGCTCGGGCAGCTCGGTCGGCCGTGTCAGGTGCCGCGCCGCCCTCCGCCGCCAGCGCTTCGAGGACCCGGGCGCGGCCCGGCGCCCGCAGCTCATCGGCGACGTTCCGCAGCGCGCGATGCAGCAGGACGCGTACGGCCCCCTCGCTGCGGCCCAGCACAGTGGCGATCTCCGGCACCGACATCTCGTCCACGAAGCGAAGGATGACGGCTGTTCGCCGATCGCCTGGCAACCGCGCGACCGCGGCCCAGGCGTGCACCGCCTCGTCACGGCGAACTGCAGCGGCTGCCGGATCGTCAGGCGCCGAGACGTCCAGCGCGGTGTCAAGCGGGGCCGACGGATGGCGACGCGTGGCCCGACGCTGGTTGCTCGCGAGATTGCGCGCAATCTGGAACAGCCAGGCGCGGAAGCTGCTCGTGCCGTCACCCGGCGAGCGCTCGTGGAAGCGCGGCAGCGCGGCAAGCGCCTGCAGGAAGACCTGCTCTGTCAGGTCCTCGGCGGCGTGGTGATCCCGCAGCTCGTACACGGCGAAGCTGTACACCTGCCCCACATACTTGCGGTAGAGCGCTTCGAAGCGACGTGGGTCGCGACGGGCACCCTCAACCGCGGACCGGTCCGGGTCGAACGCGACGAGCCGGTCCTCGTCGGGACCGCTCACCTTTCTAAACACCGCCGCAGTCTACTTGTTACGCGGCCTACCGCGCCGTTGGGGGGCCGAACGTCGGCAGGCGGGGGCGGTGGCGCGGGGTCGGCTCCTGTCCGGCACACGTGCGGCCGTGCTCGGCCGGCGACGCGGGGGCGGCTCGTGTCCGGCCACCCACCAGACCCTCACATCACCCGGCAGCGGATCACCTCGCCCCCATCGATCGCCACGATGCCGCCGTCCGTGGCCAGCAGCAGCGCGCCAGAATCCGGATCGACCCCCTCGCCGACCCCGTCGATCTCGCGCCCGCCAACCGCGACCACCACCTGTCTCCCCGTCGTGCGCTGGCGCGCGCTCCATCCGCCCGCGTCGAACCTGCCGCTGCGCAGCGCCGCCAGCCGCGACTCGAGCCGCTCCAAGAACCCGGCGAGCAACTCGTCGCGGTCGACCGGCCGACCACCGGCCAGCACGGAAAGGCTCGTCATGGACCCCGCCAGGTCGGGCGGAAAATCACGCGCTGCCCACGCAACGTTCACCCCGATCCCGACCACGGCCGTGACCAGCCTGCCGGCCTCGCTGGTCGTCTCGCCGAGCACGCCGCCCACTTTGCGCAGCGTGCCGTCGGGGCCATCCGCGACCAAGTCGTTGGGCCACTTGAGGCCGAGCGCCCCGTCCCGTAGCCAGGCGACAGCTTCGGCCGCGTCGAGCATCGCGAGGGCGACGATGCCCCCGAGTCGCCACGCGTAGCGCGGCGCCAGCCAGGTGGGACGGAACCCGAGCGAGACCAGCAACGCGGCCCCCGGCGGCGCCTCCCACGCACGACCATGCCGGCCACGGCCACGCTCCTGAACGTCCGCGACTGCCACGCAGACTTCAGGCGTGCCGGCGGCAAGCCAGGCCGACACGACCTCCTGCGTCGACGCGACGCGCTCGAACCGCTCGAGTCGGACGATGGTGGGCTGCATGGCACGCATGGTCGCAGATCTGGGCCGGTCACCGGGCCGCCGGGGCGATACGGGGCCGTCGGGGCGATACGGGGCCGTCGGGGCGATGCCGCGCCGCCGGGCCATGCCGGGCCGCCGGGGCCATGCCGGGCCGCCGGGGCCATGCCGGGCCGCCGGGGCGATGTTGCGCCGTCGGGGCGATGTTGCGCCGTCGGGGCGATGTTGCGTAACTACCACCCGAGGAATGGTATGCAGACGCCCGTACGGCCCTCAGCCGCGATCCGCGCCCGCAGCCACCAACGCGAACGAGGCTCGTTCGCAAAATCGGCACATCACACGAATCTCGTTCCCAGAGCCGACCGGGGCGCCGGGAACGGAGCATACGGTTCCCGGGATGGTAGTTACGCAAACAACGTCCGGCAGGACGGGGCACACCAGGGGCGGAGCCAGCTCCCTGCCCGAAGCGTCAGTACGCCGTGCCGCCCGCCCGGTTCAACACGACGTCTCCCCGGTTCAGTGCGCCGCCGGCCCTTGGTTCAGCACGCCGCGCGCCCCCGGTTCAGTGCGCCGCGCCCCCGGTTCAGTGCGAAGACGGCGGGACGCCGGGCTCTGGCCGCTCCAGCTCGAACGCGCGGTGCAGCGCCCGCGCGGCCCGTTCGAGCGCGGCCTCCTCGATCATGCAGGTGATGCGGATCTCCGAGGTCGAGATCATCTCGATGTTGATCCCCTCGTCGGCCAGCGTGCCGAACATGCGCGACGCATAGCCCGGCGCGTTCTGGATCCCCGCCCCGACGATCGACACTTTCGCGACCGAGTCGTCCACCGTCAGCTCGCGCGCGCCCATCTCGTGCACCACGGGCTCGAGCAACCGCCGGGCGCGTACGAGATCCGAGCGCGGCACCGTGAAGGAGAGGTCGGTGGTGCCCTCGTGCCCGACGTTCTGCACGATCATGTCGACGTTGATGCCAGCGTCGGCCAGCGGGGCGAAGACGCCGCGCGCGATCCCAGGACGGTCGGGGACGGCGACGAGCGTCAACTTGGCGACGTTGCGGTCGGTGGCCAGACCGCGAACCTTGTTGCGCTGCTCCACGTCGGGGTCCTCCTTGATGCGCGTGCCGGGGTGATCGCTGAACGTGGACCGCACGGCGATCTCGACGTTGTTCACCCACCCGAGCTCGACGGCGCGCGTCTGCATCACCTGCGCGCCCTGGTGGGCCAGCTCGAGCATCTCCTCGTAGCCGATCACGGGCAGCAGCCGCGCGTCCGAGACGATGCGCGGGTCTGCCGTGAAGATGCCCTCTACGTCGGTAAAGATCTCGCAGCGGTCGGCACCGAGCCGGGCGGCCAGGGCCACCGCGGTCGTGTCGGAGCCGCCGCGCCCGAGCGTCGTGATCTCGCCGGCAGAGTGGGTGTCGGCGGTAGAACCCTGGAAACCGGCCACCACGACGACGTTCCCGGCCTCCAGCTCGCGCAGGATGCGCGCGGGGTCGACCTTGGCGATGCGGGCACGGCCATGGGCGGTGTCGGTGCGGATGCCGGCCTGGGCCCCGGTGAGCGAGACCGCGGCCACGCCGAGCGTGTGAAGGGCCATCGTCACGAGCGCGCAACTCTGGTACTCACCGGTGGCAAGGAGTCGGTCGAGCTCGCGCGGATCGGGGTCCCGGGTGATCTGGCCGGCCAGCTCGATCAGGTGGTCGGTGGTGTCGCCCATCGCGCTGACGACGACGACGAGCGACGAGCCGGTGGCACGCTCGGCGGCGATCCGGCGCGCCACGTGGTGGATGCGGTCGGCGTCGGCGAGCGAGGAACCGCCGTACTTCTGCACGACAAGGGGCATGCCGGGATTGTACCGAGAGTGGGTGGCGTGGGGGGCAGCGCCGCGCGGACTGGCCGCGATGCGCCATTGTTGCGCCGGCGATGCGCCATTCGGGCGTGGGCGATGCGCCATTCGCGCGCGGGCGATGCGCCATTGTCGTGCGTGGGCGATGCGCCATCGTTGCGTAATTACCATCCCCGGACCGTAATGCGGCAGCGGCGGGATCCTGCTGGCCGGAGTCGCAGGTACAAGCGGCCTGATGTACGGACTTCGTTAGTTCTGGCGGATGTCGCCACGATATTCGCACCGCCCAGCCACGCCTCCGCGGCGAGCCTGTCATACGTTCCCCCCGGTGATAGTTACGCAACAATTAGGCCACCCGCGCCCGCCCGCGGCCGCCCCTGCCTCGCACCGCCGCCGCGCGCCCACGGCCGTGTGCTCCGCGCAACCCAACCACGCCGCCCGCGGCCGCCCCTGCCTCGCACCGCTGCCGCGCGCCCGCGCCATGCGGCGCCGCACCGCCGCAATCCCAACGCCACCCACACTCCCAGCCCCACCTTCATCGACTCTTGTTCGCCCCCCGCTACGATGCATCCCATGCACCCAAGCATGCGGCGCCCACGTGCACGGATCCTGGTCGTCGAGGATGAAGCCCGCCTGCGCGGGTTGTTGCGGCTCTACCTGGAGCGCGCCGGGTACGAGGTCCGCGAGGCCGCGGACGGCCGCGCCGCCCTCGACGCGTTCGAC
>JAJYNJ010000083.1 GCA_021786385.1 Chloroflexota bacterium
TCTTGTTGGATAGCTTGACAACAGCAGGTTCTGAGATGGACAATCTGTTCGGGTCTGTCGTTTTCTGTTGGGGATCCCAGGAAGAGGAGGCGGAACCTATGGACAGCTCAGGCGACACCCCGCGGGGACCCTTGCTACCCGATCCGGGCGCGGCCCCGGTGTCTCGGCGAACCGTCCTGAAAGGGGTGGCCGGCGTCGCCGGGCTGGCGGGCGTCTCTGCATTCCTGGCCGCCTGCGGTGCCGCTGCGACTCCCGCGCCGACGCCAGCAGCGGCCGCAAGTGCGGCGCCACCCTCGACGGGTGCGGCGAGCGCCGCACCCCCGCCGGCCAGCCCGACCGGTTCCCTGACCATCGGCAGCAACCACTCCGATCCGGCCGAGCACAAGGGCATGGACGCCGTCAACGCCGCCTTCACGAAGGCGACGGGCATCCAGGTCAAGATGAACACGGTCGACCACAACACGTTCCAGGACCAGATCAGCTCGTATCTGGGCGGCACTCCCCAGGACGACTTCACCTGGTTCTCGGGACACCGCATGCGCTTCTTCGCGGCGCAGGGTCTCGCCACCCCGATCGACGACGTCTGGAACTCGGTGAAGAGCAACTTCACGAGCGCCTTCGCAACTTCCGTGACCGGCGACGACGGCCACGTGTACGGGATCCCGGTGGACTACTACCCATGGGCCGTCTTCTACCGGAAGAGCGTCTTTCAGACCCACAACTACCAGATCCCGACCACGTGGGACGACTTCAAGACCCTCTGCCAGAAGATGCAGAAGGACGGACTGACACCGATCGCCTTCGCCGACAAGGACGGCTGGCCGGCGATGGGCACGTTCGATATCCTCGACCTGCGACTGAACGGCTACGACTTCCACATCGGACTTCTGACCGGCAAACAGAAATGGACCGATCCGAAGGTCGCCACCGTCTTCCAGAAATGGGCCGAAATCACGCCCTACTACACGCCTGGATTCGCCGGGATGACGTGGCAGCAAGGCGCCGACACCCTCGTGCGGAAGCAATCTGGGATGACGATGTTCGGCCTGTTCATCTCGCAGGAGTTCGCCGCGACCGGCAACCCGGCCGACCTCAACGACCTGGACTTCTTCCCGTTCCCCGCCATGGGGACCCCCTATGACGCCGAGAAGGCGCTCGATGCGCCAATCGACATCTGGATGATGAGCGCCAAGTCGCCGACGCTCCAGCAGGATCTGGCGAGCGCCAAGGCGTACCTCGAGTTCTGGTCGAAGGGCTCTACCCAGTTGCTGATGTTCCAGCAAGCGCCTGGCTTCATCCCGACGGCCAACGACGCGGATACAAGCGGTTACAGCCCCTTGCAGAAGAAGGCGGTCCAGATCGTCAGCCAGGCACAGAAGATCACGCAGTTCTTCGACCGCGACTCGCGACCCGACTTCGCCGGTGCCAACGGAATGCAGAGTTTCTTGCTAAAGTTCCTACAAAATCCGAAGCAGAACCTCGCGCCTCTGATGAACCAGATCCAGCAGTTCTGGGACTCACTCCCGCCGGAAACTTGAGCCGAGCACGCCAGCGCCCGTGTCTCGTTCCGAACGCGCCGATCTCGTCCCCGCCCCGGCAGACAGTGTTGGGGCGGGGACAATCGTCTCTGTCAGACCCGCCGGCCGGTACAGCCTGCTGACTCGTACGGACAAACTCATACTCACGTTGATGGTCGGGATCCCCACGATCCTCGACTTCGTCTTCATCTGGGTGCCGACGATCGCCTCGATCGGATTGTCGTTCACGGACTGGCGCGGGATCGGTGGCCTCACCGCGGCCAACTGGGTGGGCCTCAAGAACTACGTGTTCCTCTTCACCCAATACGTGCTGTTCTGGCCCGCTCTGGAGCATAACCTCCTTTGGTTGCTCTTCTTCGTCTGCATCGCCACACCGCTAGGAATGTTCCTGGCTGTGCTGCGCGACCGGGACCTACGCGGCAGCCGGATCTACCAGAACGTCTTCTTCCTGCCGGTCGTCCTGTCACTCGCGGTGGTCGGGTTCATCTGGGAGCTGCAGTACGCGCCCACCGACGGCTTCATCAACAACATCCTCGGGCTCACGAAACCGACCAACATGATCGACTGGTTGGGCGACCCGACGATCAACCTTTGGGCCGTGCTGGTAGCGGCAAGCTGGCGCCACGTCGGCTATATCATGATCCTCTATCTGGCCGGCCTGAAGAGCGTCGATCCGACACTGCGCGAGGCGGCGGCGATCGATGGCGCCAACGAGCGGCAGACCTTCTTCCACGTGGTGTTCCCGGTGATGGCGCCGATCAATACCGTGATCATCGTGGTCACCGTGATCGAGTCGCTGCGCGCCTTTGACATCGCGTACATCATCAATCACGGCAAGAACGGACTCGAGCTGCTGTCCACCCTGATCACCAACAACTCGATCAGCGAGGCGAACCTGATCGGGTTCGGTTCGGCGATCGCCGTTGTGCTGTTGGTTATCTCTCTGGTGCCGATCGTGATCTACCTGACGCGCGTGATGCGCAACGAGACCACAGCATGACCGCCCTGAGCGCGACCGGGCGGCATCGGCGGCCGACGATGAGCCGTGCGGCATTGCATGCCTTCCTCGTGGTCATATCTGCACTCTGGTTGTTCCCGCTCCTGTGGGCGTTCTACACCTCGTTGCGTCCGATCAGCGACACCATCGAACATGGGTTCGTTTCGCTGCCGACCACGCTGAACTTCCAGAACTACGTCAACGCGTGGAACGACGCGAATCTACCGCATTACTACATGAACACCCTGATCATCGCGATACCAGGTGTCATCTTCACGCTCCTGCTGGCGTCGCTCGTGGCGTTCGCCGTGTCCAAGTTCAGCTGGAAACTGAACCTGCTCGTGCTGATGATGTTCACGGCCGGCAACCTGCTCCCGCAGCAGGTCATCATCGTCCCGCTCTATCGGCTGTACCTGGCCATCCCCATCCCCCAGCTCATCAGCCTCCCGTTCGTGGGGCTCTTTCCGAGCGATAACGGGCTGCTGTACGACCAGTACGTGGGGATCATCCTGATCCACGTCATCTTCCAGACGGGGTTCAGCGTGTTCGTGCTCAGCAACTACATGAAGACGATCTCCATCGAGCTCACCGAAGCCGCTCTGGTCGACGGAGCCTCGGTCTTCAGGATCTGGTGGTCGGTCATCCTGCCGCTGTGCCGCCCGGCGCTCGCGGCACTCGCCACCCTGCTCTTCACGTGGATCTACAACGACTTCTTCTGGGCGCTGCTCTTGATGGAGTCGGGTGCAAAGCGCCCCATTACCTCTGCGCTGAACAACCTGCAGGGCGAGTACTTCGTCAATTACAACCTGCTGGCCGCGGGCGCACTGTTGGCCGCCATCCCGACCATCATCGTGTTCATCGCGCTGCAGCGTCAGTTCGTCCGTGGCCTGACGCTGGGATCGACGAAGGGATAGGCCGCCGCGGGCCGTGGGCCCGTCAGCCGGCCGCGCGCCGGTCGCGGATGGCGCGGATGGCGCCCCGCTGGGCGAGCGCGGTCACCAACGCGAACAGCGCCGCGAACCCCAAGTCCGAGAGCAGGTGCACCTCGAAGCCGAAGAGCGACACCGTCGGCCCGAACCCGATGCGCAGCCGATGTCCCAACGTGCCGAGCGAGGCGATCGCGGCGAGGACGGGCGCGATCACCACCGCCCAGCGGCGCGGGCCCACCAGCCAGCCGATCGCCGACCCGATCGCGGTGCCGGCCGCCATGAACGTGGCCAGCACCCCGTACGCGTTCAGTGGCATCGCGTCCAGACCCCACCGCGAGTCGGGGCGTCGCGGACGCCGCGTCCGACCACCCTGCCGCCCGTCACTCCAGGTAGTCCTTCAGCTTGCGCGAACGGCTCGGGTGGCGCAGCTTGCGCAGCGCCTTCGCCTCGATCTGGCGGATCCGCTCGCGGGTCACGTTGAACTCCTTGCCAACCTCCTCGAGCGTGCGCGCCCGCCCGTCCTCGAGGCCGAAACGGAGCTGGAGCACCCGGCGCTCGCGCCCGGTCAGCGAGTCGAGGACCGCCTCCACCTGCTCCTTGAGCAGCTGGTGTGAGGCCGCCTCGGCCGGAGCCAGCGCCGCACGGTCCTCGATGAAGTCGCCTAGGTGAGAGTCCTCTTCCTCGCCGATCGGCGTCTCGAGCGAGACGGGTTCCTGGCTCACCTTGATGATCTCGCGGACCTTCTCCGGCGTGACCACGACCTCCTGGCCCTTGGACATCGCGTCGGCGATCTCCTCGACCGTGGGCTCGCGGCCCAGCTCCTGCAGGAGCCCGCGCGAGACGCGGATGAGCCGGTTGATCGTCTCGACCATGTGGACCGGAATGCGGATCGTGCGCGCCTGGTCGGCGATCGCGCGGGTGATCGCCTGGCGGATCCACCAGGTGGCGTACGTGGAGAACTTGTAACCCTTTTCGTAGTCGAACTTCTCGACCGCCCGGATCAGGCCGATGTTGCCCTCCTGGATCAGGTCGAGGAAGCTCATGCCGCGCCCGATGTACTTCTTCGCGATCGAGACGACGAGGCGCAGGTTCGCGCTGGTGAGCTGCTCACGGGCATCGCGGCCCATGCGCACCAGCACGCCGCGGCGCTCGCGGAGCTTGGTGCCGGGCGGTACCGCGGGGTCCCAGCCCATCTCCTGCAGCAGCTCGGCCTCGTTGCCGGCCTCGATCCAGCGTTGCAGATACTCGTGCGCGACCTCGCGGGTCCAGTCGTAGAGGGCACGCAGCCCGGGGTTGTCACGCGAATCGAGGTCGCCGTTGTGCACCGCGACGAACGCGAAGTCGACCAGGTCGGTGAAGGCGTCCGCGGTGAGCGCCTCGTTGTACGCGGTGGCCCGCGCCTTGGCCTCCCGCAGCAGGTTCTTGGTCCCCTCCCCCGTCGCCTCGCGCTGCGCCTTGACCAGGTGCAGATCCGGCACCTGGCGCAGGATCCCGTCGGCCTCGGCTTGGCGGAACGCCTCACGCACCATCCGGTCGGCCTCGCGCCCGTACGGGAGCCGGTGCTGCGGATGCAGCGCGCGGGTCTTGTGCTCGGTGTCGTTCTTGGTCCATTCCCAGAGCTGCAGGATCCCTTTCCAGGGCTCCTCGGCGATCTGCTCGCCCAGCTCGATGGCCTTGGCCAGGACGACCTCTTCCTCCGCCGTCAGGAGCGGCACCTTGCCGATCTCCTTGAGGTACATGCGGACGGGGTCGTCGATGCCGATCATGTCGGCCGACAGCGCCTCGATCTCCTCGGGCGTGGGCTCCTCGGCCTCCTCCTCGAGCTTCGCCGGCGGCTCCTGCCACGGCACGTGGTCGCTCTCTTCGACGGCGACGTCGACGCCGAGCTCGGCCGCGGCGATCTCGGGCACCACGTCGAGTTCGTCTTCGACCTCTTTGACCTCGACCTCGTCGTCGAGCCCGCGCCTGCGCCGATCGCGCTCGAGCACGGACGCCACGAGCACCTTGTCGGATGGGTCCATCGTCATGCCGGTTCTCCCACTGGGGTTCTGCTGGTTCTCGTCGTGGTTCGGGCGAGCATCGTGGCAGCGGCCGCGCGGCGATCCAGGTCGGCGCGCTCCCGCTGCAGCAGGCGGATGCGATCGTGGAGGGCTGCCAACGCCTGGGGGTCGCGGCGTGCTGCGCGGCCGGTGGCGTCGTGGCGCGCCTCGAGCTCCGCCAGGTCGGCGCGCAGGAACTCGAGCTCCTCGTCGACGTGGCGGCGGTCCAGATTGATCAGGCATTGCTCCACCGCACGGGCGGCGCGCTCGTCCGCGACCTCGGGGCCGGGACGCAGGAGCAGCCCGCGCACGATCAGCGCGAGCTCCGGATCCAGACGCGGCAGGACCGCCTCCAGGGGCGCCCCAGGGGCCGTCGGATCGGCTGCCCGGGCATCCGCATCGGCCGCCAGCACCGTGCGCCAGAGCTCCCGCGCGGGGGTCGTCAGCAGCACCGCTGGCTCCAGATCGAGCAGCGCGGCGCGCCGGTCCGGATGGCGCAGTAGCAGGCCGAGCAGCTCCTGCTCGATCGGATCGAGCGTCTGCACGGCCGCCAGCGGGTCGATCGCATCGCGTGCGGCCATGACGGCGTCGACGGTGAAACGGCCACTGCCGTGCCCCGTCGCGCCAGGATCCTCGCCGCCCGGACGTGCCGCCGCGGGCCGCTGCAGGAGTTCCAGGACCGCACGCTCATCCACGCCGCTGCGCCGGGCGAGCGCCTGCACGTAGGCGCTGCGCTCCACGGGGTCGCCGATGCGCCGCAGTGTGGGCGCGACGGCCTCGACCAGCCGCTTGCGGCCCTGCACCGTCCGCGGGTCATGGCGCGCCGCAAAGTACTCGATGAGGAAATCGATGATCGGCTGCGGCGCTGCGGTCGCCGCTTCCCAGGTCGCGGGCGCGTCGCGGATCACCTCATCGGGGTCGCGCCCCTCCGGAAGCCGCACCACGCCCACCTCGGTGAGTCCGATGCGGGCGCCACTGCGCTGGACTTCGGCGATCAACGCCGTCAGCTCGGTGGCCCCGAAGGTGCCTGCGCTCTGTCCGGCCGGGTCGACGTCGTACGCGAGCGCGATCGATGGCGCGTACCGGGTGATCAGCTCGACTTGGGCCGCGGTCAGCGCCGTGCCGAGTGCGGCGACCACGTTGGTGAAGCCCGCCTGGTGGGCCATCAAGGCATCGGTGTAGCCCTCCACGATCACGGCCCGACCCGTCTTCCGCAGCGCTCTCCGCGCGCGATCGATCAGGTAGAGCGAGCGGCTCTTGTCGAAGAGGGGCGTGGCCGGAGAGTTCAGATACTTGGGGCCGCGGTCGGGCATCCCGTCGCGCGCTCCCACAACCGCCGCGCGAGTTGCCGTGGCGGCGGCGTGCGGCTCACCCGCCTCCTCCAGGATCCGGCCACCGAGACCTGTCGCGTATCCCGCGGCGTCCCGGATCGGGAAGATGATGCGGCCCCGGAAGCGATCGTACAGCGTGCCACGCCGGCCCCGCACAGCCAGGCCGACCGTCTCCAGCTCGTCGTCGGTCGCCCCGCGCTTTGCCCGCAGCGCCTTCGTCAAGGTCTCCCACCCGTCGGGCGCCCACCCCAGCTGGAAGGTCGCGATCGTCTCGTCAGTGAACCCGCGGCCGCGCAGGTAGTCGAGCGCCGGCTGGCCATAGCGCGTCTCCACGAGGACGCGGTGGTAGAAGGCGACGGCGGCCTCCAACACGTCGCGCAGCCGCTTGCGGCGCGCCTCCTCGCGGCCGGTCCGTTCGTCGATCTCCACGCCGGCCCGGGCCGCCAACCGCCTGAGCGCCTCGGGGAAGTCGATCCCCTCGCGCTGCATCACGAAGCTGAAGATGTCACCGCCCAGTCCGCACCCGAAACAGTGCCAGCTCTCGCGCGCGGGTGTGACGACGAACGAGGGTGTCTTCTCGCTGTGGAAGGGGCACAAGCCCTTGAAGGTGGTGCCGGCCTTCCTGAGGGAGACGCTCTCGCCGACGATCTCGACGATGTCGAGCTTCGACTTGACGGTGGCGACGACGCCTGCGGACAAGGATCCTCTCGTTGGGTGCTGGTGGGGCGTCGGCACGGCGTGGGGACGTCGGGCTGGCGCGGCGCCGGCGGGGCTACAGCTCCGGTCGGCTCGGCTAACGCCGTCGCTCGTGCGGCGGACACACGTATGGCCGTGTCAAGTCTTGACACGGCGCTCAGGTCAGCATGATGCGCCCCACGCAAGGGCTTGTCAAGGGGTTGCGGCGCCGTCTGCGGCGCCGTCCACGTGGTTTGTCAAGAGGTCCGCTGGCCCTTCATAGGCGGCGGTTGGGCCTGTCAAGTCTTGACAAGCCACGGGCGAACGGGCGGTCAATGCACGTCGTAGCGCTCCACCGGCGACCAGACGCTGTTCGCGTTGAACGGCGTCGGGACGGCTATGGCGCGCACATACCAGGCGCCCCGTGTGCTGAAGGTGACGGCAAAGCTCGTGCGGCCCGCCGCATCGGCGGTCACCATCGCGGTGTGCCGTAGCGCCCAGGCCCGACCCACCAGCAGGTAGACCCGGTACTCGACGCGGCCGGCTGGCAGCTCCGACCGTGCCGGACGGACGAGCGTCGTGAAGGTCACCGTCGTGCCGCGAATCACCTGCCGCACCGCACCCCCGTTGTCGGGTCGCAGCAGGGCCAGCTGACGTACCAGCACCCGCTGCACCGCACTGGTCGCAGGTGCGAGATCGGGCGCTCCGGCGAAGACCGCCCGGTAGAAGAGGTTGGTCGCGGGTCGGACCACCAGGCTCACCAGGCCCGAGGGGTCCGTCACCAGCTGCGCGGCGGGAGTCCAGATGCGCCCATCGACCGAGCGCTGCAGCTCCACCACGCGATTGGCGACGCTCGCACCGCTTGCCGGCGGCACCAGCCGGGCCGTCAGCTTCGCCTCGCTCGCCCACGTGGTGACGACCACGGGCGCGCCCATCGAGAGCGTCGGCGCTGCCGGAGCGATCGCGATGGGCGCCGAGCTTGCCGCGCTCAGACCTGCGGCGCTCGCGACCAGCACGTAGCCCGATCCTGCACTGGTCACCGCACAACCATCGAACGTCGCAACGCCCCCGACGGCAGGTCGAGTCGGTCCCCCCGCACAGCTCAGGGTGGCATTCTGTGGGTTGGCGGCCAGCCCAAGCGTGACGGCGGTGGCACTGGCGGGCCCCGTCGCGACGGTCTGGCCATTCGCGTCCACAACGGCCACCATCGGTGCCACAGCGAACGCGAGGCCGGCGGTCCCCTCGACCGGCTGCCGCTGGAAGCGCAGCGCGACGGCGGCAGCCCCGGAGCCCGCCCCCACGATCTGGAGGTTGGGCCCGTAGTAGGTCTGCAGGATCGCGTCGGCCAGCATCCCCTGCGCGGCGCAGTGCATGGCGCTCACCTGGTACAGGTGCCAGCCGTCGGCGTTCGCGCCGCAGGCGACGTCGGCTCCCGCGTCGTAGTGGGTGGCGAAGAAGCTTCCCGACTTGCGCAGGCTCTCCCCCCACGTTGCGTCGACCGCCGCGATCTCCGACGCCGACGGCGTCTCCGTCTCGGGCGCATAGACCTGGTCGATCGGCGAGTCGACGACGTCGTAGCAGGAGCCGTCCGCGGCCGTGCCGCCCCGCCAGTACAGGGCGTGGTACCAGCCGTACTGTTTGACGGCAACGGCGCCCGCCTTGAGCGCCTCGGCGGGATCGTTGGGGCCCCACTCGGCCGCCATCACCACCGTGACGTAGTCGTGGAAGGGCACCACCTGGACCGACCCGGCCGCGGGGCCGGTGGTGCGCAAGACGCGGATCGTCGTGGGCGGCGTGTTGTCGCTCGTCCAGCCGGTGCAGGCCGCGGCGGCCCTGGCAGGTGCCGGCCCGAACAACCCGGATGGGGCGCCAGAGGGGACCGCGAAGACAGCGGCCACCAGCACCGCGCTGGCGCCGAACCGGCCGGCGCTCTGCAGGAGTCGGTGCCACGGGCCGGAAGCTGTCCGAACCGATCGATGCATGTCCACCCTCCTCATGCCTTGCCGAGCGCCGACTCGAGCTTCTCGACCTTGTCGAGCAGGGTGTTCATGGCTTCATCCTGCGCCTTGAGGTGGGCCTGGATCTGCTCGGCCTCGTGGAAGGTGGCTTCCGCGTCCTGGTAGGTCATGTCGGCGCGCTTGTCCGAGGCGCGTCCGAGGATGTTCTGGCCGACCATGATCACGGAGAGCATCACCAGCTGGATGAACGTCTGGCTGACCCACTGCACCAGTGTAAGCAGCCCACCCTGGATCGCCTGCGGCAGGACGAGCAGCGCGAGGAGTGCGAACGCGTACGCGCACCACATGGTGCCCACGGCCGTGGTGAGGATGAGCGCGACCTTGCCGTTGATGCCGACGTGCTCGTCGGCGGTCTTGGGGGGCTTGGCCTTCTTGTGCTCGGCGATCCGAGGGTGAGGCTGGTGCTCGAAGCTGACGCGCATGCCGAAACCCCTTCCAGAACACGCGGCCGGACCTTCCGGCGCCGTCGCTGCGCATCATCCCCTGTCGCGTCCGAGCTCGTCGACGCGGAGGGTGGCACGCGGCCTGTCGGGGCCGGGCTGGAGACCCCGGCCGCGCCGGGACCGCCACGTGGCACATCGCGCTCGGCCCGCCCCGCCGGCCGAGTGGAGGATCGGCGCTACCGGTACAGTGGTGCCCATGCCAGCGACCCGGGCGCGTGCCCTCGTTCTCGGCGACCTCGTGCTCGACGTCGTCCTCGCCCCCGCCGGTCCGCTGCGCCGCGGCACCGACGTCACCGGTCGCGTCTCGTTCCGCCAGGGCGGCTCCGCGGCCACGACCGCACGCTGGTTGGCGCGCCTCGGGACCGACGCGACCCTGGTCACGGCGGTGGGAGACGACGGCCTCGGTGACGCACTGGTGGCGCATCTCGAGTCGGTCGGCGTGACGGTCCATGCGCTGCGCATCCGCGGCGCCCGCACGGGACGCCTCGGCGTCCTCGTCGAGGAAGACGCCGAACGCTCGTTTGTCGCGGACCGCGGCGCCATCCACCGCCTCTCCCCGCGCTCCCTCGACCCTCGCTGGTTCGGCGGACTCGATCTGCTCCACCTGCCCGCGTACTCGCTGGTGGGCGACACGCTCGCGGCAGCGGCGGCACGGGCGGCTCGACTCGCCCGGCGGGGTGGCGCAAGGGTGAGCATCGACCTCGCGTCGGCCGGGTTCCTGGCAGCGGAGGGGCCGGCGCGCATCTTGGGCCGGGTCGCCGAGATCGGCCCGGACGTGCTGCTGGCCACGCATGCCGAGGCCGAGGCGGCCGTCCAGGGCGACCCGCCCGCAGGGCTGCTGCGGCTGGCACCGCTGGTGGTCGTCAAGGAGGGGGCTCACGGCGCCGCCGTGTACGTCCGCGGCGTACCAGAGCCGCTGGGCGTGCCCACGCTGCCGGCGGTCGCGCGCGACACGACCGGGGCAGGTGATGCCTTCGACGCAGGCTTCCTGGCGGCCTGGATCCGGCTGTCGCACGGCACGAAGGCGCGCGGCGCGGCGGGACCCGACAGACCAGAGCGCGACAGACCGGCGACCATGACCGTCCGCGAAGGTGACCTCCGTCGGGCGGTCGTGGCCGGGCACCGCGCCGCGGCCCGGGAGCTGCTGGGCCGGCGGACGGAGTTCGACATGGCCGGGTTACTGGTGCACCGCGCCGGACGTCGACCGCCCCGCTGACCGGCCGTTCGCGGCGCGCGGCGGTCAGCCCGTCAGCCGGACCGCGAGCCGGGCCGCGGTACGTGCGTTGTTGAGGATCAGCGAGCGGTTGGCCCGCACGGATGCGCCGTCAGTGAGCTCCGCGATCCGGGCCAGCAGCCACGGGGTCAGATCCGCGCCCCGGATCCCCTGCGCCGCGGCCTCCGTCGTGGCGCGATCGATGACGGCCTCCAGACGCCCCCGTGGGACTTCATCGGCCGCCGGGACCGGCACGCAGACCAGCAGACCCGACCCGAGCTTGAGGCGCAGGTGGGTCGCCACCACGGCCGCCGCGCCGTCTACGTCGGGCACCGTGAGCGGCGCACGCACGCCACTGTGGCGCGACCAGAAGCCTGGCACCTCCTCGCCGCCGATCGTGAGCAGCGGAACGCCGAGTGTCTCGAGCGCCTCGACAGTGAGCGCGACGTCGAGGATCAACTTGGGGCCGGCGCAGACAACCGCGACTGGCGTGCGCGCGAGCTCGCCGAGGTCGGCGGAGATATCCAAGCTGCCCCGCCGCCCCGTCGTCGGGTCAAGGAGCGCGCCGCGGTGCACGCCGCCGATGCCGCCCGTGGCGAAGACCGGGATGCCCGCGGCGTGCGCCGCGATCATGGTGGCCGAGACGGTCGTCGCGCCCCAACCGCCAGCCGAGAGGGCGGCTGCCAGTGTCGGCCGCGAGACCTTGCGCACGCCGTGCGCGGTCGCGAGCGCCTCCAGCTGACTGTCGGCGAGGCCGACGAGGATGCGCCCGTTCTGGATCGCGACGGTGGCCGGGGTCGCGCCCTCCGACCGCACCGCGGCTTCGCTGTCGCGCGCGATGGCGAGGTTGTCGGGGTAGGGAAAGCCATGGCTGATGAGGGTCGATTCGAGCGCCACGACGGGCCGCCCGGCGCGCAAGGCGGCGCCGACCTCCGGCGCCAGATCCACCACGGCGACGACGCCCGCCGCCTGGCCCGGTTGACCGGCTCGTCCCGGTCGCCGCGCCCCGCTCACCCCGGACGCTCGTCCTCCGCCACGCGCTGGACGTCGATGGTGCGGACGCGGCGTGTGCGACCGGCGTCGGTGCGCACCAGCACCGAAGGGATCGCGCTGCCCACGAGCGCCTCGACGACCGCCATCTCCCCGGCGTACAGGCCGCTCCCACTGATCCGGACACGGTCCCCGACGACGAACCGGCCCCCGCCGGCGCGGGCGGTCAAGTCGATCGAGACGAGTGTCGGCCGCACGCTCGAGGCGTCAGGTCCGCCTGGGGAACGGGGCTGGCGGGTGGCGGTACGGGCGGGCGGGTAGGTCGCCTTTCGCTTGCGCACGGCTAGAAGCGTGCCCGCGGCCGCGACGGTTCCTTGGGCGGCCGAGGCTCGTGCCCCGGTCGCGGCGGCCGCGGCGCCGTGCCGGGCGCCATGTCGGGTCGCCGCGGCTCCGGCCCGCGCGCCCGGGCGACCTGAACGGAGCGCGCGAACGACTCGGCGACCTCGGGCGGAAGGCGCGTGACCCAGGACTCCTGGACCTGACGCATCCGCTCGGTCTCCGCGGCACGCTGCGCGCGATCTCGCGCGGAATGCTTGGCCATCGGTATCCTCACGTTTCTGTCTCTGCTGCGGTCTGCTCGTTGGCGTTGGATCGGGAGCCTGGGGGCCGCGCCATTCTGGCCGCGCCTATGCTAGCGGGCCCGTCGGCGGCAGATGGAGTCCGTCAGCTACGCTGCGTCCACCATTCGGGGTCGGCGCCCCCCGGGAAGGTCGTGGCGCGCCACTCGTGCCGGCAGTCCAAGCACCAGAGCCCTCCAAAGTGCTCACCGTCCACCGCGACGTTGTGCGAGCGGCAGGCGGGACACTCGCGGCGTTCCGCCATCCAGGCACCGTACTGGGCCTGCGTGACGTCTTCCCGACGTCGCCCGGGAATCGCACCGCCCACGGCCGCGGTGGACGCCTGATGGTTGACGGCCAGCCCGCTCCGCGTCTGCTGCCTCCCGGGGGATTTCGACCCCATTGGGCCACCGGTCACGACTGACCCCCTTTGCATCTTGCCTCAAGCGGATGGCAGGCGCACGGTCCGTCCGGGAACGGTGATCGACCACGCGAACGCAGCGCCGCAATGCACCGGCGATGGGTGCACGGTACTCCTTTGGGTGCGATCGCGCACTGGCGAGGCAGCGGGAGCGCCGCCGGGACCGTGCTGGGGGATCCGGGTCGGGTCAGTCGCCGAGGCAGGTCCCCACGTGCCGTGCGGTCTCGACCCAGGTGTGGTCCGGTGGGACCGTCTTGCGCTTCCCGGCGACGCGCTCCAGGGGGACCGCGACGGTGCCATCCCGGCGCGCCGCTACCATCACGCCGAACACACCGTCTCGCACCAGGTCCGCGGCGGCACTCCCCAGCCGCGTGGCCAGCAGCCGATCGACAGGCGACGGTGTGCCGCCGCGCTGGACGTATCCGAGGATCGTGACGCGCGACTCCAGGCCGGTCAGCTCCTCGAGCCGCCGCGCCAGCCGCAGCGTGTGGCCTGCGTGGTCCGCCTCCAGCGCCGCCAGCTCGGCCGCCGCGGCGTCTCGCTCGGCGCGGTCCGCGGCCGCCTCCCGGCGCGATTCTGCAGCGCGGTACGCGCGGCTCTCCTCCCGGTTCCGGGCGCCCTCGGCAATCGCGACGATGCTGAAGTTCGTCCCGCGCTCGCTGCGCTCGCGAATGGCGTCGGCGATGCGCTCGACGTCATAGGGGATCTCCGGGATCAGGATCACGTCGGCGCCACCCGCCAGCCCGGCGCCCAGGGCGAGCCAACCGGCGCGGTGCCCCATCACCTCCGCCACGATGATGCGGTGATGGCTGTGGGCCGTGCTGTGGAGCCGGTCGATCGCCTCGGTCGCGACCTCCAGGGCGGTGGCGAACCCAACCGTCAGATCGGTGAGCGCGACGTCGTTGTCGATCGTCTTGGGCAGGGTGACGACGTTGACGCCGGCCCGCGCGAGGCGCAGAGCGTTCTTCTGAGTCCCGCCGCCACCGAGACAGACGAGGGCGTCCAGCCCGTTCCGCTCGCAGTTCTCCACGATCGCGGCGGTCATGTCGACGACGTGCCCGTCGACGCTCATGCGGTGCGGCTTGTCGCGGCTGGTACCGAGGATCGTACCGCCGACCGTCAGGATGCCCGAGAGCGCGGTGGCATCGAGCGGAACGTGTCGGTTCTCGGCGAGGCCCCGAAAGCCATCGCGGAAACCGACGACTTCCATCCCGTAGCCGATCGCGGCCTTGCCCAGCCCGCGGATCGCGGCGTTCAACCCCGGGCTGTCCCCGCCCGAGGTGAGGACGCCGACCCGTTTGACTGCCGCCACTGGGACCCTCCCACTCGACCGCGACGCGTGCGCTCACGGGACCGCGGCTTCACCACTCGTGGCTCCTGAGGATACGCGCACGGCTGGCCGGCCGACTGCGCGCGGGCGGGATGCCGGACCCTCCCGCCGCTGGCCGGCCGACTGCGCGCCGCTCGGCCCTCGCGACCCGGCCGTCGAGGGACCGCTTGCGGCGGGCGGCCGGCTCCGTAGACTGTGGGTACATCGCGCGCGGCCGCGCGCCATCGGGATCGGGCCTCCCGCTCCAGGCACTCCAGGCGAGGTTCTCGTGCCACGGTACGTCCCGGCGTCATCGCAGGAGTCCCCGCGCTTCACCGAACCCCCGACGTTCGCCCGCCTGTCCTGGGTGCAGCACCTGCAGGACCTGGACCTCGCCGTCGTGGGCGTGCCCTTCGATACCGGCGTGACCTACCGCGTGGGCGGCCGCTTCGGCCCCGACGCGGTGCGCGGCGCGTCGGCCATGCCGCGCCGGTGCAACCGACGCCTCGAGATCGCGGCGCACGTCGAGACGGAGGACCCCACATGGACCTGATCGTCCGCGACGCGCGCGCCCACCCCACCGGCGACCGGTACCCCGAGCCGGTCGACATCGGCATCGCCGGCGGATCGATCGTCCGGATCGCCCCGCGGGGCACCATGCGCGCCGCCGGCGGCGTTCCCGAGCTCCGTGCCGACGGTCGCCTGGTCAGCCCGCCGCTCGTCGACCCACACGTGCACCTCGACGCGGTCTTGACCGTCGGCGAGCCGCGCCACAACGAGTCCGGCACGCTGATCGAGGGGATCCTCACCTGGGCCGAACGCAAGCGCACGCTCACCCACGACGATGTGAAGCGCCGCGCCTACGAGGCGATCCTCTGGGAGGTGGCGCAGGGCACCGGCCTCATCCGCTCCCACGTCGACGTCTGCGACCCCGACCTCGTCGCGCTGCGGGCCTTGCTGGAACTGCGCGAGGAAGTGCGCGACATCGTCGAGCTGCAGCTGATCGCGTTCCCCCAGGACGGGATCCTCTCCTTCCCCGACGGCCCCGCGTTGATGCGCGAGGCGCTGCGCCTGGGTTGCGACGTGGTCGGCGGAATTCCGCATTACGAGTGGACCCGCGAGGACGGGGTCGCCGAGGTGCAGTTCATCTTCGACTTGGCCCGCGAGACGGGCCGCCCGATCGACCTGCACTGCGACGAGACCGACGATCCCGAGTCGCGCTTCCTCGAGCACGTGGCGGCGCGCACCATTCGCGACGGGATGCAGGGGCGGGTCGTTGCGGGCCACACGACCGCCATGGGCTCGTACAACGACGCCTACGCCTTCAAGCTGATCCAGCTGCTGCGCCACGCCGGGGTCACGATCGTGGCCAACCCGCTCGACAACATCGTGCTGCAGGGCCGCTTCGATTCGTACCCCAAGCGCCGCGGCATGACCCGCGTCAAGGAGCTGGATGCGGCCGGGATCAACGTCGCCTGTGGGCACGACTCGATCATGGATCCCTGGTACCCGCTCGGGCGTGGCTCGTTGCTCGACGCGCTCTCGATGCTGGTGCATGTGGCCCAGATGACGGGCCGCGGCGAGCTCTTCCGCGCCTTCGAGATGGTGACCACGAACCCGCTGCGCTCCGCGGGCCGTGCCGACTGGGGCGTGCGGGAAGGTGCGCCCGCCAACCTTGTCGTCTTCGACTGCGAGGACGAGGCGGAGGCGATCCGGCTCCGCCCCGCCGCACGCTGGGTGTTGCGCGAGGGACGAGTGGTCGCCGAGACCGAGCCCGCGCGGAGTACCGTTCATCGCGCCGCCGGCGACACGACTGTCACGTTCCAGAAATCGAGAGGAGGCTGAATCGATGGCCACTGGTGCGTCCCCCCGTGACACGATGCCCACGCGTGAGGGCGACCTCACGATCGAGGGGCACGGCATCGACCCCATCCCGCTGGCCGGCCGGTACGGGTCGCTGGCCCGCGTCTTCACCGTCTGGTTCACGCCCAACCTGGTCCCCGCTGCCTTCGCGATCGGGACGCTCGCCGCCGCCAGCTTCATCGGACTCGGTTGGTGGGCCGGCTTGGCCGCGATCGCCATCGGCAACGTCATTTCGGCGGCCGTCGTCGGCCTCCTCGCCGCCATGGGCCCCCGCAGCGGCATGGCGCAGATCCCCGCGTCGCGCCTGCCGTTCGGCAAGACGATCGTGGTACCCGGCGTGATCAACTGGCTCAGCACCATCGCGTGGGACGCCATCAACGCGTTCTTCGGCGCCTATGCGATCGACGTCCTGACTGGCGGCGCCGTTCCCTTTCCGGTGAGCCTGGCGATCGTGATCGTCTGCCAGGCCGGGCTCTCGATCGTCGGGTACGAGGCGATCCACACGTTCGAGAAGTGGGCGGCCCTCGGGCTCTTCGTGCTCTTCGCCGCGGTCACGCTGGCCGCGCTGCCCAAGATGGACTTCGCGATGGCCAACGGGTCGGCGGCGTCGCTCGGCACGTTCGCGCTGATGACGACGATTGCCGGCAGCTTCAACCTCGCCTGGGCGCTCTATGCCTCCGACTACACCCGCTACTTGCCGGCCGACGCGCCCGCGTCGCGCGTCTTCGGCTGGACGTTCCTCGGCCTCGCCCTCTCGGCGACGTGGCTCGAGGCGCTCGGGCTCGCGGTCACGACCGCGCTCGCGTCGTCCACGGCCGACTCGACACACCAGATCGACGCCATCGTCGGTGGCGGGGCGATCGGGGCGCTCGCGATGATCGCGATCTTCTTCGGGACGGTCGCGGTCAACGCGATGAACGACTACACCGGGTCGCTCTCGCTGCTCGCCGCCGGCGTGCGCATCTGGCGACCGCTCTCCGCGGCGGTGGTCGGCGTGCTCAGCTTCGGCGCAACGCTCTACCTGTACTACGGCAACTTCACGTCGACGTTCGAGAACTACCTGCTGCTGATCACCTACTGGATCGGTCCGTGGGTGGCGATCGTGCTGGTCGACTGGCGGCTGCGCCGCGGGACCTTCGACCCGCGCCACGTGGTCGGCTTCGGCAACCTGCCGTCGGGCCGCAACGCGCTCGTTGCGCTCGTGGTCGGGTTCTTGGTCTCGATCCCGTTCTTCAACCAAACGCTGTATGTGGGTCCAGCCGCGAACGCGCTGGGCGGCGCCGACATCACCTACGTGGTCGGGTTCGCGGTCGCGGGGCTGATCTACTGGCTGCTCGAGACGTACGCCGGCGAGACATCGGTGCCGGCCATCGAACCGGTCCTGGCGACCGAACCAGCGCTGGCGACCGACTGACCGAAGTGCGGCGTGGCCGCCCAGGAAGAGGCGGCGCACGGTCTCCTCGACGGAACCACCCGTTCCACGCAACACAAGCGGATCTGCTGCGTCGGCTGGGCCAGAAGCCCGCCGCGGCGCGTCGGCGCGCGGCGCTGGTCGCGGGTGACTCTTCGGCACCTGCTATATGATCAATGTCATGTCGAATCTCAGCGCCACACAAAACACTACCGCGCCCGGCGACCGGCAGGCCATCATCGACGACCTGCTCGACGAGTTGACCGCGTGGCCGTCGCGCGACCGGGCCGGGACGTTCCGCACGTGGCATCGGGGTGCCTTCAGCCTGATCCAGCTCAACGTCGTGGCCGTCCTCGAAGCGGACGGACCGCTCTCGATGAGCCGCCTGGCAGAGGCGCTCGACGTCTCCGTCGCGAGCGCGACCGGCATCGTCAGCCGGATGGAACGGCGCGGGCTGGTCGAACGGCGCCATGCCACCGCCGACCGGCGGCTGGTGGTCGTCCACCTGACGGAGCGCGGCGCGGGCCTCTTTCGCGACCTCGAAGCTCATCGGCGGGAGCGCCTGGCGCAGCTGCTGCAGGAGCTGACGCCGGACGAACTGACCGGGCTGCTGCGCGGGTTACGGGCGCTGCGCGCCGCCCGAGCGCAGCTCGGTGACGCCCCGGCGGGACACGACGCCGCGCCCGCCGGACGCCTGCGCTGCGGTGACCCGGTGCGCCGCCCGGGCCACGGACGGGCGACGCCGACGCCGGGAGCCTGACCGATGACGACGCTGCTCGTGCGGTACCTGCGCCCGTATCGCAGTCAGCTGCTCATCGTCCTGGCGCTCTTGACAGTCCAGGCGATCGGCAGCCTGTACCTGCCCAACCTCTACGCGGACATCATCAACAACGGCGTCTCGAAAGGCGACACCAACTACATCGTCCGCACCGGCGGGCTGATGCTCTTCGTGGCGCTGCTGCTCGCGGCGGCCGCGATCGTGGCGATCTTCTTCAGCTCGCGGACGGCCATGGCCTTCGGGCGCGACGTGCGCAGCGCGCTCTTCCGCCAGGTCGTCGGCTTTTCGCAGCTGGAGACCAACCTCTTCGGCACGCCGTCGCTGATCACACGCAACACCAACGACGTCTACCAGGTCCAGATGGTCGTCCAGATCGCCCTCAGCGTGATGGTGTTGGCGCCCATCATGTCGGTCGGCGGCATCATCATGGCCGTCCACGAGGACGCGCCGCTCTCCACGCTGCTGGTCGTGATCATCCCCCTCATGGCGCTGGTCATCGGCACCCTGGTACTGCGGGCGATGCCGCTCTTTCGCGCCATGCAGGTGAAGATCGACCGCATCAACCAGCTGCTGCGGGAGACCCTCAGCGGCGTCCGCGTCATCCGCGCTTTCGTCCGCACCGTGCACGAAGAACGACGCTTCGATGAGGCGAACCACGACCTGACCGAGACGGCCCTGCGGGTCAACCGGCTCTTCGCGTTGATGATCCCGTCGCTTTTCGGGATCCTCAACCTCTCCACCGTCGGGATCATGTGGTTCGGCGGACTGCGGATCAACAGCGGCGACATGCCGATCGGGAACCTGATGGCGTTCCTGCAGTACGTCATGCAGATCCTGATGGCCGTGATGATGGCGACCTTCATGTTCGTGATGGTGCCGCGGGCCACCGCGTCGGCGGAACGCATCCAGCGCGTCCTCGAGACCGAGGCATCGCTCGGGGAGCCCGAGACGCCGACAGCCGCGACGCCCGCGCACGGGTACGTCGAGTTCCGGAACGTCGAGTTCCGCTATCCGGGGGCCGAGGCCCCGGTGCTGCGGGCGATCTCGTTCACGGCCGCTCCGGGCACCACGACCGCGATCATCGGCAGCACCGGCAGCGGGAAATCCACCCTGATCAACCTGATCCCACGCTTCTACGACGCGTCAGGCGGCAGCGTCTGCATCGACGGCGTGGACGTGCGCGACATGCGTCTCGAGGATCTCTGGCGAGCGATCGGACTTGTCCCCCAACGCGCGTTCCTCTTCAGTGGCACGGTGGCCAGCAACCTGCGCT
>JAJYNJ010000078.1:0-3189 GCA_021786385.1 Chloroflexota bacterium
GCTCGAGGTCACCGAGCACGTCGTGATCGAGGACTACGCCGCGCTGCGCCGCGCCTTCGCGGCGCTGGAGCCGCCCGTCCGCCTGGCGGTCGACGACGTCGGCGCCGGCTATGCCAGCCTGCGCCACGTCCTGGAGCTCGCGCCCGACTTCGTGAAGCTCGACGGCGGCCTCGTCCGGGGCGTCGACGCCGATCTCGCCCGCCAGGCGCTCATCGTGGGCATCGGCTACTTCGCAGTGCGGCGGAAGATCTGGCTGATCGCCGAGGCGATCGAGACCACGGCCGAGCTCGCGACGCTCCGCGCGCTCGGGATTCCCTACGGTCAGGGCTACCTCTTCGGCCACCCGCAGGATGGCCGCGGGTCGGGGCCATGGCCGACGCACATCCGCGTCAGCACGCACGATGGAGACCCGGGTTGACCTCGCATATGAGCACCGTCGGTGGCCGGATGCCGCGGCTCGGCCGGATGGTCCTGCGCGTCGAGCGGCAGGTGATGAGCTGGCCCCCACCGGTCGGCCTCGCGCGCGTGCTCGGCGCGCTCGGTCTCGCCGCGGCCGGCGCGCGGCTGCTGACCTGGCCCCTCGTCGGCGCGTCGCCCCTGGCGAGCCCTGACGGGGCCCTGCTCGCCGCGAACGCGCTGGGCGCGGTTGGGCTCCTCGTCGCGCCGAGGGGGACGCTCACCCGCGTCCGCTCGCATCTCGCGCTCGTCGCGGCGATCACCTTGCAGACCGGGTATGCCGCCACGACGGGTGCGCTCGCCAGTCCGTACCTCGCCGGCTACGTCGCGCTCGTGTTGGCCGCGGCGCTCTTCACGTCGCGGCGGATGACGTTGCTGACGCTCGCCCTGACCGTCCTTGGGCTCCTGGCGGTGGCGCTCGTGGATCGCAGCCCGAGCGGCTCGGACATCACGACGCTCGTCACGGTGGCCACGGTCTGCGTCTTGGTCGGGTTCACGACCTCGCTGCTGGCGTCCCGCCAGCGCCACGAGCTCTGGCGGGCCGGACAACGGCTGCAGCGCAGCCGACGCCAATCGTCGCTGCGCCGGATCGAGGCGTTGATCGATCCGCTCACCGGCCTCGGCAACCGGCGCGCCTTCGACGCCGACCTGGCGGCCGCACTCGTCGAGCGCCGGCAAGCCGACCGCCTGCTGCTGGCGATGGTGGACGTGGATGATCTCAAGGCCGTGAACGACACGCTCGGGCATCCGGCCGGCGACCGGGCGCTCCAGGCGATCGCCGACGCCCTGCGCGCGCGCGTCCGTGCCGAGGACCGCGTGTATCGCCTCGGCGGCGACGAGTTCGCGGTGCTTTCGACGAGCGGCGATCCCGAGGCGCTCGCGACGCGGCTCGGAGACGACCTCGCGGCCGCGGTGCCGGGAGCGGGACAGATTCGCGCCTCGATCGGCACGGCGCGTGCGCAGCCAGGCGATGCGCCGTTGACGATCACCGCGCGGGCGGACGGCGCGCTCTACGCGAGCAAGCGGCGCAGGACGAGGTAGGCGGCAAGGGAGGCGGCCAGCGAGGGCAGCGTGCCGCCCAACCAGGGCGCGCCGTTGATCACCGCGAAGTACGCCGCGACGCCCGTGGCCCAGGCGAGCAGGGCGATCGGGTTGATGCCGCGCACGTGGCCGCCCGCGTCGGGGTCGTAGAGCGCGGCGACGTCGTAACGGCGGTGACGCAGCACGAAGTAGTCGGCGAAGAGAACGCCGAAGAGCGGCGTGAAGAGCGAGCCGACCAGGAAGAGGAAGCCCTGGTACTGGGTCAGGTCGACGGCGAGCGCGATACCCAACGCGATCAGGCCGAAGCCGGCGACGAGCCAGCGTGTCGACCATCCGGGCAGGATGTTCTTCACCGAGATGGCCGTCGAGTAGATGTCGGCGAAGGCGTTGTCCGTCTCGTCGCCCAGCAGGAGCACCAGCCCGGCCGCCCCGAAGGCGACCGAGAGAATGGCCCCGATCAGGTCGTTCGTCGGGAGCACTAGGATGAGCAGCGCACCCAGGGCGTAGAAACTGACGTTGGCGACCGCGTAGCCCAGGAACGTGCCCCAGAAGGCCGAGCGTGAGTCGCGCGCGAAGCGGTTGTAGTCCGCGACCAGCGGGAGCCAGCTGATCGGCATGGCCACCACCAGGTCGACCGCCTGGGCAAAGGTGAGGCTCCCGTCACCGGGTCGGGCAACCGCCGCGGCCACATCGTAGTGCGTGACGACGTAGAGCACGATCCACGTCGCTGTGGCGAGGACGATCCAGATCCCCGCCTTCTCGAGCCACTGACGCACCACCACGAGCGGCCCCCCGAGCGCCATCAGGACCACGACGCCGCTCCAGATCACGGCCCAGATCGGGTAGCTGCCGGTTCCCAGGAGGGGCGCCGCGATGCGCTCCGAGGCATGCGCCATGATGATCACTTCGAAGGCTGCCCAGCCGATCAGCTGGACCGCGTTGACCAGGCTGGGCAGGTAGCTCCCCCGAACCCCGAAGCTCGGTCGCAGGGTGACCATCGAGGGGATGCCGTAGTCGCTGCCGACCGTCCCGGCCAGACCGAGCAGCAGATTGCCAACGAGCGTGCCGACCACGATGGCGGCGAGCGCCGCCCAGAAGCCCAGGCCCGGCACCAGCAGCGTCCCGGCCAGCAGCACCAGCAGGCCTACCCCCAAGTCGGCCCACAGGACGAAGTAGTCGAGGAAGCCCAAGACCCGGTAGCGGCCCGGGACCGGCTCGATGCCCAGCGTCGCCGCCGCGAGGTCGTCCCGCGGGGCACCCAGCGCCTGTACTTGCGTCGTCATCAGAACGCCACGTACCCTTTCTCGTGCAGGTGGACCGGACGGCCGTCATCGAGGAGCTGGACGCTTCCCGGCGTCCCCTCGTCGAGCACCCGCCCCACCATCGTCAGACTGGTTTCCGCGCCGGACGCCCGAGTCAGCTGCGCCACGACCGCCTCGGGCGCGGTGAACAAGAGCTCGTAGTCCTCGCCTCCGCTCAGCGCCAGCGCGCGGGCACGGGTCTCACCCAGCAAAGCGACCGCCGCCGGGTGCAGCGGCAGCTGCGCGATGTCGACCTCGATCGCCACGCCGCTCGCGTCCGCGAGATGCTGGGCTTCGCTGGCGAGCCCATCGCTGATATCGATCGCGCAGTGGACGCCGTGGGCCCCGAGCAGCTGGCCCGTGGCGAGGCGCGGCCACGGTCGGTGGTGGG
>JAJYNJ010000078.1:3921-57847 GCA_021786385.1 Chloroflexota bacterium
GCCGGGATCCTCGGCCAGCGTCACCGCCGTGATGACGGCGACCACATCGGCACCCGCGCGCAGCACCACCGGGACGCGCTCCGTGGTGATCCCGCCGATGGCCACGATGGGCCGCTCGGTCGCCGCGCGCGCCGCGGTCAGGAGACCCAGCCCGGTCAGGATCGCATCGGACTTCCCATCGGTGGGAAAGATCGCCCCCACACCGAGGTAGTCGGCCTCGGCGACGTCGGCTGCCCGGAGCTGCTCGGGTGCCGTGATCGACAGGCCGATCAGCGCGTCCGGCCCGAGCAACCGGCGCACCTCGGCGACCGGCAGATCGTCCTGGCCGACGTGGACGCCGTCGGCCTCGACCGCCAGCGCGATGTCCACCCGATCGTTGACGAGGAGGAGCGCACCTCGGCGACGCGTCTCGGCCCGCAGCGCCCGCGCGACCTCCAGCGCACGACGGGCGCTGCCCTCCTTCTCGCGTACCTGCAGGACGCCCACCCCGGCGTCGAGAGCCGCCAGCGCGACCTCCTCCGAGTGGCGGCCGGCGCTCAGGCGTTCCTCGGTCACCAGGTAGACGCCGGCCTCGGCAAGGCGCCGCCGCCGCTCCTCGCGCAGCGCGCTCATGCTCGGGCGCCTCCCGCTTCGGCCCCTGAGCTACCGTCGAGGTCGCGCACCGTGGCGCGGGCGCGCGTGCGGATCGTCTCGCTGTCGAGCGCGTAGACGGCGTCCATGAGCTGCTGGCGAAACGTCCCGGGGCCCGCGCTCCGTTCGGCGGCGACCTCCCCGGCGATGCCGAAGGCGATCATGGCGGCCGCCCCGGCCAGGAAGGAGTCCGCCAGGACCGCCCGGAAGGCGCCCACCAGCGCACTCGCCATGCAGCCCGAGCCGGTGATCGCGCCCATCAGCGGGTGCCCGTTCGCGATCGTCGCCAGGCGGTGCCCGTCGGCGACATAGTCGAGTGCGCCGCTCACCACGGCCGCTCCGCCGGTCCGCCGCGCCACGGCGCGCGCGGCCTCCGCGGGGGCATCGGCCGAGACGGCGTCGACGCCCCGGATCTCCGCCGCGAGGCCTGCGATCGCGGAGAGTTCCGCGGCGTTGCCCCGCACGACGTCGACGTGCACCGCGCCGAGGATCCGTTCCACGGCTGCGCTGCGCAGCCGGGTGGCGCCCACGCCGACCGGATCGAGCACCACCGGCACGCCGGCGTTGTTCGCCTCCTGGCCGGCGGCGACCATCGCTTCGATCCACGCCGGCTCGAGCGTCCCGATGTTGAGCACGAGGCACCCGGCATGGCCCACCATCTCACGCACCTCCTCGAGCGCGTGGGCCATCACCGGCGACGCCCCGATGTGCAGCGTGATGTTGGCCGTGTCGTTCATCACGACGTAGTTGGTGATCTGGTGGATGAGCGGGCGGCGGGCCCGGATCTCCGCCAGTGCGTCGGCTGTCACGGCAGCCAGGTCGAGCTCAGTCATGGCCGAACCTCCAGAAATGGTTGACCGGTCCATGGCCGGCGCCGAGCGGCTCCGCGTGTTCGATCGCGCCTTGCAGGTAGGCCTTCGCCTGGCGGGCCGCCTCGCGAGCATCAAGGCCCGCGGCGAGACCGGTGGCGATGGCCGCCGAGAAGGTGCAGCCGGTGCCATGGGTGTGGCGGGTATGGACGCGGCGCCCCAAGAGCAGCTCCTCCGCGCCGTCGAAGAGCAGATCGTCTGAGCGTTCACCGCCAAGGTGCCCGCCTTTGACGATGACCACGCTGGGCCCCATGGCGGCGATCCGGCGCGCCGCCTCGCGCGCCGCATCCAGGCTGTCGACCGCCATGTCGGCGAGTACGGCGGCCTCCGCGGTGTTGGGTGTCAGGACCTCTGCCAGCGGGAGGAGCAGCTCGCGGAGCGCCGCCACCGCGTCCTCGCGGAGCAGACGGTCGCCGCTCTTGGCCACCATCACCGGGTCGACGACCAGGCGGCGCACGCCGTGCCCGCGCAGGCGGTCGGCGACGACTTCGATGATGGACGCACTCGCGAGCATGCCGGTCTTGACCGCGTCCGCGCCGATGTCGTCGAGGACGGCGTCGAGCTGGGCGGCGACGAGGTCGGGCGGGATCTCGTGGATCGCACGGACCGCGACGGTGTTCTGTGCCGTCACGGCGGTGATGACCGAAGTGCCGTACGCCCCCAACGCGGCGAACGTCTTGAGGTCGGCCTGAATGCCCGCGCCACCGCCGGAATCCGATCCGGCGATGGTCAGCACGCGCGGACGCGCGGACAGCTTTGGCATGCCCGACGGGAACCTCCTTGCCCGTATGCCCCACTCCCCCGGCGGTCGTCTCCGGGTCCGCGGGAGAATCGAACGGCCGTCCTCCGAAGAGAACGGCGTCGGGCAAGAAAGCGGCCTGCTTCCTTCGCTGGTATGACCCAGATCAGGTTCCGCGGGTCTGTGGCGATGCCACACTCTCAGCGCTGACGCGCTCCCCGGAGGCGATCTTCGATTGTGGGGTGGAGTATAGACGGGGCGGCCCGATAAAGGAACCCGCCCGCCGGGGGAAGCGGCCCGCGGGCGGCCACGCGACGCGTTCCGCAGAGCTGCGGTAGACTCACCGCGGCCTTCGGGGCAAGGTGTGATTCCTGACCGGTGGTAGTTCCTCACCTGTCGGTGGGGAGAGCCCACGAGCGGCCCGGCTGGTTCTCTCCAGCCGGGTGACAGCAGATCCGGCAACGGTGACGTCGTCGCGGCGCCACCTCAACGGAGCCGACGGTACAGTCCGGATGGAAGAAGGCGTGCGACGCTCGCGTGCGGGTGTCGCGTTCGTCGATGTGCCCCGGAGCATCACGGGAGCGAACGAGGCGCATCGCATGGACCCCCTGGCACGAGCCTTCGAGCTCGCCGCCCTCGGCCACGGACGAACTGCCCCCAACCCGCCTGTCGGCGCCGTGCTCGTGCGGGACGGCGCGATCGTGGGCGAGGGGTATCACGCCGCGGCGGGCCAGCCCCACGCCGAGGTCGTGGCGCTCGCGCAGGCCGGCGACGCAGCCCGTGGCGCAACCCTCTACGTGACTCTGGAGCCGTGCTGCCACCATGGCCGCACGCCACCGTGCACCGCGGCGATCGTCGCCGCTGGCGTCGCTGAGGTGCGCTACGCGATCGAGGATCCTGATCCGCGTGTGGCCGGCGCCGGTCGACGAGCCCTCGAGCAAGCCGGCGTCCTCGTTCGGGCGGACCAGGACGAGGCGACCGCGCGCGAGCTGCTGCGGGGTTACCTCTCGCGCCAGACGCGGGGTCGGCCCTGGTGCACCGCGAAGTTCGCCATGAGCCTTGACGGCAAGATCGCGGCGCACACCGGGGACGCGCGCTGGATCAGCGGTGAGGAATCCCGTCGCTACGCGCACGCCTTGCGCGACCGCGTCGACGCCGTGATCGTGGGTGTGGGGACGGTGCTGGCCGACGACCCGCGCTTGACCGTGCGTCCCGTGCCGCGGGACGGCCGGCATCCGCGCCGGATCGTGGTCGACAGCCGACTCCGGACGCCGCTCGGTTCGGCAGTGGTCGCTCCGGACCTCGGCGTCGGCACGACGATCGCCTGCGTGGACCGCGTGCCCGTCGACGGCCAGAGCGCCCGTCACGCTCGTGCTCAGGCTGCCGGTCGGCTTGCCGAACGAGGCGTCGAGCTCCTCGCCCTCCCCGCCGGCCCCGATGGGCGGGTCGACCTGCGGGCCCTCAGCGCGGCTCTGGGGCGGCAAGGCCTCAACGAGGTGCTCGTCGAGGGGGGCGGCGAGCTGCTCGCCGGTTTCATCGCAGCGGGACTCGTCGACGAGCTGGAGTTCTGTCTCGCGCCGCTCGTGATCGGTGGCCGCGCGGCGGTTTCCCCGGTCGAGGGGGATGGCGTGGAGCGGGTGGCGCTGGCGCCGCGCTTCGAGCTGATCGAGCAGACCCGGCGGGGGCCGGATCTCTGGGTGCGGGCGAGGCCCGTCTGCGTCGCAGGAGGCAGGTGATGTTCAGTGGCATCGTGGCCGGCACCGGCCGGTGCGTTTCGCTCCAACGGTCGCGCGGCGGGGCGCTCCTGACCGTGGAAGCCCCTGGGATCCTCGACGGCGTCGAGGACGGCGAGAGTGTCGCGGTCGCGGGTGTCTGCCTGACCGCAGTGAGGGGTTCCGCGCCCGGCACGGTGGCCTTCGACCTCATGCCCGAGACGCTGCGCCGCTCGACCCTGGGGGGGCTTACGACCGGCAGCGCGGTGAACCTGGAGCGCTCGCTCCGGCTCGGAGACCGTATCGGCGGCCATTTCGTCCAAGGCCACGTCGACGGGACGGCCGAAGTGATCACCGTGGTGGCGGACGGGGATGCGCGGCTGGTGCGGTTCCGGTTCGCCGATCCGCGGCTGCGTCGCTACGTGGTGGAGAAGGGCTTCATCGCCCTCGACGGGGTCAGCCTGACGGTGGTGGAGCCGCTCGCGGACGGGTTCACCGTCTCGCTCGTCCGCACCACGCTGGAGGTGACGACCCTCGGCGGGCTGGTGCCCGGCGCCTCGGTCAACGTGGAGGTCGACCTCTTCGCCCGCTACCTCCTGGATCGCGTGCCGGGGACGGAGGTAGGCCCGGACCCCATGCGGTTCGCGGCGGAGGCCAGCGATGGCGGCCGCTGAGACACGCGGGCGGCCGATCGGCGCAGGGTGGCCGATGATCGACGCGGCGATCCGGGAGCTCCGCGCCGGCCGTCCCATCGTGCTCCTCGACGACGCCGAGCGCGAGAACGAAGGCGACCTGGTGATCGCGGCGCAGTTTGCCACGCCGGAGTGGATCGCCTTCTTCATTCGCGAGGCGCGCGGCCTGGTCTGCGTGGCCCTGGAGCCCGAGCGCCTCGACGCGCTCGAGATTCATCCGATGGCCGCCCGCAACACGTCGCCCCAAGGGACCGGGTTTGCGGTGAGCGTCGATGCGGTCGGTGTTTCCACTGGCGTCTCCGCGGCCGACCGGGCGGCCACCGTGCGCGCGCTGATCGATCCGGTCACGACGCCCGACGACCTGCTCCGGCCCGGCCACGTCTTCCCGCTGCGCGCCGCCGAAGGCGGTCTGAACGAGCGGCGCGGGCACACGGAAGCGGCGATCGAGCTCTGCAGGCGCGCGGGCCTCTTCCCCGCGGCGGTCATCGCGGAGGTCATGAACCCCGACGGCACGATGGCGCGGCCGCCAGAGCTGGCGGCGTTCGCCGGCAGCCACGGCTTCTCGCTGCTGACGATCGAGGCGCTCGCCGGTCGGACGGACGGCGCCCGGGTTTCCCGTGCGGCCCCTCCCCGTGTGGCCCACCCTCCAGCGGCGCGGCGGGCGGCGGAGACCAGCCTTCCCACGCGCCACGGGCGTTTCCAGCTGCTCGTCTACGAGCGTGGCGAGGGGTGCAGCAACGACGTCGCCCTCGTGCTCGGGGAGCCGCGGGACGAAACCGCCCTGGTGCGGATCCACTCCGAGTGTTTCACCGGCGACGTGCTGGGCTCCCTGCGCTGCGACTGCGGTGAGCAGCTCGAGAGCGCCCTCGCCGCGATCGCCGCGGCGGGCGGCGGCGTGCTCGTCTACCTGCGCCAGGAGGGGCGCGGCATCGGGCTCGTCAACAAGGCGCGGGCCTACGCCCTACAGGACGGCGGCCTCGACACCGTGGACGCCAATCTTGCCCTCGGTTTCCCAGCCGATCTGCGCACCTACACCCGCGCGGCCGCGATCCTGGCCGATCTCGGCATTGCGCGTGTCCGCCTGCTCACGAACAACCCGGCTAAGGTCGAGGGCCTAGAACGGGCGGGGATCTCGGTCAGGGAACGCATTCCGCTGCAGGTGTCGCCCGGGCCGCTCAATCTGCGCTACCTCGCGACGAAGCGCGACCGGCTAGGGCACCAGCTGGAGCTCCCATGACGGAGAAGCTTGTCGTGTTGGACGAGGCGCTTGACGGGCGTGGCCTGCGGATCGCCATCGTCGCCTCGCGGTTCCACCGGGAGATCGTCGACCACCTCGTCGAGACGGCACTCGACGAGCTCCGCGGCCTGCGCGTCTCCGAGGAGGCGGTCGCGATCTACCGCGTGCCCGGTGCGTTCGAGCTGCCGCTGGCCGCGCTGGCGGTGTTGCGGCGGGTGGAGCCACCCGATGCCGTGATCTGTCTAGGCGCGGTGATCCGCGGGGAGACGCCCCACTTCGACTTCGTGGCCGCGGGCGCCGCGGAGGGGATCCTGCGCGTCGGCCTCGATACCGGTCGACCGGTCATCTTCGGTGTCCTCACGACCGACACGGTCGAGCAGGCCTGGGACCGGGCCGCCGGCCGTGTTTGCCGCGGTCGGGACGCCGCGCGCGACGCGGTGGCGATGGCCCGGCTGCTGGAGCAGGTCGCGGGGTCCAACCCGCGTGCGTCTGGTCCGGCCCGCACCGAGCCGGACCGCCCCTGACCAGCCGCATCAGGGCGCGGCGGACCGAACCGACGGTTCAGGGTACGATGCCGCCGTGGACGGCGACCGGTGCACCGATGGTTCCGCAGCTCCCGTCCGTGCGTTGCATGCCGGTCGTCCGGTCCGGGTGCCCGCGTGACGGCTGAACAGGCCGAGCGCCTGGGGATCGGACCCAGCGAAGCGTATCGGCTGGCGGCGATCACGTCGCCAGGAGAACTGGGCCGGCTCATGGAACGGGCCGTCGCGGTGCGGGACGAACGCGGGAGCGGCACCATCACCTACTCTCCCAAGGTCTTCATCCCGCTCACGAAACTCTGCCGCGACGTCTGCCACTACTGCACGTTCGCCCGGCCGCCGAGGCGCGGTGAGGCCGGCTACCTGCGCAGCGACGAGGTTCTGGCGCTCGCCCACGCCGGTGCTGCGGCCGGCTGCCACGAGGCGCTCTTCACGCTGGGGGACAAGCCGGAGCGGCGCTACCAGGTGGCGCGCGAGGAACTCGCCAGGCTCGGCCACTCCACAACTATCGGGTACCTTGCTGAGGTGGCCGGCGCGGTGCTGCGCGAGACGAGCCTGCTCCCGCACGTCAACCCCGGGGTGATGGAGCATGACGAGCTGGCGCTGCTACGCACGGTGGCGCCCTCCCAGGGCCTCATGCTGGAGACGACCTCGCGACGCCTCTCGGCGCGTGGTGGTCCGCACCACGGTTCGCCCGACAAGGAACCGGAGCGCCGCCTGGCGACGCTGCGAGCCGCAGGGGAACTGGCGATCCCGATCACGTCGGGCATCCTGATCGGGATCGGCGAGACGCGCGAGGAGCGGATCGACGCGCTCTTCGCGATCGCGGAGCTGCACGCCCGGTACGGACACGTTCAGGAGGTGATCGTCCAGAACTTTCGCGCCAAGCCCGGTACGCGCATGGCCGCTGCCCCAGAGCCGAGCCTCGACGAGCACCTCTGGACGGTCGCGGTCGCCCGGCTCATCTTGGGAGCCACCGTGCACCTCCAGGCCCCTCCGAACCTGACGGGGGACTTCGGGCGCCTGCTGGACGCTGGGATCGACGACTGGGGCGGCATCTCGCCACTGACGATCGACCACGTGAACCCCGAGGCACCGTGGCCGACGCTGGCGCGGCTCCGCGAGGTGACCGCCTCCCGCGGCCTGGCGCTGCAGCCGCGCCTGCCCGTCTACCCCGAGTACGTGCTCCGGGCGGAACGCTGGATCGACCCGGCCGTTCTGCCCTTCGTGCTCCGGAGCGCGGATGGCCAGGGACTCGCGCGGGACGTGGACTGGTTCGCCGGATTGACCGCGGACAGTCCGCCCCTGACCGCGATCACGGGCGAAGAGTTCGGTCGTCCGAGCGAGCCCCGCCCGGCGGGCGACGGCTGCGAGCGCGCCGCCCCTGCCATCTTCCTCCGACAGGCGGGTCGGCTCTCCTCGATCCTAGCTCGGGCGCGGCACGGCGAGGAGCTCGAAGCGGGGGAGATCGTGCGTCTCTTCGAGGCCCGAGGCGCGGAGGTGGAGGCCGTGACTCGGGCGGCCGACGCGCTCCGTCGCGAGGTGAACGGCGAGACGGTCACCTACGTGGTCAACCGCAACATCAACTACACGAACGTGTGCTCCTTCCGCTGCCAGTTCTGCGCCTTCAGCAAGGGCAAGCTCGCCCCCAGCCTGCGCGGGCGCCCATACCTGCTGCCGATCGAGGAGGCCGCGCGGCGCAGCGTCGAAGCCTGGGAGCGCGGCGCCACGGAAGTCTGCCTGCAGGGCGGCATCCACCCCGATTTCACGGGCCGCTTCTACCTCGACGTCTGCCGCGCGATCAAGGCCGCGGTGCCTGAGATGCACCTCCACGCCTTTTCGCCGCTCGAGGTGCGCCAGGGCGCCGCCACGCTCGGCATCTCCGTGCCCGAGTTCCTGGCGCAGCTTCGGGATGCCGGTCTGGGGACGTTGCCGGGCACTGCAGCTGAGATCCTCGACGACGAGGTGCGGGCGGTGATCTGCCCCGACAAGTTGCGCACCCAGGAGTGGGTGGACGTCGTCATGGCCGCTCATCGCCAGGGCCTGCGCACGACGAGCACGATCATGTTCGGCCACATCGAGCGCTACGAGGCGTGGGCCCGGCACCTGCTGGTCCTGCGCCGCCTGCAGGACGAGACCGGCGGCATCACGGAGTTCGTGCCGCTTCCCTTCGTGCACCTCGAGGCGCCCCTCTACCTGAAGGGACGCGCACGCCGGGGGCCCACCTACCGCGAAGCGATCCTGATGCACGCGGTCGCCCGGCTGGCGCTGCACCCGCGCATCACGAATATCCAGGCTTCGTGGGTCAAACTGGGGCCGACGGGCGCCGTCGCCGCCCTCCAGAGCGGTGCGAACGACATGGGCGGCACGCTGATGAACGAGTCGATCTCGCGGGCCGCGGGCGCGACGCACGGCGAGGAACTCCCGCCCGAGGCCATGGAGGCGTTGATCCGCTCGATCGGCCGGCGGCCGGTTCAGCGGACGACCCTGTACGGCCGTCCGCCGGAAGCGCAGGTACGCCGCTCCTTCGGCGCCCCGCCGCTGCAGGAGCTGATCTTCTCGGCGTCGATCGAGTGGCGTTCGCCTGAGCGGCGGTCCGGCGGTCCTGTGCGCGCCGCCGGCTGAGACCGCGCGCCGGAGGGCGTCGGCTCGCGTGGTAGCGGGCGCGAACGCGACGCGTGCGCACGTGGTCGCGCCCGAAGTTAGGCCAATGCGCCTGTGACAAAGGTCACTGCCGTGGCCGGCGTGCGTCGTCATCCTTCCGCCGCGTCCCGCCGCCATGCTCCGTTGCATGCCCGGAGGAGTTCGCCCTCGATGATGCCAGCGCGGCGCCCCATCCAACTCGTCGGCGCATGAGGCGCCCAGGCAGGATCGGTCCTCTCGCCCCAGACGGCCGGAGTAGATTCGACCTCGTGCAGCGCAGCGCGTCGTCCAGCCGCCCGCCCGCGTCTGGCGAGACCGGCGTCCCCACCGGCCTGGACGGCCTGCTCGCAGGCGCCCACCGGTACTTCAAGCGCGGCACCCTCTCGGCCGAGGGCTGGAGCCTGCTGACCCGCGGCGGCCGCGACTGGGAGTCCTTCTATCGTCACCGCTGGCAGCACGACAGGGTCGTCCGCTCCACGCACGGCGTGAACTGCACGGGCTCCTGCTCCTGGATGGTGTACGTCAAGGACGGCTTCATCACATGGGAGACGCAGGCGGTCGACTACCCGTCGGTCGGGCCGGAGATGCCGGAGTACGAGCCGCGCGGCTGTCCCCGCGGCGCGTCGTTCTCCTGGTACACGTACTCGCCGCTGCGCGTGAAGTACCCCTACGTGCGTGGCTCGCTGCTCGAGCTGTGGCGGGCAGCGCTGGTGCGCGAGGGGGACCCGGTCGCGGCCTGGGGCTCCATCGTGGAGGACCCGCAGCTGGCGCAGACCTACAAGCGGCACCGCGGTAAGGGGGGCTTCGTGCGCGCCTCCTGGGACGAGGTGGCCGAGCTGATCGCGGCCGCGCACGTCTACACCATCCGACAATACGGGCCCGACCGTGTCGTCGGCTTCTCGCCGATCCCGGCGATGTCGATGGTCTCGTATGCGGCCGGGACGCGCTTCCTCTCGCTGATCGGAGGCGTGATCCTCTCCTTCTACGACTGGTACGCCGACCTGCCGCCGGCCTCGCCGCAGGTCTTCGGCGACCAGACCGACGTGCCCGAGTCGGGCGACTGGTGGAACGCCGGCTACTTGATCGTCTGGGGCACCAACTTGCCCGTCACGCGGACACCGGACGCCCACTTCATGACCGAGGCACGCTATCGCGGCCAGAAGGTGGTGGTCGTCTCACCCGACTACGCGGACCACACGAAGTTCGCCGACGACTGGCTGCCCGCCCAGCCCGGCACGGACGGCGCCCTCGCGATGGCGATGGGCCACGTGATCCTGACCGAATGCTACGTGCAGCGTGACGTGCCCTACTTCCGGGACTACGTGCGGCGCTTCACGGACCTGCCCTTCCTGGTCACACTGCGCCCCCGCGGCGGTGACGCTGCGTACGTCGCCGATCGGTTTCTGCACGCGGCCGACCTGGACGGTGCGTCCGCCGCGAGCGAGCACGCGGCGTGGAAGACGGTCGTGCTCGACGCGACGTCGGGCCAGCCAGCGATCCCGAACGGCTCGCTTGGCTTCCGCCACGGCGATGCGGGCGCCGGGCGCTGGAACCTCGATCTCGAGGGGATCGACCCGGCGCTTACGCTGTTTGGCCGGCACGACGTGCTCGTGGCGGTCGATCTGCCGCGCTTCGACGAGGGCGCCACGGAGGGCGGCGGCCTGGTGCGCCGCGGCGTCCCTGCCCGGCGCATCGGCGGGCACCTGGTGACCACGGTCTTCGATCTGCTGCTCGCCCAGTACGGGGTGCACCGCGAGGGCCTGCCGGGAGACTGGCCAACCGGCTACGCCGACCCGATGCAGCCGTACACCCCCGCCTGGCAGGAGCCGATCACGTCGGTCCCCGCCGCGACCGTCGTTCGCATCGCCCGCGAGTTCGCCCGCAACGCCGAGCTGACCCACGGGCGCTCGATGATCGCCATGGGCGCCGGCACCAACCACTGGTACCACTCCGACCAGATCTATCGCGCGATGCTCTCGCTCCTGTTGTTGTGCGGCTGCGAGGGCGTCAACGGCGGTGGCTGGGCCCACTACGTCGGCCAGGAGAAGGTGCGCCCGCTGGCCGGCTGGTCGACGGTGGCGTTCGCCGCCGACTGGGTGCGTCCAGCGCGCCAGCAGGCCGGGACACCGTTCTGGTACCTCGCCACCGACCAGTGGCGCTACGAGGGCTTCGGCGCCGCAGAGCTGGCTTCACCCCTCGGCCGCGGCCTCTTCGCGGGTCGTCAGTTCGTCGACTGCAACGTGCAGGCCGCGCGCCTCGGGTGGCTTCCCTCGCACCCCACCTTCGACCGCAATCCACTCGACCTGGTCGACGAGGCCGAACGGCTCGGGAAGGACCCCGCAGCGCACGTGGTGGACGAGCTGCGCGCAGGCCGCCTGCGCTTCGCCGCCCAGGATCCCGACGACCCGGTCGACTTCCCCCGCGTCCTCACCGTCTGGCGGGCCAACCTCCTCACCTCGTCGGGCAAAGGGCACGAGTACTTCCTCAAGCACCTCCTGGGGTCACCCACCGCCGACGTACGCGCCGCCGAGTCGCCGCCGGAGCTGCGCCCACGGGAAGTCGTCTGGCGCGACGCAGCGCCCACGGGGAAGCTGGACCTGCTCGTGACCGCCGACTTCCGCATGACCGGGACGTGCCTCTTCTCCGACGTCGTGCTCCCGGCCGCGACCTGGTACGAGAAGCACGATCTCTCGACCACCGACTTGCATCCCTTCGTCAACAGCTTCAACCCGGCGATCGCGCCCCCCTGGGAGGCCCGCACCGACTGGGACACCTTCAGGACGATCGCAGCGGCGTTCTCCCGGCTGGCACGACGGCACCTGGGGGTGCGGCGCGACTTGATCGCGGTGCCGCTGCTCCACGACAGCCCCGACGAGCTGGCCCAGCCCGACGGGGCTGTGCGTGACTGGACGCAGGGCGAGTGCCAGCCAGTCCCGGGCCGCACGATGCCCCGGTTCGTCGTGGTGGAGCGCGACTACGCCGCCGTGGCCGAGAAACTGACGGCGCTGGGGCCGCTCGTGGAACAGCTCGGCACGACCGCCAAGGGGCTCACCTGGACGCCCGATCGCGAGGTGGAGGAGCTCGGCCGCCAGAACGGCTTGGTGCGGGACGGGACGGCCGCCGGACGGCCGTCGCTGGAGCGGCCGGAGCAGGTCGCCGAGGCGATCCTGGCGCTTTCGGGAACGACCAACGGCCGGCTCGCCGTGGAGAGCTTCCGCGCCCTCGAGCGGCGCACGGGCCGGCCGCTCGCGGATCTCGCCGAATCACGCCGCGGCGATCGCATCACCTTCGCCGATACGCAAGCCGGACCACGCACGGTGATCACCTCGGCCGAGTGGTCTGGGATCGAGGCGGAGGGGCGTCGCTACGCCCCCTTCACCCAGAACGTCGAGCGCCTGGTGCCGTGGCGCACGCTCACTGGGCGCCAGCAGTTCTATCTCGACCACGCCTGGATGCTCGAGCTCGGTGAGGGCTTGCCGGCCTACCGGCCACCGCTCAACATGCGCCGACATTTCGGGAGCCAGGAGCAGGGGGACGGCGACGGGCTCGAGGTGACGCTCCGCTACCTGACGCCCCACTCGAAGTTCTCGATCCACTCGGAGTATCTCGACAACTTGCACATGCTGACGCTCTTCCGTGGCGGGCCGGTGATCTGGCTGAGCCGGGAGGATGCGGCGCGGATCGGTGTCCACGACAACGACTGGATCGAGGCCTACAACCGGAACGGCGTGGTTTCCTGCCGGGCGGTGGTGACGCACCGGCTGCCGGCCGGCGTCTGCTACATGTACCACGCCAAGGATCGCCACGTGGACACGCCGCGCACCGAGCTGACCGGCAAACGGGGCGGCACCGACAATTCGTTGACGCGCCTCGTCATGAAGCCGACCCACATGATCGGGGGCTACGCGCAGCTCTCTTGGGGTTTCAACTACTACGGGCCGACCGGCTCGCAGCGTGACGAGCTGACCGTCATCCGCAAGCGCGGCAGGGCGGCGGGTTTCTGAGCCATGCGCGTGATGGCCAACGTCGGCATGGTCATGAACCTCGACAAGTGCATCGGCTGCCACACCTGCAGCGTGACCTGCAAGCAGGTCTGGACCAACCGCTCAGGCGCCGAGTACATCTGGTTCAACAACGTCGAGACGAAACCCGGCTTGGGCTACCCACGCCGGTACGAGGACCAGGAGCACTGGAAGGGTGGCTGGGAGCTCGATCGGCGCGGTCGCCTGCGCCTCAAGGGCGGGGGCTCGATCCGCAGGATCCTGACGATCTTCGCCAATCCCGACCTGCCCGGCCTCGACGACTACTACGAGCCCTGGACGTACGACTACGAGACCCTCGTCACGGCGCCGCTCTCCGAGCACGACCCGGTCGCCAGCCCGCGCTCCCAGCTGACCGGGCGACCGATCCGCCCCACCTGGGGCACGAACTGGGAGGACGACCTCGCCGGCGCGCCGGAGACCGCTTCCGGCGACCCGAACCTGCGCGCGCTCGAGCCGCAGGTGCAGTTCGCCTACGAGCAGGCCTTCATGTTCTACCTGCCGCGGATCTGCGAGCAGTGCCTCAACCCCTCGTGCGTGGCCTCGTGTCCATCGGGCGCGATCTACAAACGCGAAGAGGACGGGATCGTGCTGGTGGACCAGGACAAGTGCCGCGGCTGGCGCTTCTGCGTCTCGGGGTGCCCGTACAAGAAGGTCTACTTCAACCACAAGAGCGGCAAGGCCGAGAAGTGCACCTTCTGCTACCCGCGCATCGAGGCCGGTTTGCCGACCGTCTGCTCGGAGACCTGTGTGGGGCGCCTGCGCTATGTCGGGATCGTCCTCTACGACGCCGATCGGGTGGAGGCGGCTGCCTCCGAACGGGACCCCCGGTGCCTGCGCGAGGCGCAGCTGGGCATCTTCCTCGACCCGGCCGATCCAGCCGTGCGGGAAGCGGCCTGCCGCGACGGGATCCCCGCTGACTGGATCGAGGCCGCGCGACGCTCGCCCGTCTACGCCCTGGCGGTCCACTTCGGCGTGGCACTGCCGTTGCACCCCGAATACCGGACGCTGCCGATGGTCTGGTACGTGCCGCCTCTCTCGCCGGTGGTGAGCGCGGCTGCCGCCGGTCGTGGCGCCGAACCCGACCCTGATGACGTCTTCCACGCCATCGACGAGCTGCGCATCCCGATCGGATACCTCGCCAATCTGCTCGCGGCAGGGGACCGCGGGGCCGTTCGGGACGTGCTGCGGCGCCTCGCCGCCATGCGGGCGTTCATGCGCCGCCGGGAGGTGGAGGGGGTCACGGACGAGACGATCCCGGCCGCGGTCGGGATGGACGTGCCCGAGATCGAGCGGCTCTACCGGCTACTCGCCATCGCGAAGTACGAGGACCGCTATGTGGTGCCGCCCGCGCACCGCGAGAGCGCCGACCGCCTGCTGGCCGCCACCGACACCGACTTCGGCTGCGCTGTCGACGACGAAGATCGGTTCGCCGACAGCGCCCAGGCATATCGCCAGCAGCTGGTGCAGCTCGACCTGCCGGGGACGCGGCGACGAGGTCTCACCGCAGGCAACCCGCCGGAGGGCGCCGCATGAGCGCTCCTCCGGCCACGCGTCACGCGTCCCCCGAGCAGCGCGATCCGCACGCCCGCCTCTACGCGCTCGCGTCGCTCCTCCTCCAGTACCCCGAGCCCGATCTCCTGACGCGGCGCGAAGCGGTCGTGGCCGCAGCCGAGGCGCTGCCCTCCTCCCCACAGCGGGCCGCGTTGCGGCGCTTCCTGGTGTACTGGCTCGCGACGCCGGGGACGAGGCTCGCCGAGGAGTACGTGGCGACCTTCGACCTGCAGAAGCGGTGCGGCCTCTACCTCAGCTACTACCTCTTCGGGGACCGGCGTCAACGGGGCGTGACGTTCCTGCGCCTGAAGCAACTCTACGAGGCCGCCGGATGGGAGCTGACCTCCCGCGAGCTTCCCGACTATCTGCCGCTCATGCTCGAGTTCGCGGCGAACGCGCCGGCCGGCTACGGCGAGGCCGTGTTGCAGGAGTTCCGTCCGTCGCTCGAGCTGCTGCGCCTCGGCCTCCATGACTTGGTGAGCCCATACGTGCACGTGCTCGATGCGGTGACGCTCGGGCTGCCGCGCCTGACGCACGACCAGCGAGAGGCGGTGTTGCGGCTGGCGGCCGATGGCCCGCCGACCGAACAGGTTGGACTGGAACCATGCGGCCCGCTCGGCGTGATGCCGTCGGTGCGCGAGGTCTCGCGATGAGCGGTGCCGCGCTGCTCTTCTGGATCGTGCTGCCCTACGTCGCGATCACGACCTGCACGGTGGGCCACGTCTGGCGCTGGCGGCGCGATCAGTTCGGCTGGACGAGCCGCTCGAGCCAGCTCATGGAACGACGCCTGTTGAGCGTGGGCAGCCCGCTCTTCCATTACGGCGCGTTCGCTGCCATTGCCGGCCACGTGCTCGGCATCCTGGTGCCGGCGAGCTGGACGGCGTGGGCCGGGGTCTCCGAGGAGGCCTACCACCTCTTCTCGGCCCTGGCCGGCACAGCTGCCGGGCTGGCGGTCGTGGCCGGCTTCCTCATCCTGCTCTACCGGCGCCTCAGCGTCCCGCGGGTGAGCGTGACGACCACGCGCGTCGATTGGGGGGTCTACGCGCTGCTCGCGATCACGATCGGGTTGGGCGTGCTCGAGACGACCGGCGTCAACCTGCTGGGCGGTGGCTACGACTACCGCGCGACCGTGGCAGTCTGGTTCCGCGGGCTGTTCCTTCTGGACCCACACCCCGAGCTGATGGTGGCGGCGCCCATGCTGTACCAGTTCCACGTCGTCGCGGCCTGGCTACTCTTCGCGCTCTGGCCGTTCAGCCGCCTGGTGCACGCCTGGAGCTACCCGATCCTCTACCTCGGTCGACCCTGGATCCTCTACCGCGGCTACCGCCGCCGCGCACCGGAACCGGTTTGCACCCGCCCGAGCCAGTGAGCCCAAGATCTTCGAGGTCCGGATCGCGCGACCCGATCGGAGGGCGCCTGTCGGACACCGTGCTCCGGCCGGCGTCGCGCGCGCTTCGCACCGCGTGTTCCGCCGCCCACCCTGCCATGGTCAGTCAGTGAACCCCGAGAGAGCCGAGGAGTACCGACCCGTGTCGAGTGCACCGCGCGCCGCCGAGGCGCCCGTAACTCCCGTAGCCGAACCGCCGAGCGCGCCCATCCGGGGAACCCGCCACGAGGCGTTGTGGTTGACCACGCTCGGCTTCTTTGGCGGCTTCGCAGGCGTCTCGATCTTCGGCCCGATGGTCCCGAAGTTCACCGACCTGCTGGGCCTGACGCCCTTCGAGGCTGGCCTGCTGGCGGCCATCCCGTCGCTCACCGGGTCCCTGTTGCGCATTCCGTTCGGGGCGGCCGTCGACCGGCTCGGGGGCAAGCGCCCCTTCCTCGTCCTCCTGCTGCTCACGAACGTGGGCGTGGCAGGCTTCCTGCTGCTGCTCCGAACCTCGTACCCGGCGCAGATGTCCGGAACGTACCCGCTCCTGCTCCTACTGGGCGTGCTGATCGGCTGCGGGATCGCCACCTTCTCGGTGGGGATCGGCCAGGTCTCTTACTGGTTCCCGAAGAACGACCAGGGCGGTGCGCTGGGGATCTACGCGGGGCTCGGGAACACGAGCCCGGGCCTCTCCACGCTCGCGCTGCCGCTCGCCGTGGGCACGCTGGGCATCCTGACCGCCTACAGCATCTGGTTCGTGGTCCTGCTCGCGATCACGGTGGTCTTCGCGTTGCTGGCGCAGGACGCGCCGTGGTTCCAGTTGCGGGCGCGGGGCGTGACGGCCAGGCCAGACGAGTTGCGGCTGCTCGGCGGGAGCGAACTCACTCCACGAGGCAGCGCGCTCGCCGGGTTGCTGCACGCCGCGGGGATTCCGGCGACCTGGGCGCTGGTCTTCTTCTACTTCCTCTCTTTCGGTGGCTTCCTGGCCTTCACGACCTGGCTCCCCACGTACTGGCATGCGATGTTCGGTTTGGCACTCGGCCAAGCCGGCTTGGTCACGGCGATCTTCTCGCTGCTCACCGCGTTCGTGCGCGCACCGGGAGGGTTGCTCTCCGACCGGCTCTCGATCCGCTACGCCCTGCCCCTCAACTTCTTGCTGATGCTGGCCGGAACGCTGGTCCTCGCGTTCTCGGGGACCTTCTGGCTGTCGCTCGGAGCAACCGTGGCGATCGGGCTCGGGATGGGGCTGCAGAATGCGATCGTCTTCAAGCTGCTGCCCTCGTACATCCCAGATGCCGTGGGCGGGGCCTCGGGCTGGGTCGGAGGTCTTGGTGCGCTGGGCGGGTTCGTCATCCCGCCGGCGATGGGGATCGCTACCGGCTTGATCGGCGGCCATCAAGGCTACGCACTGGGGTTCCTGCCGTTCGCCGCGCTGACCGTCGCGGCCTTCCCCGTCATCACGTGGTTGGGCCGGTGGAGCGCCCGGCACCACGCCGGGCCGGTCTGAGGCGGCGGGCGAGGGCGCCCCGCGAACGGCACCGACGCGGACGGCATAGCGGAGCGCGGCACCGACGCGGCCCCGCGCCGCCTCCTGTACCATCGCTGCGTCAATGCAGATTGACCGGTATAGCCTCTTCGCCGACCCCACGCGTCGGCGTGTCCTCGCCGCCCTCGCCGGAGCGGGCGCCGAGGGCCGCACCGCCGGTGCGCTGGCGGCCGAGCTCGGCCTGGGGCGCTCGCTCGTCTCGTATCACCTGGCACGGCTCCTGAAGGGGGGCCTCGCGGGGATCGTGGACGACCCGTCCGACCGCCGTCGCCGCCGCTACGTCGTCCGCGCCCACGCAGCCGCGAGCGGCGTGCCCTGCCCGGTGGGCGATGTATGGCCTCCGCCGGCGGACCGAGTCGCGCGCGGCACGTCGCACCCGGCGTTCGGGGACGGCCTCGCGCCGGAGGAGCGGGTCCTCCTGGAGCGCTACCTGCGTCGGCGTGCCATGGAACGGGGCACGGTGCTCTTCTGGCAGGGCGATCCGCCGAGCGGCATCTGGTACGTCGAGGCCGGTGCGGTGCGCATCTACACGAGCGACGCCGACGGGCGTGAACAGACCCTGCGGGTGGCGCAACCCGGCGATTCGTTCAACGAGGTGCCGTTCTTCGACGGCGGACCCGAGCCCGCCACGGCCCAGGTGCTCGAATCGGGCACGGTTGCGCTGCTGCCGTTCGAGCGACGCGACGAGATCCTGCGTGCGTTGCCGGCCCTGGCGAGCGAGGCGGCGAGCGCCTTCGCCGCACGGCTGCGGCACGTCGTGGCGCTCGTCGAGGATCTGCGCTTCCGTCAGGTGACCAGCCGGGTGGCCCGCGTGCTGCTCCAGGCGGTCGAGCCGCACCCAGGCGTGGGTGCCGGGGCCGGCGGGCGCTCGCTCACGCAGCGCGAGATCGCGGAGATGGCGGGTACCAGTCGGGAGGTGGTCGCGCGGGCGCTGCGCGAGCTGCAGCGCGACGGCCTCCTGCGCATGGAGCGCGGCCGCATCGTCTTGCTCGACCGGGCGAGGTTGGCCGACCGCGGCTGATCGCGTCTCCGATCATCGACGACCGAAGTCACAGCGTCGACGCGTTCGACCTCGCACCCTTGCCGCATGTCCCCGATCGCCGCAGCACACGAGGCAGGCGGGGCGCCGACTTCCCGATCGCCGGTGCCACTCTTCGACGTGGCCCGCTGCACGCTGTGTGGGCGCTGTCTCACGGCGTGCCCCAGCGGTGCCATCGAGTTGTGGGTCGAGCCCGGCCGGACGACGCCTGCGGCCGTCTCGATCGACGGCGCAACGTGCACCTACTGCGGCGCGTGCGAGGACGCCTGTCCCGAGCTCGCCATCGAGCTCCCCTACGAGATCGTTCTGGAAGGAGCCCCCACCCGATGACTGCCGAGATTGAGCCCGGCGCGCAGCCCGCCCCCTCCGCCCTGCCCAGCGCCGCCCCCGTGACACGCGAAATCCGCGCCTGGGAGATCGACCACAGCGTCCGCCATCAGACGATCTTCGCGGTGCTCGACGAGCTGCACCCTGGCGAGGCGGTCCGCCTGCGCGTCGACCATGAGCCCAAGCCGCTCTTCTACATGGTGCAGGCCGAACGAGCGGGGCGTTTCGCATGGGAGCCCGAGCAGCAGGGCCCCGACGAATGGGTGATCCGGATCAGCCGCCTCGACGGAGATGGGTGCTGCTGATGGTCGAGGTCGAGTCGGACGTCGTCCTCGACGTGCGGCCCGTGCTGGCCGCCGGGGGTGAGCCGTTCGGTCGGATCATGGAGGCGTTCGCCGCGCTCCACCCCGGCCAGACACTGACGATCGTGGTCGGCTTCGAACCGCTGCCCCTCTACGCCGTGATGGAGGCGCGCGGGGTCGGGCACGCGACGGCGCGGCGTCCTGACGGCGACTTCGCGGTGACGTTCCGACCTCAGCGCTGAGGCGCGCCATGCCGGAGCCGATCAGCGAGCGCACCACCGTGCGCGACATCCTGCTGGCGTATCCCGACGCGGAGCCGATCTTCGAGCGGCACGGCCTGGTCGGCTGCGGTGGGCCGAACGGCCCGCTCGAGCCGGTCGGCTTCTTCGCCCGCATTCACCGTGTGGACCCGGATGCGCTGGTGCGCGAGCTCAACCGGTTCGTGGGCGGGCGGTCGGAGGAGCGCGGCCAGCCCGCCCGCCCCGCGATGGACCACGGGCGGGACCTGTACCCGTTCTTTCTGGCCACCAGTCTGACTCTGGCGCTCGCGATCGGACTGTTGCTGGGGCTCGCGGCGTTGTGGCAGATCACGCTCGGGCTGGCCCTGCCGGTCGACTGGAACGCGCTGATCGAGGCGCACGGCCACGTGCAGGTGTACGGCTTCGTGGCGCTCTTCCTCGCCGGCGTGGCGTTCCACGTGGTGCCGCGTTTTCGTGGCCGGCCGCTCCACCGACGGCGCGCCGCGCTCGCGGTGCTGCCGCTCTTCGCGCTGGGAGCGCTGGCCCGGGCAACCGCGCAGCTGGCCGATCTGCCGGTGCTCCTCCTCGGCTCGGCGGCGCTCGAGGTGGGCGGGACCGCCTGTCTGATCCTGGCACTCGCCGATCCTCTCGAGCTGCGCGCGTCACGTGGGCGCGGGCGCAGCCGCGAGGCATGGGAGCCGTGGGTCGTCTGGGGGTTGGGCTGGCTCGGCGTGACGGGGGCCCTCGACGTCGCGCTCGCGGCACGCCTGGCGCTGACCGGTGCCGCGTGGACGCCGCCCTCGCTCATCGATCCGTTCCTCCACGCGGTGTTGTACGGGTTTGTGGGTGGCTTCGTCTTCGGCGTCGCGCTGCGCACGCTGCCGGTCTTCATGGGTCTTCGGCAGCCTCGCTACGCGCAGACTGCGCGGGCGCTCGTGCTCTGGCAGGCGGGCGTGGTCGTGACGGTGGCCGTGCAGCTGGCGGCGGCCGCGCAGGGCGTGCCCGCGACCGGCACCCTCCGTTCACTGACCGAGGCCGGGGTGCTGCTCGGCGCCGCCCTCGAGCTGATGGCCCTGCTCCTCTTCGTCGGCGCCATCGGCCTGTACGGGCGCGTGGCGGAGCGCGACGTCGGCCTCGCGCTGCCCCGGCAGTACGAGACGTTCGTGCGCACCGGGTTCGGCTGGCTGGCGATCGCGCTCGGCCTGACGGTGGTCTTGGAGGCCGGCGCCACGCTCACGGGGCGGCCGGCGGGCTTCTCGCAAGTCCAGGCGCTGCGGCATGCCGTCGCGCTCGGGTTCGTGGCGCAGCTGATGCTGGGGATGGCCTCGCGGATCGTGCCGGTCTTCAGCGGCCGCGCGCTGCGCTGGACGCCCTTGCTGTGGCTCGGCTTCGTCGCCCTGAACGCGGGTGCGCTACTGCGGGTGGCGCCGGAGTTCCTGGTCGGCTATGCCGGTGCGAGTGATGCGCCGCTGGCGATCTCGGGTGCCTTGGCGTTCGTCGGGATCGGCGCTGCGGCCGGCTCGCTCGGGGGCACGTTCCTGTGCCGCTGCGGCGACACGGTGTCACCGGCGGCGCAGCTCGTGCCGGCAGCGGCGTTGGGAGGGCCGACACCCGCCGCCGCGCCGCGCTCGCCGGCCCCCGTGGTCTCGCCGGCGGAGCACCGCACGCCGCTCGAGATCACCGCGACAACCAACGTCGGTGCATTGCTCGACGCGCGGCCCGACCTGCTGCCGATCTTCATCGCGGCCGGCTTCGCACCGCTCGCCGAGCCGGCGGTGCGGGCCAGCCTCGCTCCGACTATCACGCTGGAAGGGGCCTGCCGCCTGCGCGGCCTCGACCTCGACCTCTTTCTGCAGCGCCTGCTGGCGGCCGGCGCGGTCTCCGAGACCCGGCCCGATCCGCGGCGCTTCCTCGTGGAACGCGCGCTCCGCAGCGTCTACGACCCGGAGATCCCCGTCAACATCGTCGATCTGGGGTTGGTGCGCGGGACCGAACTGGAGGGCTCGCGGGTCCGCGTGCGCCTGACCCTGACCGCGCCCGGTTGCCCCTCCGGCCCGCGCATCGAAGCCGACCTGCGCGAGGCGCTCCGAGACGTGCCCGGTGTCGACGAGGTGGACGTGGAGCTGGAACTCGATCCGCCCTGGAGTTTCGAGCAGATGAGCCCGGCGGGGAAGGCCGCGCTGGGTTGGAGCTGACATCCCCACCGACGGCGGGCGAACCGCCGGGAATGGTGCTGCGCCGGCCGGTCTGGGCGCCGCGCACCGATCTCGGTGGCCGCGTGCCGCAGGCGCCCCGCTACCAGGTTGGGTGTGCCAGCACACCGCCGTCGACCACGAGGTTGGCGCCGGAGACGAAACGGGCCATCGGCGAGACGAGGTAGAGCACCGCGTCGGCTACGTCGTCCGGCTCGCCAAGGCGTCCGAGGGGGACGTGCGCCAGCCACCGGCGCACACCGTCGGGCCAGGTCTGCTCCAGGTCAGAGCGCCAGATCAGGCCGGGCGAGACCGCGTTCACCCGGATCCCGTGCCTCCCGAGTTCGAGTGCAGCCGCCCGCGTGTGCATGAGCATCCCAGCTTTGCTCACCGCGTAGTGGCTGTGGCCGCCGGTGGGCTGGAGCCCCTCGATCGACGCCACGTTGACGATCGCCCCACCAGTGCCCTGTGCCACGAAGATGCGCGCGGCTGCGCGCGTGCACAGGAAGACGCTCCGCAGGTTGGTTGCGATCACGGCATCCCACGCCTCAGCCGACTGCTCGGCCAGCGGCGTGACCGGCTGGATGCCCGCACAGTTCACCAGGGTGTCGAGCCGGCCGAACGACCCAACGGCCGCCTCGATCGCAGCCCCGACCTGCGTCTCGTCGGTGACGTCGACGGCGATCGCCCGCGCCGTGCCGCCACGGCTGCGGATGCGGGCCACGGTGCTCCCGGGCGCTTCGTCGGCGGTGCGGGCCGCGACGACGACGGCGGCGCCGGCGTCGGCGAGGCGCACAGCGATGGCGGCCCCGATGCCTCGGCCCGATCCCGTGACGAACGCGACCGTGCCGGTCAGGTCGAGAAGGCGCGCGACCGGGTGCGGCTCGGGCGGCAGCTCGTGCGGGTCCATCGCGCTCCTCCTTCCGCTCTGGCCGGGCTTGGATCGCTTCGTCGTCGGCGCGGGCCCGGGGTCAGAAACGACAGAGACGCCGGATCTGGTCGTCGTGTGCAGGGTACCTCCCGGCCAGCTCCGACCACCGCGCGAAGGTCACGGCGTCGTCAGCGTACGGCGGCGCCACGAACGTCGAGACGAGGCTCCAGGGCCCGAGCGGTTCGGCCGCCTGCCAGGTCCGCGCGGGGACAACGACCTGGGGGCGCTGGCCGGCTCCGAGGTCCGGGCCCAGGACGGGCTCGGTCACGACCCCGGACTCGGCGATGAGGAGCATGGACACGGGGGCTCCGAGGTGGTGCGCCCAGATCTCGACGCGATCGAGCCTGTGCAGCCCGGAGAAATCGGGCCGTTCCATCAGGTAGTAGATGGCGCTCGATCGTTCGTCGCGCCAGGTCTCCGCCACCTGCCCGCCCTCCGGGACGAGCGGCCGCAGCCCGAGCATCTCGATGATCCGTCGGGCCGTCAACTCCGCGCCCATGGCTCACGCTCCTTCCGAATCGTCTCGCGCCAGCGCCTCCCGCGCCAGTGCGAGGCGCAGGCTGCCGTATGCCACGAGGTCGATCGCCAGTCCGCCCAATCCGGCGAGCTGTGAGGTGTAGAAGACGAACACCTGGGCCACCAGGATCCAGACCAGCAGACCGCGGATCAGCCAGCGGTAGGCGGCCGGCCGGTCGTGCGGGAGGCTGACCACGCCGCGCAGCACGAGCGCGGCACCGGTCAGGGTGGCCAACGCCGCTCCGACGTGCGAAACGGTCCAGGCGTCCGTGCCACTCGTGGACCATGTGGCGAGGGCCAGCACGAGCACCCCGCCGACGGCTGCGCCGGTGTACGCGACCACGGCGGCCACCAGGGCCGTGTCGAACCATGCGTTGGCCGCGAGCCGCTCGTAGCGCCGTGCCAGCCGCGACGGGAGCGCCTTGAGCCATCGATCGCGGACGACCGCCTGGGGTAGGCCGTCGAGGTAGCGGCGCAGCTCGGGCACGAGGGCGTTGTCGGGCGGCGCGTGGCGGAGGAGCGCTCGGATACGGGCCCGGTCGTCGGGGGCGATCGGCCGGTCGAGGTGCGCCTGGAGGAGATCCAGCGCGTTGGCGAGCGCCTCGCGCGGACTCAGGCTGCGGCGGCCGACGGCGGCGTGGCCGACCAGGAAGAGCGTCACGAAGATGACGTAGATCAGCGCGACGGCGGGGCGGAAGAAGTAGTTGTTGTCGGCCGTGAGGAACTTGCCGATCTCGTCGATGAAGGTGCCGAAGCCAAGCCCCGCGACCGCCGCCGCCAGCCACTGCAGGGAGCGGTCGAGGAAGAGCAGTAGCAGCCCCAGCGCGAGCAGCATCAGCAGCCCGCCCCAGAGCATATGGGCGATGTGGAGGCCGCCCCCGCCGATCCGCGGATAGCCGGTCAGGGCGAGGAAGGCGCGGATGCCCAGGAACGAGACAACGGCCGTGACGAAGAACGTTTCGAGGAGCGCGGCGGCATCGGCGTTGCGCAGGCGACGCCCGGATGGGGTGCGGTTCACAGCGCCGAGCATACGTGCGACGGGCCGCGCTGCGCTGCGCACTCCCGCCGCGTCGGAGAGCGGCCGTGATCCCGCGCCCGGGTCCGTGGGCAGGTCCGGGACGATGTCGCAGCCGCCGACGGCACGTTCTCCAGCAGATGATCCGGGCGAACCGCCGTACACCTGCTACCCTCCTGGCCTGGAGCGCCAGCGGGTCTCGTCCGGCTCCGCGCGCGGAGGCGGCGCTGGCGGCGCTCGGCGCGTGCAGGGCGCCGCCTGACGCGACGCTCAGGAGGAGCGGGCGATGGACGATCTGGTGGAACACGTGCTGGCGGTCCTGTCGACCACGCCGGAGCGGTGGCGTGCGCTCGCACAGACCGTGCAGGGAGACCTCCTGGCCCGCGCGCCCGCGCCGGGCGAGTGGTCCGCGCTCGACTGCCTGCGCCACTTGGTCGCCACCGAACGGGAGGTCTTCCCCCTCCGGCTGGCGGCGTTCCTCGAGGGGCGCGACTTCGCGGCCTACGATCCGGACGCCGCGGGCACGACGTCCGGGCCGGACGATCCGGCCGAGCTGGTCGCCGAGCTCGAGCGGCTGCGCGCGCGTAGCCTTCAGGCGCTCGCCCGCCTCCAGCCGGGCGACCTCGTCCGCACCGCCCGCCACGCGGAGCTGGGACCGGTGACGCTCGGCGAGATGCTCCACGAGTGGGCTGGGCACGACTTGATGCACACGGTGCAGGCCGAGCGCGCCCTCATGCAGCCCTTCATCGCCGGCAGCGGACCCTGGCGCGGGTACTTCGCAGATCACGAGGTGAAGGGCGCCGCCGCTTCGTAGCGCTCGGCAGGCCGCCAGTTCGCTCGGCAGGCCGCCAGAGCCTGCGGCGGGCACCCGGGTCGCGCGCACCCCCTAGACTTGATGGCATGGCTACTGCCACCTCCGACGACATCAAACGGTATCGAGAAAACCTGCAGGGCGAGATCGACGGCGCGACGATCTACCTCGCCATGGCCGACGGCGAAGAGGCACCGCCGCTCAAGGAGCTCTACCGGCGGCTCGCCGAGACCGAGCAACGCCACGGTGCGCTCTGGGCGCAGCGCCTCCGGGATGCCGGCGTCGACACCTCGCGCATGGGACCCTCCTGGCGGGCGCGCGTCCTGGCCTGGCTGGCCCGGCGCTTCGGGGCCGCGCTCGTCGCACCGACCGTCGCGGCCGAGGAAGCGCGTTCACAGGGCATGTACGACACGCAGCCCGAGGCGACGGGGACGAGCCTGCCGCAGGACGAACGGTCGCATGCGCGGCTCTTCCGAGAACTGGCCGGCGCCGGCGGACTGGCGGGCGGCGAGCTTGCCCGCATCGAGGGACGGCACCGCTCCACCGGTGGGAACGCGCTCCGGGCGGCGGTGCTCGGAGCGAGCGACGGGGTGCTCTCGAACACGAGCCTGATCATGGGTGTGGCCGGGGCGGCCATCAGCAACGGCGCCGTGGTGATCGCGGGGCTCGCCGGCCTGCTGGCAGGCGCTTTCTCGATGGGGCTCGGGGAGTGGCTCTCGGTGCAGAGCGCACGTGAGCTCTACGCGCACCAGATCCGGGTCGAGCGCGACGAACTGGAGGCGATCCCTGAGGAAGAGGAGGTCGAGCTCGCGCTGATCTACCAGTCGAAGGGCGTGCCCGAGGAGCAGGCCCGGCGGCTGGCGAAGCAGATGATCCAGGGCGACCCGCGGGTGGCCCTCGACACGCTCTCGCGCGAGGAGCTCGGGATCGACCCGGAGGAACTCGGGGGTTCGGCATACGAGGCGGCATTCACCTCGTTCTTCCTGTTCGGGTCCGGGGCCTTCGTGCCGCTGCTGCCGTTCCTGGTCACGAGCGGAACGCCGGCCATCATCGCCGCGCTGGTGCTGAGCGGCGTTGCGCTGTTCGGGGTCGGGGCCGCGATCACGATCGTGACCGGCCAGGACGCGCTCCGCTCCGGTTTGCGCCAGGTGCTCTTCGGGCTGGCCGCTGCCGCGGTGACGTTCGGCATCGGCCACCTGGTCGGCACGGCGATCCGCTAGCCGCGGCCAGCCGACGCGGCCGCTCCGGAGCCTATCCCTCGCGGAGCGCCTGGTCGAAGATCTCGAGCGCCTCGCCGATCTCCTCGCTCGTCACGTTCAGCGGCGGGATCCAGCGGATCACGTTGTGGTGCGTGCCACAGTTGAGCAGGAGCAGGCCCAGTTCCGCCGCCTTCGCCAGGACGCGGCTCGTGCGCGCCTCGTCCGGCGTCCGCGAGGTGCGGTCCGTGACGAACTCGACCCCGATCATCAGCCCGTAGCCGCGCACGTCGCCGATGCGCTCGTCTTGCTCCTGCAACCGCACGAGGCCAGCCCGCAGCTCCGCGCCCCGCGCGGCTGCGTTGGCCACGAGCCCCTCCTCTCGGATCGTCTGCAGCACCGCGAGCCCTGCCGCGCACGCCACCGGGTTGCCGCCAAAGGTGGTCCCGTGCGCGCCCACGCCCCAGCGCTCCTGGAGCTCGCGGCGCGTCACGAGGGCCGAGAGGGGCAGCCCGTTGGCGATCCCCTTGGCGACGCAGACCGCGTCCGGCACGACGTCGCCGTGCTCGAAGCCCCACATCTTGCCCGTACGCCCGTAGCCGCACTGGATCTCGTCGGCCACCCAGAGGATGCCGTACTCGTCGCAGATCTCGCGGACGCCGCGCAGGAAGCTCGCGGGCGCGGGTCGGTAGCCGCCCTCGCCCTGTTCCGCCTCGAGCACGAGCGCCGCCACGGAGCGACCCGGGATCTCGGTCGTGAGCAGGTCGCGCAGCGCCGCGAGCGCTTGGCGGCTCGCCTCTTCCGCGCCGCCCATCCGGTAGGCATCGGGAAACGGCGCGTGGTAGACGGAGGGGAGCAACGGCTCGTAGCCTGCGCGGTAGTTCAGGTTCGTGCTGGTCAGCGCGACCGAGCCCATCGTCCGGCCGTGGAAGCCGCCGCGGAACGAGACGACCCCGGGTCGGCCGGTCACGCGCCGCGCGAGCTTGATGGCGCCTTCGATCACCTCGGTGCCCGCGTTCGAGAAGAAGACGGTGTCGAGGGGCTCCGGCATCGCCGCAGCGAGCTCGGCCGCCAGGCGGGCGGTCGGTTCGGCAAACCCGACGCCGTTGATGTGGATCAGCGTGTCGACCTGGCGGTGGATCGCCTCGTTCACCGCGGGGTGCCCATGGCCGAGGATGCTCGTCGCGATGCCGCACACGAAGTCGAGGTAGGTGTGGCCGTCGACGCTGTAGAGGCGGTGGCCTGCGCCCCGCGCGATCGCCCGCTCCGGCTTGAGACCGAGGACGGGCGAGAGGTGCTCTCGCGCGAGCGTCACGAACTCGAGGGTGGTGGTGGGCGTTTCGAGCATGGTTGGCCTCTGACGCGGCCGTCCGCCACGGCGGCGAGCAGGCAGGGACGGTTCGACCGAGAGTATAGCGGCGCGGCCGGGCCGCTCCGGCAGGGTCGTTCGCGCCGACCGAGCCGTTCCGCCCGCCCGATACAATGGCGAGCACCCGCGCCCGATCCGGATGCCCCCTCTCCCGCCCACGCACGCGAAAGGATCGCCGCCCGTGATCGACCTGACCCTGACGCCGGAACAGGAACTGGTCCGCCAGACCGCCCGCGAGTTCGCGGCGGCGGAGATCCTGCCCTACATCCGGGAGTGGGACGAGCGCGGCGAGGTGCACCGCGAGGTCTTCGCGAAGATGGGCGAGCTCGGCTTCCTTGGCGCGCCGATCCCCGAAGCGTACGGCGGAGCGGGGCTCGACTACGTCAGTCTCGGGCTGTTGTGCGAGGAGCTCGAGCGGGCCGACACCGCGTTCCGGGTGGTCATGAGCGTCCATGTCGGGCTCAACTCGCTGACGCTCCTGCAGTGGGGGAGCGAGGACCAGAAATGGCGCTTCCTCGTGCCCCAGGCCCGTGGTGAGAAACTCGCGACGTTCGGGCTGACCGAACCCGGAGTCGGGACCGATGCCGCCAACCTGCAGACCACGGCCCGCCGCGACGGCGACGCGTACGTCCTGAACGGCTCCAAGATCTGGATCAGCCTCGCCGACGTCGCCGATCATTTCCTGGTCTTCGCCACCGTCGACCGCTCGAAAGGGCACCGGGGCATCACCGCGTTCATCGTGGAGCGGGGGATGCCGGGCTTCAGCAGCGGGACCATCCACGGCAAGATGGGGGTCCGCGCCGGCAACACCGGCACGCTCTTCTTCGACGATGTGCGCGTGCCCGTCGAGAACCGGGTCGGGGAGGAGGGCGAAGGCTTCGTGATCGCGATGAGCGCGCTCGATCAGGGCCGCTACACGGTCGCGAGCGGCGCCGTCGGGCTCGCGGCGGCGTGTCTCGCTGCGTCCGTGACATACGCGCACGAACGGCGCACGTTCGGCCGCGAGGTCGGTGCACACCAGCTGGTCAAGCAGATGGTCGCCAAGATGGGGCAGGGGATCGAGGCAGGGCGGCTCCTCTGCTGGCAAGCAGCCGTGCTCAAGAACCGCGGACTGCGGAGCACGCGTGAGACGAGCCTGGCCAAATGGTTCTGCACCGAGCATGCCGTGCAGTGCGCGCTCGACGCGGTGCAGATTCACGGGGCGTACGGCTACTCCAACGAGTACCCGGTCGAGCGGTACCTGCGCAACTCGAAGGCGGCGGTGATCTACGAAGGGACGAGTCAGCTCCACACGCTAATCCAGGCCGACTACCTCCTGGGCTACCGCGCCGATCGACCGTTGCGCTGCCCGCCGGTTCCGGCGCAGGGCTTCGAGCGGGGATGAATCCCGGCACCAGGGGCCCGTCGGCGCCCCGGGCTGGCGAGCCGGTTGCGCCGCCCGACTGGCCCCCGCGCGATCTGGCGCGCCTCGCCGCCGTCTGCGAGACCTTCGTCCCGGGCGCGGCCATCCGCCGCGCGACGATGGCGGCTGCGTTGCTCTCGGCGGTGGCCGATCGGGCCGACCTTCGCGCGCTGCGGCGAGTCCTCCGTGCCATCGACAGCCGCGCCGCCAACACGCTCCTCGGTGACGGTCCGGTGCGCTTCCGGGACCTCCCGGCCGAGCGCCGTGAAGCACTCCTCTTGGGGTGGGCGACCAGTCGCTTCCCGCAGCGGCGCACGGCATTCCAGACGCTCAAGCGTCTCGCCTGCTTCCTTGCCTACGCCGACCCCGGCGCAGACGGTGGCAACCCGCTCTGGGGGCGGATCGGGTATCGCCCGAACGATGAGCCCGTGACTTCCGAACCGCCCGCGATCCGGCCGCTCGAGGTGGCCGCGGGGGCGGTGGAACGGCTCGCCCTCGACGCGGATGTGGCGGTGGTCGGGAGTGGCGCCGCCGGCGGGGTCGTCGCCGCGCGGCTGGCCGCGGCGGGCCGGCACGTGCTGGTGATCGAGGCGGGCCAGTACGTGCCGGAGGCCGAGATGCCCGTGGGCGAGCTCGATGGCTTCGACCGCCTCTACCTGGACCACGGTCTGACCTCGACGGCGGACCTCGGCATCGCGATCCTGGCGGGTGCGACCCTCGGCGGCGGTACGGTCGTGAACTGGACGACGTGCTTCTCACCACCGGACTGGCTGCGGAGCGAGTGGGCAACCGGGCACGGGCTGGAGGGCTTCGACGGGCCAGAAACGGCCGCCGACGTGGCGGCGCTGCGCTCCGAGCTCGGCTTTGCGCCGCCGCCGGGGATCCCGCCGAAGGATCGTGCGATCCTCGAGGGAGCGGCGCCGCTCGGCTGGGAGGCGGCGCCGCTACTGCGTGACGCCGAGGGCTGTGGCGACTGCGGCAGCTGCGGGTTCGGCTGCCGCCGGGGCGCGAAGCGCTCGGGACCGCGCGCGCATCTGGCGAAGGCCGCGCGCCACGGGGCGCGCTTCCTCGTCGGTGCCCGCGTCGAGCGAGTCGTGGTCGAGCAGGGGCGGGCGGTCGGTCTGGTCGGCCGTGTCGAGCGCGCGGACGGGTCGCGCGTGCCGTTCGTCGTGCACGCCCGGCAGGTCGTCGTGGCGGCGGGCGCGTTGCGCACGCCGGGCGTCCTCTGGGGCAGCGGCATCGCCCACCCGGCGGTCGGATCCAACCTGCGGCTCCACCCCGTCGCCGTGGTTGCCGGCCGCATGCCGTGGCCAGTGGAGATGTGGCGCGGCACGCTCCAGGCCGCGAGCTGTACCCAGTTCGTGCGTCCGGGTCCTGCCGATGCGCAGGGCCGCGGCCCTGCGCACGGGGGTTTCCTCGTGGAGTCGGCGCCCGCGCACCCCGGGCTGATCGCGCTGGCGTTTCCCTGGTCCGGGGCGGCCGACCATGCCGTGCGCATGGCGCGCGTCCGTTCGTATGCGCCGCTGATCGGGATCGTCCGCGACGCCGGCTCGGGCCGCGTCCGGCTGACACGCTCGGGTGCCGTGCGGATCGAGTATCGGCTGGCGGCGGACGATGCGCGCACCGCGCGCCGCGCGCTGGTGGAGATGGCGCGCCTGGCCCGCGCGGCAGGGGCCCTCGAGGTCCTGGCGCTGGGCACGCCCGGGGCGGCGTTGCCGCTGGTGGGGCCGCAAGGAGAGAGCGCGGCGTCGAACGGTACCTCCGCGCGCGAGGCCACGGTCTCGCCGCGCGCGTGGGACGCCTATCTGCAGCGGCTCGCCTCGTTCGACTTCGCGCCGAACCGCGGCTTCCTCTTTTCGGCGCACCAGATGGGGACCGCACGGGCGGGATCCGACCCGCGCAGGAGCGTCTGCGACCCGTGGGGGCGCGTACGCGCCGATGCATCGGGCCGCATCGTCCGCGGGCTCTACGTGGCGGACACCTCCCTCTTCCCATCGGCCTCGGGCGTCAACCCGATGGTCACGGCGATGACGCTTGCAGGGCGCGTGGCACGGACGGTTGCCGCCGAGGGGTAGGGGTGCCGCTCAGACCGGCGTGCTCACCGCGCCGGTCGGCTGCAGCAGGAAGATCCAGACGTCCCAGAGCTGGTGGCTCACGATGAGCGCCCCGAGCGGGACCCCGGCGGCGTAGAGCGCGCACCAGTGCGCCCCGGCCACGCTGGCCGCGCCGACCAGCGTGACGTTCCCCGTGACACCGTGCACGCCACCGTAGGCGGCCGCCGCGAGCGCCGCACCGCGCCACCGTCCGAAGCGGAGCATCAGCCCCTCCTGGACGAGGCCCCGCCAGAAGAGTTCCTCGGCTGGCGCGACCACCGTGACGAGCCGCAGCGCGATCTCGCTACGGGGACGCAGTTCGCGCAAGGCGTAGATCTCGGCGATGTCGCGGGAGCCGCTGGGCACGAAGCGACGGGCGAAGCGATCCCCGAGCGCGAACGTGCGGTACAGGAGGGCCGCCGACGCGGCGCCCAGCAGCAGGTCCCAGGGTCGGATGCGGGTGTGTCGGAGCGCCGGCCGAGCGAGTACGGCATACGTGCCGAGCGCGAGGCCGGTCGTCGTCATGCGCGGCCAGAACCGATCACGTGGCCCCCGGAACGTGGCGGCGAACGCTGCCTGCGCAGCCCCCAGTCCGAAGGCCACCGCGCCGCCGCCCGGCCGCAGCGTCCTGACCGCGATGGGGGCGGGGGGCGTCGTCCGCGCGGCAGCGAGCACCGGCGGATCGGTCGTTCCTCCTGCGGACCGAGCGGCCGGGCCGGTCTGGCACGTGGTGGCGAGCGCCCGGGCGGCCGAAGAGAGATCCCGTGTGGCCTGCTCCGCCCGGCGGCGGGTGAACAGGCCGCGCACTGTTGCTGCGCAGCGCCCCACGGTGCGGCCCATCGGCGGCATGCCGTCCGATCAGCGCAGGTAGACGCTGAGCACGACGCCCAGCACGAGCAGCGCGCCGAACGCGAGGTGCAGCCGCGCCGTCTGCAGGTCGATCATGGCGATCGCCCGCGCCTGCCCACTGGCCCCCAGTTCGGCCGAGCGGAGGACCCGCGCGAGCAGCGGCAGCGAGAGGATCGCGAGCAGCGCACCGATCGGGATCAGCCGCAGCGCGACGGCAAGCGCGAGCGTCATGTAGGCGCCCAGGATCAGCCCCAGGTAGGCGTAGTGCGCGAACTCCTTGCCGATCCGCGACGAGAGCGTGACGATCCCGGCCCGGGTGTCCTCACTGATGTCGCGCCACTCGTTGCCGTGGAGGATCGCCGCGACGAGGCAGCCGACCGGGACAGAGAGGACGAGCGCGTTGAGCGACCAGGTCCCGGCCGCTGCGTAGTAGCCGCCCACGGTCATGATCGGCCCCATCAGCACGAAGACGAGCGGGACGCCGAGCGCCCGGTACTTGTACTGGAACGGCGGCGCCGTGTAGAAGTAGCCCGCGGCGAGGCCGAGGATCCCGAGCAGGGCGATGGGGAGACCGCGGGCGGCGATCAGCGCCACGCCCAACGCGGTCGCCAGAGCAAAGCTCGCGATCGCCAGCAGGTACGCGCTGCGCTCGCTGATCCGCCCTTTGACGATGGCGTGGCTGGCCCGCGGCGAGGTGATCGTGTCGATCCCTTGCCGCACGTCGTAGATCTCGTTGACGACGTTCGTGCCGGAGTGCAGCAGCATGCCGCTGATCAGCGCGAGCAGGAAGAGCCCGGGGTCGAAGCGACCGTCGGCGAACGCGAGCGCGCCACCGGCCGCGACGGGCACCACCGACGCTGTGTACGCGAATGGCCGCACGATCTCCCATGCCGCGCCGGCGCGGCGCCAGAGCCACGGCCCGAGACCGAGTCGCCGGTCGTCCGCAAGGCCAACGCCCGCCCGCTCGGCCGGACCCTCGGCCCGCAACGGGAGGGGCCCGCCCGGGACCGTTCCCGGCGCGCCCGCGCCGCTCGCCGATGGCCCGACGGCCGAGCCTGCGGCGCCCACGACCGCCACATCGCCCACAGCCGACGGCACGCGCGACGTCGCCGGTTCGGGCAGCCGAGCATAAACCTCGGCGGCGGCGATCAGTTCCATCACCTGCGCTTCTTCCTGCACCACGGGCTGCAGCAGCGGCAGGTCGAGTCCGGCCGCCGCGTGGAACGCCATCGCCTTCGCCGCGACGTCCTCGCGGGTACCGCAGAGCATGAAGGCGTCCAGCAGCGCATCGGGGATCAGTTTGGCGGCCTCGTGGTACGCCTCCGCGCGCCACGCCGCCGCCACCCGGTCGCGCAGCTCGCGCTCGAAGCCGGCGCGCGCCAGCGAGACATCGCTGAGCACCGAGAGCATGTAGATCACGAAGGGCTCGCGTTTGGCCCGGTTGAGTGCCTCGCGCCGCGTACGGTCGACGAGCGAGAGCAGGTACCCGGCGGACTCGATGGTGGCGGGGTCGCGGCCCGCCGCGGTGGCCGCGTTGCGGAGGCGCTCCAAGATCCCGGCCAATGACGGGATCGACTCGGCCGGCCGGGCGAGATAGCCGTCAGCCTTCTGGCCGGCGAGGGCGACGAGCTCCTTGCGGTATGCCGCGATCAGCAGCGGGATGCGGTGGGGCGGTTCGAACATCGGCTGGATCGGCGGGAGCCCCGGCGTGGCCGAGGGGAGCCGTTCGCCGGCCCACAGTGTGCGCAGCTGGTCGAGTGCGGTGCTGACCCGTTCGACCGCCTCGTCGGGCGCGTAGGGGATCCCCATCTGCTTCAGGCGGAGCGGGAGGCCCGTGCCGAGCGCCATCACGATCCGCCCCGGCGCCATCTCGTCGAGGGCTGACCCGGTCATCGCCAGCACCACGGGATGCCGCGTGTACGGGTTGACCGCACCGAGCGCGATGCGGAACCCATCGGGCGTCTCGTCGGCGCCGAGCTCGGCCGCGATCGCGCTCGTGAAGGTGATCGCGTCGCGCTCGAAGGGGGTGTCGTGAATCCAGACCGAGTCGAGCCCGGCAGCCCGAGCCCTGGCACTCCACGAGACGACCTCGTCGACGGCGCCGCGTGCGGCGAGTCCGAGGCCGACAGGACGTGCGAGACGATCCATCAGCGTTCCCTTCGGTCGGCCGTGCAGGCTGGTTGCCCGCACGGGGCATGGTACCGCGCGACGACGTCCCGCCCGCGGGTGCCTCTCTCTCGGGCCTGCCGACCGGGGAGGCGTGCCGCAGTTCGCGCGGGTGCGGCGGCGGGCAGAAGTTGACCGCGGATGGTACGGTGGGATGCGTGGATGGAGTCGCCGAGCGCCGCCGCCGTGCGGTTCTGGGGGCGCTCGCCCTGGCGCTGCTCGTCCGCGCGTTGCTGGGCCTGGTCGACGCCGTCGCCATCGCCCGCGGGGGTGTCTTTGCGCTGCCCACGCCCGAGGCGGTCGCCGTGGCGCCGCCGTCGCCCCTCTGGCCCGCGCTCTTCGCCCTGCTCGCGCTGGGAGGCGGGATCGGGGTGCCCGGGCGCATCCTGCTCGGGTGGGTGCTCGGCGTCACTGCGTGTGTCGGATACCTGATCTCGGGCATCGCCGACCTGGGCATGCTGCGCCCCGCCGCGCCACTCGGCGACGTGGGGTTCTGGGCCTTTTTCGTGGCCAACCTGGTGGTGCCTGCGGTCGTGCTCGCGGGTCTGCTCACAGCGCGTGGCTGGTTCATGCCGCTGACCTCCGCGCCGGCCCGGCTGGTCGGCCGCTGGCCTCGGCGGACGCGGCGACGATGACGGCGCGACGATGACGGCGCCGCACGAGGGCGCGCTGCGCGCCGCCAGAGCGGAGGACGCGACGGCGATCGCCGCACTGCTCACGGCGGAGGGCTACCCGGCCGGGGCCAGCGACATCGTCGAGCGGCTCCGGGCGTTCGACGATGGCCGGTCCGCGGTGCTGGTCGCGACGGCGCAGGGCGAAGTGGTGGGCTTCGTCGCGGTCCACGTGATGCCGCGTTTCGAGCACGGCGATCGCATCGCACGCATCCTTGCGCTCGTCGTCGACGAGGGCGTACGCGAGCGCGGCTTCGGCCATGAGCTGATGATCGCCGCCGAGCAACACGCCCGGGACCAAGGATGTGCCTTCATCGAGGTGACGGCAGGGCACCACCGGCCCGCCGCCCGCGTCCTGTACGAATCGATCGGCTACGAGCCGGGGGTGGCGGTCTACCTGCGCAAACGCGTCTGACCGCACGGCGCGCTTGATCCCTGGGTGCGTTCGACCGCACCGCGCGCATCACCCGCAGCGCATTCCGATCGCGAGCTGCTGCCGTCCCCGGGTCGGTCGTGGCGAAACCTTCACTCTCCTCGTGGCGCCGCCGCAACGTTCCGTCGGCAGACTGGGGACGCAGTCTGAGCGAAGGAGGTTGGCGTTGGTGCGTTCACGCCGAGGTGGCGGCAGACGATCGGTTGAGGCACGCGGCGTCACCCCGCCGGCGGGGGCCTCGGGCGCGGGGTTCGCGACACCGCTTGCAGCACCTGGGATGCGCGCCGCACCGGGCGCGCCAACCGGCACGGCGGCGTCGGGGTCGCGGCCGGGGTCGCCGCGCCCGCTGGGCACCCGCCAGACTCTCGCCGCGGGGCAGCGGGGATCGTCGGCCGGGTGGATCCCGGTGGGCGCCCTGCTGCCGCTCCGTCTCTTCGTCGGGTTCACCTTCCTCTACGCCGGCCTCGACAAGCTCGCACTCGATCCGACCTTCCTCGACCTCACATCGCGGACGAGCATCCTGGCCCAACTCCAGGGCTACGCCCACGCGTCGCCGCTGGCGCCACTCATCAGCACGCTCGCTGTTCCCAACGCGTGGCTGGTGGGTCTGCTGATCGCCCTGGCAGAGATTGCGGTCGGGCTCGGCGTGCTGACGGGGCTCGCCTTCCGGGTTGCCGCCGTGGGCGGCGCCGCGCTCTCCGCCCTCTTCTTCCTGACGGCGTCGTGGAACGTGCACCCGTACTACTACGGCCAGGACTTACCCTACGCGCTCGGCTTCGTCACCCTCGCGGCGGCGGGTCACGGGGATCGGTACGTGGTGGGGCCATGGCTCGAGCGGCAGCTCGCGCCGCGCACGCCGGCGGGACGGCGGGCCTCCGCGACGCCCCCGCTGTCGGCCGAGCGCCGCCTGCTGCTCCAGGCCGGCGTGGTTGCGCTGGGCGCGCTCGTCCTCGGTGTGGTGGCTCGGCCGTTGCGCGACGTGCTGCTGCCGCTCGGTCCTGCTGGCCGGGCGGGGAGCCCCGGCAGCAGTGCGGGCACGATATCGACTGGGGGCGCTTCGAGCGCGGCGCCGGCCTCAGGAGCCGGTGGCTCAGGCGCCGCCGCTGGGGTGGCCCCGGGCTCCTCCGACCCGCTCGCGATCGGGACCACGGCCGAGGTCGCCCAGGCCGGTGCGTTCGAGTTCCAGGTGCCGACGGCGATCGGCAACGCGGCGCCGGGCGATCCGGGCATCGTGGTGGCGCTCGGTAGCGGCAAGTACGCCGCCTTCGACGCCGTCTGCACGCACGCGGGCTGCACGGTGGGTTGGGACCCGGGGGCCGGCCTGCTGATCTGTCCGTGCCACGGCGCGGCCTTCGACCCGCGCAACAACGCCCAGCCGGTGGCGGGTCCGGCAACCGTGCCGCTCGCGGAGCTGCCGATCGCGATCAGCCCGGCGGGCGTGATCACGCTGCGTGCCTGACGGCCCGTGCCCGCGAGCCCCGGGCCGGCGCTCGCCTGGCGATCGCGGCGCCGCTCCCGGTAGACTCATCCCGTGTCACCGATCTCGTTTCGCCTGCGCAGCGCCAGCGGCGCCCTACTCGCCCTGCCCTGGGCTCGCCCCCTCGCGACCTGGGAGGCGGAGGGCGTGGCCTTCCGCGACCTGCCGGTTGGGGCGAGCCGCCACGTGGTGCGCTTCGTGGAGATCGAGGGCACGCTCTACGCGTTGAAAGAGCTGCCGGTCCACGTCGCCCGCCGTGAGTACGAGACGCTGCGCGAGCTCGAGCGACGCGAGTTTCCGGCGGTGCGGCCGCTGGGGCTCGTCGAACGGGGCGAGGATGCGGCGGCGATCCTCGTCACGGACTACCTCGCCGGCTCGTTCCAGTTCCGGCGCCTCTTCCAGCGCCTCCCGGCGAGCTCCCGCAAGCACCGCGATCGGCTCCTCGACGCGATGGCCTGGCTGATGGTCGACCTGCACCGCAACGGCGTCTTCTGGGGCGACTGTTCGCTCGCGAACACGCTGTTCCGGCGCGATGGGCAGACGCTTCAGGCGTTCCTCGTGGACGCCGAGACGAGCGAGGTGCATCCCTCGCTCACGGATGGGCAGCGGGCGTTCGACCTGGAGATCCTGGTCGAAAACGTGGCCGGGGACCTGGCCGACATCGGGGCCCAGATCGGGCGGCCCAGCGACCTGCTCGACGAGGACTTCGAGGCCGCTGAGCGCGTGGCGCAGCGCTACCACGCGCTCTGGGATGAACTGCACCGCGAGGAGTCGATCGGACCGGAGGACCGCTATCGAGTCGAGGCCCGCGTGCGGCGCCTCAACGAGCTCGGCTTCGCGGTCGAGGAGCTGGCGCTGGAGGCGGAAGGGGATGGCACCGCGGACGGCTCGGGCGGCGATCGGCTGCGCCTCAGGGTGGCCGTGGCCAGCCGGCGCTTCCACGCCGCGGAGCTGCGCCGCCTGACCGGACTGGAGGCTGGCGAGGGGCAGGCCACGATCCTGCTCAACGACCTGCACGCCTATCGCGGACGTCTCGAGCGGCGCGAGGGCGCGCCGGTCCCGCAGGCGGAGGCGGCCGAGCGCTGGCTCGCGGAGGTCGTCCGGCCGACATTGGCCCGCCTCGCGGCCCTCATGCTGCCGGTTTCCGACCTGGTGCAGGCGTACTGCGATCTGCTCGAGGTGCGTTGGCTCCTCTCCGAGGAGGCCGGCCGGGACGTCGGAGACGACGCCGCCATCGATGCCCTGGTGCGGCGTCGTGCGCCGGCCGAGTCGGCCGCCGGGATGGCGGGCGTCGAGGCACCGACCGCCGTGTACGATGTGACGCAATGGCTCGGGGCGCCGACTGCAGTGGGGGGCGATCGGGATTGAACGCCGAGCTCCAGGAGCCGGTCATCGAGGTCGACGGGCTCCGCAAGCGCTATGGCGACGTGGTCGCCGTGGACGGCATCGGTTTCGCGGTGCGGCGCGGCGAGATCTTCGGCCTGCTCGGTCCCAACGGCGCGGGCAAGACGACCACCGTGGAGATCCTCGAAGGGTTGCGTAAACCCGACGCCGGTACGGTGCGGGTGCTCGGCATCGACGCCGCCCGCGCACCGGAACGGATCAAGGAACGGATCGGGGTGCAGCTCCAGACCGTTTCGCTCTATCCGTTCCTCACCGTCACGGAAGTCCTCGATCTCTTTCGCAGCTTCTACCGACACAGCATGCCGACGGCATGGCTGCTCGAAGCGGTGGAGCTCGGCGAGCGGCGGGACGCGCAGACGCGCCATCTGTCGGGAGGTCAGCGGCAGCGGCTGTCGGTGGCGCTCGCGCTCGTCAACGACCCCGAGCTCGTCTTCCTCGACGAACCGACGACGGGCATGGACCCCCAGGCGCGCCGCTCGCTCTGGAGCCTCGTGCAGCGCCTGCGCGAGCAGGGCACGACGGTGCTCCTCACCACCCACTACATGGAGGAAGCCGAGCAACTCTGCGACCGGGTCGCGGTGATGGACCACGGACACGTGCTCGAGCTGGGCACGGTCGACGAGCTGGTCTCACGGCGCTTCCGCGAGCGCGCCGTGCACTTCGAGACGTTGCCGGAGCTCGACCTCCGGGAGCTCGGCGACCTCGCCGGCGTAAAGCGGGCGGTCGTCGAGGATGGCCAGACCGTCCTCTACACGGCCGACGTGGGCGCCACTATCGGCGCGTTGCTGGCGCGCACCGAGGCGCTCGGGCTCGAGCCACGGAACCTGGGCATTCGGCGCGCCACCCTCGAGGACGTCTTCCTCGACCTGACGGGCCACGCGCTCCGGGAGTGAAGCCTTGAACGCGCTGCTTACGCTGACGATCGCGAACATCCGCAGTTTCACGCGCGACCGCACGGCCCTGTTCTGGACCTTTGCCTTTCCCGTGATCTTCGTCCTGCTCTTCGGCGCGATCTTTTCGGGCGGTGGCAGCACCCGCTACGCGGTGGGTTGGGTCGACCAGGACGGCACGGCGGCCTCCGCCGAGCTGCGCCAAGCGTTTGCCCAGATCACGTTGCTGCGCCTGCACGACGGGTCGCTGGCAGCGTCGCTCGACGCGATGCGGCAGGGGAACCTGCAGGCGGTCGTCGTCGTGCCGCACGGCTACGGCGCAGCGATCGCGCGGTCGGCGCAGGTGATCGCCGGGCGCACATCCGGTGCCGCGGCGCCGGGCGGCTCCCCGGCCCCTGGCGCATCGGCGACCCCCGGTGGCGGGGCGGTCCACGCCGGGTTGGTGGCCCCGAGCCTTGCGCCGGCCGCCGTGGAGCTCCAGGTCTACACGGACCCCAGCCAGCAGTCGAGCAGCGCCACCATTCGGCAAATCGTCTCGCAGGTGGTGAGCTCGCTCGACCTCGCCCTGACCGGTCGGCCGCCGGCCCTCGGCGTCAGCGACCGCACGCTGCAGTCCCAGCGACTGACGAATGCCGCGTTCCTCGTCCCGGGGATCCTCGGGATGGCCCTCATGCAGCTGGGCGTCTTCGCGGCCGTCCCGTTGGTCGCGCAGCGTGAGAAGCTGATCCTCAAGCGGCTCAACGCAACGCCGCTGCCACGCTGGACGCTCGTGGGGAGCAACGTGGTCTTGCGGCTGCTGATCGGCCTGGTCCAGACGGTGCTGCTGCTCGGGATTGGCAGCGTGGTGTTCGGGGTCACCGTGCTCGGGGCACCCTGGCTGATGGCCCTGGTGGTGATCCTGGGGGCGCTCACGTTCACTTCGATCGGCTACGTGGTCGCCTCGTTCGCGCGGACCGAGGAATCGGCGAACGGGATCGTGCAGGTGGTCCAGTTCCCGATGATGTTCCTCTCGGGGGTCTTCTTTCCGATCGAGATCATGCCCGCCGTCCTGCGCCCGGTGGCCGCGGTCCTGCCCTTGACCTACCTGGGCGACGCGCTGCGGCAGGTGATGGTGGGCGGTTCGGCCTACGCGCCGCTGCCGCTCGACCTGGGCATCCTCGCCGCCTGGTTGGTGGTCTGCCTGGGGATCGCGGCGCGCTTCTTCCGCTGGGAGTAGCCGGCGTCGCTGCTACCGCGGCGTGCTGCGCGACCCCCAGCGACCCCGATGCAGCACCTCCTCGAGCGGCCGGCGCCCGCCGGTCCGGGGCGGGCGAGTCAGGTCCGCCGGGTCCGCCGGGTAGCCCAGGCTCAGCAGATACTCGCAGTGCCGGTCCGGCGGGTAACCAAGGATCTCGCGCGCACGGTCCTGCTCGTAGACCGTCGCCGGCACGGAACCGATGCCGAGCGCCCACGCCGCGAGCACCATGTTCTGCGCGGCGCGGCCCAGGTCGAACATGACCGAGAGGGGCGCCCCCTCCGCGCGCGGGTCGGGCGTCACCAGCGCGACGGCGGCCGCCGCACCCGCGAGATGTCCCGCCCAGGGGCCCACGCTGGCGAGCCGCTGCAGCGTCGGGCGATCCGTGACCAGGATGAAGTCCCAGCGTTGCAGGTTCTTCGAGGAACCCGCACGCCGGCCGGCGTCGAGGATCCGGCGCAACAGATCGTCGGAGAGCGGCGTCGGCCGGAAGCGTCGGACGGCGCGGACCGCGTGGATCGTCTGCAGTACCTCCATCGCCGCCAATCCTAGTCGCACGGACGGGTCCCGAGCAGGACGTGGAAGGCGCGCTGCACGACGAAGGCGGCGTGCGGGAAGCGGGAGAGCTCCGCCACGAGGGCTGCGCGCAGAGGCGCGCTGGCCCGGACGGCGAGGGCCGCGCGCAGAGGCGCGATGGGCCCGGACGACGCTCTGGCTGCATCCCGGGCGCGCTTCGGGTACGCTCGGTATCCATGCCCCAACTTGCGTTCCACGGCGACCCCTATCGCGTCCTAGGCCTTCCCGCCGACGCTTCCGACGAGGCGATCAAGCGCCGCTGGCGCGAGCTGGCGCGCGAGCACCATCCGGACCGGGCCGCAGACCCCGCCGAAGCGGCGCGGCTCACCCGCCAGATGGCGCGCATCAATGCCGCCTACGACGTGCTGCGCGATCCCGAGCGACGTGCCCATGCCGATGCGGCGCGCGGGCGTGGCCCGGGGTTCGCCTCTGGCCCGTCCTTCAGCCGCGGGCCGGACGAAGGGCCGGTGGGGCCGCCGCGGCCACGCCCGACGCGGCCGGTCACGGCCCGCTTCGACACGTCGCCCGTCTTCCACCGTCGCAACGCGACGCTGGGCCGCTCTGGTGCCATCCTCAACGGTCATCGGCCCATCGGCATCCGCGAGCGTCGCAGCGCCCAAGAGCCGCTGCGCGCGAGCGATCCGTGCGGTCCGGTGATGCGGCGGCGCAGCGCCGGCCGACCGCCCCGACTCCCCTCGCTGGAGGACGCCCGCTGCACCATGCTCGAGTTCGGCAAGTTCCGCGGCCGCACGCTCGGCGAGGTGGAGGCGCTGGAGCCAACCTACATCGACTGGATCGCACGGACGATCACACGCGACCACGAGTTGGTGATCCGGGCGCGGGTGATCCGCGACGACATGGATGCGCGCGGCGTGCAGCGCCATGTCCGTCCTCCGGCCCCCGGCTTCGGGGCCCCGCGCGAGACCTGAGCGGGGCCCCGCCCGCGGTGGCGCCGGGCCCACTCCCCAGACGGCAGGCTGCCGCGGTGTCGCCGCCGCGGGCACGCTGGCCGGCGGGTTCCGCTGACGACCACCGCATCCGCAGACCGCGACGTGATGGCAGCCGCCGACCCGGTGGGGCCGGCCCGCCGGCCGGCAACTCCAGTTACTCGACTCGTTGCCGCACACCGGGCGTCCCCTGCTGCGGTGGCGTCCACCGCCCCTGAAGAGCGGGGAGCACGACGTCGTGCGGCCCGGTTGTCGACGCCGCGGGTGTCTCCCGGCCAGTTGGATCGGCGGCCACTCGCATGGTCGCCGATCTGGAGCCGCGCGGCCATGAGACGGGCGTACCGGCCGCGTCGTCCGAAGGTCGATGGCGCCGACGCACCACGTCAAGGGCCACTGCCGCGGGTGGGCCACGGGCCAGCGACCGCGTTGCCCGGCCACCCCGGCGCGTGTCAGCTGCGGCGCTGGAAACCGTGCACCGTCTGCGCCACGGTGCCGTGCGCTATGGTGTCGCCGACGAGGGTCCCGGCGATCCGCCTCCGAGCGCTGGTCCAGCTGCGGCGAACGCGGCGACGGCGGCCTCCACCTGGGCCTCGGTGGCGCCGATCCCCGTGACCGCCTCGAAGAGGCCGCGGTGGGATGTCGGCCAGAAGAAGAGCATCTCCGGGCCCGATTGGACCGTGACGTCGATCCGGATCCCGGAGCGGCCCGCGATCGTCGCACGTCGCGCGACGACGCCGGCAGCCCCCTGGGTGTTCCCCGCCCCGAGCGCCTGGGCGTCGGCGAGCTGGTAGAGCGTCATGCCCGCAGCTCGGTAGACGATGAGTGCCAGCCCCGTGTCCTTGTAGCGAGGATCCGGCAGCGCACCCCCGGCAAACTGCAGTTCGTGGATGCCGTCGTTGAGGAGCGTGCCCAAGGTCCGCGCTGAGCAGTAGCGGCCGCTCCGGACGTCCGTGAGGGCACGGTTCCCGACCCGTGCGGGGAGGAGCCGCTCGAGGTCCGGATAGAAGCCCGGGCCGCTCTGCTCGTCTGCGCCGTTGCAGGATGCCGACGGGTTGGGGCTGGCACTCACCGAGCACGCGGCAAGGAGCGAGACGCCCACGAGGGCGGCCGCAACGAGCGCGCTGGCGCGACCGGGGGACCTCGACACGGCGCGATTCTCGCATCCGACTACACTTCCCGCTCGTGCCACGCCCCACCCGTCGTCCCGTGCAGCGCCCGGGGCGCCCCCACCGCACTCTCCGATCGGCAGCCGCGCGCGCCGCGCTGGTGGCCATCGTCGTCGCGGTGGTCGCCGGCTGCAGTAGCTCGCCGGCGCCGGGATCTGCGGCCCCCGCGACGTCGGCCGTCGTGACCGGCCCAACCGGCCGGGTGGGCGTGCCCGGCCCGTCCGGCGCAGCAGGAGCGTCGGGGTCGGTCGGCCGCTCGCCGGGACCGCCGCCCTGGCCCGTGCCCGCCGACCAGGTCGCCCTCATCCGCGAGGCCGGACTGACGCCCCTCTCCGCGGAGGGAACGGTTCAACACACGCATGCAGCGCTGCAGGTCTGGTACGCCGGCCGGCGCGTGACCGTGCCCGCACAGATCGGCATCGACAGCGCCGCCCAGCAGCTGTCGCCGATCCATACCCACGATCGAACCGGGATGATCCACGTCGAGAGCCCCACGCGCGGGACCTTCCGCCTCGGGCAGTTCTTCGTGCAATGGGGCGTGCCGCTGAACGGCGCACGGGCCTGGCTGGACGGCCGGCCGGTCGCGGATCCGGCCGGGATCGTCCTGCAGGACCACCAGATGATCCTCGTGGCCTGGGGCACGCCGCCCACGCCGATCCCCGCCGCATACACCGAGGGGTACTACCCAGGCCAGGTCCCGCCCGACGTCGCGCCGAGCATCACGCTGGCGGGTCTCCCGGCAGGCTTCCCCGCACCGGTCGTCGCAGCGCGCTGGAACGGCGACGTGGGCTACCTCGACTCGCTCACGGAACAGGGAGCCCAACGGGAAGAGCCGTTGGTGGCGGGGAAGCTCCGCGTCTTCGAGATCAAGACCGCGCAGTCGTCGAGCGGCGGCACGATCGATCTGCTGCTCTGGGGCTTCGACGGGTACGCCTCCGCGCAGCGGTACGTGGCGCAGTCTGCCGTCTTCGTCCCGGATGCGCCCGAGTCCGTGCCCTGGGTGGCGAACGGCGCGCAATTGCGTTTCGGTCCCGACCCGAACCGCGCAGACGGTTCCACGCTTGGTGAGGTGGCCTGGGTCCACGGCCCGTGGGCGATCGTCGTCCTCGAGGCAACGGCGCCCGGGGTGATCGACCGGGGTGCGCTGATCCGGCTGGCGGCGACCGTCGAGCAGGAGGCCGGCCCGCTGCACGCGCCGTAGCTCAGGTGGACCGATAACGGGCAGGGCGGCCGCGGTTGCCCGTGCTACAGTCCACCGCATGGACGAGGCCTGGCGTGCGGCCCGGGAACGCTGGGAGCGCGAACGACTCGATCCGACGCTGCGCCGCAGCCCCGAGCGCCGTCTCCGTTTCCGAACGCTCGGCGACATCGATGTGCGGCGGCTCTACACGCCGCTCGACCTGGAGGGCCGGGATCTCCTCGCCACGGTCGGGTTCCCGGGCCAGCCGCCGTTCACGCGCGGCATCCACGCCAGCGGGTACCGCGGGCGGCTCTGGACGATGCGGATGTTCGCCGGCTTCGGTTCGGCGGAGGACACGAACGCGCGTTTCCATCAGCTGCTCGACGCCGGCCAGACCGGGCTGTCGATCGCCTACGACATGCCGACGCTGTACGGCTACGACACCGACGATCCGCACGCCGAGGGCGAATTCGGCACCTGCGGTGTCGCGGTCAGCTCGCTCGCCGACATGGAGATCCTCCTCGACGGGATCCCGCTCGATCGCACCTCGACATCGATGACGATCAACTCGCCGGCGGCACCGATCTGGGCCATCTATATCGCTGCCGCCGAGAAGCGCGGCTACCCCCGCGCGATCCTGGAGGGCACCACTCAGAACGACATCCTGAAGGAGTACATCGCCCAGAAAGAGTTCCTCTTCCCGGTCGAGCCGTCGCTGCGCCTCGTCACCGACACGATCGAGTTCGGGACGCGCGAGCTGCCGAAATGGAACACGATCTCGATCAGCGGCTACCACATCCGGGAGGCGGGCGCGACGGCCGTCCAGGAGCTCGCCTTCACGATCGCTGACGGCATCACGTACGTGGAGGAGGCCCTGCGGCGCGGTCTGCACATCGACGAGTTCGCACCGCGGCTCAGCTTCTTCTTCAACGCCCATTCCGACTTCTTCGAGGAGATCGCCAAGTACCGCGCCGCCCGGCGCATCTGGTATCGCCTGATGACCGAACGCTGGCACGCCGAGCACGAGCGCTCGACCTGGCTACGCTTTCATGCGCAGACCGCCGGCGTCTCGCTCACCGCCCAGCAGCCGCTCAACAACCTGACGCGGGTCGCGATCCAGGCGCTCGCCGCGGTGCTCGGTGGGGCGCAGTCGCTGCACACCGATGCCTACGACGAGGCCTGGGCGGTTCCCTCCGCGGAGGCTGCGCTGCTGGCGCTGCGCCAGCAGCAGGTGATCGCGGCCGAGACGGGCGTGGCGAGCACCGTCGATCCACTGGGCGGTGCGTGGTACGTGGAGTGGCTCACCGACGAAGTCGAGCGCCAGGCGTGGCGCTACATCGCGGAGATCGACGCGCTGGGCGGGATGCCCGCCGCGATCGCCGCCGGCTTCCCGCAGCGCGAGATCGCCGACGCCGCCTACCGCTACCAGCAGGAGTTCGACTCGGGCGAGCGGCAGGTCGTCGGTGTGAACGCCTATGCCGATCCGAACGAGGAGCTGGCGATCCCGCTCCTAGAAGTGAGCGAGGAGAGCCGGCAGCGGCACCTCGCCCGCTTGGCCCGGGTCCGACGCGAGCGCGACCCGGAGGCGGTCGAGGCGGCACTCGCCCGTCTCCGCGACGTGGCAGCCCGTCCCGGATCGAGCGAGGCGAACGTGATGCCTGCGCTGATCGAGTGCGCGGCCGCCTACGTCACCCTCGGCGAGATGTGCGGGGTCTTCCGCGCCCAGTTCGGGGAGTACCGGGAGCCGGTCGCCGTCTGAGGCGATCGCCCGGCTCGGGCGCGTAGACTGCCGGGGAGGAGGTCGACGTGGCCGAAACGGACGAGCTGGCGGTACGGATCGAGCAGGCGGCCACCTCGATCGCAGGCTTGGCGCGGCAGGCCGAACCTGAAGGCGTGCGCTACGCGCTGGCGGGCGTGCCGTTTGCGGTGGTCGCCGGCGACCGCGCGGCGTTCCGTCTGCGGCCCGACGTGGCGGAAGCCGCCCTGCAGATGCCCGATGTGCATGCGAGTCCGCGCGGCCCGGGCTGGGTGGAGCTGGCTCCCGCGACACTCGACCGGTTTGCCCTCGATCGCGCGATGAGCTGGTTCGCGGCCGCCGCGCGCTATGCGGCGGAAGCGAACCCCGGCCGCCGGACCCACTGACGGCCGACACCCGGCGCAGCACCCAGGGAGGGAACCATGTACGTCGACGCGCTGTCGTTCCTGGAGGACGAACGAGAGGCGTGGGCGCCTTTCGAGGCGCTCGCCGCGCTCCCGGACGAGGCGTTGGAACGAGCGATGCCGGAGGACGGACCCGCGCACGGCTGGTCGGGCCGCGACCTCGCGGCGCACCTCGTGGCGTGGCAGGGGCTCGCGCTGCAGGTCGCGCGCGAACTCGCGCTCGGCGACGCCAGCGGGACCATGGACCGCGTCGACGCCGAGTGGGAGGCGGGCGGCGGGGACGCCATGAACGCCGCGCTCCAGGCCGAGTGGCGGGCCTTGCCGCTCGACGAGGTGCGGCGCCGCCTGGCGACCGTGCCGGGCGAACTGCGGGGCTACCTGACCGTGGTGCCGGAAACGCGCTGGGTGAAGAACTCGAAACGCCTGGCGTTCTTCCTCGAGAGCACGTTGGATCACTACGCGGAGCACGAGGCGGAGCTGCGGGCGATCCTTGGTGCCGCCGGTCGCTGACCGCGGCCCGGATCATGCGAATCGAAACGGCCCGGCGCTGTACGAGCCGGGCCGTCGTCGGTCGAGAACAGGGTCAGGACGGCTGGCCGGAGCTGGCGTACTGCTTCATGTTGAACGCCTGCTCCAGCTGATCCGCGGGCCGGAAGCCGACGACGCCCACCGGGGTCTCGCCCGGCCGGAAGAACGCGATGGTCGGGATGCTCATGATCCCGAACGCCTGCGAGATCATCGGGTTGGCGTCGACGTCGAGCTTCACGAAGTCGATGGCGTCGCCGTACTTGGCGGCCAGCTTCTCGATCTCCGGCGCGACCAGCTTGCACGGCCCGCACCACGCCGCCCAGAAGTCGACCAGGACCGGCTTGTCGTTGTTGAGCACCGCCTGCTCGAAGTCCGCGTCGGTGACCGCCTTGATGTTGGCCATGGTTCCGTTGTTTCCTTTCCCCCCGCCGAGCGGGGCATCCGCGTCCGATCGAACGGGTCGGACGTCCCGGCCCCCTCAGCGGGCGAACGTCTGAATGAGCCGATACGCCTCCAGGACCCGAGGATCCGTGAGACGGTAATACACCGTGTTGCCCTGGCGCCGCGTGGTCACGAGGCCCGCGCTGCGCAGGACGGCGAGGTGCTGGCTCATGTTCGGCACCTGACACCCGATCTCGTGCGAGAGCTCCGAGACCGAGCGCTCGCCGGCCGCGAGCACCTCGAGGACGCACAACCGCTTCGCGTCGGCAAGGGCCCGCATGACCGCGGTGTACCGCTGCAGGTCCTGGTCCGCCGGAAGCGTGGGCGTCGGCATGGGCGCATTCTCTCACAACTTGCGCAAGTTCGCAAGTACCTTCCCGCCGGCGCGGTCCCGTGGGCCGCGTCCTCCCGATGGCGCGTGGGGCTCCGGCGTTGGCACCTGCAGTCGTCCCGCACGGGCCACCTCGCCGAGGATGCGCGCCGATGGCCTGACCGTCCGTTGCTGCGTCCGGCGGTCGACCGCCACCAGCCCGAAGCGCATGGCATAGCCCCGCGCCCATTCGAAGTTGTCCAGGAGGCTCCAGTGGATGTAGCCGCGAATGGGCACGCCGCCCTCGATCAGGGCGTGAATGGCGGACAAGCCCCGGACGATGAACTCCACCCGTTCGGTGTCGTCGTCGGTGGCGACCCCGTGCTCGGTCACCACGATCGCTTTGCCGGGGAAGAGGGCCGCCACCCGGCGGATGGTGGCCGCAACGGCCTCCGGCCGGAACTCATACCCCATCTGCGTCGCCCGTGCGCGACCGCGCGCGGCAACGCCAGCCGCCCGGCTGGTCTCGAAGCGCACCACCCAGGGGACCAGAAGGGCCTCCATCCGTGGCGTGGCCAGCGCGCGGCGGAGCAGTGGCGCGACGACCTCGGGCGCGTCGACCCGGACCCGGGTGTACGTCTGGACGCCGATGAAGTCGTCGTCGGCGCAGGCCGCCAGGAAGACGTCCTCGTTGAGACGACGCAGGTACTCGACGACGGGGCGTCCACCGGCGTTGGCCTCCCACTCCTGGAGCGCATGGGTTGCCCCGACCCGTGCGCCGGGGCGCAACTCGCGGATCGTCGAGGAAGCCCGCCGATGGGCTTCGACGAGCCCGCCGATCGCCCGCTTCCAGGACGCGACGTCGCGGCTACCCGGTGGGAAGCCGAGTGCGCCGAGGTACCCACCGAAGGCCACTACGCCCGGCTCGTTCACAGTGCAGTACCAGGCGACCTCCTCCCCGAGCGCCGTCACCGCCCGGCGGCAGTAGCGCTCGAAGCGAGTCGGCGTCAGCGGATCCCGCCAGCCGCCCCGCGCCGCGACCCAGCGCGGCAGCGTGAAATGGTTCAGCGTGACCATCGGGATCAGCCCCTGCGCGCTGACGGCCTCGACCACGCGGCGATAGTGGTCGAGCTGTGCGCCGTCGAAGGTGCCCTCGGCCGGCTCGATGCGCGCCCATTCGACCGAGAAGCGGTACGTGTTGAAGCCGAGCGCAGCGAGCAGCGCCACGTCATCGGCGAAGCGCCGGTAGTGATCGCAAGCGGCGCCGCTCGGCTCACGGCAGGGCGTGCCAGGTCGCCGTTCCCAGTCCCACCAGTCGCTGTTCGCGTTGTCACCCTCGACCTGGTGGGCGGCCGTGGCCGCGCCCCAGAGGAAGCCGGGCGGGAAGATCAGGTCGCGCATGGCGGGAGGATACCGGCGCAGACGCGCGATCCGTGTGGGCCGTGGCACCGACGACACGGCGGAGCGGCGCCGGCGCGCGGGTGACCAGCCGGTAGGCAGCGGCGGTGCAGCGCACGCCGCCAATCGCGTCGACGAGGTGGTGGTCACCCCGGTCGATGGTGGCGGACCGGGCCGCCAGGGGCCCGCTGCCGGACGGCGCGCGGCGATACTGCGATACTCGGCGAGATGGACTCACGCCAGCCTGAGCCTACCACCACCTTGCGGCCTGGGGCGACCGCTGCGCCGCAGGGCCCGCGCGGTGGCCCGCATGGCGAGTGGCCCGCGGGCGATCGCGACATCCCGCTCGAGGCGATCCGCGCGGCCGCCGGGGCGATCCGCGGTCGCGTCCAGCGCACCCCGCTGCTCTCGTCGCGCACGGCCGGCCGGATCCTGCAGCGCGTGCAGGGCGTGACGCTGTCGGACGGGGCGGTGGGGGACGGGGAACCGCGCGTCTACCTCAAGGCCGAGCACCTGCAGCTGACCGGTTCGTTCAAGCCACGGGGGGTGCTGAACAAGACGGATCAGCTGACCGCCGAGGAGCGCCGTCGCGGCCTCATCGCGCTGTCGGCTGGCAACCACGCCCAGGCGGTGGCGTATGCGGCCGCCAGCCGCGGCATCCCTGTCACGGTGGTCATGCCGGCTGGGGCGTCGCGGTCGAAGGCGGCGGCGGCGCGCGGCTACGGGGCCGAGGTCGTCTTGTACGGCGACCACGTGGGTGATGCCTTCCGTCACCTCGAGCAACTGCGCGAGGAGCGGGGGCTCGTGTACATCCACCCCTTCGACGATCCGGCCATCATCGCTGGCCACGGCACGATTGGGCTCGAGATCCTCGCGGATCTGCCGGCCGTGGACGTCATCGTGGTGGGGATCGGCGGCGGGGGGCTTGCGACGGGGATCGCGGCCGCGGCGAAGCAGCTACGGCCGGGCGTCCGGGTCTACGGCGTGGAGCCGCTCGGGAGCAACGCGCTGACGCTGGCACTACAGGCAGGTCACGTCGTCGAGGTGGACCCGGTCACGATGGCCGACGGGCTCGGGGCGCCGTTCGCGGGCCCCTGGGTCATGGCGCTCGCGCGGCGCTACCTGGACGAGATCATCCTCCTGGAGGAGGCGGAGATCGCGGCCGGGGTGCGGTTCGCGCTCGAGCGGATGAAGCAGCTACTGGAGCCCGCCGGCGCAGCGGCGCTGGGCGCGGTCATCTCGGGGCGAATCCCGCTGCGGACCGGCGATACGGTCTGTGTGGTGGGTTCGGGAGGCAACGTCGACCTGGTGCGGTTGCCTGGCATCCTCGCGCTGGCACAGGACGTCGCATGGCCGTGACGCTCGAAACGCGTCGGCTGGCCCTGGTCGGGTACGGGGCCGTGGGACGGGCCTTCACGGCATTGCTGGAGCGCGTCGCCGACGAGCTCGCGCGGCGCTACCGACTCGCCGTTCCGGTCACCGCGGTGGCGACGCGGCGCGCGGGACTACTGGTGGACGTTGAGGGGATCGACCGCGTGCGGCTGGCCGCGATCGGCGGTCACGGGTCCCCGGAAGCGGTGTCGCCGGCGCCCGCCGCACGATCCGGGACCCCGCCCGTGGCTGCGCCCGGCCTGTCGGCCTTTCTCGCCGACCCGGCGGCCCCGTACGACGTTCTGGTCGAGATCACCACGCAGTCGCCGCGCGACGGCGAACCGGCCGCGAGCTACATCCGCGCCGCGCTCGGCTCGGGACGCGACGTGGTGACGGCCAACAAAGGCCCACTCGCCTGGCACGAGGCCGAGCTCCGCGCGCTGGCCGCCGTATCGGGCGCCCGACTGCGGTACGAGGCGGCTCTGATGGACTGCCTGCCCACGCACGCCATCCGCGAGTCGATCGTGCCGGTCGGGCGCATCCTCTCGTTCGCGGGGATCGTGAACGCGACGACCAACGCGATGCTCTCGGCGATGGCGCAGCGTCGCAGCGCCGCCGAGGCGCTCGCCGAGGCGCAGGCCGCGGGCCTTGCCGAGGCCGATCCGCGACACGACACGGAAGGCCACGACGCGGCGCTCAAGGCGACCATCCTCGCCAACCTGCTGCTCGAGCCGCAGGTCCCGCTCACGCCCGCCGCGGTTGCGCGACGAGGGCTCGACGCGGTGTCGGACGAGTGGCCGGCCGAAGCGGCGCAGCGTGGCGCGCGCGTGCGTCTGCTGGCACGCGGTGAGGTTTGCGGCGAAGGGGCGGAGCGCACGGTCCGCGCGTGGGTGGGCCCTGAGGAGCTGCCGCTCGATGACACGCTCGCGTTGGTGGGCGGCAGATCGATGGCGCTGCGCATCCATTCCGAGTACGGCGGCCGGCTCCAGCTCACGCTGCTCGACGCCCCCGTCGAGGAGACCGCTTACGCGATCCTGATGGACCTGGTGGCCTTGGCGCGGGACCGGCCACGCTGATCCTCGCCAACGCGGAGAGATCGTCCGCGCGGAGCGACCGGTCGCCTCCAGACCTTGCGCGTTCCGGCAGGTCGCCTGTGCCGCTCCTTCGTCAGTCGACCCCTAGCTCGGCGAGTCGGTCCTCGTCGAAGCCGGCGTGGTGCGCCAGCTCGTGGACGAGCGTGCGCCGCACCTCCTCGGCCAGGTCGAGCGGATCGGGGAAGTCTTCTTCGAGTGGCAACCGGAAGAGGGTGATCTTGTTGGGGAACGGCACCCAGTCCGCGGCGTATTCGGTCGGCGGCACGCCCTCGTACAGGCCGTAGAGGGTCTCGTCGGCGCGGAGTGCGGCGCTCCGGCGCTGCTCGGGGCTCGGGAGATCGTCGACGACGATCGCCACCTCGTCGAGGAGTGGCCGCAGCTGGGGCGGCAGGCCGTCGATGGCGCGTTCGAGGGCGCGCTCGAAGAACGACTGTTCGAACGACGCGCGGGGGCGGCGTGGACGGCGACGGGCCTGGCTGCCCCGGCGACGGATCGGCATCCCTCTATGCTACGCATGTGCCTCTTGCGCAGGAGCCGGGCGCGCGATCCGACTGGCCGGCGCCCGATCCCCACCGCTGCCCGCCGGCCGACCCGGCTGCCGAGCCCGACGCGTTCGTCGTGCCGATGGACACCGGCGAGCGGATACACTACCTCGACTGGGGCGGGCCCAGCGGCGCACCAGGCGGTGCCCCAGGTGCGCCGCGGGGTCTCGCGGCGCTGCCGGACCGCCGGAGCCAGCAGGACCGCGCGCCACAGCGGGACCACCAGGCGCTGCCACCCCTTGTGCTGCTCCACGGTATCGGCGAGACCGCCTGGGTGTGGACACCGATCGCGCGACGCGTGCGGGCGCTGACCCGCGTCCTCGCGCTCGATCTGCGCGGGCACGGCCTCTCCGCAGCCCCGATCGGCGGCTATGAGTTGCCGTCGCTGGCGATGGACGTGCTCACCATCATGGCCGCTAACGGTTGGGCACCGGCGAGCGACGGGCAGCCCGTGGTCCTCGCCGGTCACGGGTTCGGCGGCGTCGTCGCAGTCGCCGCCGCGGCCGAGCGTCCAGCCGCCGTGGCCGGCCTCGCGCTCGTCGACGGCGGCTGGGAGGAGATGGGCCGCAGGGCCGGGGACGACCCGGAGCAGGTCGTGAAGGCGCTGGCCGAGCCACCCGAGGCGCTCGAGTCGATGGCGACGTGGTTGGCGGAGCGGCGCGCATTCGACCCGGCGACGTGGGACGCCGACCAGGAGCGTGCGGCGCGCGCGCAGGTCGAGCAGACGTACGCCGGCCACGTCGTGCCCCTCCTGCGGCGCCACGCGCTCCTCGGGACCGTGACGGCCATGCTCTCCTACGAGCCGGATCAGTTGCTGCCGCGCATCGCAGTGCCGCTGCTGGTCGCGGTCGCGGGGGTGTCGACGCCAGACGACGAGACGGCCCCTGACCGCGAACTCGAACTGACGGACGCGTTGCGTCTGCCGCAGGGTCCGGTGCGGGTGGTGCGCTACCGATCTGCCGGCCACAACTTGATGCGGTACGTGCCGCGCGAGCTGACGGCCGAGCTTGCCGGCCTGCTCGCGGTCGCCGGCGGGTCGGCGTCGGCGGACCATTAGAAGCCTGCCCCGTCCGGCAGCGCCACTCACAGCTCGTCGCCGCAGGGCTCCCCGACCGTCCCGCGTTTCGGTGGCGGCGCGCGGCGGTCGGCGTACCATGTCGCCGTGGACATCGGACTCCTGCTGCTGGTCATCCTGATCGTCGTCTTCGTCTGGCGTGGCCCGAAGACGCTGCCCGAACTCGGCAAGATGTTCGGGGAGGGTGTGCGCGCGGTCCGCCGACAGACGCGAACCAACGCCGACGACACGCACGACCATTCGTCTGGGCAGCCGGGGTCCGGCGGTCGCTGACGTCGTGGGTACCCTGCCGGAGCACGTTCGCGCGCTCGTCACGGAGATCGAGACCGAGATCGGCGATGACGGCCCCGAACTCGTCGAGTCGGCCAGCCCGACGCCTGCACAGGTGATCGAGGGGCATGCCGCGGGGCCCGACGGTCGGACGCCGCGGCTGGACGGCGATGCGGGCGCGGTCGAAGCCGCGGTGCGCCAGATCCTCGTCGAGATCGGCGAAGACCCCGATCGTCCCGGCCTGGTCGCGACGCCGCGCCGCGTGCACCGCATGTACGCCGAGCTGACGGCGGGCTACCACGTCGACCCGGCGCGGCTGGTCAATGGGGCCATCTTCGACGTCGACTACAGCGAGATGGTCGTCGTGAAGGACATCCCGTTCTACAGCCTCTGCGAGCACCACTTGCTGCCCTTCTTCGGCAACGCCGCCGTGGCCTACATCCCGAAAGGGCGTGTGATCGGGCTCTCCAAGATCCCGCGGATCGTGGAGATGTACGCGCGCCGGCTGCAGGTCCAGGAACGGATGACCCAGCAGATTGCAGACTTTCTGATGGCGACGCTCGATCCGATGGGGGTCGGCGTGGTCCTGGAGGCCACCCACCTGTGTGCCGTGATGCGCGGCGTCAAGAAGAGTGGCACGGTGATGACGACGAGCGCGGTCCTCGGTGTCTTCCGGCGCCGTGATCGCACGCGCGCCGAGTTCTTCTCCCACCTAGAGCGCCGGCCACCGGGTGAGTAGCGC
>JAJYNJ010000078.1:58159-76871 GCA_021786385.1 Chloroflexota bacterium
GAGGTCGTCTACACGGGCCTCCGCCAGACACCCGAGATGATCGCGTCGACGGCGCTGCAGGAAGACGTGGACGTCGTCGGTCTCTCCATCTTGTCCGGCGCACACATGACGCTGCTCCCGAAGGTCTGCCGCGCGCTGCGGGAAGCGGGGCTCGGGGACGTCCTCATCACGGCGGGTGGCATCATCCCAGACGACGACATCCCCGCGCTGCACGAGGCCGGCGTGGCGCGCGTCTTCGGACCCGGGACCACGATCGGCGAGGTCGCCGAGTACCTGCGGGCGAACGTCCGTCCGCGCGAGGTCGCGTGATCAACCCGGGGACGCCGCGACGGCCACCGGCCCGGCGTGCCACCGGCCATCCTGTCGGCGTGGTGGCCGCATGACCGCCAGCGCCTGCGTCACCGAGCTGCCCGCGTGACCGCCGCTGCCCGCGGCACCGAGCTGGCTGAGCGTGCCCGTGCCGGAGATCGGCGCAGCCTGGCGCGCCTCCTCACCGAGATCGAGGACCGCACCCCCGCGGCGGAAGCGGCGCTGCGCCTCCTCTACCCCGTCGCCGGTCGGGCGCATATCGTCGGCGTGACAGGCGCGCCCGGAGCCGGTAAGAGCACGCTCGTCGCGGCACTCGTCCGCGCCGTCCGCGCCTCGGGACGTGCAGCCGCCGTCCTCGCCATCGATCCGTCCAGCCCCATCACCGGCGGTGCGATCCTGGGCGACCGGATCCGCATGCAGGAGCACGCAGGGGATCCGGACGTCTTCATCCGATCGATGGCATCCCGGGGTCACGCGGGTGGGCTCGCCGCCGCAGCAGTCGATGCCGCCGTCGCGCTCGATGCGGCCGGCTTCCCGGTCGTCTTCCTCGAGACCGTCGGCGCAGGCCAGAGTGAAGTCGAGGTCGCGTCGGTCGCCGACACCACGGTGGTGGTCGAGGCCCCCGAGATGGGTGACGAGGTCCAGGCGATCAAGGCCGGCCTCCTCGAGGTGGCCGACATCGTCGTGGTGACCAAAGGGGATCGGCCGGGCGCCCAGCGCACCGCCGCGCAGTTGCGCGCCATGCTGACCGTCGGGGCGGCCGACGGGACGGCAGCGGCCCGGCGTGCGGAGACGCGCGGCCGTCGCCGCCCCAAGCGACCGCAGGTCATGCTGGTCACGGCGCCGTCGGACGAGGGGATCGCCGAGCTCCTTGCCGCGCTCGACCGACGGGCCACCGAGCGGACAACCGACATCTTCGAGCCGGCACGTCTGGCGCGGGCGACGGCGCAGCTCGACGCGATCCTGGCCGAACGGTTGCGGGCACGCCTGCATGCGCCCGCCCATGTGGCCGAGATCGAGGCGCTCGTGCACGCGATCGCCGGCCACCAGCTCGACCCGTACGCGGCCGCCGACCGCGTGATGCAGCAGCTCGACAGCGACTCCGGAGACGCCCGGCGGGCGGGGGGTCCGGTGCAGTACGCTTCGCGTCCATGAGTATCAGGACGGTCCTTGTCTGCGGCGCGGGGCTGATGGGACACGGCATCGCCCAGGTTTGCGCGGTCGCCGGTCACGACGTCTTCCTGTTCGAGCCCGATCGGTCGAGGTCGGAGGCGGGCCTGGCGCGGATCGCTGGGAACCTCGAACGAGCGGTCCAGAAAGCGCGCATGTCCGCCGCCCAACGCGACGCGGCCTTGGCGCGGATCCGCATTGCTGACGCACTCGGCGGGGCGGTGGCGCAATGCGACCTGGCGGTCGAGGCCGTCTTCGAGGACGAGGCCGTCAAGCGTGCGTTGTTCGCCGAGCTCGACCAGCGGGCTCCCGAGCACACCATCCTGGCCTCGAACACGAGCTCGATCAGCATCACGCGCCTGGCCGCCGCGGTGCGCCCGGGCAGACGGGGGCGCTTCATCGGCATGCACTTCTTCAGCCCCGTGCCGGTGATGCCGCTCATCGAGCTCGTGCGCGGCGCGGAGACCTCGGACCAGACAGAGGCGGACATCCGCGAGCTCGCCGCGGCTCTGGGCAAGCAGGTGATCGTCAGCAGAGACCGGCCGGGCTTCATCGTGAACCGGGTCCTGATGCCGTACCTGGTGGAGGCGATGCGCGCCTACGAGGAGGGATTGGGCACGGCCGAGGACATCGATACGGGCGTGCGGCTGGGCCTGAACCACCCGATGGGCCCGCTCGAACTGGCCGATTTCATCGGGCTCGACGTCTGTCTGCACGTGATGGAGGTGCTCTACGAGGGCTTTCACGAGCCCAAGTTCGCACCGCCTCCGATCCTGCGGCAGCTCGTGGACGCCGGGTACCTCGGCCAGAAGACGGGTCGCGGCTTCTACACGTACCCGAGGGCGCCGAAGCCGTAGTGCCGAGGGCGGTGGGCGCCCCGGACGGGCCGTCGTGAAGCGATCCCCGCCGGTAGTCTCTGGAGGAAGCGGTGTTCGAGGGCGCGCTCAGCGACGAGGAGCGACTCCTGCGCGACACCGTCCGCGAGTTCGCGGCGCGCGAGCTCGCGCCGGGTGCCGCCGAGCGGGACGACCAGGAACGCTACGACCGCCGACTCTTCGCCGCGCTGGCCCAGCTCGGGCTGACCGGAGCGCCGTTCGCCGAGTCGATCGGCGGCGGTGGCCTCAGCTACCGGGCGTGGACGCTCGTGATGGAGGAGCTGGGCGCGGTCGACATGGCGATGGCCGTATCGCTGAGCGTGCATGTGCTGGCGCAGTCGCCGCTGGCACGGTGGGGTACTGCCGAACAGCACGAGCGCTGGCTCGCGCCGATGCTGCGCGGTGAGCGGATGGGCGCCTTCGCGCTGACGGAGCCGGAGGCCGGGTCCGATGCGGCCGCGATCCGCCTGCACGCTACCCGGCTGGGCCCGGCGGATACACCGCGCGGTTACCGCCTCGAGGGCACCAAGATCTGGATCAGCAACGCCCCCGAAGCCGACCACTATCTCGTCTTCGCGACGCTCGACCCGGCTGCGGGCCCGGCCGCGATCAGCGCGTTTCTGGTGGCGAAGGGGACCCCGGGGTTCGTCTTCGGACGCAAGGAACGCAAGCTCGGGATCCGCGCCAACCCCGCCTCCGAGCTGATCTTTCGCGGGGTCGAGGTGCCGACCGCGCAACGGCTCGGCCGCGAGGGCGAGGGCTATCGGATCGCGCTGTCATCGCTCGGCGAGGGTCGCATCTCGATCGCCGCGGCATGCACTGGCCTGGCTCGCGCGGCTCTCGAGGCGGCCGCCCGTTACTGTGCCGAGCGCCGCGCGTTCGGCGGTCCGCTCACCGCGCAGCAGGGCGTGCGGTTCATGCTGGCGGAGATGAGCCAGCGGGTGGCCGCCGCGCGGGCCCTGACGCGCGCCGCAGCGGAGGCAAAGGACCGCGGGGAGCCGATCGCCGAGGCGTCGTCGCTGGCGAAGTGGACCGCGTCGGACGCCGCCATGAGCGTGGCCAGTGATGCGGTGCAGCTCTTCGGGGCGGCGGGATACAGCCGCGAGAACCCGGTGGAGCGCTACCTTCGCGACGCGAAGGGCGCGCAAATCTACGAGGGCACGAACCAAGTCCACCGGCTCATCGTGGCCGAGCAGCTGCTGCGGGGGCTGGGGCTCGGCGGCTGACCCACGCGGCCCGGCCGACCCCGCGTAGCGCCCCACGCGCCGCCGGGCGCTCAGAAGGGCTTGACCACCATCAGGAAGACGATCGTCAGCACGACGGCGATCGTCACCCAGCCGAGCGCCGTCGACCGCCGCGCCGCCGCGCGATAGGCGGCCGAGGTAGGGTCTGCGTCGGCTTCGGCGAGCTGGCGGCGGATCGCCGGTGCGAAGACCACGATCCCCAGCAAGGCCGTCAGCGCGTACAGCACGATCGCGGCCTGGATCCAGTGCTCCGAGAAGCTGAAGGCACCTGTCCACACCATCAGGACGCCCGTCACGAGCAGCACCGCGTACGCCGGGTTGGCGACCGTGCGATCGAGACGCCGGACGCCTCGGACGGCGAACGCCACGTGTGCCGGGTCGCTCGTGCGCAGCCAGGCCACGTACGTTAGGTTCGACCCCACGGCCAAGATCGCCGCCAGGACGTGCACCAGCTTGAGCAGCAGGAAGGGCGCCATCTCTCTCTCCGATCAGATCCGCCCCGGCGCAGCGTCGACCGCATCGGGCGTCGCGCGCGCGGGGCTCGTGCACGGGGCGTGCCCGCCGCCGCGGAGGGTACCGCGTCAACGCGCCGCCGCACCCGTGCACGGCCCGCGCTAGCATGCCGTGATGGACCGCCAACCGTTCTCGCCGGGCGGGCCGTCCGGCCGCGTCTTTCTCGTCTCCGCCATGCGCACGCCGATCGGCAAGTTCGCCGGCAGCCTCGCGGACGTCCCAGCCACCACGCTCGGCGGCATCGCCATCCGCGCCGCGGTCGAACGAGCGAACGTGCCGCCCGACGCCGTCGAAGAGGTGCTGATGGGCCAGGTCCTGCAGGCCGGCGCCGGGCAGGCACCCGCCCGTCAGGCCGCGCTGAAGGCCGGGCTGCCGACCGGCGTGAGCGCCACCACGATCAACCGCGTCTGTGGCTCGGGGCTCAAGGCGATCATGCTCGCTGCGGCGGAGATCCGCGCCGGCGACGCGGAGGTGGTCGTCGCAGGTGGCATGGAGAATATGGACCAGGGGCCCTACCTGTTGCCGCGGGCCAGGTTCGGGTACCGCCTCGGCTCGGGCGAGCTGCTCGACGCGACCGTGCAGGACGGGCTCTGGTGCTCGATCGAGGCGTGCCACATGGGGACGCACGCCGAGCGGGTTGCGGCGCACGAGGGGGTCAGCCGCGAGGACCAGGACCGCTTCGCTCTCGAGAGCCACCGCCGGGCGATCGCCGCGATCGACGCCGGTCGGTTCCGCGACGAGATCGTCCCAGTGCCGATCCGACGCGGCCGCGAGGACGCGCTCTTCACGACCGACGAGGCGCCCCGCCGCGACACGACGCTCGAAGCGTTGGCGCGCCTGCGTCCCGCCTTCGACCTGCCCGCGGGGGAAGACGCCCCAGCGGACGGTGTCGGCACGGTGACCGCCGGGAACGCCCCCGGCATCACCGACGGCGCGGCGGCGACGGTGGTGGCGAGCGAACGCGCCGTGGAGCGCTACGGGCTGCGGCCGCTTGCCCGCATCGTCGGCTATGCCCAGGCCGAGGTCGAGCCGAAGTGGCTTTTCCTCGCGCCGATCACCGGGGTGCGCCGTCTTCTCGAGCGCGTCGAGCTGCCGATCGAGGCGTTCGACCTGATCGAGATCAACGAGGCGTTCGCGGCACAGACGCTCGCCGACGGGCGGGCCCTCGGTTTCGACTGGTCGAAGGTCAACGTGAACGGCGGCGCGATCGCGCTCGGGCATCCGATCGGCGCCAGCGGCGCGCGGATCGTGGCGACGTTGCTGCACGAGCTGCGACGACGCGGCGGACGCTACGGCCTGGCGACCCTCTGTCTCGGGGGCGGCGGGTCCGTCGCGATGGCCTTCGAGCGGGTCTGATCGGTCGGCGGCCGCGTCGGCGGCCGCGTCGACGGCGCTCGCCGCCGCTATGATCGACTCAGTGTCCGCGCCGGAGGGGAGCATGCGCCGCGTCGCCATCGTCACCGATTCCGCGTCCGACCTCGATCCGGCGTTGGCCGCGGCCGAGGGGATCACGCTCGTCCCGTTGATCGCGATCTTCGGCGACGACGAATACCGGGCCGGCGTCGACATGAGCGCCCGCGAGTTCTGGGCGCGGCTCACCGCGCCCGGGGCCCCGTTCCCGCGCACCGCAGCCGCGAGCGCGGGCGCCTTCCAGGAGGCGTTCGAAGCCTGTTTCCGCGATGGTGCGGAGGCGGTCGTCTGCGTGACGGTCGCCGGAACACTGTCGGCGACCCTCAAGAGTGCGCAGATGGCGCGCGACGCGCTGCTCGACCGCGAGATCCACGTGGTGGACAGCTGGACGGCGAGCGCTGCCGAGGGGATGCTGGCCCGCATGGCGGCAGAGATGGCCGACCGAGGTGCCAGCGCGGCCGAGATCGCTGCGGAGCTCGAGCGTCGCCTCCCCGATCTCCGGCTCTTCCTCATCCTCGACACGCTCGACTACCTGGTGCGCGGCGGACGGATCGGGCGGGCGCGCGCGCTGGTCGGCGCGATGCTCTCGCTCAAGCCGATCATGGCGGTGATCGACGGGATCGTGGATGTCGTGGATCGGCCGCGGACACGGACTCGGGCGCGGCAGCGGCTCATCGAGGTGATCACGGCCAGGCCGGTCGAACGGCTCGCGCTGGCGCATGCTCCGGACATGGCAGAGGTCGATCTGTTCGGCGACGAGCTGGCCCGGGCGGCGGGCATCGAGCGATCGGCGGTCACGACCTCGATCATCGGTGCGTCGATCGGCCCGCACGTGGGGCCGGGGGCATACGGCGCGGTCGTACTCTGGCGTCCGCAGTAGCTCCGTCCCCCGGTAGGTCATCCGCACCGCCTCATCCGCGGCCGTGGTGCCGCCTCGATACCGGCCGCGCGTCGGTCGTCCCCGCGGGCCGGTCGGCGCAGTGGGCCGGTCGTCCCCGCCGGAGCGCCGGTCCGTATCGGGCATTCCGGCCCTTCGAGATCTGTCTGCCCGGCGTATAGTCGCGGACGAGACGACCATGCGACCACGCACCGGCGCCCCGAATGGTTGGTCCTGCCCCAGGGGCGGGCCGGGCGAGTCCCAGTTTGTCGCAGGGCGTCGGTCATGGAGGACGTCCGCCAGATGGCGACAGAGCAGATCGGCGTGATCAACCCCTGGGCTGTGGCTCAGCAGCAGTTCGATCTCGCCGCGGAGAAGCTGAACCTCGATCCGGGCTTGCGGCGGGTGCTCCGCGAGCCCCGTCGAGAGCTCACGGTCCACTTCCCCGTCAAGATGGACGACGGCACCGTGCGGGTCTTCACGGGATACCGCGTCCAGCACAACCTCTCGCGCGGCCCGGCGAAGGGCGGGATCCGGTACCACCAGGACGTCACGCTCGACGAGGTCAAAGCCCTCGCGATGTGGATGACTTGGAAGTGCGCCGTCGTGGGCATCCCGTACGGCGGCGGCAAGGGCGGCGTGGTGGTCGATCCGAAGAAGCTGAGCCGGCGCGAGGTCGAGGGACTGACGCGGCGGTTCGCGACCGAGATCAGCATCATCATCGGTCCCGAGCGCGACATCCCGGCCCCCGACGTCAACACGAACGCGCAGACGATGGCCTGGATCATGGATACGTACTCGATGCACGTCGGGTACACCGTGCCGGCCGTGGTCACGGGCAAGCCGATCAGCCTGGGCGGCTCGGAGGGGCGCAACGAGGCCACCGCGCGTGGCGCCGTTTACTGCGTCGCTGAGGCGGCCAAGCATCTCGCCCTGGACCTCCACGGCGCGAAGGTAGTCGTCCAGGGCTTCGGGAACGCCGGCTCGATCGCAGCTCAGCTGATGGCCCAGGAGGGGTCCACCGTCATCGCGGTCTCGGACTCCCAGGGCGGCATCCACAACGCGCGCGGACTCGACATCGATCGCGTGATCGCCTGGAAGCAGGAGCACGGGACGGTCGTCGGCTTTCCCGGCGCGGAGGCCGTCTCCAACCAGGCCATCCTGGAAATCCCGTGCGATGTCCTGATCCCGGCTGCCCTGGAGAACCAGATCACGGCCCGCAACGCGGACCGGATCCAGGCGAAGATCGTGGCCGAAGCGGCGAACGGGCCTACCACGCCCGAGGCGGATGCGACGCTCTTCGAGCGTGGGATCTTCTTGATCCCCGACATCCTCTGCAACGCGGGCGGTGTGACGGTCAGTTACTTCGAATGGGTCCAGGACCTGAACCGGGACCACTGGAGCGAGGCGATGGTCAACGCCAAGCTCAAGGAGATCATGACCAAGGCCTTCGGAGAGACGCTCGCGCTCTCGCAGCGCCACGAGGTCAACATGCGGACGGGCGCCTATCTGCTGGCGGTGGACCGCGTCGCGCAGGCGACCGCCCTGCGCGGGCTCTACCCCTGATCGTCGGCGACGCGTCGGGCGCCGCCGGGCGTCCGGGCACGTACGCCGCAGCGCCGACCGCCGCCGGGAGCTCCCGGCGGCGGTTCCTTGCCCGGGCCCTCGCCGGTGCTACCATCCCTCGCGATGCTCGACCACGAAGAGAAATTCCTGTTCAAAGAAGAGATCCTGCACCTGGCCACCGCGCTTGCGGAACCCGGGACGCTCGACAACGTCGAGGACCTGCTCACCGACGTGATCACGAGCCCCCGCTTCGACTCGGAGGTCTTCACCCTCGAACGCTCGTTGCAGGTGATGCTGGGACCGCGCGCCGGCACGACGCTCGTCGGACTCCTCACCGTCGCACCGGAGGTCTTCGACGAGGTCGCCGAGGTGCGCATCCCGGCCGAGGTGCAGGAGCGGCTGGTCGCCTGGCGCGCCCGCTTCGGGCTCGCGATCGACAACGCGCTGAACTTCCTGAACAACCCGGACGGCATCCAAGGCCACAACTTCAGCACGCAGATCGTGCACGTGGACGACCGCCGGGTGCTGCAGGGCCGCCTGACGCTCGTGCGGTACAACAACGAGCCGCAGTTTTTCGTGGCCGACGCGAGCGTCCTCTACAGCCTCGTCGCCGACGTGCTGGAGCGCCTCGGTCCCCACACCGAGGTCGACACCGTGGACCCCGAGACCGTGACGCGGCTCAAGGACGCGGTGGCGCTCGTCGAGCGCCGGGCGGTCCCGCGGGAACGCGCCTGAGCGCACCCGCGGCCGACCGCCTGTGGCACCGCCGCCCGGCGCCGCGTGGGCGCGGGTCCGATGGCGTGGACCCCCCGCTGCAGCTCGCCTCGGTGCCGGGCGCCGTCTGGTCCTGAGCGTGGAGACGATCCATGGCTGACCCGCCCGTGCGTCGCATCTACCTCGCGGCGACCGGCATGAACCGTGGCAAGACCACGACCTCGCTCGGGCTGCTGGCGGCGCTGATCGGACGCGGGCTCGCGACGGGCTTCACCAAGCCGGTCGGCCAGCGCTATGCGATCGTCGATGGCATCCCGGCCGACGAGGACGCGATCCTCGTGCGCGCCGTCTACGGGCTCAGCGACTCGCTCTCCGTGATGAGCCCGGTGCACATTCCGCGCGGGTTCACGCGCGCCTATATCCGAGGCGAGGTGGTCGAGGACCTGGGCGCTCGCATCCGGGACGCCTTCGCCGTGGTGGCTCGCGGGCGGGACATCGTGCTGGTCGAGGGCACCGGGCACGCTGGCGTGGGAGCGGTGGTCGGACTCTCGAACGCCGAGGTCGCGCGGATGCTCGGCGCGCGGGCCGTGATCGTCAGCGAGGGCGGGGTCGGCCGGCCGATCGACGAGATCGTGCTGAACCGCGCCCTCTTCGCGCGGCACAGCGTGGACGTCGTCGGCGCGATCGTGAACAAGGTCGACGTCGAGGCGCAGCCGTCGCTGCGGGCGGTGCTGGAGGCGGGGCTCGCGCGCCACGGGATCCCGCTCCTCGGCGTGCTGCCGTACCGCCCGCTCCTGTCGAACCCCACGTTGTCGATGCTCTGCGAGCAGCTGCCGGGCGAACTGCTCCATCCGGGTCCGGACCTGGATCGGCCCATCGAGCGGATCGACATCGGGGCGATGCAGGCGGGCCACCTCCTCGACCGGCTGGGGCCCGGGAGCCTGCTGATCGTGCCCGGCGACCGCGAGGATCTGGTGCAGTCGCTCGTGACAGCCACCCTGATGGGGCGGGCCGGCGGGAGCCAGCGTCCGAGTCCTGCCACGCCGGTCGGGGCGGAGACGGACGCCGGAGCGCCCGCGCGGCACCCCGGGGTCGCCGGCCTCGTGCTGACGGGTGAGTACGCTCCGCCGCCCCGCGTGGTGGCGGCCATCCGCTCGGCGGACATCTTCGCGTATCGCGTCGCCGAGGACACCTATCGCGTCGCCTCCGAGGTGCATGACCTGCTGGTGAAGACGCATCCGGAGGACCACGAGAAGATCGCGCTGATCCAGTCGCTGGTCGCGGAGCACCTCGACGTGGGGCGCATCCTGGAGCTGGCCACGCCGGCCGACTGACGGGCGCGGCGTTGGCCGCCGTCGGCGCAGCGCTCGTACCGCTCGATTCAGTCGAGCGGCCAGCAGTCGATCAGGCGCGCCGACGGGAAACGGACCGCCAGGCTGAGGAGGGCGCCTCGGTCGACCGCCGCCAGCTCCTCGAGCGTCTCGCGGTCCGCAACACTCACGTAGTCGGGCCGCGCCAGTGGCTCGGCGGCCAGCACCTCGCGCATCCGGGCGCGCAGCCGTTCCGCGTCTCGCTCGCCCCGGGCATAGTCGTCGACCGCCGCCCGCAACGCGCGGTACAGCACCGGCGCGGCGGCGCGCTCGGCCGCCGACAGATAGGCGTTGCGCGACGACAGCGCCAGCCCGTCGGGTTCACGCACGGTCGGGACGACGACGAGCCCGACCGCCAGCGCCAGGTCCCGCACGACCCGGCCGACCACTACCACCTGCTGCCCGTCTTTCTGGCCGAAGTAGGCCAGATCCGGCCGCACCAGGTCGAGCAGGATCGTGACCACCGTCGCCACGCCCCGGAAGTGTCCGGGCCGGGCGGCGCCCTCGAGCACGGTGCCGAGGGGCCCCACGTCGACGGTCGTGGAGTGCCCCGGCGGGTAGATCGTCGGCACGTCGGGCGTGAAGACGAGGTCGACTCCGTGCGCGGCGCAGGTGCGCAGGTCCGCCTCCAGGTCGCGCGGGTAGCGCTCGTAGTCCTCGCCGGGCCCGAACTGCATCGGGTTCACGAAGATGCTGACCACGACAGACGCGCACTCGGCGCGCGCGCGCTCGATCAGCGCGACGTGCCCGCCGTGCAGCGCGCCCATCGTCGGCACCAGCCCGACGGGCCCCGGTAGGGCCGCTCGGATGGCGGCGAGCGAGGCGCGGTCGCGGACGATGCGGACGGAGCGCGCCGATCCGTCCGGGGGCAGGACGGCCGCCATCGGCTACAGGTCGCGGTCCAGCGGAATGGGGAACGGCGCCGCCGAGGCCCGATCCAGCGCGCCGTGTCCCAGCGCTTCCTCGAGGACGGCGTCGTCCATGCGGGTCGTTTCAGCGGGACCGGGGAACGTGCCCGCCGCGACGTCCGCCGCATAGGCGCGCGCGGCTTCGAGGATCGTCTCGCGCAGGTGGGCATAGGGGCGCGCGTGCCGCGGCACGAAGGCGCCGAGCCCGAGCAGGTCGGTGACGACCTGCACCTGCCCGCTGCAGCCGGCGCCCGCGCCGATGCCGATCGTCGGGATGTGCAGCCGCTCGGTGATGGCGGCGGCGAGTTGTTCCGGTACGAGTTCCAGCACCACCGCGAACGCCCCGGCTTCCTGCACCGCGACGGCGTCGGAGAGGAGGCGCTGCGCGGCCTCCCTGGTGCGGCCCTGCACGCGCACTTTGCCGCCCATGCCGAGTTTCGCCTGGGGCGTCCAGCCGATGTGACCCATCACCGGGATCCCGGCGCGGACGATCGCCTCGATATTGCGGGCCGATCGGACGCCGCCCTCGACCTTGACGGCCTGGGCGCCGGCCTCACGCAAGAAGCGCCCCGCGTTCTCGCGCGCCAGATCGGGCGTCTCGTAGGAGAGGAACGGCATGTCGGCGACGACGAGGGCGCGCTCCGTCCCGCGGACCACGGCCTTGGTGTGGTGGAGCATCTCGTCCATCGAGACCCGCACCGTCGACTCGTAGCCCAGGATCACCTCGCCGAGCGAGTCACCGACGAGCAGCATCGGGATGCCGGCGGCGTCGAGGATCCGGGCGGTGGGGTAGTCATACGCGGTCAGCATCGCGATCCGTTGGCCGTCGGCGTACAGCTTCGCGATCTCCTGGATGGTCAGCCGTCCGCTGCTTCCCGTTGCGCTCATTCGGAGACCTCCTCGGCAGTTCGCGATGGTGCCACAGGCTGTGGGTCGGGTCCGTGGACGGGGGCCTCGAGGGCCGTGCCAGCGATGGCGGCGGCCGCGCCGCCGGCTGCTGCTCCGGCGGCGGCTGCTCCGGCGGCTGCTGCTCCGGCCCGCCCACCCCGCGATTGGAGCAACGTTGCGACGCGGTCGAGCAGGCGGTCCGCGACGTCGCGTTTCGGTAATAGCGGCCACGGCTCGCGCGTCCCGTCCGAGGCGACGAGCGTCACCCGGTTGGTCTCCACGCCGAAACCGGAGCCGGGCTCCAGCACGTCGTTGGCGACCAGCAGGTCGACCCCCTTGCGCCGAGCCTTCTCGGCGACGCGATCGAGCGAACCGGTCTCGGCGGCGAAGCCCACCAGGACGGGCCGGAGGGCCTGGTCCTGCACGCGTCGGGCGGCCTCCGCGAGGATGTCCTCGGTCGGTTCGAGCTCGAGGACCGGGGCGACGTCGCGGGTGAGCTTGGTGGACGCCGGGTGCCGGGGGCGGAAGTCGGCCACGGCGGCCGCCATCACGAGCGCGTCGGCGCCCGGCAGCGCATCCAGTACGGCCCGCTGCATCTCGGCGCTGGACGACGCCGCCACGATGGAGGCGCCGACGGGGAGCGGGACCGACACCTGACCGACGATCAGCGTGACGCGTGCGCCCCGTTCCATGGCGGCCCGCGCGATCTCGATACCCATCCGCCCCGACGATCGGTTGCCGATGAAGCGCACCGGGTCGATCGGCTCGGCGGTGCCCCCCGCAGTCACCACCACGTGCCGCCCGGCCAGGTCGCGGCGCGAACGTGCGGCCGGCCGGGCAAGCGCGGCGATGACGGCCGACACGATGATCGGCGGCTCGGCGAGCCGCCCCTCTCCGACGAGCCCCGAGGCGAGCGGCCCGGTGGCGGGCTCGACAACCGTGTACCCGAACGCGCGCAGCCGGTCCAGGTTGGCTCGCGTCGCGGGATGGGCGTACATCCCGGCGTCCATGGCTGGGGCCACCACGACGGGCACCGCCGCGGCCAGGCATGCCGCCGTGATCAGATCGCCGGCCAGTCCGTGCGCCATGGCCGCCATCCAGTGCGCCGTCGCCGGGGCCACGAGGATCGCGTCCGACTCGCGCGCCGCGACCACGTGGGCGATGCGCTGGTCGGGGAGGAGCTCCAGCGGATCGTGCAGCACGGGATGGCCGCTCAGCGTCTCGAAGGTCAGGGGACCCACGAAGGCGGTCGCGGCGTGCGTCATGAGCACCTGCACCTGGGCACCCTCGGCCACCAGGCGCCGCAGCAGCTCGACCGCTTTGTAGGCGGCGATCGACCCACTGACGCCGAGCAGCAGGCGCCGGCCCTCCAGGCGGCGTGCGGCCCGGGCGCCCTCGCCCTCCTGGCTCATACGCGACCTGCGGCGGCCGCCGGCCGCGCATGCGGGGTTCCCGCCCCTCCGCCCGTGCTCCAGGCTGTCGGCGCCGCCTCGGCCGCCAGGATCGCGAGCCCCTTCAGGGTCAGATCGGGATCGATCGCGTCGACGCCGGGCAGCTCCGCGATCCACGGCATCTGGCTCAGCCCGCCCGTCAGCACGACCCGCACCGCCGCGCCCGGGAGCTCCTCCCGGAGTTCGGCGCGGATACGCTCGAGCAGCTCGCGCGCCAGGCCCAGGTATCCGAAGACGGCCCCGCTCCGGATCGCGCTCACGGTGTCGCGCCCGATCGCATGCGCTGGCCGCAGCGCTTCCACCCGCGGCAGCCGCGCGGTGTGGACGGCGAGCGCCTCCAGTCCCAGCTCCAAGCCCGGCGCGATCGCCCCACCGACGAACGCGCCGTCCGCCGCTACCACGTCGACGGTCGTGGCCGTCCCGAAATCGAGGACGAGCGCCGGCGTCCCGTAGAGCCTGCCGGCCGCCAGCGCGTTGGCGAGACGATCGGCCCCGACCTCGGCCGGTTGGTCGACGCGCACGGGGATCGGGACGTTCTCCGCCGAGGCCTCCAGCAGGGGTAGGCCCTCGCGCGCCACCGCGGCGGCGAGTGCGAGCCCGACCTGCGGCACGACGCTGGCGAGCACGACGCGGTCGACGAACGCCAGGCGTAGCCCATCGAGTCCGAGCAGGCTGCCCAGCAGGACCTCGACCTCGTCGGGGGTGGCGTGCCGCGGCGTGGTTGCCCGACGCGTGCCCACCAGGCGACCGTCGCGCACGAGGCCGAGCGTGATGTTCGAGTTACCGATGTCGACTGCCAGCAGCATCGAGCCGATGATACGCCGTGGCCTGTTGCCGCTCGGTTGCGCTTGCTACCATCCGTACGTCCCCTGCGCATGGGGCCCATGCTGGAGGAGCCGGTGCCCGCCCTTCCCCCCGCCAAGTTCTTCGTCAACCGCGGCGTCGTCGGTAGCCCGACCGACCTGTACCACATCCTGCGACCCCTGCTGAAGCAGACGATCGCCTACGTCTACATCCGCGGTCGTGAGGTGGTGGCGCACGGCAGCGGGCCGGTCGAAAGGATCGTGGTGGACCGACCCGACGTCTCGACCTACTTTACCCCGCTCTCGGTCTGCCTCAACGTCGATTCGTTCGAGTACCTCGAGTTCGAGACACGACCGGACGGCCTGGTCACGTATGCTCTGGTGCAGGGCGACGAGCGGGTGGTCCTGACGTACCTGGCGGCGGGCGCCGACGCGGAGGACGCGCTGACGGTGCAGCCGACGCTCGAGCTGATGCGCGACGCGTACGTGCAGATGGAGCTGGGCGGGCTGGCCGCGCCCGGGTCCGGCCCTGCGCCGGAAGCTGACCCGCGGGACCACGTTGCGCCGACCGGTGGCGGAGCAGGCGAGAGCGACGACGATGCGTGAGGGCTGCCCGGGTGCCCATGCCCGACGCTGCAGCCCAACACGCCGCCCGCGCGCCACCGTCGCGCCGCGCATCGATCGCAGTTGGGCGCGGCGGGGCGTCGTCTACTGAGCGCGGCTCAGCCCAACCCTGCCCGTCGGCGGGCGCGGCCGTGTACCATCGGCCCGATGTTTGAGCGAACCGCGCTGCCCGGCGGGCCGCGCGTCATCAGCGTGCGCCTACCGGCGGCGCGGTCATTCTCCGCCGTGGCGTACGTGCGAGCCGGGTCGCGCATGGAGTCTCGCGCCGAGTCGGGCATGGCCCATTTCATGGAGCACCTGACGTTCAAAGGGACCGCCGGCTGGCCGTCCACGCGCGCCGTCTCGCAGGCGATCGAAGGGATCGGTGGGACCAGCAACGCGGCCACCGACCGCGAGGCCACCACCTACTGGGCGCGGGTCCCGTCCCGCGCCGCGGAGGTCGCCATGCAGCTCCTCGGCGACCTCGTGACGCGGCCGTTGCTCCGCGAGGAGGACGTCGCGCACGAGCGCACGGTGGTGATCGAGGAGATCCGCTCGTACCGCGACGACCCCGGAGAGTACGTCTTCAACCTGCTCGACCAGGCCGTCTTCGGCGACTCGCCCCTCGGCTGGGAGATCGCGGGCGACGAGGAGAGCGTCGCGGGGTTGACGGCGGCGTCGCTGCGCGAGTTCTGGGAGCGCTGGTACCGGCCTTCCAACGTCGTGCTGGCCGCGGCCGGCGACGTGGACCACGCGGCCGTCTGTGCGATGGCCGTGCGCGCCTTCGGTTCGGACGGCGCGCCCGCGCCGCTGGACCCACGGTTCGAGCCGGCCCCTCCGCTGCCGTCGGCGGAGCGCGTGCGGATCATCAACCGGCCGGGATCCCAGGCGCATCTGTGCGTCGCCGTCCCCGGACTGCGGCGCGACGATCCCGACGCATGGACGCTCGAGCTGCTCGACACCGTGCTCGGCGAGGGGATGAGTAGCCGGCTCTTCTTGCACCTCCGCGAGGAGGCGGGCCTGGCCTATGACGTGCACTCGTTCGTCAGCGACTTCGCCGACTGCGGGATGGTCGGGATCTATGCCGGGGTCGACCCGCACCACCTCGGTCGGGCCCTCGACGCGATCCTGGCGGAGCTGGCCGCGCTGCGCGACCGGGCCGTACCCGACGACGAGCTCGCCCGGGCCAAGGCGTTCGCCTGCGGGCGGCTCGAGCTACGGCTGGAAGAGGGCCGCAACCTGGCGTCGTGGCTGGGGGTGCAGGAAGCGCTCCACGAACGGACGCTGACGCTCGAGGAGGCGATCGCGGCGATTCAGGCGGTCGACGCCGATGCGATCCGCTCGCTAGCCGGCCGGCTCTTCCGTGACGAGGCGCTGTCGCTGGCAGTGATCGCGCCAGGCCGGCGGGGCCGTGGGCTCGGGCAACGTTTGCGGTTGCCGTGAGCGAGAACCCCATGCTGCTGCATCCGGGCGACGCGAACGTGTCGCCGTTCGGGCGTGACGTGGTCGGCGGCCAGGACGTGGTCCCCCGGGACGACGCGGGCGTGGCCGATGGGCTGGCGGGCGAGCACGGGATCGGGCGGGGGACCGAACCGGCGACCGACCAGGCGCCGGACCAGGTGCCGGACCGAGTACCCGAGGAGACGAGCGCGCCGGGAGGCAAGGACGCCCCACCACGCCGGCCAGATGAGCCGCCGCCCGCCCCCCGCTCCATGCCGGCCCGGAGCCGGACCGAAGCACGACTCGCCCACGTCCATCTGCGGCTCGGCATGTACGGACTCGCCCGGGCCGAACTGGAGACGCTCGCCGCGCACGGCACGCTCGACGTGCCCGCGCTCGCCGACCTCGCGGAGGTCCGTTGGCGTACCGGAGACCTGGTGGGGGCCGGCGAGGCGGCGGAGGTCCACCTGCGCGCCGGCGGTGAAGACCTCGTCAGCATGTGCGTGGCGGCCGAAGCCGCCGCGGCGGCGGGGCGCACCGCCGACGCGCGGACACTGGCGGCCCGCGTGCTCGCACGCGGGCGCGACCGCCTCGATGAACTGTTTGCCGGCCAGCCGCGCAGCAACATCTGGCCGCCGGAGCCATCGCCGACGAAGCCCGAGGCAGGCGCCGCGGGAACGGGGCTGGACCAGCCGCCCACGCCGGCCGCGCCCTCACCCATGCTTGCCGCGAGCGCGTCCGGCGATCTCGCCGAGGTCCAAGCGCGCGTGGCCCGCGGCGACCTCGCCGGGACTGCGACCCGCCTCGCGCTGGTGCTGCGCAGCCGGCCGGCCCTGGCGCCCGCCGTCCTTGCGGTCGCCGACGAGGCGTTGCGCGCGGTGGGGCCGGGGCACGAGGCCGCGTCGCTGCACGTCGTGCGCGGCGACGCATACCGCCTCATGGGCCGCGAGCGGCTCGCGGCGGAGGCGTTCGAAGCCTCCAGCAGGGCGCTGCGCGCCCGTCCATCCGAGGAGCAGACGTGATCGCCGAGGAGTCAGCGTGATCGAACGTACTCTTGTCCTGATCAAGCCCGACGGAGTCCAGCGCCTACTGGTCGGCCGCATCGTCGCCCGCTACGAGGAGCGCGGCCTCAAGATCGTGGGCCTGAAGCTAGTCCGGGTCGATCGCGACCTGGCCGAACGCCACTACGCGGTCCACCGGGACAAGCCCTTTTTCGCGGGCCTGGTCGAGTTCATCACGTCCGGTCCGCTCGTCGCGCTGGCGCTCGAGGGTCCGGAGGCGGTGGCGGTCGTGCGTGCCATGAACGGGGCAACCCGTCCGCACCAGGCCGACCCTGGGACCGTTCGCGGCGATCTCGCCCTGGAGACAGCGCAGAACCTGGTGCATGCCTCGGACAGCCCGGAGACGGCCGAGGCGGAGCTCGGGCTCTGGTTCCGACCGGACGAGCTCCTCAGTTACGAGCGCGAGATCGACCGCTGGGTGCTGGCCCCGCCGGGCTCGTGAGCGTCAGTCGACCGCGGTGAGCGCCCCGCCGGCCGCCCACGAGACGGCGACCGCAAGCAGGGCGGCGAGGAGGGCGAAGCCAGCGGCGATGGCCGCGCCGTTCGCGGCCCAGGCAGCGCGCAGCACGTCCGTGCTACGGCGCATGGCGCTCCAGCGGGCGACGATCTCGGCCAGCGCGGGCCGCGCCGCGCTGGGGGCTCGCTTGGGCCGCTCGGCCGGTCTCTGCCGGGGGTCCCGTCGCGGTTCCGGTTGCAGCTCCTGCCGTGCTCCTGCCGGGCGAACGCCACGGACCGTCTCGGAGGGGGACCGCAGACCGACCCACGCGAGGCGCAGGTAGGGCAGCAGCCCGAGCCACGCCGCCGCCACCATCATCAGCGGCCCGAACGGCCCCGCGCCGGCCCCGACGAGCGACGCTCGCAGTGCGAAGATGCCCCAGCCGGGCAGCCCGAACGTCGCGAGCGCGACCCCCGCCAGGGTCAACCCCAGCAGGGGCGCGCGGCGCAGCCACCCCGCGAGCTCATCGATCTGCGCGGCACCCCACCGGCCCGTCAGCGCCAGCACCCAGGCGGTGAGTGCGGTTCTGGCAACGGCGTTCGCCGGCAACCAGCTCGCCGCGGCCGCCGCGCCGCTCGGGTCGGACGCGGCGAAGGCCAGCAGCATCAGCCCGGCGTCGCCGACCAGCGCGTAGGCGAGCACGTGGCGCAGGTCGTCGTGCAACGTCGCGACCAGCGCGCCGGCGAGCAGGGTGGCCAGCGCCATGACCGCGACCAAGCTGCGCGTCTCCGCGAGGAGGGGGCCCTCTCCGACGCCGCCGAACGGGACGGCCGGGGTGAGCACGCGCTGCTCCCAGGTGATGGCCGCGAGCGCGAACGCGGTCGGCAGCCAGACGGCACGCGCCGCCACGAGCGCTACGGGACCGGAGACGAGCGTGCGGGCCACGACGGCGTGGAAGGGCAACGCGCCCGCGAAGAGCGCCACGGCCCCGACCACCAGCGCCAGCGCCATTGCGGCCCCGGCCGAGTCGGGCGCGACCGGCCCGCCCGGGCCGAGGAGCCAGGCCGCGCCGAG
>JAJYNJ010000075.1 GCA_021786385.1 Chloroflexota bacterium
GAGGCCGTGATGCGCACCTGCTGTTCGCGGCCCGTCGCGCGGTCCTTCGCCTTCACGTCGAGGATGCCGTTCGCGTCGATGTCGAACGTGACCTCGATCTGCGGGATGCCGCGCGGCGCCGGGGGGATCCCGTCGAGGATGAAGCGACCGAGCGTCTTGTTGTCGGCCGCCATCTCGCGCTCGCCCTGCAGGACGTGGATCTCGACCTGGGACTGGTTGTCGCTCGCGGTCGAGAAGATCTGGCTCTTCGACGTCGGGATCGTGGTGTTCCGTTCGATGAGCCGCGTCATGACACCGCCCAGCGTTTCGATGCCGAGCGAGAGCGGCGTGACGTCGAGCAGGAGCACGTCCTTGACCTCGCCGCCCAACACACCGGCCTGGATCGCCGCGCCGACCGCCACGACCTCGTCGGGGTTGACGCCCTTGTGCGGCTCCTTGCCGCCGAACATCGCCTTGACCGCCTCGACGACCGCCGGCATGCGCGTCTGGCCACCGACGAGGATCACTTCGTCGATCTCGGAGGGCTTGAGACCGGCGTCCCGCAGCGCCTGCTGCACAGGACCCTTCGTGCGATCGATCAGGTCCGCGACCAGGTCCTCGAGCTTGGCCCGACTGAGCGTCACGACCAGGTGCTTCGGCCCCGTCTGGTCCGCGGTGATGTAGGGCAGGTTGATCTCGGTCTGGAGCGTCGAGGAAAGCTCGATCTTGGCCTTCTCGGCGGCCTCCTTCAACCGCTGCATCGCCTGCTGGTCGGCGCGCAGGTCGATCCCCTGATCCTTCTTGAACTCCGCCAGCAGCCAGTCGATCACCCGCTGGTCGAAGTCGTCCCCGCCCAGGTGCGTGTCGCCGTTGGTCGACTTGACCTCGAAGACGCCGTCACCCAGCTCGAGGATCGAGATGTCGAACGTGCCGCCGCCCAGGTCGTAGACTGCGATCTTCTCGTCGGCCTTCTTGTCGAGGCCGTAGGCGAGCGCCGACGCGGTGGGCTCGTTGATGATCCGTTTGACCTCGAGGCCGGCGATGCGGCCGGCGTCCTTGGTCGCCTGGCGCTGTGTGTCGTCGAAGTAGGCCGGGACGGTGATCACCGCGTCGGTGATCTTTTCGCCCAGGTACGCCTCGGCGTCCGCCTTCAGCTTCTGCAGGATCATCGCGCTGATCTCGGGCGGTGTGTAGCTGGTGCCGTCGGCGAGCACGACCTTGACGCCGTCGCTCTTGGCATCCCGCTCGACCCGATACGGCACCAGGCCCTTGGAGCGCTGGACTTCCGGGTCGTCCCAGCGCCGTCCCATGAAGCGCTTGATCGAATAGACGGTGTTGGCGGGGTTCGTGATGGCCTGGCGCTTGGCGAGCTGGCCCACGAGGCGCTCACCGGTCTTCGCGAACGCGACGACCGACGGGACCGTCCGGCCACCCTCGGCGCTCGGGATGACGGTCGGTTCGCCACCCTCCATCACCGCGACGACCGAGTTGGTCGTGCCGAGGTCGATTCCGATGATCTTGCCCATCTGTCAGTGTTCTCCTTCGGGCGTCTGCTGCCCGCCAGCGTTGTTCGCGACCGCCACCAGCGCCGGGCGCAGGACGCGGTCCCGGAGCCGGTAGCCCCGCTGCAGCTCCGCGATCACCGTGCCATCGGGAGCGTCGGTGGTTTCCTGGTGGACGACCGCCTCATGCTCGCGCGGATCGAATGGCCTGCCGACCGACTCGATCGGGGTGACGCCCTCGGACTCGAGGAGCGCGCGGAGCTTGCGCTCGACGAGCCAGAGGCCCTCGACCCATGCAGTCTGCGCGAGATCGGCCGGCATGGCCTCCAGCGCCCGGTCGAAATCGTCGACCACCGCCAGCAACTTGCGGATCAGCGACTCGCTAGCCAAACCGAGGGTCGCCTCGCGCTCCTGCTCGCTGCGCCGGCGGTAGTTCTGGAAGTCTGCCGCACTGCGCTGCCAGGCGGCCCGCAGTTCACCGGCCTCCCGGCGTGCCGCCTCGAGCTCGGCCTGCAGCGCCGCGATCTGCGCCGCCACGTCCGCGGCCGGGGAAGTCGCTTCGGGCTCCGGTTGCGTCTCCGCGGCGGTCCCGTCGCCGTCGACGCGAGGGGTGCTCTGCACGTGGATGCGGCGCCGCGCGCCGTCGTGATGTCGTTCAGTCATGCGTAGAAGTGGTCCACCAGTTCATTCATGAGCCCGCTGACGTAGCGGACCGTGCTGATCGCGTGCGGATACGGCATGCGGGTCGGGCCGAGCACGCCGACGAGGCCGACCGCCCGACCCGGCCGACCGTATGCCGCGACGACCAGGCTGACGTCGCGCATCTCCTCGACCTCGTTCTCGCTGCCGATGAAGACTTGCACGTCGTTGCGCCCGGCCACCTGCCGCACGAGCCGGCCGAGGTACGCGCGGTCCTGCAGCGCCCCGAAGATCCGGCGCACTTTCTCGGACTCGGCGAACTCGGGCGCCTCGAGCACGTTGAGGAGCCCTTCGCTGACGAGGTCCTCGACGGATGTCGCGTCGAACTCCTGCATCACGCGCAGCGCCCGCGACGCCGCCAGGTGCACGAGGCGCTGCTCCGGCGTTTCGAGCGGCAGGTCCGCGATGGCCGCCTCGATCTGGGCGGTCGTGCGGCCGGCCAACAGCTCGTTCAGCCGACGACCGACGCGGTCGAGCGTCTCCTGATCGGCGGCATCGCCGAGCTGGAGCAGGCACTGCTTGACAGGACCCTCGGCCAAGACCAGCACGAGCGCGGCGATGCGGTCGCCGCCCTGCACGAGATCGACCCGGCGCAGCCGCGCGGTGGAGGGCTTGGCGGGGGTCGCCAGCCCGGCCTCGCGGGTGACCGACGCCAGCGTCGCCGCCGCCAGTCGGAACCACTGTTCGGACGTGTACTCGACCTGCCCGAACTGGTGGCGGATCATCAGCTGCTCGACGGGCGCGAGGTTGACCGCATCCGCGATCGAGGTGACATAGAGCCGGTATCCGGCGTCCGTGGGTGTCCGCCCCGCGCTGGTGTGCGGATGCGAGAGGTACCCGGCGCGCTCCAACTCGGCCATGATGTTGCGCACGGTCGCCGGGCTGACGCGCAGCCCGTACCGCTGCACCAGCGCATGGCTGCCGACCGGGGTGGCAGTCACCACGTACTCTTCGATGATGGCCCGCAGGATCGCCTGCGCCCGTGCGTCGAGCGGCCCGGGCTCACGGTCCTTCCGACGCGCCACGGCCTGTCCCTCGTCAATCGGCCGGTACGATGCCCGACCTGCATTTGTTAGCACTCTCTGGTCTTGAGTGCTAACGCGCAGGATGGTACCGCGGCAGGTCGTCGAGTGTCAATGGGCCGGGCCGCGTGGGTAAGCATCCCATTCTCTGTGCTGGCTGACGCGGCAACGGGCTGAGCCCCGTCCGTACGCTGTTGGTGTCAGCAAGCCAGCAGACGAGGAGGGGCTCTAGATGGAGTGTACGGTGCCGGTCGAGGTTCGCCTGGCGACCGACCACGCGGACGTCGGCTCGCTGGAGCGGACGATCAGCGAGGCCCTCGTCGAGGTCGGCGTCC
>JAJYNJ010000014.1 GCA_021786385.1 Chloroflexota bacterium
TCTGGTCGAGCTCGGCGGCGGCCTCCGCCGCCGTCCCCAGCGCGTGCGCGTCGGGCTCGCCGGCGCGATACGGGTACGCCGCGCTGACGTGGCGGAAGCGCCCCAGCCAGCCCTCGTAGGGACGGCGCAACGGCTTCCGGCCGGACAGGTCGAGCGCGCCCAGTGTGTTGCCGTGGTAGCTGCCCCAGCGGCCGATCACGATCTGACGCTCCGGCTCCCCGCGCGCAATGTGGTACGCGCGCGCCATCTTGAGCGCGGTTTCGATCGCCTCCGACCCGCCGCTGACGGGGTAGATCGCCGGCTCGTCGAGCGGCAACAAGGGGCCGACTTCGGCCGCGTATGCCTCCAGCGGTTCGCTGGTGAAAGCCGATCCGTGGGCGTAGGCGATCCGTCCGGCCTGCTCGGCCATGACCCGCGCGACGGACTCCCGACCATGTCCGATGTTGACGACGATTGCGCCGCCCGCGGCATCGAGGTACCGACGGCCCTCGGCGTCCCAGATCTCGGCACCGCTTGCGCGAACGGCCACCGGGAGGGGACGGATGAGCACGCGGGGAAAGGCGCGGCCCGCGGCGGTCGCTTCGGGCACGTGGCGGCGGGCGGTCAGTTCATCGGCGGCCATGACGTCATGCTACGAGCTTCGGGGACGGCCGTGGCGCCCGGACTGTGCCGTGCCGTGGCGCCCGACTGTGCCTTGGCGTGGCGCCGCAGCGAGGGTGTGCAGCGAGGGTGCGCAGCGAGGGCGCCGCAGCGAGGGTGAATGCTTCGGCGACGTCACCGACCTGGCGCGGAGATCGCGAGCGGCCCACGCGGAGACCGGACGCGGCTCATCTTTACGTTGACGTTAACATGAACCGGTGATGCTGGCGGCACGGTCTGAGGGGGCGCGGGGCGGCACGGATCGTCGGTTCACGATCTCGCAATTGGCGGCGGCCTTCGACACCACGCCCCGGACGCTCCGGTACTACGAGGAACTCGGTCTCCTGAGCCCCACGCGGCACGGGACGCGGCGCCTCTACGGGGAACGGGATCGCGTCCGCCTCAAGCTGATCATGCGGGGTCGACGGCTCGGGTTCTCCCTGGAGGAGATCCGCCAGATGCTGGACCTCTACGACGTCGATCGCAGCGAGGTGACCCAGCTCCGAGAGGTCCTGCGGCGCGGCGAGGCTCGGCTGGCGGAGGTCCGGGCGCAGATCGCCGACCTGGAAGCACTGCGCGACGAGCTGATCGACCTGTCGGTGCACCTCCGCGACGAGCTCCGCAAGCGGGAGGAAGGGACGGCATGAGGTACCAGTCGTACGCGTACGGGACCAACCACTACAGCGCCGATCCTGACCTGCGCGCAGTCCTTCGGCATCACTGGTCCGCATTCGCCGACCACCAGCCGGAGCTCGAGGCATGGGGCGAGCTCCTCGGGGGCGAGGCGTATGCCGCCGGCTATCACGTGGACCACGACGCGCCGCCTGTGCTCGTGACCCACGACCTCGATGGCAACCGCGTCGACCGGGTTCGTTTGTCGCCAGCCGAGGAGGCGATCCTCGCGCGCCTTGCCCCGATCATGCGGCCGCCCTACGAAGGCGGCAGCTGGCACCACCACTTTGCGCTGGGCTACCTGCTGGCCGATCCGGGCCTCTACTGCATCCTGACCATCACGCACCAGGTCGCCTATGCGATCCACAAGTACGCGCCGGAGCACGCCGAGTGGAAAGCTCGCCTCCTGGCAGGCGACGCCTGGGGGGCCACCTGGATGACCGAGATCCAGGGCGGCAGCGACCTTGGGGCGAACGCCACCGTGGCCCGCTTCGACGGAGACGGCTGGCGGCTCTCCGACGGCGACAAGTACTTCGCGAGCGGGGCGGGGCTTGCCGATGTCGCCATCGTCACCGCGCGACCGGAGGGCGCCCCGGCCGGGCCCAAGGGGTTGGCGCTCTTCCTCGTGCCGCGGTTGCGTCGCGACGGTTCGCTCAACTTCCTGGTGCGCCGACTGAAGGAGAAGAGTGCCACTCGCGCGGTCCCTTCCGGGGAGGTGGAGCTTGCCGACGCCGAGGCCTGGTTGATCGGCCGGGCGGAGGAGGGCATCTACTACACGCTCGAGACGCTGACGGTCTCGCGGCTGGCGAACGCGGTGGCGGGGATGGGCGTCGCGAAGAAGGCCCATCTCGAGACGCTCGAGCGCGTGCGCCGCCGCCGGGCGTTCGGTCGGGCGCTGGCCGAGCACCCGCTCGTGCAGCGCGATCTCGTCGACCTCGCCGTCCGGCAGGCAGGCGGCGTCGCCCTTGCGTTCGCTGCCGTCGATGCGTTCGACCGTGCCTGGCACGAGCGGCCACCCTACTCCCCCCGGTACCACGCGGCGCGGTTCCTCTCGCACCTGGCGAAGAACCGGACCGCCGACCATGCGGCGGAATCGACCCGTCTCGCGATGGAGCTCTTCGGCGGGCTCGGGTTCCTCGAGGAGTACGCGGTCGCGCGCTGGCACCGTGAGGCGTTGATCACGCCGATCTGGGAAGGACCCAGCAACATCCAGGCCCTCGACCTCCTGGAGGCCATGCAAAAGAAACGGGCCCACGAGTCGTTCGCCGAGCAGTTCATCGCGCTGCTCGACCGTCACCCCGCTCGTGAGGCCGCGCTGGCGCGCGAGACGATCGAGCGGACGCTGGCGGCGCTCACCGCGGCCGGGCCCGACGAAGCGCAATGGATGGCGAAGGATGCGGTCAGGCGGCTCGCGGATGCCGCGCAGGTGGCGCTCCTCTTCGACCTGGCTGAAACGGCCGGCGAGCGCTACGAGCGCCTTGCCCGTCTCTACGCGGTCCATTTCGTCGCCGGCGATGAGTACCCGGCGTGGGCGATGCACGAGCCTGACCTCGTCGGGCTGGAGGTGGCGCATGCGTGAACTGGTTGCGCACCAGATCCTGTGGCGGACGGCGAACGAAGCCCCCGGGGTCGAGATCGTCAGCCCGCCGCGACGGTTCACCTACGCCGACCTGCACGAGCGATCGACGCGCTTGGCGAACGGGCTGCGGCGGCGCGGGATCGGGCGGGGGAGCGTGGTTGGCGTCCTGGACGTGAACACGCATCGCTACCTCGAGCTGCACTACGCGCTCTCGATGCTCGGGGCGGTGCTGCATACGCTGAACTTCCGCCTGCCGGCTGACGACCTGCTCTACACCGTGCAGCACGCCGGCGACGAATGGTTGCTGGTGGGGGAGGGGTTCGAGAAGGTCGCCGCGGCCGCCGATCCGATCGTCGCCAACCGCGTCTGGCTGACCGACGCAGCGCAGCCTCCGCGACCGGGCGAGCCGACGCTGGAAGACCTGATCGCCGATGGCACGGCAACGGCACCGCCGGAGGCCGATGGTGTCAGCGAGAGTGACGTGCTGTCGATCTTCTACACGACCGGCACGACGGGTCGGCCGCGCGGCATGCGCTACCGCCACCGGGACATGCTCCTCGCCTCGCTCCAGATCCTCCATCACCTGGCACTGCACCGCGGCGGAGCCGAAGTCTCGGCGAGCGACACGTTCATGCCGCTCATCCCGTTCTTCCACATCCACGCCTGGGGCACGGCCTTCTTCGTGCCGTACCTGGGTGCCAAGCTGGTCCTCCCCGGGCGGGCGGATCCTGCCACGCAGCTCGAGCTGATCCGCCGCGAGGGCGTCACGTTCGTGAACATGGTCCCGACCCAGCTGCACATGCTGCTCGAGGCGTGCGACGCAGCGGACGGCGACCTGCCGCTCAAGGTGCTGACCGGTGGCAGCCCGCTCTCCCGGGGGCTCGCGCAACGAGCCTGGCAGAAGGGCGTTCGTTACAGCCTGATCTACGGCGGCTCGGATCAGCTCGCCACGGGGATCTCGGTTGCCGGGGCCGGCGACCCGGAGTCGGAAGCGGCGCAGGAGATGCTGCGGACGGGCACCGTGCCATTGGCGATGGTCGAGGTGGCGGTGCGAGGGGCGGACGGTACGCCCGTCCCCCACGACGGGGTCACGATCGGCGAGGTCCACGTCCGCAGTCCCTGGCTGCCTCCCGAGGGGTATTACCGGGATCCCGAGCGATCGCGCGAGGCGTACCGCGACGGCTGGTTCGCGAGTGGGGATCTCGCGGTCCGGCTGCAGGGCGGGCAGGTCTACGTGGTCGACCGCGAGCGCGACGCGATCAAGAGCGGCGGCGAGTGGATCCCGAGCGCGGTGCTCGAGGCCGTGATCTCCGAGCATCCGCGCGTGGCGGCGGTCGCGGTACTGGCGGAGCCGGACGAACGTTGGGGCGAGCGCCCCCTCGCGGTGGTGCAGCCCGCCGGCGAGCTGGATGTCGAGGAGCTGTACGACCTGCTGCGGCGAGCGGCCGACGAGGGGAGGCTCGCGAGGTTCTGGGTACCGGAGCGGATCGTGCTCGTCGAGCAGATCCCGGTCACGAGCGCGGGCAAGATCCACAAGGCGGCACTGCGCACGCAGTTCGGGATGACGTGAGGTCGGCCGTCGCGCCCGGGGCCGTTGCGGTGCGCGGAGCGGGGGACACCCCCGCCTACTTCGTGTAGACGCCCTGCGGATCCAGCTCCTCGCGGATCAGGCGGAGCTCCTCGGTGCTCGGCGCGGGCGTGGTGGCGAGCCGATCGGCGACCTGCGGCTCCCAGCCCATCGCGTCGCGTACCTGTTCGAGGGTCGCGCCGGGGTGCAGCGAGTCGAGGCGCATCTCGCCCGTCGCCTCGTCGAAGTGGTAGATGCCCAGATCGGTGACCACGACCGACGGGCCACCCCCGTTCCAGCCGCCTGCGCGGCGGATCCGTGCACCGTCGGGGCCGCCGATGTTGCCCGGCGAGGTGCGGAAGTCGATCCGCTCGACGAACGAGCGTTTCGACTGGCGCATGATCACGAAGACGGCGCGGGCGTGGATGGCGATCTCACACGCGCCGCCGGACCCCGGGAGGCGTGTCTTCGGGTGGGCGTAGTCGCCGATCACGGTCGTGTTGATGTTGCCGTAACGGTCGATCTGCGCCGCGCCCAGGAAGCCCACGTCGACCAGGCCACGCTGCAGGTAGTACGCGAAGAGCTCGAACATGCTCATGACCGCGGTCGAGCCGGTGACGATGGTCGGATCGCCGATCGAGAGCGGGAGCCGGGCGGGCTCGGCGCCGAAGACGCCGGCCTCGTAGACGAGCTCGAGATCGGGAGCGACGGTCCGCTTGGCGAGGTTCACAGCGATGTTCGGCAGCCCCACACCGACGAAACAGACGCGCTTGCCGGCGAGTTCGCGCGCGGCGGCGGCGATCATCATCTCCGACTTCGAGAAGACCGACCCCGACTGGCCCCCGGCAGCCGATCGGCGTGCGCCAACCGATCGGCTTGCGGCGGCCGATCCGCTGGCAGCAGCCGACTCGTGCCTGTGCTGCTCGCTCATCGATACGCTCCGTAGTCGACCGGCTGCGACGGTGCCGCTCCCGGTCGCAGCGCGGCGACCCGCTCCTCGCCCAACTTGGCGAGGTATTCCGCGCGGCCCGATACCCCGTAGACCCACTCGTCGAGCCATGCTTCCAGCGCGGCGGGGTCGCGGCTGATCGCCTCCCACTCCAGGTAGAAGCGGTTGTCGCGGTCGTAGTAGCCCTGCGCGTACGAGGGGTGGGCGCCGAATGGCTCGACCACGACCGCGTCGACCTTGAGCCCTGGGATGATCGTGCGGTTCGGGTCGGCGCGGATCACCGCTTCGTCCACGAGCTCCTCGACCACGACGATCACCCGTTGGGCGGCGAACGCGGCCTCCTTCTGGCAGCCCAGCAGTCCCCACACCTGCGTGTCGCCAGCCGCGTCGGCGCGCTGCGCGTGCACGATCGTCACATCGGGCCGCAGCGGCGGCACCGCGTAGACCGTCTCGTCGCCGTAGGGCGAGCGGATCGGCCGGATCAGCGGGTTGGCCGCGGGCAGGTCGGTCTCGTAATAGGAGCGCAGCGGGAAGAAGGGCAGGTTCGACGCGCCGGCCACGTAGCGGCAGACCATCCCGAAGTGGCTGTACTCCTCGATCTCCAGGGGCGCAGGTTGCGCCACCTCGATGCGGCGACGGATCGCGTGCAGCCCACCCACCCCGGGGTTCCCGAGCCAGCTGAAGATCAGCTTGCGGGCGACGCCCGCGCCGATCATCTGGTCGTAGATGAGGTCCGGTGTGAGCCGGGCGAGGGTCAGGTCGCGCTTGCGCTGCCGGATGATCTCGTGCCCGGCCGCGAAGCCGATGAGGTGGGTGAAGCCTTCGATGGCCACGGTGTCACCGTCCCGCACCAGCTCCCGGACGGCGTCGGCCATCGTGGCGACCTTGGAGGTCATGCGTTGCTCCCGTTCTCGGCGGTGCTTCCGTCCTCAGGGGTGCCAGCGGCTATCCGCGATCGGCCGCCACGAGGCTAGCCCTTCGTGCCCTGCGCGTCGACCGCCGCCACGGCTTCCTCGAACAGCCGCAGGCCGGTCGCGGCTTCGTCCCGGGTCAGGCTGAGCGCCGGCGAGATACGGACCACGTCCTCGCCCGCCGTCAGGACGAGCAGCCCGCGCTGGAAGCACGCCTTCTGGACCGCGCCCGCGCTCGCAGCCGAGTCGAACTCGACGCCGAGCATCAGCCCAATGCCGCGCACGTCGCGCACGATCCGCGCGTGGCGCCGTACCAACGGGCGCAGCCCCTCGAGCAGCTGCTGCCCGCGCTCGGCGGCGTTGGCCATGAGCTCGCGCTCGATCAACCGGATCGTCGCCAGTGCCGCGGCGCAGGCGACCGGGTTGCCGCCGAACGTCGAGCCATGCGCGCCCGCGGGCCAGGTCATCAGTTCGGAGCGCGCCACCATCGCGCCCAGTGGCAACCCCGAGGCGATTCCCTTCGCGGCCAGGATCACGTCCGGCTCGACGCCCCAATGCTGGATCGCCCACCACCTGCCGGTGCGTCCCATGCCCGACTGGATCTCGTCGTCGACGAGCAGGATGCCGTGGCGGTCACAGAGGCGACGCAGCCGCGGCAGGAAATCTGGTTCGGGCACCACGTAGCCGCCCTCGCCCTGGATCGGTTCGACGAAGACGGCGGCGAACTCCTCGGCTGGCATCAGGCGCCGGAAGACGCGCTGTTCGAGTTCGTCGAGCCCCGTGCTCCCGTACGGGACGTGGTAGACGCCCGGCAGCAGGGGCGAGTAGTGCGCGTGGTACTTGGCTTTCGACCCAGTCAGGGTCGTGGCGCCGTACGTCCGGCCGTGGAATGCACCGAGGAACGCGATCAGGTTCTGCCGCCCCGTGGCATAGCGGGCGAGCTTCATGGCAGCCTCGACCGCTTCTGCTCCGGAGTTGCACAGGAAGGTGCGGGTGGGGCCGCTGATCGGCGCGATGCGGTCGAGCTCGCGGGCCACCTCGGCGTAGACCGGGAGGTAGTAGTCGGAGCTGGCGCAGTGGATCAAGGTGGCCGCCTGCTCCGCGATCGCTGCGACGACATCGGGATGGCTGTGCCCGGTCGAGTTCACGGCGATCCCGGCCGCGAAGTCGAGGAAGCGGTTGCCGTCGATGTCTTCGACGGCAACACCGTCGCCGTGGACCGGCACGAGCGGGTAGGCGCGCGGCAGGCTCGGGGTCACGTACCGCTCGTCGATCGCAATGCGCTCCCGGGCCCGGGGACCCGGGAGATCGGTCACGATGTCGGGGAGGGGTCGCGCCTGGACGCTGTGCTCTGCGAGGTCGGTCATGCGGGGCTCCGTGCGCCTGGCGCCGGGATCGGGCGCCGTGGTGGCCAGGGGCGCGGGGTACGCGAGTCGTCGCGACTCGCCGTGACGCGCCGCCAGTGCGCCACCGGCGCCGCGGCGCGCGCGAGGGTTCCGCGACTCGAGGCCGGATGAATAGCCGTTATGCAGACTGGATGCCGCGGCGTCCAGTGTAGCAAGGCACGGAGGGCGGGGAGGGGCGATCGCGCGCAGCGGGCGGTCTATCCCCGCAACGACGCGCTCAGGCGCTGGGGGAACAACAGCAGATCCAGTGCCGCGGCGATCTGCGGACACACCAGCTGGGCTGCGGCGAGCGTCTCGGCCGCCGCTCCCTCGGCCCCCAGGACGGCGATCGAGAGCGCCGCCTCGCGCAGCATCAAGCGGTCGTTGCGCCCGTTGCCGACGGCGACGACGCCGTCCGCCCCCAACCGCCGGACGTACTCGGCCTTGGCGTCCGCCTGCCGCTCCGGTCCCAGCACGGTCACGGTGACGGGCAACTCCGCCAGCGTCTGGCGAGCCGTGCCGAACGTGTCCGCGGTCACGACATGGAGTTCGAGCTGACGGGCCAGGGCGCGGAGGCGGTCGGGGACGCCCTCCATCAACGCCCCGTCGCAGGCGAGCGTCCCGTTGAAATCGAGGACCGCAAAGCGCAGGTGGAGGGCGCCGAAGCCCGGAACGGTGACGTCGATCATCGGTCGCCGGGTGGAGCCCCGGGCCACGCTAGGCCGATGCGCGTCAGTCGACGATCGTCTGGCTCTGCTCGCGCAGGTACTGCTGCAGGTAGTACAGCCCGCCGCCCGACTTGCCGGTCGTGCCCGAGCCCTTCCAGCCGCCGAACGGCTGGACGCCGGGCCACGCGCCAGTCGTGGCGCCCGCCCGACGATTCACGTACACCACGCCGGCCTCGATCCGGTTCAGGAAGGTGTCGATCTCCGCGCGATCCTCCCCGTAGAAGCCGGCGGTCAGTCCGTACACGTTGTCGTTCGAGAGCGCGATCGCCTGCTCGAGCGAGTCGACGGTGCCGATCACCACGAACGGGACGAAGAGCTCCTCGCGGAAGAGGCGATGGTCGAACGGCAGTCCGTCGACGATCGTGGGTGCGACGTAGTACCCCGCGTCGTACGCACCTCCGGTCAACCGCTCGCCGCCGAGGAGGATCCTGCCGTCGCGGCGCGCCTCCTCGACCGCCCGCTCGTACTTCTCGACCGCCGCCTGGTTCACGATCGGGCCGAGCCAGTTGCGCCGGTCGGTCGGATCGCCGATCGTGATCGCCTTCGTCTTCTCCACCAGGAGCCGCAGGAACTCGTCCTTGACCTCGCGCTGCACGTAGACGCGGCTGCAGGCGGAGCACTTCTGGCCGCCCAGCCCGAACGCCGAGCGCATCACCCCCTCGGCCGCCTCCTCGAGGTCGGCCGTGCGGCTGACGATCGCCGGGTTCTTGCCACCCATCTCGACGATGACCGGCTTCGGATAGTTCTTGGCGAAGTGGCGGTACAGGTCGAAGCCGACCTCGTACGAGCCGGTGAAGGTCAGCCCGTCGACACCGGGGTTCTCCGCCAGCTCCGCGCCCACCGTGGAGCCAGGGCCGGTGACGAAGTTCACGACGCCACCCGGAATGCCCGCGTCGCGGAAGACCTCGTACAGCTTGAGTCCCATCAGGCTGCTCTCGGAGGCCGGCTTCAGGACGACGCTGTTCCCGGCCACGAGGGCACCGCCGGCGGGTCCTCCGAAGAGCGAGGCGGGAAAGTTGAACGGCGCGATGACCGCCCAGACCCCGTACGGTTTGAGGACGGAGCGGGTGTGCACCGTCTCGTCGCCAAGGTTCCCCATCGGGTAATCGAACCCTTGGTGCTGCTCCATCTGGTCGCAGTACCAGCGGATCAGGTCGGCCGTCTCCTCCACGTCGCCCAGCGCCTCGAGCCGGTTCTTGCCGACCTCGATCGAGGTGAGCGCCGAGAGCTCCATCTGCCGTTCGCTGATCAACTCGGCGGCGCGGCGGAGCAGCGCGACGCGCTCCTGCCAGGGCCGGCCGCTCCAGGCCGGGAAGGCGGCATGCGCGGCGGCGATCGCGTCGCGCACATCCTGGCGGGTCCCCTTCGCGAAGCGCCCGACCAGCGATCCGTCGATCGGCGAGCGGTCTTCGAAGGTGCCCTCGCCGGTCCTCGCTTCCCCGTTCACGTACAGCGGGTAGGTTCGCCCCAGCTCGGATCGTGCTCGCTCCAGACCCGCCTCGAAGTCTGCGTGCAGTTGTTCGTTGTCGTTCCGCAGCGTCGCGTAGGTGATCTTGATCCGCGGCGCGGCCGGGCTCGTCATCTCGATGATCCTCGTACAACCCGGGACGATCGACAGTGTCCTCGGGCCTAGTCTAGCGCGGCCACCACGGCCGACAGGGCCGCTGCGACGAGATCCGGGACGGCGGTCCCGCCGCGGCGACGGGCGGCCGCCAGCTCGAGCGGACCGTGCTTGCCAGAGAGGACGAACGCGGCGCGCAGGCCGCTCTGCCTGGCGCCGGCGACGTCCGACTGGAGGTCGTCGCCGACCATCAGGACATCGCTGCGAGCCAGGGCGCGGTCGGCGGCAGGGACGCCGCTGCCGCCGGCGGCCGGGACGTCGGTCCGGCGGCGTTCCGGCGTGGGCTCGGCGGCGAGCGAGTCGAGCGCCGCGGCGAAGAACGCCGGCGATGGCTTGCCCACCACCAGCGCGCGTCGACCGGCGGCGAACTCCAGGGCGCGGACGAACGCCCCGGAGTCGAGGGTGATCCCCTCGGGAGTGAGCCACCAGCGGTTGCGATGCATGGCGACCAGTGGTGCGCCGCGAAGGACGAGGCGGAACGCGGTGTTGAGCCTGGCGTAGGTGAAGCCCTCGGCGGCGTCGCCGACGATGACTGCAGCGGCGCGGCCGTCGGGCGCCGCCGCCTCCTCGTGCGAGAGCAGTCGCTGCCCTTCGAACTCACGCAGGGCATCCGGCGCGGCGAGCACGTAGAGCGGTTCCCCGGGCCATCGCCGGGCGGCGAGGGCGGCGCTGGCCGAGAGTGCCGTGACGATCTCGGACGGGCCGACGGCGATGCCTGACGCGGTCAGCTTGCGGGCGAGGGTGTCGCGGCTCCAGAGTGAGCTGTTGGTGAGGAAGCGGAACGGGATGCCGCGCGCCACGAGCGCGTTCACCGCTTCGGCGGCTCCCGGTAGAGGAGATCCCCGCAGCACGACCACGCCGTCCATATCGAGCAGCAGGGCGCGTACGCCGGCCAGGCGGGCCTTGAGCTGCGCCGGTGGGTCGCAGACATCGGGCGCCGCACCATGCGCAGCGCCGCCGACCGCGGCCGCCGCCGGCACGGCCTCCCGCGCCGCGCCGTCCTCTGGGCGGCTCATGGTCGGGTCAGCGGGCCGCCTGCACGGCCCGGAAGCAGTCGGAACAATAGACGGGCCGGTCCATGCGCGGCTTGAACGGCACCTGGGCGGTGTTGCCGCAGCGGGAGCAGACCACCGCGAAGTACTCGCGGACCGTGCGTTCGCCGCCTCGCTCGTAGCCTCGCGGCCCGCCGATCTCGCGCAGATCGTAGCCACCGGCTTCCCGCGCCGCGCGCCGGCTGGCGCGGCAGCTCGGGCAGCGGCGAGGGTCAGAGGTGAACCCCTTCTGCGCGTAGAACTCCTGGTCCGCGGCGGAGTGCACGAAGTCGACGCCGCAGTCGACACAGGTCAGGGTTCGATCAACGTAGGACACCCGGGGCCTCCTGGAGCGCGTGCAACTGGGACGATCGCAGCCGACGCGCCGCGTCCCCGGGGCTCGGCGCCGGCGGTCCGCGAGCATGAGGCACGCGTCCGGGATCACCGGGCGCCGCGCGGCCCAGGTGCCTGCCGAGGTCCCTGGAATGGGGCGCACCGGTTGCGCGTGAAGCCTAGCATCCGGTGCGCGCGCAGGACAAGACGCCGCCCGGGTCCCTGCCGCCGGGGTCCCTGCCGCCGGGGCCCCTTGGACCCAGCCCGGGTCCTTGTGCCTGGCTGCCGCCGCCTCCGATGGCGGCGCGCCTCCCCCCGTGCGGCGGCCTGCCGCTCGTCTGCTTCCGGCTCGCTGAGGGAATCCCACGCGCGCCCCGGCGCGGGGTGGCACAATGCCTGCGGAGCTTCACCCAGCGCCGGGCTCGGCTGGAAGCGTCCGACCGGGCACCGACGCCGTGCCGTGGGCGAGAACGTGCCGGGCCGGCGGCCCGGAGTGGAGGGAGACCGCGACGATGCTCCGCCTCCTGCACCTGGCGAATCTGCACCTGGGCGCCCGTCACGTCGAACTGGGCGCCGCGGGTGCCGCGCAGCGCGAGCGTCAGTGGCAGGCCTTCGAGCGCGCGCTCGAGCTGGCGGCGGCGGAACAGTGCGCGCTCGTGCTGCTCGCGGGCGACCTGTTCGATTCGAACGCTCAGCCGCGCCGATCGGTGGAGCGGGCGGCACGGATACTCGGGTCGTTCGTGGCTGCCGGCGGGCGGGTCGTGCTCCTGCCGGGCGACAGCGACCCATACGACGCCGCGTCGCTCTACCGTACCTACGATCTCGCGGCGCTGGCCGGCCTGCCGGCCGATTCGGACGGCATCCACGTGCTCACCCCGGGCCGCGCCACGCACGTGGTGCCGGCCCTCGATCTCGCCGTGCGCGGCTACGCCGTGCGCGGCTACGCGGCCACGGGATCGACTCCCCTGGACGCGGCCCTCGAGGCGCCGCAGGACGAGACCGAGACCGGGGTCCGGCTGCGCGTCGGCATCGCGCACGCCGCTGTGGGGGGCGACGGCGCCGGGATCAGCGAGCGCGCGGTCGCCGCCTCTGGCCTCGACTACCTCGCCCTCGGCGGCGCGATGGCCCTCCAGCAGGGGGTTGTCGGAACGACGCGTTGGGCGGATCCGGGGCCGCCCGAACTGGTGGAGGAACGCACGACAACGGCCGGCCAGGTGCTGCTCGTGACGCTCGACCCAGACGCACGGGAACGGGTGCAGATCGAACCGCGCACCGTGGGTCGGACGCGTCGTCTCCGGCTGGAGCTCGCGGCCACCGACTTCGACGCCGAGTCGGCGCTGGCGACGCACCTGGCGGCGCTTGCCGATCCGGACCTGGCCTGCGACGTTCGGTTGACGGGAGAGCGACCCATCGGGCTGCATCTCGACGAAGCTGCCCTCGAGGCGCAGCTCGGCCCCGGCTTCCTGCACCTGCGCATCCGCGACGCGTCGCTGCCGGCAGAGCCCGCAGGCCAGCCGCCGGCCGCCGAGTCGATCGCGGGGGCGTTCGTACGGGATCTCGGCGTTCGGATCGCGAACGCCGTCGCCGAGGGACGCGAGGAGGAGGCGCACGAGCTCCGCGAACAGCTCGACCTTGGCCTGCGGCTTCTCGCCAGCTCGACCGGCATGCCGGTCTGAAGGAGGCGAGCATGCGCATCACTCGTCTTCATCTGTCGAACGTCCAGCGGCTGGCGGACTTCGAACTGCGGCCGGCTCCGGGCTTGACCGTGATCCGAGGTCCCAACGAAGCCGGGAAGTCCACGCTGCGCCGCGCCATCGAACTGGCGCTGTACGGCCGGACCGATGATGGTGCGGCGCAAGTGCGGCGCTGGCAAGCGCCCGCCGCCGCGGCCGTGTCGATCGAGCTCGAGGTGGAGGCAGACGGCGATGAGGAGCGCTCGTTCCGGCTGACGCGCACGTTCGGCTCGGGCGCCGGGAGCGTCGTGCTGCACGTCCCGGACGGACGTCTGGAGGGCGAGGCGGCGGAGGCTCGACTTGCGGAGCTGACGGGGCTCCCGACGCTGGCGTTCTTCCGGTCGACGGCGGTGCTCGATCACGCCGACCTGGCCGGGTTGGCCAGCGACGACCACGCCCTGCGGGAACGGCTGGCGGCGGTTGTTTCGGCGGGCGACCGCGCCTTTGCGCGCAACCTGCGCGACCTGGCCGCTCAACTCGACACGATCGACGGGGCCGGCCTGCCCGCTCCCGGCCCGCTGGCCGCCGCCCAGGCGGAGGTCGCGCGGCTGGAGGCCGAGGTCGCGCGGGGCGAGGCCGAGCTGCGCAGTCAGCTGGAGGACCAGGAGGCGCTCTGGACGGCGCAGACCGAGCTCGCCGAGATCGAGGCGCAGCTCGAGAGCGACCGTGAGATGTTGGCGGCCGCAGACGAAGCTGTCCAGCTGCTGAGCGAGCAAGAGGAGGCGGAAGCTCGCTACGAGCGCTTCCAGCGCGCGGTGGTGGTCCGCGACGAGATCGAGAAGCGGGAGTCGACGCACCCCTCGACCCTCCCGCTCGCGGTGCTCCGGGAGGGGACCAAGCGCCTCCGTGACCTGGAGGCGACCATCGCCGAGCTGAAGGCCGAGCTCGGCGACGAGGTCACGGTCCCGGGCGAGATCATGCTGCCGGCGCCGCGCTGGCGGCCGTTCGCCGTCGCGGCGATTCTCTTCGCGGCGCTCGGCGTCGGCGTGGTGGCGTTCAGCGCCCAGACGGCGATCGGCTTCTTGGTCGCGCTGCTCGGCGTCATCTGCGCGGCGTTTGCGCTCTGGCGCCGCCGGCTCGCCTTCGACGTGAACTACCAGAACCACCTGCGGGAGGAGCAGGTCAACCGGCGCCTGCGCGGCCGCTCGGTCGTCGAGGAGCAGCTCCGGCAGAACGAGAGGGCGCGCGAAGCGCAGCTGGCAGGACTGGGCGTCAAGGACTTCGCGGCGGCGGAGGGGCTGCTGGCCGAGGAGGAGGCGCACGTCGCGCGACTCGAGCAGCTGCGGGCCGAGTTCGCGACGCTGCTGGGCGATCCGCCGGTCACCGAGGATGTCGCGGTGCTCCGCGATCGGGCTGCGGCGGAGGCCGAACTGCGGCGCCAACGGCTGGCCGAGATGGGCGAGATCGGCAAGCACCCCGCTGGCCACCGCGCGCGCTACGACGCGGCCGTGGCCGCCGGTGAGGCCGCTCGTTCGCGAGCGCGCGAAGCGGTCGCGGCGGCCCGCGCTCGGGTCGAAGCGAACCCGGCCGACGCGGATGCCGTGGCGGCGCTGGGGGAGACCCTGGCGGATGCGCGAGTGCGCCAGGACCGCCTGGCGCGTCGTCGCCGCATCCTCGCCGGCACATTGGAGGCGCTCCGCGCCGCCGAACAGGCCACGGTGCGCCAGGCGGCCCGCTTCGTCGAGCGACGGATGGAGCGCGACATCGAGCAGATCACGGATGGTCGCTATCGACGCGTGGCCGTGGACGACGCGGACCTGGCGGTCCGGCTCTGGTCGCCGGAGCGCGGAGACTGGGTCGACGCACGGGCCCTGTCCGAGTCGACGCTCGCCCTGGCCTACATCGCGGGGCGCCTCGCGCTCGCCCGCCAGGTGACCGGCGACCGTCGCCCGCCGTTGGTGCTCGACGATCCCTTCGTCACCTTCGACGATGCGCGCGCGGCGCGTGCGATCGCACTGCTCCGGCAGATCGCGGGAGATCTCCAGGTTCTCTATCTCACGGGCTCGTCCCGCTACGACGAGCTCGCGGACCTGGTGGTCGAGCTGCCCGGGCCGACGGAGGCCGACCGTCGAGCGGCGGTCGCGGAGGGCGTCTGAACGGTCTGGGGCTCGGGTACGCGCTGGCCGCGGCGCTGAGCTGGGGGGTCAGCGATTTCGCGGGTGGCCTCGGCAGCCGCCGCGCAGGCGCGCTCCTGGTCGGCGTCTGCACGCAGGCGATCGGACTGGTCCTTTCGCTCGCGTTGGCGGTTGCCTCGGGCGAGCCGGTTCCGTCAGTCTCCGGAGTGGCCTGGTCGATGGTTGCGGGGGTCACCGGGGTCATCGGGCTGCTCGCCTTCTACCGGGGGCTCGCCAACGGCGCGATGAGCCTGGTCGCGCCCGTCGCCGCGGTGGTGGGTGCGGGGCTGCCGGTGCTCGCCGGGTATCTCTTCGGCGAGCGGCTCGCCGCGGGCCAGGCGTTCGGGATCGTGGCGGCGCTCGTGGCCGTGGCGTTCGTTTCGCGGCCGCCCGCCGGGGAGTCCGACGGCCATGGGGGGACGTGGTTGGCGTTGCTCGCCGGGCTGGGTTTCGCCGCCTACTTCGTCGGGATGGACCGCGCCGTTGTGGCGGGTGCCGGATCGTGGTGGCCATTGCCGATCGCGCGCTCCGCCTCGCTGGTGGTGACGGGGACCGGTGTGCTTGCGACAGGGCGGGCACGCGGCATCGTCCGAGCCATCTCGCCGGCTGTGGTGGTTGCGGGGGTGGGCGATACGGCGGGGAACCTGGGCTTCCTCCTGGCTCGCAGCCAGGGTCCGCTCGGGCCCGCGGCGGTGGTGGCGTCGCTCTACCCGGCGGTGACGGTCATGCTGGCGTGGGTGCTGTTGGACGAGCGGCTCTCTCGTGTCCACCTCATGGGGGTGGTGCTCGCGTTCGTGGGCATCGCGCTGATCGCGTTGCCGGGATAGGCGGGCCGGGCGCAGTCTGGGCGCGGCAGCATGCGGGCTGCCCGGTGCCGCGTGGCTGCCCCGTGCCGCGCGTCCGGGCTCGCCCCGCGCTAGGGGAGACGCCGGTCGCCGCATGGCTGCCCCCGTCGCCGCGCGCCCGGGCGTGCCCCGCGTCTGGGGAGACGCCCGTCGCTGCTCGGGCGGCAACTCTCGCGTAACGTACATGCCAGGAACGTTATGCGGGTGGCAGGGCCCGCGCTAGCCAGGGTTCGAACGGGACGGTGCAGGTGCGTGCGATATTCGTCGCATTCTGGCCGATCTGTGACGAATATCGAGAGCCTGCCAGGTCGCCTGGCGGCGCAACCATGCATACGGTTCCCGGGATGGCAATTACGCAGAAAACTGTCTCCCGCGGCCACCCGCTCGCGCGCCGCAGCCACTCGCTCCGGGCACCCGGCCACGGACTCAGGCCCCGTGGTCACCGGTGTCGCGGTCTGCCACGGCTCCGGCGTCGCCGTCGAAACTCGGCCCGCTGGCGCTCACCGTAGGCTGAGCACCAACCGCGAGACCACGCGATCACGGCGTGCCTGGAACCCCTACGCCAAGCGCACCGCCCGTCGGCTACGCAACCAGGGACGGGCGAGCAGGAACGCGACCACGACCACCGCCAACGAGCTCGCCCCCCCGACCCCAAACGAGAGCGCGGCGCCGAATTGGGCGGCCAGCATCCCGGCGAACAGGGCCCCGACGGGGGTCGAGCCGGCGAAGACGGTCGTGTAGACACTGAGCACGCGACCGCGGAGATCGTCGGGCACTGCGAGTTGGATCGAGGTATTGGCGGTCGCCGTCATCGCGATGCTCCCGAACCCCACCCCGAAGAGGCACGCCAGCGCAATCGGCATCGCGTGGACGACCACCAGCACCGCCTGGAGCAGTCCGAGGACCGCGCCCCCCAACAGCATGACGCGCGGCGACGAACGACCTGCAAATGCGATGGTGAGCGCGGAGACGAGCGACCCGATCCCCGTGGCGGCCATCAGGAATCCGAACCCGGTGGCGCCCGCGTGCAGCACGTCGGCGGCGTAGACCGGCACCAGCACGTTCAGGTTCATCCCGAGCGTCGAGACCAGGCCCACGACCGCTACCGCCAGCAGCACGATCGGCGTGCGGCGGACGTAGCGCAGTCCCTCGGCCAGGTCGGCCACCACGGCTATCGCGCTGTGCTGCAGGTGGTACCCGCTCCGCGCGTGCAGTTCCGACGTCCGCATCGCGAACAGGCCGACGATCACCGCGATGTAGCTGAGGCCGTTCAGCAGGAAACAGGACGCGATCCCTACCACGCCGATGATGACGCCGGCGATCGCGGGGCCCACGATCCGCGCAGTGTTGAAGACCGCCGAGTTGAGGGCGACCGCGTTCACCACGTCGTCTCGACCCACCATCTCGACCACGAACGCCTGGCGCGTCGGCATGTCGATCGTGTTGACACACCCGAGCAGGAACGCCAGCACGCCGATCTGCCAGGCCTGCACTTGGTGCGTCCAGGTGAGCCAGAAGAGCGCCAACGCCAGCAGCATCGAGGAGGTTTGCGTGGCGATGATCGTGGTGCGCTTCGGCAGCGCGTCTGCGATCAGCCCGCCGAACAGCCCGAAGACCATGATCGGCACGAACTGCACGGCCGAGATGACGCCCAGGACGAAGGGGTCGTGCGTCAGCTGGAGAACGAGCCACCCCTGGGCGAGCGACTGCATCCAGGTCCCGATCAGGGAGATCAGCTGTCCGAAGAAGAAGAGCCGGAAGTTGCGGTGGCGAAGGGCGACCATGCCACGACGGGCACCGGTGGCCGCCCGGGCTGGGGCGATCCCGGTGGCGGAGGGCATGCTCGAAGCCTACCCCGAAGCGGCCTCGCGTGGGCAGACCACGTAGCCCACGCAGCGCACGCGGGGCCGCTGCACAGGCGCCGCCGGGCGAAACCGCCGCGCCTGCCGTCACCCCGCCGGCCCTCCCATGGTGCGTGGGGATCGGCGATCAGTGCTGGTCGGCGGGTCCTGGCTGCCCCGGCCTGCGGAGGGCTCCGCCGGGCTGTGGTGTGGCTTCTGGCGGCGCTGGCGTTCCCGACTCGGAGGGCTGCGGCGTCGGCTGCGCCTCGACCTGGGCCGTCGACTGCGCCTCGACCTGGGCCGTCGGCTCCGGTGGCGCGGTCGAGTGGGTCCGGGCCTGGCCCTCGCGCAGCTGCGGCCCCTGCGACGACGCCTGCCGGTCGGGCTCGACTCCTCGCGCTCCCGCTCCCCCGGACGATCGCGGGCTGGGTCGCGCAGTGCGCACCGGCTGCCTGCCTTCCCGAGTCGTGGGCGGTGGTGTGCAGGCCGGCCGATCATCTGTCCCGGTGGTGACGCTGCCGTGGCGGGCCAAGGCGCCGCACGACGACGACGGCCTGGGGACCGCCGAGCGATCTGGACCGGACCCCAGCTGGGTCGCCGTCACGTGGCTCGGCGCGCCCTCGCGCGTTGCCGAGGTGGGCTCCGGCGTCGCCGCGACGCTCAACGAACGGAGGGGAGAGCGGCAGAGGCGGCAGAAGGTGTCATGCGGGCGGTTGGTGGTCCCGCAGAAGATGCAGTCGAGAGAGGTCCCCATCGCCAGGCTGCCCGTGTCGGATCTGGCCGGAAGGATGTGCACGGTCCACGCGGCGTGCAATGACCAGTTCGGTCATTGCACGCTGGACGTCTGGGTGGGCGCCCTCCGTTGCAGCGACCCGCGCGACCTCCGGGCCGGACTTGTGGTGATCGGCGGCCCCCACCGGCTGGCGCACGGAGCGCGCGCTTGCCGAACGTTCGGCGAGGCCCTTCATGCCGGACGCCCCGGGAGCCGCTCTGAATGCTGCGCGTGCCGGGCTCGATCAGATCGGCACCTGGTCGGCGGCGCGCCTGATCGCGCGTTCGAGCAGGTCGGCGTCGGCGTCGGAGATCTCGTGTACGTTCCCCTGGAAGGCGAGCGTCCAATTCGCCGCCGGCCACCGTTGCGTGTAGGTCATCTCGCGCGCGAGCGGTTCGGCCGGGAGATAGCGGCCGGGCGCCAGGATCGCGAGCGGTTCGGTCGGGAAGCGCCAGGGATAGTCCTCCTGCGGATGCGACTCCGACGTCCAGAGACGCTCGTGCGACTCGAAGGGCGTGCCGCTGACCCGGCAGACGCCTCCGATCGCCTTGACGCCGGTGAGGTACAGGAAGACGCGATCGCCGGGCCGCACGCGCTCCCATTTCCGTCGATGCCGGCTCTTCATCCCGGCCTGCGCGAAGCCGAGGGACCGGCTCGTCTCGAAGTTCTCGGCGGAGCTGACCAGCAGCCAGTTGCTCATGTGGGACGCCTCGTGGTGCGGGATGGGTCAGGGATGGACGACGCGGCCGATGCTAGCGCAGCGTCGTCGGCCACCGGCGCAGGGGCCACCGGCGCAGGGGCTGCCGGCGCAGGCGCGACTGGCGGAGCGGCCGCCGGCGCAGCGGCGACCGGTCCAGCGGCCACCCCACGCAGCGGCTCCCGGCCCGGTTGCGAACCCTTCACCGCTTCCTCATCCGCCTGCGAGCGCGT
>JAJYNJ010000051.1 GCA_021786385.1 Chloroflexota bacterium
CCGCGTCGTGTTCGACGAACCGGCGATGGCGGTGGGGGCGGCTCTCCACGCGGCGGTGGCGCTGCGCTACCTGGGCGGCGGGTAGAGACAGGGGCGCGTCGAGGGACCAGGAGCGGCCGTGCACGGCGCGGCCCTCGCTGCGAGGTCGTTCTTCCCGAACGCTGCTCTTCCCGAACGCCACCCGCGTGGGCTGGCACCTGTAGCGGTCGCCGTCTGCGCCGCCTCCGCGGTCATGTACTTCCCGAACGCCACCCTCGTGGGCTGGCACCTGTAGGGCAGCACGCGCGCACCGTGGCCCGGGGTCGCCGGTCTGGTCACGCTGGGGAGGGAACCACGAGCGCGCTGCGGCGACGAAGGCGCTGACCGGCGCCCTCGGCCCGGTGCGGTGCTCGCTGGGGCGCAGCGTGTGCATGGCCATCGGCGCCGTCAGGATCCACACGGCGCCGACGCGGCCATCCACACCGCGCCGTCACGGGCGTTGACCGGGGCGGTGCACCTCTCTACACTCCGCGCATGCGCCGAACCTGCGTCCCACCTCCGCACAGGCATTGCTGCGCCTGTCCGCGCGCCGGCGCGACCTGAACCTCGTCCCCCGGGGTGCGCGCCGGCGATCGATCACCAGGCCGACGCACCTGAGGTTCTCCCATGGTTGCTCCTTCCTCGACCGCCGCACCGATTGCGGCCGCCGAACCCGCCATCGCTCCCGCGCCCCAGCCGACCTCCGCGGCTGAGAAGCCCATCAAGGAGGGCGTCACGATCGTCGTCTTCTCCGGGGACTTCGACCGCGTGCAGGCCGCGTTCAACATCGCCGTCGGTGCGGCATCCGCCGGACTCCCGGTCACCATGTTCTTCACGTTCTGGGGGCTCGACGTGATCACGCGGCCGAACGCCTCCCGCGTGGGCCGCGACCCGTTGCGCACGGCGTTCCGCTGGCTGAAGCCCGGCGGGGCGAGCCGCCTCCCGCTGACACGCTTCAACTTCCTGGGCCTCGGGCCCGTGCTCATGCGCCGGCTGATGGGCCAGTTCCAGATGCCGACCGTCGATCAGATGATCGAGCTGGCGCACTCGCTCGGCGTGCGCTTCATCGCCTGCACGATCACGATGGGCGTGATGGGCCTCACGAAGGCCGATCTGCTTCCGATCGTCGATTCGTACGCGGGAGTCGCCACATACCTCGCGGACGCCCGCGGCAGCGACGTCAACCTCTTCATCTGACATGCCCATCGGGTCCCGCACGCATGCGCTCCACGACCGCGCCGTCTCCGTACGCTCGGCGACGGCCACGTTCAGAGAAAGGCGACTTCCATGACCGCTCAACGCCCCACGCCCGCCCTCCCGCGCGCCGACGTCGTCGTCGACGCCTCGGGTTTCCTCTGCCCGATGCCGATCGTCAAGCTCGCCCAGGCTGTCAAGTCGGTGGCAGTGGGCCAGATCGTCGAGGTGGTCGCGACCGACCCCGGCATCTTGGCCGATGCGCCTGCCTGGGCGCAGATGAGCCGGCACGACATCATCGGCGCGTATTCGGAGGGGGACCGCCACCACTTCTGGTTCCGGAAGCTGCACGAGTGAACGAGGCTGGTCCAGGTGGTGCCGACGCGCCGTCTGGGCTCGCCGCAGGGGGGATCTGCCGTGCGCCCGATCGAGTTACAGACGCTCTTCCGCTACAACCGGGCGTCGAACGAGCGCCTGCTCTCCGCTGCTGCGCAGGTCCCGCCCGACCGCTTGACCACCGCCGCACCAGTGAGCCACGGCAGCCTGCTCGGCACACTGGCCCATGTCTACGCGGCCGAACGGATCTGGCGGATGCGCTGCCAGGAGGGCGTGTCGCCCCCGGCGCTGCCAACCGGCGCGGATTTCGAGACGCTCGCCGCGCTGTGCGACCGCTGGGCAGCCGAGACGGCTAGCTGGGCGGCGTACCTCGCGGGGCTCGAGGAGGGCGATCTAGATCGTGCCGTCCGGTACACGAACACGACGGGGACGGTCTTCGAGACGCCGCTCTGGCAGATCATGCTGCACGTCGTGAACCACGGTACGCAGTTCCGAGGCGAGGCGGCCGTGCTGCTCACGCAGTACGGAGCGTCTCCAGGCGATCTCGACCTGATTGGCTACCTGAGGTCGGTCGAGCGGGTGTCGTCGGCTGGCTGACGGGTCGGCGACCATGCGCGGTGCCGGCGAGCCGCGCCGGCTCATCGAGGAGCCCGGCGCTCGGGAGCGTTGACCCTCCCGCCGGGCGGCGTCCTCGAGACGCTTGTGGGGGACGGAAACTACCGCGATCCGACCCCTGTGGCACCGGTGACCGTCGCCTTCGTGCCGGCCGGTGGGGGCACTCGGATCGTGGCATCCGTCGGCCTCCCCGACCGATCTGGCCGCCGTGCCGCCGCGTCGTGGCGCCCCAGGCTCCGCCGGGGATATCGAGATGCACCCCCGGGCGCCGTGGTCGCCGTGGCCACACGTGCCGAACCGCGCCGTCGCCACCGTGAGCAGCGGGAGCGGGCCGCCCCGGCCCCGGAACCCGGCGCTCTCGCGGAACCGGATCGCCGCCAGTGGCGTGGCATCCAGATTGGGGGCTTCCGCGTACGACTGGTCGAAAGGAACGGTACCGATCTCTCGCCGTGTCCCACCCGGGTTGCTGTCGCGTTCGTGCTGCTGTTGGTGCCGGCGAGCGTCGCAGCGGCGGCGCACCCCACGCTCACGGCCACCGTCCTGCCGGGCCACGGTGGGGCCTATGAGCTGATCGCGACTGCCGGCTCGAGCAGGGCGGTGGCGGAGGTTGTGGCCGTCGCAACGGCTGGTGGGGCCGCGGATGGCACGACCGGCGGCGCTGGCGGCACGAGCGGGGGCCATCGGGACCACGACCAGCGGGACCCCGGGGCTCTCCCGCCAACACCTCCGGCGACCGACGCGGGAGCGGCGACACCATGACCCGCCGCGCCACCGTGACACCCGCGGTGCCACCATGACGCGCGCGGCGCCACCGTGACACGCGCGGCGACGCTCGCCGCCCACATCGCCCGCGGCCCGGTCCACCCGCGGCCCGGTCCACCCGCGGCCAGAGGACCGAGTCTGTACGATCACACGTGAAGTGCACAAACGGGACCCTGTTTGGGCGGTCTACCGCTGGGCAGGCACGGTGCGCTTGCCCAGCACCTGCTCTTCGTTCGGCCGTAGGCTCCGCCTCGCGCTCGTCGCCGCGCCGCGCGCCGAGCCCGAGGCCGACACCGCAACGCGCCGCGTGCGTCATCCGATCCTGGGCCGAGGTGGACAGGTAGCCAACGCTGCGGGCAGGGCCGACGGTGTTGACATGACGTGCGAAATCGCGCCTGCGCGTTGCCGCCACGGCCGCGCCCCGGCGATGCCACAGCCGCGCCGGCAGCCTCCCCGAAACCGTTCACACTCTCCCCCGGAAGCATCCCATTCTCTGTGCTGGGTCAGGCGGACGAGGGCCAGGGCCGGAGCGCCGCACCAAAGCGTTCGGACCAGTAGTGGCTCCACGTCCCGTTGAGACGCAGCAGTCG
>JAJYNJ010000076.1 GCA_021786385.1 Chloroflexota bacterium
ACGTAGCGCGTCTCCCAGCGCGGCGCGAACTTGTCCTTGAAGAAGGCGAGCCCGGCGACGTCGTAGAAGGGACGCACGAGCCGGGCCACGGCCGCCAGCGCGCGCTCCTCGAGGCGCTGCCCGGCCGGGTCGAGGCCGCTGAGGGGCGCGAGGCCCAACGAGAGCGTCGTCGCGCCGGCGTCGCGGAACCGTTCGGCGGCCTCGGCCAAGCAGAACTCCACCGCGCCCGGCACGCCGCCGGGCACGCGCCGGATCAGGTCGAGCACGTACCCGCCGTCCGCGCCGGTCGAGCGGAACGAGACGACTGCGGTGGGCGTGCCCCGGGCGTCGAGCGCCACCGCGACCGGGACGCGGCGCAGCTCATCGAGTGAGAAGCGGCTGATGGTGAAGCCCATCTCCGGCGGTCCGCTCTCGGCGTGCCAGGCCGCGTCGACCTGCGCGAGCCCGGGGCCCAGCCGTGCGCTGTCCGCTCCGAGCCCGTCCGGGTACCAGGCGAGCGTCAGGCCGCCGCGCTTCGCCCGCGTGATGGTGTGGCGCAGGTTCGCGCGCCGCGAGCCCGCGAGGCTGAAGCTCGGCAGGTCGATGATCGCCTCGCGGCCGATCGGCGAGGCCTGGAAGCCGAGCGCGCGCAGCCGCTCCAGGCTCGCCTCGGACGCCTGGTAGACGACCGGCACCCAGTCGTGCTGGCGGCACGCGTCGACGAACGAGGCGAAGACGAGCCAGCGGTCGCGCTCGCTCCCCACCGGTTCGCCCACCGCCACGGCGACCCGTCCGTCGCGGCCATAGGCCACGAAGCCGTCGCGCCCGGCCGGGCTGTACCAGCGCTTGTCGTCGCTCAACTGGAACGGCAGCAGCGCGCCGCGCCCGTAGCGGCGCGCCAGCTCGCGCACCCGCTCGCGCAGATCGGGCGCCGGCGTGTCGTCGCCCACCGGTCGCAGCATGGCGAGGAGCGCGAGCGCGACGGCCAGGCGCGAGGCGATCGCGAGGGCCAAGATCAGCGTCGTGCGCGGGCCGGAGGGCGGTCCCGCGAGGTCCCCGAACGCCAGCCAGGCGCTCAGCGTGCGGGCCAGATCGGGCAGGTCGGCTGGCTCGGCGGGCAGGGCGTCGGCCGGATCGTGCAGGATCACCAGCACGGTCGCGAGCGTCGCGATGGCGGCCCCGGCCAGCAGGAGCCCCCAGCTCGTCCAGCTCCACGTCCGCGCCGAGCGCACGCCGTAGCGGTTCCGGTCGAGCGTCAAGAGCGCCAGCGCGATCGCCGCCACGACCCCGCCGGCGGTGTGCCCGAGGGCGAGCAACTGGAGTGGCACGCCCGCGGCGAAGACGAGGATCGCGAGCCACCAGGCGAGCCGTTTGCCGCGGACGAGCCCGATGGTGAGCGCCGCCAACCCGACGGCACTGAGCGCCGCGATCAGCGGGTCCGCGCTCGGCGTGTCGAACGGGAGCAGCGCCTGGACGCTCGAGAGGCTGGCCGTGCCGAACGCGAAGGCGTCGGAGAGCGCCACGAACGCGCCGAGCCCCATCACGACGCGGGGGAGCAGACGTGCCGCCCGCCCGGCCCGGCCCGCGCTCGTCGGGCGCAAGGCGGCGGGGCGGATCGCGGGCCACCGCACGGCCGGGCGCAGGCGGGCCATCAGCGCAGCACCCCCGTCTGGACTTGCCGTTCCGCGACCGCGCGCAGCGCCGGGATGAACTCCAGGCGGACGGCCTTCCAGGCGTGCCCCAGCTGGTTCCACAAGAAGTCGGTCGGATACCCCTCGCGGGTCAGCACCGCGGCAAACTGGCTCGCCTGCTGCCCGAAGACGCCCGCGTCCGGCTGGGCCGAGAGGACGATGAAGAGCTGCCGGCGGAGCGCGGGCGGGAGCCGCTCGGCCGTCAGCATCGGCGAGTTCGCCGCCACCACGGAGGGGACGTGTCCGAAGGGCATCCAGGCGTTGACCGTCTCGCCGCTGCGCAACCCGGCCACGAAGTAGCCGGAGAAGATGACCGCCTGGTGGAAGACGTCGGGGTGGCGCAACAGCAGGTTCGCGGCGCAGAACCCACCCTGCGAGAAGCCGGCGATGGTGCGCGCCGCCGGATCGGCGATCGTGCGGAAGCGGCTGTCGAGCGCGTGCACGACCGTCGCTGACACGTAGGTGTCGGCCCGCTCGCGGCCGTCGTACGAGTCGGCACATTCGCTGTTGGGGAACGGGCCGCCCGCGAGATCGACGAAGGCCACGATGGTGGGCGGCAGCGTCCCGTCCGCGATGGCCTGGTCGAGGAGCGCGGCGACATGGATCCCGAGCGCCCAGTGGGCCAGGTCCCAGGGCACGGTGTACACCACCGGGTAGCGCTGGGTGCCGGTCGCGTAGCCCGCTGGCAGGTAGAGCCAGACCGTCGAGCTCGATCGCCGCCCGTCATACCAGGGCGAGGGGAGCGTGAAGGCCACGACCTGGCCGCGCCCGGTGGGGCGCGCGTTGGCCCACGGTTGGGTCGAGGCGATCGCTCCGCCGCTCGCCGATCCGTTCGTCACGGCGCCCCCGTCGGCGCCGCCAGCGCCGGTCCCAGGGCCAGCCGCTACGCCGATCGGCCCGCTTCCCGCCGCACCGTTCCCTCCACCCGACCCGACACCCGAGCGCCCACTGCCGGTGTCGCCCCCGACGAGCGGCGGGGCCTGCAGGATGGCCCCTCCGGTCATCGCCACGTCGGGGGTGTAGTTGATCATGTCCGCGAAGGTGGGGAGCGAGCCGAGCACCACGGCGAGCGCCAAGAGCGGCGCCAGCGTCCGGAGCAGCCGGCGCCGATCCAGGCGGTCCTGGCCGCGCCAGTCGGCCAGCAGCGCCCAGCCGCCTCGTAGCCAGCGCCGCACCTCGATCGCGAGGGTGGCCATGGCCCAGCCGGTGACGAGGCCGGCCGAGGCGAGGGTCACGAGCGTGGCCAGCCAGCCGAGCGGCTCGAAGCCCTGCGGCCCATGCGTCGCGATCGCACTGGCCGTCTCGTCGAGGAACGTCCGTCCGAAGACGACGGCGAGGCCGAGATACCCCACGATGATCGGCCCGAGGCGCCCGCCGGCCGCGAGCGCGGCGAGGGCGGCGCCGAGCCCTCCGGCGGTCAAGCCGGTGATCAGCCGGGCACGGTCCGGATCGAAGCCCATCACCTCGAGGGCCGTGTCGGACCCCGCGAGCGCGCCGGCCAGGCGCAGCGCGACGATCAGGGCAGCGCCGATCGCCACGCCGACGAGGGGTCGCCAGACGGCGCGGACGACGGCAGGGGAGCGCCGCGACGCGCGGGCGCGCTGCCTCGCGAACGCCCCGACCAGATCGAGTACGCCTGACATCGGATGGGCCTTGGACTCCGCGTACGATTCGGGACGCGCCGGACCCTCCACCTTACGAATTACTAGAACAGGAGACATCAATAATGCGGGTTGGTGGCGATCCTCCCGTGGCTCGCTGCCGGCGCGTATGTGGCGTTGCCGGTGAACTTCACCCAATACGCGGTCCAGCCGTTGACGCGTGCGAAGTAGTGCACTGTTCCGTCCGCGGCTACCCGCCGCAGCGTCAACTGACGCCAGCCGCTCGTCTTCGACGCGACCCAGATCTGCACCAGTGAGCCCGCAAGGTTCGGGCTCGTCCGCACGAGGACCGTGACGTAGCTGTCGCGGGCCACGGCTAGGCTCCGCGTGCCGAAGCCGGACGTTCCGCGATTGACGCCGGAGGCGACGGCGTCGGTGGGCGAGACCGGCGTGCGGGTGCCGCCCCCGACGTAGAACGGCTTGCTGGTGGCAGCGGCATAAGCCGCGCTGCTCGTAGCGGTGAGCGTGTAGAGGTTCGCAGAGCCCCGGGTGATCCTGCAGCCGAAGAACGTGGCGACGCCCTTTACGATCCTGCGGCCCGTGCCGCTCGTGCAGGAGAGCATGCCCACCGCCGGGTTAGTCCCGATCGAGAGAGTGACGACCGTCGAGTTGTCCGTCGTGGCGATCTGGTTGGCCGCGCTGACGACCTCCACCACCGGCTGCTGCGCCCAGACGGTCCCGGTCGCCCCGCCGCCCGGCTGGGTGGCGAAGTAGAGGTGGTTGGTAGCCCGATTGACCGTGAGCGTGAACGGCTGTACCGCGCTGGGGTTGGTCCCGTTCGCGGCAGTGATCCGGATCGGATACGTCCCGTTGGTCGACGGGGCGGGGGTGCCCGCCAGGGTAGCGGTGCCGGTGTGGTGGTCGGTGAACGTCACCCCGGCGGGGAGAGCGCCCGTCTCGCCGAGCAAGGGGGCCGGCGCCCCGGTCGTGGTGACGCGGAAGGTACCCGCCACGCCCACCGTGAAGGTCGTGCTCTTGGCGCTCGTGACGGCGGGCGCGACGGCGGACGCCGCGAGAACTCCCGAGGGCAACAGTCCGACGACGAGCAATGCCCCACCCAACATAGCTGCGAGGCGCCGGTTGAAGAGGCCAAACATCTCACATCCTCCTGGAGAGCCGCATCGCGTTGGCATGGGGAGCACTGGAAGCGCGAGTCGGGACGTCGCGAGCGCTGGGGGACCGGGCGAACGGTGGCGCGACGGTGGACCACGAGCTACCGCGCATGCTCAGCCTCCCGCGAGCCAGTCCAGCAGGTTCGTGGTCAGCTGCCCGAACCCCGCCGGGACGCCATGGGAAGCGGCAAAGCTCGGCTCGAGCCCCCAGCCCCACCAGAACGTGCCGCTTGCGAAGACCCGTCCGCCTGAGGGCAGCGCCCGCACCACCGCCTGCGCGGCGACGCTTGCGCCCCCACGTGTGATGGTCATGGTGGAGGCGAAGAGGTGGTCGCCCGGCAGGCTCGCGAGCCCCGGAAAGACCCGGTCCACCTCGCCGCCGGCGATGCGTCCGAGCGAGTCGCCCGGCGCGAGCCCGGTCCCCGCGAGCAGCCTTGCCGGGGCCCCGGCCGCGAGCCGATAGGCGTAGTAGCCTGGCACCACGTCGCCGTACTGGACCCCGAAGAGCGCCTGCTCGGGTCGGTTGCCGGCGCGGTGGCCCACCCCGCAGGGCAGGGAGCGGAACGCGTTGGCATGGCGCGTGAAGCCGCCCGGGCAGCGCGCTGGCAGCGCCGGATCGAAGCGGGCGTCCTTGTACAGCCCGATCGTGCGCGGGCCGGTCGACGAGGGATCGGAGAAGCTGACTTGCCAGTACCCCGTGTCGGCGGCAAACAGTCCCAAGCCCAGGTCGCCCTGGCGGAGCACATGCTGGTCCAGCCAGTCGCGGAGCGGCGCCCCCCAGTACTCGCCGTGGCCGCTGAAGAGGACCGCGCGCGGCAGCGGCTGGACGGCCGGGTGCGTCGAGAGGTCGTAGTCGGTGGTGTAGGTGACGTCGTACCCGTGCCCCTCGAGCCAGGCGATGAAGGGGGCCTCCAGCATGAGGATCTGGCCCGCGCCCGCCTCGTCGGCGAACGGCCGGTCGAGGCTCACCGCGACGGCTTCGGGGACCCCAGGCGCCGGGCCGCCGACCCCGCTCCAGTAGAGGCTGCTGCCGCCCCAGCGGTTGTAGGCCGCGTAGTCGAGCGTGTTGCTGACGAAGAGGAAGCGACTCGGACGGGTGGCGCGGACGACGAACGGCGCGTAGCTCTGGGTGCCGCCGACCCCGCTGACCTTGGCCAGGTAGACCCCACTCGGCCAGCTCGCCGGGATCGGCTGGCTGTAGGTGGCGCGCCAGCCGGCCCGAACCATCTTCGTCGTCGGATCGACGATCGGGCCGCCCTGGCGCACGCCTGGCTGCACCGGGGACGGGTCGCCCATCGCCTGCACGGTGGCCCCCAGGCGGAAGATCGCCACGGTGTAGGCGGGGGCGTCCGTGCTGACCGCCAACCGCAGCGTCTCGCCGGGGAGGTACGAGGGCGCGTCGGCGTAGGCCTCGGTCGGGTGGTCGGGGGTGGACGGCCGCTGGATCTGCCACGCCGCGTCGCCCCGGAACGTGATCGTGGGCCGCTGGCCGATCATGCTCGCGTCCTCGGTTTCGCCAGGCTGGTCGGCGATGTCGCCGTCGGGCCCTGCGGCCGGGCTGCCCGCCGCGGGCGCCAGGACCGACGGCGTCACCGACGTGGCCACGGCGCGCGGCCCGACCGTGGCGCTCGAACGGGCCGCCGCCGCGCCGCCGCAGGCCGCCAGGACGAGCACGAGGACGCCAGCGAGTGCGAGGCTGCGGCTCGGTACGGCGTGGCTCATGTCCCGGGCACCGCCCCGACCGGCAGCGGGTCCAGGCCGTCGGGCGTGGAGAGGTACCCGCTGCCCGAGCCGGCCACGTCGGTCCGACTGGCACAGGCCGCGCACGGGATGCCGCTCTTCACTGGTTGGGGTTCCCGCCAGGGTTAGCCGGTTCGGGCTGGCCGGACGCTCCCGGCGCGCCGCCCCCGCCACCACCCGGGCCGCAGTCCTGGTTGCTGGCCGCCGCGGCCGTGGGCGCGGTGACCCGCCCAGCGGCGAAGGCGGCACCTCCGATGGCGATCATGCCGGCCAACAGCAGGGCGACATCGACGCGGCTCCGCCGGCGGCGCATAGGCGGGGCCGGGTGGGTTGGCTGTTCGGGCGAGATCGGCTCAGTGAGCGTCTCGACCGGCGGCTGGATGGATGCGGACATGGGGCACCTCCTACTCGTACCGAAGGGCGGCGATGGGGTCGAGGAGCGCGGCCTGGCGGGCGGGCCAGACGCCGAAGAGGACGCCGACAGCCACACTGAATCCGGCCGCGACCAGGAGCGTGAGGGGGTCGAACACGAAGCCCCAACCGGCGATCTGGCCGATCCCTGCAGAGAGGAGAAGGCCAATGCCGATCCCAATCGCGCCGCCCAGGAGCGAGAGGGTCAGGGCCTCGACCAAGAACTGCAAGAGGATGTCGCGGCTGCGCGCCCCGATCGCCTTGCGGATGCCGATCTCGCGGGTTCGTTCGCGGACCGAAACGAGCATGATGTTCATGATCCCGATGCCGCCCACGACGAGCGAGATCGAGGCGATTCCGGCGAGCAGCACGGCCAGCAGCGTGGAGACCGACGAGACTGCACCGAGGAGCTGCGCCTGATTCGAGATCACGAAGTCATCGGGGCGGCCGGCCAGGATCCCGTGGCGACTTCGCAGCGTCGTCGTGATCGCCGCAGCGACCACGCCCATCTGGTTGACCGAGGCGACACTCACGCCGATCGTCCGGACACTCGTCCCGCCCACGAACTGCGATCGCACGGCGGCGACCGGGACGATGACTTGGTCGTCCTGGTTGAGGAGGCTCGAGCCGCCCTTCGCCTGGAGGATCCCGATCACACGGAACGGGATCCCCCCGATTCTGATGTCGGTTCCCACGGCGTTGGCGCCGAGCCCGAGGTTGGTCGCGGTCGTAGCGCCGAGCACGGCCACCCGCAGGCCGAGGGCATCGGTCACGGGGGTGAGAAACGATCCCTGCCAGATCGTCTCGTTGCGCACCTGCGCGTGGGCGGCGGTCGTGCCGATGATGATGGTCGTCGTGTGCTTGGCGCCCGCGATCACCGGCTGCTGGGTCGCGAGCTCCGGGGCCACGGCGGCCACCCCGGCGATCTTGGCGAGCGCCACAGCGTCGTCCAGGGTGAGCGTGGTGGCCGATCCGGGTTCACCGGCGTTGGGCCCACTGACGGCGGTGCCCGGGTTCACCACGAGCAGGTTGGTGCCGAGGCTGCGCAGCTGGGTCGTGATCCCGCGGGTGGTCCCCTCGCCGACCGACACGAGCGCGACGACCGACGCGACGCCGATGATCACCCCGAGCATGGTGAGCGCCGCGCGCAGCCGACTCGAGCGCAGACGGGAGAGGGCCAGGCGGACGAGTTCGAACGCACTCATGCGGCCACTCGCCCGTCGCGAACGTGGACCTGGCGCTCCGCCGCCTGCGCGACGTCGCCGTCGTGGGTGATCAAGACGATTGTTCGTCCGCTGCGGTGGAGTTCATGGAGAAGCTCGATGACTTCGGCGCCGCTCGCGCTGTCGAGGTTCCCGGTCGGTTCGTCCGCCAAGAGGATGGCGGGCTCGGTGACCAGCGCCCGAGCGATCGCGACCCGCTGCTGCTCGCCGCCGGATAGCTCGGTTGGCTCGTGGGCTAGGCGATCGCCGAGCCCGAGCCGTTCGAGTGCGGCCCTGGCGCGGGCCTCGCGATCGCGGCGCCCCATCCCCTGGTAGATGAGGGGAGCCGCGACATTCTCGAGGGCGGACATCCGCGGCAGCAGGTTGTACGACTGGAAGATGAACCCGATCTCGCGGCTGCGCAGCCTGGCGAGCTCGTTGTCGTCCAGATCCGCGACCGCGGTGCCGGCCAGGACGTAGTGGCCGTTCGTCGGCCGGTCCAGGCAGCCGAGGATGTTCATCAGGGTCGTCTTGCCGGAACCCGACGGCCCGACGATGGCGACGAATTCGCCCTCCCGAATGACGAGGTCGATCTGGCGCAGAGCCGCGACGTCGATCCGACCGGTCCGGTAGATCCGGCTGAGGCCCTGCACGCTGATGAGCGGCGCGCTCATTGCTGGCCCCCACCCCCACCGCCACCGCCCGGGAGCAGGCCCGGCAACCCGCCACCAGAGCTGCTGGTGCCCGTCTGCGGCGCGGCCGTCCCGGTGACGACGCGTTCACCCTCGGTCAGGCCGGACTTGATCTCGGCCAGCGTGGAGGTGACGAGCCCGACCTGGACCGTTCGGTCGTGTGGCCGGCCGGCAGCGTCGAGGACGCGGACCGTGTACTGGCCCGGACTCCCGGCCAGCGCGACGGACGGCACTGCAAGCACGCCCGGCGCCTGTGCCGTGGTGACGGCGATCTGGGCGCTCATCCCTGCCGCGGTCCCGGGTGGCGCTGCGTTGAGCGCGATGACGATCGGGTAACTCACGACGCCGGACGACCCAGAGATGGAGCCCGTCAGCCCGATCGAGAGCAGCGTGCCGGCTGCGGTGGCCCCGAGCGCGCTGATCGCCACGTTGGCCGCCTGGCCGACCCGCAGGGAGGGCAAGTCGGTCTCCGTGACGGTCCCGGTGACCTGCCACCCACCGACGGCGACCGCAACGTCAGGGGCGGCGGGCGCCGCCGCGCCAGCGACGACGTTGACCGCGGTGACTACACCGTCGAACGGGCTGCGCAGCGTGGCGCCGTCGAGCGTGAGCTGCGCCTGGCGGACCGACTCCTGGGCGCTGACGAGCGCGGCGGCGTCCGATGCGAGCACCGAGGCCGTTGCCCCGACGACCTTCGAGGCGTACCCGTGCTGGGCGATCGAGAGCGACAGACTGGCCGCGGCGATCTGGCCGGCTGCCTGATCGAGCGACGAGCGGTGCTGCAGCGTCAGGGTGTCGAGTTGCTGCTGCGCCTGGGTAATGGCGGCCTGGTCGGCCTGCAGCGTGGCCGTGGGCGGACCGGCCGCCTGGTCGGCGGCAAGCTTCGCCTGTGCCGCCTGGAGGGCCTGCTGCGCCTGGCTCAGCTTGAGGGCGTTCTGCTGCGCGAGCGCCGACGCCTGGCTGTCGGAGGCCTGGTTCTGCAGCGTCAGCAGGGCGAGTTGCTGCTGGGCCTGGATCACCGCCGCCTGGTCGGCGGCGATCTTCGCAGGGTCGGGTGGAAGCGGCGAGCTCGACGGGACCGGCACCGGGATCGAGTCCCGCGCCAGCTGCGCCTGCGCCAGTTGGAGAGCCTGTTGCGCCTGGCTCAGCTTGAGCGCGTTCTGCTGCGCGAGCGCGGACGCCTGGCCCGCGGCGGCCTGGTTCTGCAGCGTCAGCATGTCGACTTGCTGCTGCGCCTGGGTAATGGCAGCCTGGTCGGCCTGCAGCGTGGCCGTGGGCGGACCGGCCGCCTGGTCGGCGGCAAGCTTCGCCTGTGCCGCCTGGAGGGCCTGCTGCGCCTGGCTCAGTCGCAAGGCACTCTGACGGGCCGTGTCGGCCTGGCTCTGCTTCGCGAGGCTGAGCTGTTGCTGCGCCTGCACAATGGCGTCGTAGGCGGAGGCCCGATCGGCGGCGCTCGGACCGGCCTTGTCCACGGCCAGCCGTGCCTGCGCCACGGCAAGGCTCGCCTTGGCCAGCGCCAGGGACGCGGCGGCGGCGGCCGTGTCGGCCGTCGCCAGAATGGCGCCCTTGGTCACCCGGTCGCCCGGCTTGACAGCGACGCGCTTGACGACCCAGGTCGTGGCTCCAGAGCTGGCAGAGGCAGGAACCCCGGTTTCCAGGACCGGGCTCGCGCCGAAGGCGAGATCGTAGATCGCCGCCCAGCGGACGGATCCGCTCGCAGCCATCTGGCGGGCAACGGTGGTCCGTATCACTGCAGACGTCAGGTACTGCGTGGACCCCGAGCCACCGGGCGAGATGATGACGAACCCGGCGGTCCCGACGCCGACCGCGAGCAGGATGACGGTCACGGCGACTTTCCACTTCATCTGTGACTTGCCTCGGGCTTCTCCGTCGACTGGCGTCCGGGAGTCCGCGCCCTGGGCATCGCACGCCTAGGCAACCCGAAACCGCCTTCGACACACTGTGCGGGAGGGAACATGAAGCGACGGTGAATCCCAGGCGGGGCCCTCCGGCGATTCCGCTGTCGGCGAGCCGGTGGACCCTGGCTCTCCGCGACACGGACGGCTGAGGCTCGGGGTCCCTGGATGCACCACCCGCCGCGGCATGTGGGTTCGGACAACAGGTGGGGCCACCGGTCGTGCCACCGATGGCCCCACGGAGCTCTTCGGACCGTCACGCCGACGGCCTACCGGGAGCGAGCCGTCACTGCTCGCCCTGGAACTGGTAGTCGGCGATGCTGCCGGCCGCGTCCGTGTGCCCGCCAGGTCCATCGGTCTCAGCGGCCAAACCGGCCGCCTCCGGCGCCTCGACCCCGGCCGCCTCGGCGGACGCGGAGGCCGTGTCCGGTGCGGTCTGGTCGCCCTGCTGGACATCGACCTGCTGGCCGATGGCGCTCGACCCGCCGGTTGTCACGGCCGTCGGGGGCGTCGTCGGGGAATTCGCGGCGAACGCGACGCCCGCGCCGCTGAGGAGCAGCACGGCCATCCCCGAGACGGCCGCGTTGCGAAGACGAGAGAGCATCATGGTGATCGCTCCTGTACCCGGATCAGGCCCGCTGCCCGATCGCTGCGGGCAGAGTGGCAGCTGCACCGTGAGGCGACGGTGAATCTGTCCGGGCCTCGGATTCATCGACCGCTCGTCCTCGGCCGCGACAATGGTGGACGCGATGGACCGCACCAGCATCAGCAGCTGCGATCTGCGCACGCCGTGACCGAGCGCGTGCCGTGAAGCTCCTGCTCCTCGAAGACGACGTACGCCTGAGCGGCCTGCTGCAGCGCGGTCTGCGCGCCGACGGCCACGCGGTGGACGCCGCGGCGACCATCGAGGATGGGCGCTGGCATGTGTCCGAGGGCACCTACGACGCCCTGATCCTGGACGTGATGCTCCCCGACGGTGACGGCTTCGCGTTCTGCGCCGAGCTGCGCGCCGCGGGCAACTGGACGCCCGTCCTGATGTTGACCGCTCGCGATGCGGTCGAAGACCGGGTGCGCGGGCTGGACGTAGGGGCGGACGACTACCTCGTGAAGCCGTTCGCGTTCGTCGAGCTGCTGGCCCGGCTGAGGGCCCTGGTCCGGCGAGGCCCCAGCGCACGACCCACGGTGCTCACCGTGGGCGCGCTCGCGCTCGATCCGGCCACCCATCGGGTGACGGTGGCGGGACGGGAGGTGCCCTTCTCGTCACGGCAGTTTGCCCTGCTCGAGTTCCTGGCGCGACACCCCGACGAGGTGGTGTCACGGACCCAGATCATCGAGCGCGTCTGGGACTGGGCGTACGAGGGGACCTCGAACATCGTCGACGTCTACGTTCATGCGCTGCGCGTGCGCCTCCGCGAGCACCCGGAGAGCCCCCCGCTGGACACCGTCCGGGACGTCGGCTACGTGCTCCGCACGCCGCCGGCGAAGCCGCTGCGCACCGCGAAGGCGTCGGGCTCGACGCTGGCACCGCCCTCCGCCCCTCCAGAACACGGCCCCGGATGACGCTCCGTACCCGCCTGGCGCTCACCTATGCGGCAGCGCTGGCGCTCACCCTGGCGCTCGCCGGGCTGACGGTCTGGTGGCAGCTCGGGGTCGGGCTACAGGCCTCACTCGACCAGACCCTGCAGACGCGCGCGGCCGACGTGGCGACCTCGCTCGAGAACGGGGGCCAGGCCGGGCTCCAGGAGAGCAACACGACCGAGTCCGGCGTGTTCACGCTGATCGTGGACGCCGGCGGGCATCTCGTGGATGCCACCGCCAACGCGCCCGCCGGGCTGCCGTTGCCGGCGGCGGGCGCGGCGCGCCAGGTCCAGCAGGGCGGGGTGGCCTACCTGCTGCGCGCGGTCAGCACGCAGGGCGGCGGCATGGTGGTGGCGGGCAGCAGCCTGGAGACGATCAAGCACGCGCAGGCAAGCCTGGCCATCGTGCTCCTCGTGGTCGGCATGGGGGCCGGTCTCCTCTCGCTGCTCGGCGGCTGGTGGCTGGCCGGGCGGGCGCTGCGGCCAGTCGCCGCGCTTACGCTGGAGGCAGCGGCCATCGGGACCGCCGATCTCGACCGGCGACTCCCGGAGCCCGCGACCAACGACGAGCTGGGACGGCTCGCGCGCACCCTCAACGGCATGCTGGATCGACTGGAACACGGCGTGCAACAGCAGCGGCGTTTCGTCGCCGCGGCGTCCCACGACCTGCGCAGCCCGCTGGCCGCGCTCCAGGCGGAGCTCGAGCTCGCCGCACGACCGGGCACCGACGCGTCCGAGCTCCGCGACGCGGTGGTGGCCGCCCATGCCGACGCGGTCCGGCTCGCCGACTTTGCCACGGCGCTGCTGGAGCTCTCGACCGCGGAGGCTGACGGACGGGCTCTGGTGCGCCGGCCAGTCCGCGTGGACGACCTGGTGGAATCGGTGGTGGCGCGCACAGCAGCCGTGGCGGCGCAACGCCGGGTGGCCGTCGTCCAGCGAGCGTGCGACCGCGCGGTCGAGGTCGACCGCGTACGCCTCGAACAGTCGATCAGCAACCTGCTCACGAACGCCATCCTCTACAGCCCGATGGGGTCGCAGGTGGACGTCCTGGCCGATGTGGAGGATGCCGCTACCGGCGGCACCGCGCGGGGCCCCGGGGACACGGGGCGCTCGGGCGGTCAAGCCGGCGCGACGCACGGCTTCACGCTGGTGGTGGAGGTGCTCGACCGCGGGCCGGGCCTCCCGGACGCTGTGCGCGAGCATCTGTTCGAACCGTTCCAGCGCGGCCCGAACGCGACCGGGCCGGGCTTCGGGCTCGGGCTGGCTACGGCCGCCGCCGGGGTACGAGCGCACCGCGGCACGATCGGCGCCGAGCCTCGAGAGGGTGGCGGGACGCGATTCTGGCTGGGCGTGCCGGCCGTCACTGCACGCAAGAGCCTGGTCACGTGAGACCCCAAGCTCCCACCGGCAACGTGGCTTGGCCCCGGCTGGCGCGTACGGCCTCTTCTTGATGCACGACGTGCGGCATCCGCTCCTCGCCGAACTGACGCTCGTGGCACCCCTCATGGGCGTAGGGCTTCTCCTGCTGGGCGACGCCCTACTTCAGCCTGCCGCAGCGTGAGTCGGGGGCGTGGGCCGGCTAGTGCCATCCCCGAACGGCCCCGCGCTCCCCCGATCCCAGATGCCGCCCGGTTCGGCGTCGGCGTGGTGCTTGCCAAGGCGATGTTGGCACGCGTGACTGCAGCAGCGGTGCCGCGCCCCGGGCGGCCGTCTCCCCGGGTAGGGACGGACTTGGTTCGAGGCGCATCTGTGAAGCTCGGCCGCTCCCCGCTCGCGCCGCCAGCCGGGCTGCGCCAGCGTGGCCCCGCATCGTCTCGACCCCCTCGCGGCGTGGGACGCTGGCTGGTACATCCGGATCGCGCAGCGCGGCCACCACGCCACGCCCCAGGCGTTGAGCGCGACGAACCTCCACTACGACTTCGCCTTCTTCCCCCTCTGGCCAATCGGCATCCGCCTCTCCACGCTCGGGCTGCTCCCTGCTGCCCTCAGCGCGGTGCTGCTTGCCAACCTGCTCTTCGTGGCGGCCGCCGTCCTGCTGTGGAAGCTCCTGGCCGAGCGGTTCCGACCGGCCCTGGCCACCCGGGCGCTCGCGCTCCTCGCCTTCTGCCCGGCGTCCTACGTCTTCTCCCTGGGCGTATACCGAGCCGCTGTTCCTGGTTCTCGCCGCGGGCTACTTCCTGAGTCGCACGCATGCCGTCCGGCGCGGCGTGCTTGCCGCACTGGCCATGGCCACGCGCATCGCGGGGGCCGCCATCGTGGCGTCCGCGGCCGTGGCGTCCGCGGCGATCGTCGCCCTACGAACGCGGGGTGCCGAGCGCCGTGCCGCGCTGCTCGCCGTGGCACTCGGGCGCGCGGCATTCGCCGCCTGGTGGAGCTTCATCGCGCTCCTCATGCACGATCCCTTGGGCTTCCTGCGCGGATCCCCGAGCTGGGGCCGCTCGGGCGGACTCGTGCAGATCCTCGATCTGGTCCGCCACCATGACCTCCGCCGGCTCGCTGGGGTCGGCGGCACGGGTCGCGCGGCCTTCCCGACCGCGGCCATCACGACCCGCGGACACGGCCCCGACCAGCTGGCACGCCACACGGCATCTCGCCGAGCGTGCCCAGCCGGATAGCCTCGCTTCTCGGGTGTGGCGCGGGCAGGACCGGCGGATCGGGAGCTGCTCGCGACGGTGCCTTGGCCACCGGCACCGTCGCCACTGGCCGTGGCGGGCGCTCAACTCCCGTTGGCCCACGCCGGCCGCGGCGCGCAAGGCAACATCCGGGTCGCCGTCGAGCGCGTGGGCCGACCTTGTGACTCGCGTCAGGGAGACTCACGGGTGGCTGCCGCTCCGGCAGTCGTGCGCTCAGCGTCGCAGGTGCAGCGCCACCGCCTGTGCCTGTGCTTCGAGGCCGTCGTCGAGCGGCGCGAGCGCGACCTCGCCGTACCGACGCTGCAGCGCGAGCCCGATCAGGTGGTCAGCCAAGGCCGGGTTCTTGGGGAGGACCGGGCCGTGCAGGTAGGTGCCGTAGGCGTGCCGATAGATGGCCCCCTCGGTGCGGTCCTTGCCGTTGTTGCCCGCGCCCATGACAACGCGCCCGAGCGGTCGCGCCCCCGCCCCCAGATAGGTCCGACCGCCGTGGTTCTCGAACCCGACGAGTCTCCGGCCCTCCCACTCGACGACCATATTGCCGACCATCCGGCCGCGCCCAGCGCTCGTGATGTCCGTGATCTTGGTCTGCTCCTCGGCCGCCCAGTGGATCGTCTCGGCATCGAAGACCCCCAGGCCCGCGAGGTCGTCACCGCGGAACGGACGGTATAGGCGACCCCACATCTGGTAGCCGGCGCAGATGAGCAGCGCAACGCTTCCAGCCTCGATCGCGGTACGGATCGCGTCGCCTTTCACCACCACCAGGTCGCGCGCGATCAGGCGCTGCTGGGAGTCGGCACCGCCGCCCATGAAGAAGAGATCGACGGCGGACGGGTCGATCGGCGTGTCGACCTCGAGCGGCAGGACCTCGGCGGCGATGCCGCGCCAGCGGCAGCGTTGCTCGAGACACAGCACGTTGCCCCAGTCGCCGTACTGGCTCAGCACGCTCGGGTAGAGGTAGCCGATCGTCAGCCTCAGAGCGCTCCGGCGAGCCGGATCGGGTGTGCCCGTCGACCTACATGCCTCCTCGTCGGGGGTGCTCATGTCTGCCAGAAGGGCCGCAGATGCCCGCGCCGCACGAATGCCGCCCGCAGCGCCCACATCGCCGTGTAGGTCGTGATGATGGTGAGCTCCTCGCCGGGCGGCGTGCGGCGCAGCGCCTGATCAGCGGCTTGGCGCAGCGCGGGGATGATCGAGAGCCCCCCGGGGTTACTTGCCAGCCCGTCGAGCGCGGACGCGTACTTGAGCCTGACCGCCAGGTCTGCAGCGCGGTGGCCCGAGGCGATCACCCATTCCAGGCGGCCGCGCAGTTGTTCGAAGCCCGCGTCCCAGATCCAGGACACGTCCCGGCTGTCCTGCGTGTTGTCGTTGAGGGCGAGCACCAGCCGCAGGGCGTTGCGCTTGCGGAGCAGGACCTCGGTGACCTGGTCGAAGCTACTCGGGTTCTTCACCAGCGCGAGCAGCACCCGGCGACCGTCGACAGCGAACGACTCCAGGCGGCCGAAGGCACCCGCGACGCTGCCCACCGCCGCCCGCACGACGGCGGGCTCGACGCCGAGGCTGTAGGCGGTCGCGGCCGCCGCGATCGCGTTATACGCGTTGAAGAGGCCAGGCAGCGGGACCTCCAGCGTTTGGGGCCCCCAGGGCGTCTGCAGCTTGATCGTGGAGCCATCAAGCCCCCCGACCTCGACGTGCCACGCCGACAGGCGGGGCGTGGGTCGGTGCCAGCCGCAAGCGACGCAGGCATAGTGGCCGAGGTGCGCGTAAAAGGAGAGGCTGTACTCGAGATCGCTCATGCAGCGCGGACAGCGGCGCGAGTCGGCGCTGTGCTGCAGCTGCGGCCGTCCCCAGCGCACGTCCTCCAGTCCGTAGTAGAGCACCGGGTTCGGGACAGACTCCCCGAGATAGGCCACGAGCGGATCGTCGGCGTTGAGGATCAGCGTCGTGGTGGCCGGGAGGCGCTGCAGCGCCGTCGCCCAGAGCGACGCCACGAAGTCGACCTCGAAGTAGCGGTCGAGCTGGTCGCGGCAGAGGTTCGTGATGAGGATCATTCGCGGCGCCAGCTCCGCGATCACCCGTGGCAGGTGACCTTCGTCCACCTCGAAGACCCCGATGAGGTGCTCGCTGGCGGAGAGCCGCCCGCGCCAGCTGGCCTCGCTGAGGAGGGTCGTCGTAATGCCGCGCAGCATGTTCGACCCCTCACGGTTCGTGATGGGGAGCAGGCCAGCGCCGCGCAGTGCCGCGGCGATCATGCGGGTGCTGGTGGTCTTCCCATTCGTGCCGGTGATGAGCAGGGAGCCGTTGCTGATGCCCTGCGCGAGCTCGCCGGTCAGCCGCGGATCGATGCGCTCGGCGACGAGGCCCGGCAGCGAGGTACCGCCACGACCCGAGCGACGCAGCAACGCGCGCGTCCCCTTGCCGACCCCCAGGGCAATCAACTGCGATGGGTGGAGCGCCACGATCTGACCACTCCCGGTTTAGCCGTGCTTCCGCGCCAGCAGCGAGATCCAGTACGGCCGGACGATCATCTCGATGACGGCGCACTGCTCGACAAACGACAACCCTTTGACCCGCGCGACGAACGGCGGACTCGTCGAGTGCTCCGCGACGTCCAGCGCGATCTCCGCGTCGTAGTAATCGGTGAGCCGGAGGACCTGCAGCCCGTTCGCCTCGAGCCACGTCACGATGTCCGCCAGCTTCAGGTGGTTCTCCCAGACGTGGAGGAACTCGTCCACTACCCAGTCGTCGTCGTGGAGGTCGACCGGCGGCGCTGTATAGTAGTTCTTGAAGTTGCGGTCCGCCCCGGCCCACTCCCGCACGAGTGCGATCCTCCGGTCGAAGTCGAGCGGATCACCATCGCCGGCGAGCGTCCGAAGCATCTCCTGCTGGACGCGACGCTCCCAGTTGCCGTAGTAACCGTAGATGCCGGTGCGCAGGATGCCGCCCGGCAGCAACGCGCGCGCCAGGATGGCCACGCCTTCGGCCGGATCCGGCAGGTGGTGGATCGTGCCCCACGAGACGATGTACGCGAAGCGGTCGCGGTCCCCCATCTGCATGATGTCCTGGACCTGGGCGTGCGCATTCGACACCCCCTCCGCCGCGAAGGTCGCGTTGGCCCGCTCGACGGAGACTGCCGAGAGGTCGTACCCAACGAACGTGGTGTCCGGGAACGCCTGGGCGTAGTCGAGCATCATGAGGCCAGTGCCGCAGGCGAAATCGCCGAACTCCCGGCCCCGCGGGTCGATGCCGAGCTCGTCGAGAAAGCGCCGCACGTACGCGACGTGGTGACGGTAGGTGTGCTTCCTCCGAGCCGGTGGGAACGGATGCCGGCGGTACATCTCCCGGACGCGCGCGATGATCTCCTCACGCGTCGCTGGCTGACTACCCCGTGGCACCGGTTGCCGTGCCGCTGCCATCCGTTCGCCTGCCTCCCTCGGTCGCGCATGACCGACCCGGGCCCACAGGCCCGTCGCACATCGCTGCGGATGCCTCGCGAGGCAAGCGGCAACGACGCTCGCTGGTCGGACTGTCGACAACGACACCGTACCCGGCGGCCACAGGCCTGTCAACGCGCTGTACGCGTCCCGGAGGTCCGTTACACCCGGTAGCCCAGGGAAGCGAGGTACTCGGCGGGAGTGAGGTACCCCAGGGCCCGGTGAGGCCGCACGGTATTGTGGGTGACCTCCCAGCCCGCCAAGCCGGCCCGCAGAGCCTCCAGGCTGGGCTTCGCGTCGGTCAGCTCCCAGAACTCCTCGGTGTGGGTGCGGTTGGCCCGCTCGACGGTGCCGTTCAGCTTGGGTGAGCGAGGAGGGAGGGTGAAGAGCCGGATCCCCCGCGCCCGACAGGCCTCCTCGAACTGAGCCATGCACTCCGATCCCCCGTCCACCTGGAGGGCCCGCACGGGGAAGGGCATCCGTTGCGCCAGGGCATCGAGCACGGTGACCGCGAGGCTCGCGGTGGCCCTCCGGTGGAGCTCGAGCACATCCCAGCGGCTGACGAGATCGCAGGCCGTGAACTGCTTGAGACAGGTGCCCGGGAGAGGACGGACGTCGAGGGTGTCAAGCTGCACCAGGTCGCCCGGCCGCCTTGGCCTTGCCCCAGCGGGGGTAGGTCTCCCGCGCCGCTGGACGGCCTCGGCCTCGCGCGCCGTCCACGTCCGGCGGCGCCGCCGCTGGGGCACCGAGCTGCGGTTCTCCAGACTCAGAAGCCGGTGCCGGTCGAAGCGGCGGAGCCAGCGGTAGACGGTGGGGCGGGAGAACCCGAAGTGGCGGGCCGTGCGGCTGACGTTGCCGCCGTGGGCGTGGTGCCACTCCAGCATCTTGAGGCGGGCCCGGGCGCGGGGCGAGAGATCAGTCTCCATATCCCTGGCCGGACGCCGGTGCCGGCGTGAAAATGGGGACTGGGTTGCCCGCGACGCCGGCGCTTCCTTGGTCGTCGAGACCGTGAGTCAGTCTGGCGCCGGGGCCCGACCTGAAGGGTCGCGCACGGTTGCTTCGAGCCCGCCGATCAGAATTTCGGTTCCCTGACCGAGGCCTCCGGGCAGCCCTCTCGTTTGAGCCATCGAGACGGGAGGAGCTGGTCGCATGATCCGCCACGGGGAAGAGAGCGACGCCGCGGCCCAGGAGGAAATCGTGGAGCGCGTCGCCGCGATCGACGTCGCCAAGGCCTCCGGCAAGGTGCGCACCCGGGTGCCCCACCCCTCGGGCGCGGGCCGGCGCCGCACCACGGTCTGGGACGTGGCGGCGACCACCCACGCGATCACCACCCTGGCCGACGAGCTGGCCCGCCAGGGCATCGAGCGGATCGTGGTGGAGGCCACCTCCGACTACTGGCGCCCCTCCGTGTACCTGCTTGCAGGGCGCGGGCTGACGACCTGGCTGGTCAACGCCCGCGACGTCAAGCAGGTCCCCGGCCGGCCCAAGACCGACACGCTCGATGCGGTCTGGCTGGCCAAGCTGAACGAGCGGGACATGCTCCGCCCCTCGTTCATCCCGCCGCCTGAGATCCGCGTGCGGCACGACTACACCAGGCTGCGGGTCGACCTGGCGGAGGAGCGCTACCGCCACAAGCAGCGCATCGAGAAGCTGCTGGAGGACGCCCGCATCAAGCTCTCGGGCGCGGCCACCGATATCCTGGGGGTCTCGGGACGGGCCATGCTCGACGCGCTGGTCGCCGGCGAGCGCGATCCCGAGGTGCTCGCCGCACTGGCCAGGGGCCGGCTGCGGGTCACGCATGCCGCCCTCCTCGAGGCACTCACCGGCCGCTTCGACGAGCACCACCCGATCTCGTCCGGCTGCTGCTCGAGCAGGTCGATGCGCTCTCGGCCCAGATCGACGCCCTCACCGTGCGCATCGAACAGCTCCTTGCGGCCATCCCCGAGGCCCAGACCCCTGCCGAACCAGGCGACGGCGCGGGCGTCGCGGGTCCGGACGCCGCCCCGCTCGCCGCGCTCGCCCGGCTCGACGAGATCCCCGGCATCGGCGTCCGCGCCGCGCAGACGATCATCGCCGAGCTCGGCCTCGACATGGCCCGGTTCCCCACCCCGGGTCAGCTGGTCTCCTGGGCCAAGCTCTCGCCGCGCACCATCCAGTCGGGACCCAGGAGCCGCGGGGGCAAGACCGGCAAGGGCAACCCCTACCGGAAGGTCGTGCTCGGGGAGGCCGCCGCGGCGGCCAAGACCGACACCTTCCTGGGCGAACGCTACCACCGGCTGGTCAAGCGCCGCGGCAAGCTCCAGGCGCTCGTGGCCGTCGCGCGCTCCATCCTCGTCATCGTCTGGCATCTGCTCGCCGACCCGACCGCCCGCTTCCACGACCTCGGCGCCGACTTCTCCGCCCGCCGCATCGACCGGGCGCGCCGCATTCGCCAGCTCGTCTACCAGCTACAGGTCCTCGGCCAACGGGTCACCCTTACCCCTGCCGCCTGATCAATCGCACGTCGAACCGCTCGGGCACAGGTCTTTTCCGATCAGGGGTGCATCGTCGGGCATTTCGACTGGGACGCTGTGCCTGCAGATCACGTTGGGGTTCTTCCCTCTGCCCCTACGGGTTGCAGTAGGGGCATTCACCCGGGTCGGCGCGAACCTCGGGGGAGACGACAGACCGGGTCGCTCGGTGCGCGCAGGCAGGACAGCCGTCGATCTCGGCTCGCGGTCGGGCTACCTCCGTGCCGCACCAGGCGCAGGGCACGCCGAGAAGGATGTCCACCCTTCCCCAGCCGGGTGCGCCGCAGGCAGGACAGCGTGAGGCGATCCGGCGGGCGAGACGTTCAGCGGCGCCGGCGATGACAGCCCGGCGCGAGGGGCAGGTGTGAGCCCGGAGATCGGTCTCGACTCGGGCAAGGCCGTCGGCGGCGACGGAGGCGCACTCGGCGACAGCGGCCGTCAACTTCTCGATGCAGGAAATGCCCTTGTAGATCGGATGCACCGGCCCACTATTCGGCCGGACGATCAGCTGGTGGTCGGGAAAGCGTGCCGCGGCGAGGAACGGTTCGAGGTCGACTTCGGCCCCCACGCTCGTTGCGGCGGCAACGATATCCCAGCTCGAGTGACTCTCCCATACGACGATCCCATTGTCGTCGTCGACGAGGACGATGATCTCGTTGTCGACGAGGATGAATGGCACAGCGGGATCAGGGTGGATGCTTCCTTCGGAGGCCAGGCCGAGACAGCGGCCTGCGGCGCTCATCCCGAGTCGTGCCTTGGCGATGGCAGTGTCGAGCGGAGGCCCCGACCGGGGGATGTCGCCGGTGAAGGTGCCGAGGGAATCGGTGTCGACGGCCACGGCTTCGACCCGCAGCCCGACTGCCCCTTCCAGCGGCGGCGCGATGATGGGGAGCTTGCCGTGCTTGGTGGCGAGCACGGCCGTGCGCCCGGTGTAGGGGTGGTCTGCCTGCTCCCACCTACGGCAAGGACCAGGTGTCGCAGCCCCGCACCTGGTCTCCACGCTCGACCCCGAGGGGCGGACGTTCGCCACGAAGGGCGGTCCCTGTCGCGGATCTCGGATCATGGTCATTGCCCTTGACCAAGGGAGAAGCCAGGCTGGCCATCGAAGGTGAACAGCCCTTCGGTCTTGATGAACGGGAGCCCGACGGCGGCCAGGCGGTCCAGCAAGGCGATGACCTCCTGGTACGCCACGGGGCGGTCAGGTTGGCGGCCCTGGAAGCGGCATCGCCAGTGATCCACACAGAATGTCTCGGGCAGCCCGCCCGGGTACACCTTCTGGCCTCTGTTGGTGATCATGACCAGCTCGAGCGGCCCGGCGCTGTCTTCGAGAGCTTTGGCAAGTGCTTCGACTGGCTGACGCGAGTCGACGAACACGTCGATCCCCACCAGTTCCTTTCGCACAGGTGGACGCTCCGAGACAGCGACGGCGATCCTCTCCGAGTCGGACGGGTAGCTGGCGGCCTTGAGCTTCTTCGGCATCTCTCCCAGGCGGGCAATGACCGCGTCCGCGAACTCGGCGGTCCCAACCAACTCTTTGGAGACCGCCGGGTCGTAGATGTCGTAGGTATGTACCCCGTCCTCGATGGTGCGCAGCCACGCGTTGTGCACCCGCCCAGCGGCCTCGCCCTGGCCGATATGGACGAGCATCTGGACAGCCGCGAGCAGCAGGCCCGAGGGGTTGGCGACGTTCTGACCGGCCCGCCGCGGCGCGGAGCCGTGGATCGCCTCGAACATCGCGACCTCGCTGCCGATGTTCGCGCTCCCTGCTAGCCCGACCGAGCCTGCGATCTGCGCCGCCACGTCGGAGAGGATGTCTCCGTAGAGGTTCGGCAGGACGATGACGTCGAAGGCCTCGGGGGTGTCGGCGAGCTTGGCCGCGCCGATGTCGACGATCCAATGCTCCGATTCCAGATCCGGGTACTCGGACGCCACCTCGTCGAAGACCCGATGGAATAGCCCGTCGGTCATCTTCATGATGTTGTCCTTGGTGAAGCAGGTCACCTTGGATCGTCCGAAGCGGCGCGCGTACTCGAAGGCATACCGGACCACTCGCTCGGTTCCGGGCCGGGTGATGAGCTTGAGGCACTGGGTCACGTCTTCGGTCTGGCGATGCTCGATCCCGCCGTAGAGGTCTTCCTCGTTCTCGCGGATGATCACGACATCCATGCCGGGATGCTTGGTCGCCACGAACGGGGAGTACGACGGGCACGGCCTCACGTTGGCGAACAGGCCGAACGCCTTGCGGACGGTGACGTTCAGGCTCTTGAAGCCGCCCCCCTGCGGAGTGGTTATAGGTGCTTTCAGGAAGACCTTGGTCCTCCGCAAGGACTCCCAGGCCTCCGGCTCGATGCCGGCGGTGTTCCCCTGCGCGTAGACCGTCTCGCCGATCTGGATCGTCTCCACATCAAGGGCAGCACCGCCGGCTGTGACGACGCGAAGTGCAGCCTCCATGATCTCCGGGCCGATGCCGTCGCCGTACGCGACGGTGATCGGAACCGGCCCAGTGGGGTCAGTGCTCATCTCCTGGCTCCTTATCTTTCTCGCCTTCCGCCGAGAGAGCGGCTGACGTCGTCACAACGCAGGCAGCGGGGCAACGCTCGGGATACCGTCGAACTCCTCCAACTTGGGCAGCCGCGACCACCGCATCCCACCGGGCAGCCGGGCCAGGAGCTCCCAGATCGCTTCGTCGGTCACGTGACCGTCGTCGCGGCGGGTTGCGAAGCGCAGCCGCAGCCCGCCGTGCTCGTTGTCTCGCGACGCCCCTTCGTCGAGCCGCCCCGCCGGGGCGGCGGCGAGGCGGGGGTGCGTGGCGATTGCAGCAGAGCGAGCCGTCGGCACTCTCTGCTCCCCACCGCAGGAGCAGTCGACCCACCGGTCGACCCCTACCACCCGCTGACGCTGCCATCCTGGCCGTGCCGCCGCGCTGCGTTGGGTGCTCGAGTTCGCAGCACTCGCCATCGTACGCTCCAGGATATACGAACTATGGCTCAGTATACGTAGATCGTCAGTAGTGCGGCGGGACCCGAGCCCGGCAAGGACCCGGCAGGCTTCCCAGGAAGTCCCCCCGCAGGTCGGCACGTGCCCAGCGCAGACCGTGCCCGCGCAGCGTCCGCTCCAGTTCGTCGGCCGGGAGCTCGAGGGTGGCCCGGGGGTCGAGCTTCAGCACGATCCCCCGCTCCGCCCGCCCCAGGTCGCGCAGGCCGTCGAGGAGCGCCTGAAGCACGGCGGGACCGTCGAGGGTCCCGGCTTCCCACCCGGCCACCTCCCGTGCGGGCAAGTCGGGCCGTCACGACGCCGTGCTGCTGTTGGGCGGGGGCTGCGCGACGCCGCGGGCCGCCTCGAGTTCTGCCAGGATCGCGGCCGCGACCGAGCGCTCGTCCCAGGGATGCGGCCCGTCCGCCATCTCGATGGTCGACTCGTGGCCCTTCCCGGCCAGGAGCACCACGTCGCCGGCCGCCGCCCGCTCCAGCGCGGCCCGGATCGCCTCCGCTCGGTCGGGGATCAGCACTAGGTCCCGCCCGCGCACCATGCCCGCCTCCGCGGCTCCGGCAGCGATCTCCTCCAGGATCCGGCCACGGTCCTCGCCGCGGGGATCCTCGTCGGTCACCACCACCAGGCCGCACCGTTCGCCAGCCACCCGTCCCATCAGCGGGCGCTTGATCCGGTCGCGCTCCCCGGCCGAGCCGAAGACCGCCACCAGCTTTCCCCCGGCCGCGGCCGCTCGCGGGGCCAGCTCGTCCAGCACGAGCCCGAGGGCGTTGGGCGTGTGGGCGTAGTCGACGATCACGGTGAACGGGAGACGCGTGGGCACATGCTCCATCCTGCCCGCCACCCGCTCCACCGACGCCAAGCCCGCGCGGACCGCGGCCGGCTCAAGGCCCAGCGCCTCACCGACGCCGATCGCCGCCAGCGCGTTGTGGGCGTTGAACGCACCGGTCAGCCGGAGCGCGACCGCACCGCTCCAGCGAGGCGTGGCGACCTGGAGCCGGAGGCCGCGCTCGTCCTCCCGGACCTCGAGAAGCCGGACGTCCGCCGCGGGCGCGCGCCCGTAGGTGACCAGGTGCGTCCCGGCGGCACGCGTCGCGTCGGCGAACTCCGACGCCCACCGGTCGTCCAGATTGATCACTCCGGTCTTGCCCCAGCCCTTCTCCGGGTTGCGCTCCCCGACCGCCAGCGCGTGGAAGAGACGCCGTTTGGCGGCCCGATACGCCTCGTGGGTCCCGTGGAACTCCAGGTGCTCGTGGGTCAGGTTGGTGAGGACGGCCACGTCGTAGGCGACCTCACCGACGCGGTCCTGGGCGAGCCCGTGCGAGGTCGACTCGACGACGGCGAACCGGTCGCCGCCGGCGAGCATGGCGGCGAGCGCCGCCTGCAGCTCCGGCGCCTCGGGCGTGGTGGCACGGCTCGGCCCGCCCCATGGCCGCCCGCCCGCCAGGGTTGTCACCGTCCCGGTGAGGCCGCAGGGGAACCCCGCCGCCTCGAGCGCGGCGCGCACCAGGAAGGCGGTCGTGGTCTTCCCGTCGGTGCCGGTGATCCCGACGATCCCCAGCCGATGGCTGGGGAAGCCGGCCAGCCAGGCGGCCGCGGTGGCGAGCGCGGGCCGCGCCGCCCGCACCACGACCTGCGGCGCGCCGATCCCCTCCGCCGCGCGTTCGACCACCACGGCGGCCGCACCGGCGGCCAGCGCCTGTGGGACGAAGGCATGACCGTCGGCGTGGGCCCCGGATATGGCCACGAAGAGGCTCCCGGTGCCCACCCGCCGCGAGTCGTAGTCCACCTGCCGGACGACGACGTCCGCCGGGTCCACCGCCCCGGGCACCACCGCCGCGAGGTTGTCCCGCCGTGCCAGCAGGTCGACGAGCTCCGCCAGGGGGCGCGCTCGAGATTCCACGCCCGAATTGTATCCGTCCGCCGGTGGGGCTCCTCCCGCGCCCGGCGACCGGGAGCCGTGCCGACGACTGCGGCGGTCCGCCCCGCGCGTCACGGCTCGTCCTCCGGCCCGACCCCCTTTCGCTCGCGCGAGAGGCGCCGCCGGGTCACCAGCACGCGGGCCGCCTGCGCCGTCTCCACGCCGCTTGGCACGAGAGAGGTCGAACGTTGAGGCGCAGCCCTCCCACGTAGTTGACCGCACGACCGCCGAAGCCAGCCTTGAGCTGCCCGATGCCGGCATGCGACAGGCCCCACAGGTCGTAGATCGCGTAGAACTCGTCCACCCGTTCGGCCCTGCATCCACCACCGCGATCCCGGCGCGACGCGCCTTCTGAACGTACTGCCGCCATTTGCCGCGCAGTTCGCCCCGCAGCCGCTCCTCGCCGAGGGTGAGGTCGATCCAGCGCGACCTGGCCGGCTGGGGCGACGGGCAGGCGCGCCAGCCCGCCCGAACGAACCATTCGAGCTCCGGTCCTCCCGCCTCGATCTCCGGGTCAATCACCACGTGGCTGATCCGCTCCCGGCGTGCCGCGGATCGCAGCGCCTGCGTCCATTGCAGCACGAGCTCCCCGTCCAGCGCAGGCCCGACCGGGCCGCTGGGTGCGTAGCCCACCGACCACGGCAGCGGGCCGCTGTGGTGGACGAGCAGCTGGCAACCCAGGCACCGGTCGCCTCCACCGACCCGGACGCAGCGTGATGGATGCCCCGCCAGCGATGTGGAGACGGCGGTGTGCACGAGCGTCTGAACCTAAGCGGCCTTCGGGCGGCTGCTCTGCCGACTGGCGCCATCGTCGGGTGCTAGCTTGGTGGGGCTGGATTTTGACAGCGCCCGAGCGTGGCCGATGTCCAATTGGATGGGTCCGTCAAAGGCGCTGCGCGCTCTCAACGCGTACCTGGCCCGTGATCTCGACGCGGCGGGGTGCGGGCGAACCTGGTCGCCGCCGGGCCGCTTCGAACTCGGGCGGCCTCGGGCATCCCCGGCTTCGAGGTGCTCGTGCATCGCTGGAACCGCGAGGCGCCGCCGGCCTAGGACCCGACGGACGCGTCCGCAGTGGCCGACGCCATCTGCTTCCTGCTGTCGGATCTTGTCCGGGCGATCACCGGTGAGGCGGTCCACGTGGACGGCGGCGTTCACGCGATGGCCACCTGCCTGCGGGACTCCTCGGTCGAGGCGCTGGGGAAGACCTGAAGGGTCCAGTTCAGGAAGCGGCCGCTCTGCGACGCCGCGGAGCCTCGAGCCCAGCGACGAGCTGGAGGAGCTCGCCGATGCTGTGGGGCTGCTCGACGGGGTGGCGCAGCGGACGATCGGGATTGATCTCGTAGTGGTTGCGGCGGCCGACCCGGGTTCGCGTCACGTAGCCCTCGCGCACGAGGTCGGCGATGATCGACTGGGCGGCACGCTCGGTGATCCCGACCCGGGCGGCGATGTCTCGGCCGCGGACGCCAGGGTCACCGACGATGCAGACGAGCACGTGACCGTGGTTGCTGAGGAACGTCCAGGTGGGCTTGGTCGTGCCCCCCGGCTCTTCCTTTGGGCGCGGCATGCGCTCCATGGTAGCTTGCTTCGTGACTGCGGGTCGTTCTCCCAGGCGAGCAAGTCCACGCATGGGACGAGCTTGTTGGCGAGGGGGCCAGGTCAAGTCTCAGCTCGTGGTGTGCCTCGTGAATAGCGCGGCTCAGGCGCTGGCTGGTGAGAGGGCCACCTGGTAGCCAAGGGCCTCGATCCGATGGACGAGTCGCCGCGTGACGCGTGCGCGGTCGCGCTGGTCGTCGTAGGTGGGGCCGAGGTCGCGGAAGCGGGTGGCCGGATCGGCGAGCAGGTGGTAGGCGACGACGAGGATGGTGTGGCCGACGGCGACCGCGGCGCGTTTGGCGCCCCGTCGCGCGGCGAGGCGGTGGAACTGCGCCCCCAGATAGGTCTGCGTCCGCCCTGCGGCATGGGCGGCCTCCACGAGGGCACCTCGGAGCCAGGGCTGCCCTTCCTAGTACTACAACGCCGGTTATTGACGCCGTGGAGCATCGGGGGTAGGGTGGCGCCCCGAGAGGGCGCCCGACCGCGGCGGAGCCGTCTGTCCGTGGCGACCCTCGCGAGGAAGGGGTCACCCGCATGCTCGACGCTGATCTCGCCGCCCTCCTGCCGGCGCTCGAGACGTTCCATGCCCGCTTCGGGCGCTTCTTCCGGCGCTCGGAGGGACGGGCGGCGAGCCGCAAGTACCTGATCGGCCTTGCCCTGCCGATCGAGCGCAAGAACGTCGAGAACATTGCCGAACGGGTCGGGGCGCCGCCCCGCAAGCTCCAGGAGTTCCTGTCCGACTCGCCCTGGGACGACGACGGCTGCATCGGGGAGCTGCAGCAGTTCGTCGGCGAGCAGCTCGGCGCGCCGGGCGGGGTCCTCGTCCTCGACGACACAGGCTTCCCAAAGAAGGGGATTCACTCGGCCGGCGTCGGCCGCCAGTACAGCGGCACGCTCGGGCGGGTCGACAACTGCCAGGTCGGGGTGTTCCTGGGTTATGCCAGCCCCCACGGCCACACCCTCGTCGACCGGCGGCTGTATCTGGCCGAGGGCTGGCTCGCCGATCCCGCGAAGCGGGCCTCGCGGCGGGCCGCGGTGCCCGAGACGGTCCGCTTCGCGACCAAGCTCGAGCTCGCGGGCGAGATGCTGACCGCGGCCATCGAGCGCGGCCACCTGCCGGTGGGCTGGGTGACCGCCGACGCCGCCTATGGCGACAGCGCCGACCTCCGGGCGCTCGTGGCGCGTCTGGGCCGCTGGTACTGCGTCGAGGTCAGCGGGACGACCGAGGTGTGGACCGCGGATCCTGCCTGGGCGGTGCCGCCGCGGGCGGGTCGCACGGGGCGGCCGCGCACGAAGGTGCGGCCCAGGTCCGACGCCACCCCGGCCCAGGCGGTGCGCGAGATCGTCCGGGCGCTTCCGGAGGAGGCCTGGATCCGGCACCGCGTCACCGAGGGCGAGAAGGGTCCCCGCGAGTACGAGTTCGCCCGCCTGCGCGTGGTCGAGAAGGTCCATCGCGCCCCCGGCCCGGAGGGCTGGCTCCTCGCCCGCCGCCCGGCCGGCTCGGACCAGGCGGCCGAGATCAAGTGCTATCTCAGCAACGCCCCCGCCACGGTCGCGCTCGCCGAGCTCGCCGCGGTGGGCTGCCTGCGCTGGACGATCGAGGAGGACTTCGAGCTCGCCAAGGGCGAGGTCGGGCTCGACCACTACGAGGTGACGAAGTTCCGCGGCTGGTATCACCACATCACGCTCGCACTCCTGGCGCTCGCCTTCCTCAAGGCGGTCCAGCGCGAGTGGGGGAAAAAATGGGGCCCAGGCATCCGTGCCGGAGATCCGCCAGCCGCTTGAGGTCGTCCTGCCGGTCGAGCGCTGGAGCGCTGCCACCGCGATCGCCTGGTTCGAGCGCCAGCAGCGGCGCAAGGCGGCAGCCCGAGCCAGCCACCGGCGTCGCTGGCTCCGGGAGCATCCACTACGGCAGCAACCGGCGTTGTAGTACTAGGCACCGCATCGTCGGCGGGACCGCGCGGAGCACGTGCAGCGCGCCGAAGACGTTCGTCTCGAAGATCGCCAGCACCTGCGCCGGCGGGAGCGTCTCCACCGCGCCGAGCTCCCCGATCCCGGCGTTGTTGACCGGCACGTCGAGCCACCCCTCGCGCTCGAGCAGGCCACCGGTCGCGGCCTCGACCGACGCCGGTTCGGTCACGCCAAGGGCGATCACCGAGACGTGCACCCCGGCCGCGGCAGCCGCCTCGTCCAACCGTGCGGATCTGCGCGGGTCGCGCATCGACGCGTAGACCGCGTACCCGGCCTTCGCGAACGCCACGGCCGTCTCGAGCCCGATGCCGCTACCGCCACTCGTGATCAGGACCACGCGGATGTGCCCACACCCCCCTTGTGCCGGCAAACATGCGACGCGCATCTCGCGAGTCCGGCGCGGCCCGGGGTGCTGGCACGAGCCGCAGCTCAGGGCGCGCCGAGGAGCTTGAGCTGATGGCGCGCGGTGAGCTCGGCGTCCCAGTCCGGGAGGAAGCCCAGACCGTAGCGCTCGCCCAAGGCGGCCCGCGCCGTCACGAACGCGGCAAGGTCGCTGCTGCGACGGACGAGCTCAGCCAACTCGGCGAAGAACCGTTCGAAGCCCGCCGGAGAGATGATCTCGACGAGGCGCGCCGGCGCCGGCCCCGGGTTCCAGAACGTGTGTGGCACGCCGCGCGGCTTGTAGATATAGGTGCCCGGGCCGGCCGTGCCCTCAGCGTCGCCGATACGCACCCCGAAGGTGCCCTCGAGCACGTACGAGAGCTCGTCTTCAGCGTGGTGGACGTGGGAGGGCACGAGGCGCCCCGGTGCCATGGGGTGTTCGACGATCGAGAGGCGTCCTGCGCTCGCCTCCGCCCCCACTTTGAAGTGCACTCCGAGCCCTCCCAAGTCGACCAGGACGCCGTCGGCGGGTCCGACGAGCACGAGTCCGCTGGGCTCACGCGCCATGGCGCAGCTCCTCTCGCAGCTATTCGAATGCACACTATCGTGCAACGAATAATGCTGACACCCGTGGGGCGGCCTGTCAAGGTTCACGACACAACGGCGTGCGATGATTGGTGCATGCGCCGCAGGTACACGCTCAGGGTGCGCGCCGAGCGCGAGGCGGCGACCCGTCGACGGATCGTCGAGGCCGCCGTCGAGCTGCATCGCACGCGCGGTCCGGCGGAGACGACGCTGAGCGCGGTGGCGGACCTCGCGGGCGTCACGCGCCACACGCTGTACCGCCATTTCCCCACCGAAGCCGTGCTCTTGCAGGCCTGTCGGGAGCATCTGTTCGCCACGCAGCCGCCGCCCGACTTCGCTGTCGTAGCGGAGATCGAGGACCTCCCAAGCCGGGTGCGCCACGGCCTCACCGCGCTCTACCGCTACTACGCGGCCCATGCCCAGCTCATCGGGCACGTCCTGCGCGACGCCGACCGGGTGCCGGTCGGGGAGGGCTTTCGCCGCCTGCGCGTCGATGCGACGGCCGCGCTGCTCGCCGGGGAGGCGCCGGCGCGCCGGGAGCCTGCGGCGGCGGCGCTCCTCGCCGCGGACTTCGCCGTCTGGCGCGCCCTGACCGAGGGCGCGGGGCTCAGCCTCGAGGAGGCCGTGGAGCTGATGGTGGGCTTCGTCGTCGCCACGCTGGGTGCGACGGCGCCGCGCGCGACGAGCGGGCCGCCCGTCCGATGCCGCCGCTCAGCAGGCCGGTAGGGGCGAGGGCGCGGCCGGTGGGCCACCGACCCAGGCAACCCCACCCGCGCACGCCCACGCCGAGCACATCCGCGCCCACAAGGGCGAGCGGATCCGGCGGGCGGAGGTGAAGGGCTGGCCGGCCAGGGGCCGGTGCGCCGGGCGCTCCATCATCGGGCTCGGTCCGGGACCGCTGGAGCCCCACCGGCAAGCCCGGGCCGCACCCCGACGTCCTCGGACCCCGGGCCACGCAGCCGCACGAGGCGCGTCGCCGCACCCCGCACCATCGGACTGCCATGAAGAGGGCCCCGCCGGTGGGACAGTGGGTTCTCGAGGGAACCAGCCACCAGGAGGCCCGAGACATGTTGTACGCCGGATTGGACCTGTCGCGCCAGAAGCTCGATGTGCACGTCCTCGACGAGGAGGGCCGGAGCGTCGACCTCCTTGCGGTGCGCCCCGATGCCGACGCCCTGCGCACGCTCGCTGAACGGATCGCCCGCCATGGCCAGCCGGTCGAGGCGGCGATCGAGTCGATGAACGGTGCGCGCTTCGTGCACGACACCTTGGAGCGCTACGGCTGGGACGTCGCGATCGCCGATGCGGCCAAGGCGAAAGGTCTGGCGCCCCTGGCGGCGAAGACGGACAAGATCGACGCGCGGGTGCTCGCCGAGCTCGCTCGTCGGGAACTCGTGCCGGCGATCTGGCTGCCCGACCCCGAAGTCCGCGCGGAACGCGAGCGGGCGCGCTTCCGCCTCTCCCTCGTGCGCTATCGCACCTCGCTGAAGAACCGCATCCACGCCACCCTCATCACCTTCGGCCACCCGGTGCCGGTGAGCGACCTGTTCGGGGTCGCCGGCCGCAAGCTGCTCGCCTCCCTGGCGATCCCCGAGCCCTGGGCCACCACGCTCGCCACGAGCCTACGCCTCGTCGACGAGCTCGAAGCCGAGATCGACAGCTGCGAAGCCGAGCTGCGGGCGATGGGGGCTGACCATCCCTACGTCCCGCTCCTGTGCACCGTGCCCGGCATCAGCTGGGTGCTGGGGTACACGATCGCCGCCGAGATCGGCGACATCGGCAGGTTCGCCAGCCCTAAGCGCTTCACCGGGTACACCGGGCTCTGTCCCCGGGTCTACCAGTCAGGCCCGGTCGACCGCCGGGGCTCGTTGACGAAGAGCGGCCCGAAGTACTTGCGCTGGGCGCTCATCGAGGCGGCCGCCACCGCCGCACGCAATCCCCAGTACCACGAGCGCTACGAACACACCAAGCGCCGGCTCGGCAAGCAGCGGGGCAGCAAGATCGCCCGGGTGGAGCTCGCCCGCGACCTCGCCAGCGCGATCTGGCACATGCTCACGCGCCAGGAGCCGTTCCGAGCGGCAGGCCCCACCAATCGCCTGGTCGCCTGACGACCCTCATCTGACTTGGGCCGCCGCTGTCTCCCACCCAACTGAGTCCTCCCCCTCGAGGAGGCCGATAGAGACGTGAGAAGCGCACTCTCAGCCTGCACACGATCACCGCCTCGTGCCTTGACAGCAGGGCCCTCTTCATAGTGGTGGCGGGCCGCTGGCGCGGCCACCCGAGACCGATGAAAGTAGGCGCGGGTCGCCTGGTGACGTCGGCTTCTCATTGGTGCCAGCGGAGCCCGTTTCATAGTGGGGCGCGGGGACCTCGGGGCACGATTGACTGCGCCGCGAGCGCGAGCTTCAGATTCCACGCGAGTGAGGTCCCTCCAGGTGGCCCGGCGGTACACGGACCGATTACGGAGGGCTGCCTCATGGACACGTTGATCGAGCGCTGCGCCGGGCTCGACGTCCACAAGGACACGGTGGTCGCCTGCGTGCGGGTCAGGGACGGGCGGGGTGCGCCGCAGGTCGAGACCGCGGAGTTCGGCACGACGACCGCCGCCCTGCTGGCGCTGCGCGACTGGCTCACGGGCTTCGGCGTTCAGGTGGTGGGCATGGAGTCGACGGGGGTCTACTGGAAGCCCGTGTACTACGTGCTCGAGGGCGCCATGACCTGCTGGCTCCTCAACGCCCGCCACCTGCGCAACGTGCCCGGGCGCAAGACCGACCTGGCCGACGCGGCCTGGATCGCCCAGCTCGTCGAGCATGGCCTGGTGCGGCCCAGCTTCGTGCCACCACCGGAGATCCGCGAGCTGCGCGATCTCACCCGCTATCGCAAGTCCCAGATCGAGGAGCGCACCCGCGAGGCCCAGCGTCTCGACAAGGTGCTCCAGGATGCCGGTCTCAAGCTCTCCTCGGTGGCCTCCGACATCCTCGGCGTCTCGGGCCGGGCGATGCTCGCCGCCCTCGTCGAGGGCACCCGCGATCCGGTGGCCCTGGCCGAGCTCGCCAGGGGCGCGCTGCGGGCGAAGATCCCGGCCCTCCGGGAAGCGCTCTCCGGGCGCTTCAGCGCCCACCACGCGCTGCTCGTGGGCGAGATCCTCGCCAAGCTCGACTACCTCGACGAGGCCATCGGGCGTCTCTCGGCCGAGATCGATCGGCTGATTGAGCCCTTCCGCGCACAGGTCGCCCTCCTGGACACGATCCCGGGCATCGACCGGCGCTGCGCCGAGGCGCTCATCGCCGAGATCGGCGTCGACATGACCCGCTTCGGCGACGCAAGCCGGCTCGCCTCGTGGGCAGGCGTGTGTCCGGGTCAGCACGAGTCGGTCGGCAAGCAGAAGACCGACCGGACCCGCAAGGGACCGAAGTGGCTCCAGGTCCACCTGAACGAAGCAGCCAAGGCCGCCGCCCGCTCCAAGGGCACCTATCTCGCGGCCCAGTACGCTCGCCTACGACCCCGCCGGGGCCACGCCAAGGCCACCATCGCCGTCGAACACTTGATCCTCGTCGCCGCCTACCACATCCTCGACCGCGGCGTCCCCTACGCCGACCTCGGCGGGGACTGGTTCTCGCGCCGGCACGACGCGGAACGTCACGCCCGCCACCTCGCCCGCCAGATCGAGGCGTTGGGCTTCGAGGTGACCCTGAGCCCGGTGGCTGCGTGAACCGCGGGTGCTACTTTCGCTTCAGAAAACGGATCATGGGGGGCTCCGATCCGGCCAGGGTGGGGCGGGACGAGATACTGGTGTCGGCGTCACGCGCATCGTTGGCGTCGCGCTCGGGCTGAGTGATGCATGGCGTCGGGCCCGCTAGATAGGCGGGGAGGGACGATGAGGAGCGCACCCGATGGCCAGGACCCCGGAGCCCACCAGCACGGAGCAGCTCGCCGAGCGGTTGGCGAAGGCGCGCGATGCCTGGGCGTTCTTCCAGGCGGACGTCGAGGCCCTCAAGGAGGCCATGCACCGGGCCGCGACCCCGGCCCCAGGACGCGGAGCTGCGGCGCCTCGAGGCGTACGGCGCCCTGGAAGGGCGCGACGAGGGGATGGGGAGCGAGCGCGACGCGGCCGAACCGCAGGAAGGGGACGCACGATGACGAGGGAGCAGGAGCTCGCGCAGGACGACCGCGCGGAGTGCCTGGCCGAGCTGACGGAACGGATGGTCCGTGAACGCACCACCCTGACCGCTCTGCCGCCAGCCGAGGCCGGTGGGGTGATCGAGCACCTCGCAGAGGCCGCGCGCGAGCTGCACACCATCGCCCACCCGGTCACCGCGCAGCGCAAGGGCGGCGACGCCACGATGCGGGGGAAGACCTGAGCCCGCCCCGGGGATGCGCCGCTGCATCGGATCGGCGAAGGTCGGGATCGCGCCGCCCGAGGCGCGGACGGAGACCTCTCCGCTCCAGCCGAGCCAGCGCGACGGCCTGGGCCGGCTGTGCCCGCGCCACGCGAACGCGGACACCGCAGGTTTGGCGAGGGACGCCACGGCCCGCCGGGCGGCCCAGGCCGCGCTGGCGGCAGAGCCCGAGGACGCCGAAGGGGTTGGCACCGGTGCGGATTCCGCACCCGGCTGATGACGCGCCTGACCCGGGCCTCGCGGATGGACGGCGGCCAGGGGTTGCTGCGCCGGCTCACGCTGGTGATGTTGGCATACACGACCACGGTGCTGCGCTTGATCGGGATCCCGGTTGCCCGAGATGCCGCGGCGACCAGCTGGGCGACGCTCTCGAACTGGGCGTCCGTGTAGGGCTCGGGTCCTGCGCCCGAGCACTCGATCGACTCGTGCACCCACTCGTTCATGGTCATCCCGAGGCGACCGCGGCGATGGTCGGGAGCTTCCGGTTGGGCGAGGCGACGTCGCCCTGGCTCGAGGCCGCGTACTTCCCTGCGTCGATGGCGCGGACGATCGTGCCGTCGCGGTCGATGGAGGCCGTTGCCGGCGGCCCCCAGGACCCTGTGGGGTGCCTTTATTCGGCCGTCATGCCGCGACCTCGTATTCGTGGATCAAGCCGCCCAGCCGATCATGCCGCAGGACCTGCCGGATGTCCCGGTCGAGGCCGATGAGCCGGTCGCGGCGGCGCAGGCTTATTCCTTCTCGGCCGAGATCAGTTCGACGGTGACGGGGAGACGGGGCCACCCGGCGTCCGTGGTGACGATTCGAGTTGCGTTGTGGACCAGCGCGGTTGCGACGACGAAGGCGTCCGGCAACCGCAACCGGGCGCCGTGACGGGCGCGCAGGTCGGCGGCCTGGGCCGCGATCGCCCTGCTGATCGGCTCGATGGCCGCAGGCAACGCATCGACGAAGGCGTCCACCGTGCCGACCGCCTCGCCACCCCGGCGGTGCGGTGCCACGAGGATCTCGGCATATGCCGAGGCCGGGAGCAGGAGCCTGTCGCCCCGCCCGAGGGCCTTGCGGACCGCGTCGACGGCTGCGGCGTGGTGCGCGTCGGTCGCGTCGAGGACGCCGATGAGCACGCCGGCGTCGAGAACGGTCAGCTCCACTCGCGTCGCAACGCGTCGAGTTCGCCCGCCGGGTAGACGTCGGTCAGTGCGCCGGCGAAGCGAGCCACGGGGTCATCGTCGCGGATGAGCGCGACCTCTCCGGGGCCACGGACCTCTGCCCGCAGCCGATCGCCGGTGCGGATGCCCGCCTCCTCGAGCGCATCCAGCGGGATCGTCACCTGGTGCTTGCCACTGACTCGCGTGTATCCACGCCGCCGCCTGGCCTTTACTCTCGGGTTCATGAGCAAAGCTTAACGCCGCCGGCTGCACTCGCGCAACGATGGAGCGGCGCCGAGGGCCCGCGTCCGGTTGGTCCGGTCGAGCCCACTCCAACCTCTCACCTCATCCCTCCACCAGCCCCGCCCGGGCGAGCGCCTCGGTGGTGGCCCGCGCGTAGCGGCGGGTGACCTCCACCGAGGAGTGCCCGAGATAACGGGAGACCTCCTCAAGGGGCATGCCGTGGTTGACGAGCAAGGTGGCGGTGGCATGGCGGATGCGGTGGGCGCCGAAGGTGGGGAGCGTGCCCCCGCCGTTCCGATACCGGCGGCGCAGCATCAGGGAGAGCGAGTTTCTGGTCAGGGGTGCGGGGCCCTGGCCGCGATGCGCGGAGAGGCAGACAAACCCAGGATCGAAGGTGGCGTCGCCCAGCAACGCAGCTCGACCGCCTTCGAGATAGGCCGCGAGGGCGCGGGCGCTCTCCGGATGGAGCGCCACCTCCAAGGTCTTGCCGCCCTTGCCCCGCCGGAACAGGAGCACCCCATGGGCGAGGTCGAGATCCTCGATCCGCAATAGGCGCACCGCCGAGCTTCTGGCGGCGGTCGTTTTCAGCACCGAGACGATCGCCTGATCACGCAGCTCGAGTGGCCCCTCCCCCGCGCAGCCCCGCTCGAGTGCGGCGAGATCGGCGCGGGGGGCCGACTTCGGTGGCGTCTCCTCGGACGGCAGCAGCGGATTGAGGCCGGCCCGCCGGTGGGTGCGCCGGAAGGGGTTGACCGCCAGGATCCCCTCATCGAGGAGCCACAGGCAGAGGGCGCGCAGCGGTCGCATGTACGCGTTCACGGTGTTGAGCGAGAGTGGCTCCGAGGCACCCCGGGCGAGCGCCCGGATCCGGGCGTCGGGAGCGCCCTTCCAGACCCCGGTGCACTTCGGACGGGTCCGCAGGTCCGCCACATACGCGGCGAGCGTGAGAAGGTCAAGGGAAGCCGTCGTGGCGGTGTGGACGGCCAGCGATTCTGTCACGCGTAATCGGCCAGCGACTTTGTCACTGTGCCGGGCATGGACAGACGAGCGCGACCCGACCATGACCGACGACCCGAGCAGCGACAGGAGGTGCTGGTACACCTCGCCGACGGGACCCTGTCCCTCGAGCAAGGGGCGGCCATCCTGGACCGCTCCACGCGCCAGGTGCGCCGCTTGCTGGCGGCCTATGCGCGCGAGGGGCCGGCCGCCCTGCGCCACGGGAACGCCGGCCGGGCACCCGCCAACCGGATCGAGCCTGTCCTCCGCGAGCGCCTGGTGGGGCTTGCCTCGAGCACCGATGCCGGGGTCAACCGGGCCCATCTGGCCGAGCTGCTCGCCGAGCGCGAGGGGATCGCGGTGGCGGAGCGGACGTTGCGGCGGATCCTTGCCGAGGCGGGGCTGCCGGCCGCGCACGTCCATCGGCCGCCCCGCCACCGCAGCCGCCGGGAGCGCCTGCCGCGGGCCCGGATGCTCCTGCAGACCGACGGCTCGCGCCATCACTGGTTCGGAGCGGAACGGCCCTTCGCGACGCTCGTCGGGACCATCGACGACGCCACGAGCAGGGTAACTGGGGCCATCTTCCGGGATGCCGAGGATGCCGCAGGCTACTTCACCGTGCTGGCCGGAGACGAGCGCGGACTATGGGCTGCCCTCAGACCCTCTCCAGCGATCGGCACGGGATCTTCGTGCGCCAGTCGGACCGCCCGCCCACGCTCACCGAGCAACTCACCGGCAAACGCACGCTCACGCAGGTGGGACGGGCCCTCGAAGAGGCCGGTATCGGCTGGCTGGCGGCCGGCTCGGCACAGGCGAAGGGTCGCGTGGAGCGCCTGTGGGGCACCCTCCAGGACCGCCTGCTCGTCGAGCTGCGCCTCGAGACGATCACCACGATCGGCGAGGCGAACGCTTTCCTGCCTGGCTTCCTGCTGCGCCACAACGCCCGCTTCGCGGTGCCCCCGGCCGATCCCGAGCCGGCCTGGCGGGCCTGGCCGGCGGGCCTCGCGGCCGAGAGCGTCTTCTGCTTCCACTATCCCCGCCGGGTGGCCCGCGATGCCACCGTGAGCTCCGGGCGAAGGCGCGCTCGCCCTGCCCCGTCGACACGACGGACGCGGCTGGGCCGGCTGCGCGATCGTGCTCGAAGAACGCCTCGACGGCTCGCTCTGGGCGCGCCACGAGGGCCGCCCCTACCCGCTCGTCGAGGTCCCCGCAGCGCCTGCGCTACTCCGGGCCCGCCATCTCTCGCGCCGCAGCGAGGGACGGCCCGACGTGCCTCTCAGCGTGCCCGACCCGGAGCCTGGCCCGTCTACGGAACCCACCAAACGCTGGCGTCCAGGCCTCGATCACCCTTGGCGGCGCTGAGGAAACCGGAGGACAGAATCGCTGGCCGAAACATGGCCAGAATCGCTGGCCGTCGACACGCTGCACCAACGGCCCTTGACCGATCCCGCCCCCAGGCGTACCACTCCACGTGGGCGGGGTGGACTCCCCCGATTGGAGCACGGCTCGCCTCGGGCGTCGAGCCCCCGCCCATCTCGCCCAACCTGCGCCGCCGGCACGCACGGGCGGAGCAGGCGGGGCGCCCGCTCAGCAGGTAGCGTGGAGGACCGCGTACACGTCCGCTGGCTCGAGCGTCGCGAGCAGGCGGCAGGCGTCGCCGGTAGGGAGGGCAACGATGACGATCCCGCGTCGCGCCGCCTCCGCGTGCACCTCCGGGGCGATAGGTAGCCCGCCCTCCGCGCCCGTGCCGACGATGAGCCGCCCGCCTCCCCAGGGGATCTCCTCGGCGAGCGAGAGAGGCGTGTGCCCGTACCGCTCACGGAGAGCTTTCGAGCGCCCCTTGCGGCGACGCCGGATGCGGCCGGCGTCGATGACCACGTCGTGGGCGTAGCGGGCGCCCTCGATCTCGAGTGTCCCGAACGCGACCAGTTTCGCCCGCACGAGCAGAGTCTCCCACGCGCGTCGACGAAGCGCGCTGCATGGGGCTGGTCGAGGACCGCCGTCTGTTCCTCGTCGGAGAGTGCCAGCGGAGAGCGCCCACGGGCCCGAGGGGTCGCAGGTGGCCGCGGCCACCTGCGACGATACGCCCTGCGCCCGGCTGACACCCGGTGTTCACGGGCGGGAGAGCGCCTCACCCGATCCTGGCAGAGAGGGCTGCTACGGGTCGTCCTCTCACCCGCCATCGCCTGAGCCGCGCTTCACGAGGAGCACCAGCGGTAGAACCATGACCGACGTGCACTTTGGTCACGACGGCATCGGGCAGTGGTTTCGAAGGTACTCGTACGCACATGGCCACGGACACCGGTAGTGGGAATGAAAGCGAGCTCATCCGCGGGGGATACCTTTGGGGTGCGCCCCTCCCACACCGCGATGAGCGCAGCCGGCACGTCGGCCGCGGAGACGACGAGGTGGGTTCACAGGCGGGGGTGTCGACCTGGCGGGGGTGTCGACCTCGTGCGGCATCCATCTGGTGGGTTCGACGCGGATCTGCACTGCGTCAACGCGCCGCGGTTCTGAGCGTTCGACCGGGCACCTGCCCTGCGCCCTCGAGAGGGGCGGGCGAGTCCGCCCCACGTGCAGCAACTCGCCCTACCAATCGCCGATCACGACACCCAGACGACCGGGGCCGTGCACGCCGATCGAGATGTCGCCCTCGATGTCGGCGCTGCGACTGGGCCCGCTGACGAGGTTCACCGTCGAAGGCAGGCCGCCGTGCTCTGCCGCGTACGCCGAGAGGAGACGCAGCCCCTCGGGCACACCTTGCACGATCTGCCCGGGGCGCAGGAGGCACAGGTGCGCCGGCGGCAGCAGACTCGGCAGACGGCCGGTGCCGGCAGTCGCGTAGAGCGCGAGCGTTCCTGTCTCAGCGACCGCCCAGGCACAGGCGGTGATCCCCAAGACGCTCGTCGCGCTCGCTTCGCGGAGCCGAGCGCGCGCGACGGCGAGAGACTCCGCATTGGGCCGCCAGGGCACATACTCCGTCCCCAGCTCGGCAAGAAGCCCTGGCAGATCGAGTGAGCCGAGCTCGTCGGTCGCCCAGGCCACGACGTGCGGGACGCCAGCCTCGGACGATCGGTCGCCGGTCAGCTCCCTGACTGCCTCAACGATCCGTCGCCGCACGTCGGCGCGTCCTCCAGGTGCCAACCAGGCCGCGCCACCGAGCGTGCGGACGCGCTCGGTGAACTGGGCGACGAGTTGCTCAGTGGCCGGTGACGGCTCCGTCGGCGCTGCACGGTGCGGCATCACGGCACGTTCCGTTCGGTGCGCTCGGGCGCGCGCGTCGCCCCGTCGGCCGCCGGCGCAGCAGGCCGTTCGCCCGCTGGAGCCTGCGCGAGCGCCGATGGGTCGGTCCCGGGCACTGCAGGGGCGAGGGTTGACCTGCCGGTCGAACCGTCTGACCGACCCCGGTGCCTCCCCCACCACTCGTGGAACGTTTCACGCGCCACAGGCGGCGCGTCGCGGGTGGCCAGCCAGCCGCCCAGGAGCCCCGGGGCGGGCAGATAACGGGGCACGGGTCCGAGCCTCCCCTTGCGGAGGTAGGCACGCTGGCCGAGCCGCGCCAGGCGGACGGTGCGTCGATAGCCACCTGGGCTCGCCCACAGATGGGACCAGAGCGCGACGGTGAAGCGCTGACTGGCTGGTTCGATCTGGCGCCGGACCTGCATCACCCGCAGCGAGAGGATGTGGTGCGGCAGGTCGATCGTCATCGGGCAGGCGTCGCGACAGGCGTAGCACAGCGAGCAGGCCGACTTGGGCAGCTCGGGAGCATGCTCGATGCCACCGAGCAGCGGGGTTAGGACGACGCCGATCGGACCGGAGTAGATGCTCCCATAGGCATGGCCGCCGATCGTGCGGAAGACTGGGCAGACGTTGAGGCAAGCGCCGCAGCGGATGCAGGTGAGGACGTCCTCGAACTCGCTGCCCAGGAGCTCGCGCCGTGCATTGTCCAGGAGGATCAGGTGGAACTCTTCGGGCCCGTCGAGTTCCTCCTCCCGCCTGGGTCCGCTGATCAAGCTGACGTACGTCGTCAGGCGCTGGCCGGTCCCGCTCAGAGGAGCCTGCTGGAGGACGAGACCGAGATCCTCCCACGTCGCAAGGACCTTGTCGACGCCCACCACGGCGATGTGCACGGGCGGCAAGGACGTCGACATCCGCCCGTTCCCCTCGTTCGTGATCAGGACGAGCGTGCCCGTCTCGGCAACCAGGTAGTTGCCTCCCGAGATCCCGATGTCGGCGGCCAGGAACGCTTCGCGCAGCTGGCGTCGGGCGAAGGCCGTCAGCGCGGGCGTGCTGTCATCGGCGGGGGGTGCGGCGGCCGCGCTCCGCGCCTCTCGGTCGAAGATCTCCCGGATCTGGCCACGCGTCTTGTGCGCGGCGGGGACGATGATGTGCGACGGCCGCTCGTGCGCGAGCTGGATGATGTACTCCCCGAGATCGGTCTCGCGCACGTGCAGCCCGGCCGCCTCCAGGCGGGCGTTGAGCTCCACCTCCTCGGTCGCCATCGATTTCGACTTGACGACGCGCCGCGCCCCGCGTCTGCGGGCCACGTCGAGCACGTATCGGGCGACCTCGTCCGGGCCTGCCGCACGCACGACATACCCGCCGTGGGCCTCGACGTTGCGGGTGCACTCCGCCAGCAGCTCATCCAGGCGCGCCACCGAGGCTCGCTTCGCCGCCCGTGCGGCGTCACGCAGCTCGCCGCCCCGCGCGTAGCCAGCGTACGCGGCGTCACGCTGTGCGGCGAGGTTGTGCGTGCTGCGGGAGATCGCACCCTGCAGCGTCGTATCGGCGAGGGCATGCGCGAGCCGCGCCTTCCACGGCGTGCCCGGTGGCGGCAAGACGCCCGGCATCAGCCCTCCCCTCCCCGAGCCTCGGCGGCCCGCGCGATCCCGAGCGGCGTGAGCTCGCCCTGGTCGGCGAGGTCGACGAGCTCCGCGACATGGAGCACGGGGTAGGTGTCCCCTGCGCGCTGCAACCGGCCCCCCAGTTGCAGCAGGCAGCCCAAGTCCGCGCTGACGAGGCACGCCGCGCCGTCGGCGCGCGGCGTCGCCAGCGCCTGCAGTTTCGTGTCCGCCATCGCTGCAGAGAGCTCAGGCTCGGACAGGGCGAACGTACCGCCGAAACCACAGCACTGGTCTGCGTCAGGGAGCTCGTGCCCGGCCGCACCGGCAGCTTCGAGCACGTGGATCGGTGGCTCGGTGACCTGCAGCAGGCGGCGCATATGGCATCCCGTGTGCCAGGCAACCGGCACCGGCCCAACCGTATCCGGCCCCGGCTGGGTGGCCGTCGGTGCGGTTGAACCCTCCGCCGGGTTGGAGTTGACCCGAGCGACGTCACGCTCGAGCCAGACGCTCAGCTCGACGACCCGTCGGGCAAGCGACTCCGCGCGACGACGCCAGCGTTGGGCGGTCGCCCGCGCCGCGCCGCGATCCAGCGCGTCGCGCTCGAGGAGATCGGGCAGCTCGTGCGACACCATCGCCGCGCACGACCCGGACAGCGCGATGACCGGGACGTCCGCCACCGCCGCCGCATCGCCCGGGGTCGCTTGCTCGAAGGCGCGCACGAGCTGGCGTCCCATCGCGGCGGCCTCCTTGTGATGCCCCGCGTTGAAGGCGAACTGGCCACAGCAGGTCTGTGCCATGGGGAACTCGACCGCGAGGCCGCGTCGCTCGAGCAGCCGCACCGCGGCGATGCCCACTCGCGGCCGGAAGAGGTCGACCATGCAGGTCACGAACAGCTGCACGCGGGGCGTCTGCGGCATCTCAGGATCCCTCCAGCTCCGCCGCGGGTGCTGCCGCCAGAGCGTCCGACTGACGCGCCATCAACTCACCGTCATCCCCAGCCGGCTGCTGCCCCGCCGGCACGTGCGGCCGCACGCTGCTCCGCCTCGCCACTCACGAGATATGCCTGGAACGGATCCGCGGGAAGCCCGCGCTCGACGCGCAGGCGCGCGAGTGCCGGCCGCACGTCAGTCGCAAAGGCGTCGGCCAGCACACGGTTCGCCTCCAGGACGTCGCCCGCCGCCTGGGCCGCGACCAACGCCTCACGGTCCACGAGCAACGCCTTTGCGAACGCTTCCTGCAGGTTCATGACCGAGCGGATCATTGCCGGCAACTTCGGCTCGATGTTGTGGCATTGATCGATCATGTACACGGTTTCGCGCGCACACCGCTGCGCCACCGGATCGCCGTCGTCGCGCATCGCGTTGACGAGCTCGTGGGCGATCCGGAAGAGCTGGTACGGATCGATGCTGCCGAGCATCAGGTCGTCATCGCCGTATTTCTTGTCGTTGAGGTCGAACCCACCCAGGCGACCCTCCGCAAGGAGGATCGCCACGATCTGCTCGATGTTGACCCCCATTGCGTGATGGCCGATGTCGACGCAGACCATCGCGCGGTCTCCCACGAGTCGGGAGACCGACAGCGCCTGACCCCAGTCCTGGACGTCCGTCGAGTAGAAGGCCGGCTCGTACAATTTGTATTCGAGGAAGAGGCGGGCCCCTTCGGGTAGATGCGGATAGATCTCGCGGAGTCCGGCGACGAGACGGTGCCGCCGCCAGCGCAGGTCGTCCTGCCCCGGATAGTTGGTCCCATCGCCGAGCCACACCTTGACGACGCGCGACCCGATCTCGGCGGCGATTTCGCAGCATTCGACGATCGCAGCGACGGCCTTGGCGCGGGCGGCCGGCGAAGGGTGACAGAGGGAGCCCAGCATGTAGTCCTCATCCTGGAACGTGTTGCTGTTGATCCCTCCGATGAGGAGCCCACGGTCCGCTGCGTACGCGGCGAGAGATGCGAAGTCGTCGACACGATCCCACGGAATGTGCAGGGCGACCGTCCCGGCGATGCCCGTGTAGCGCTTGACGGTGGCAGCGTCGTCGATCTTTTCGAAGACCGTCCGTGGCACGCCGGGCTGGGGGAACACGCGGAACCGGGTCCCGGTGTTCACGAAGCCCCACGACGGCAGCTCGACGGTCAACCCGTCGACCGCCCAGGCGATGCGGTCATCGAGCGGGGCCGATGTGGGCTGCGCGATGGATGGGTCAAGGGCCATGGTTCGCACTCCTCTTGGACAAGATGGCGCCCGACATTTGGTGCCCTAGTCCACGGCTGGCGCTGCCGCCGGCTCGACGCGGTCGCGGAGCAACGCGTCGAAGCGCGTACGCGCCTCGCTCCAGTCGGAGCGCGGCTCGTACACAGTGAACGGAAACGACCGCGCGATCAGCTCCCGCGCTTCGGAGACACTCGAGAGCTCCCCCAGGGCGATCGCCTGCACGACGAGATTGCCGACCAGCGCCGCCTCGACCGGTCCTGCGCGGACGGGGAGGCCGGTAGCGTCCGCCGTCAGCTGACACAAGAGCCGATGATTGGCACCGCCGCCCACCACATGGATCCCCTCCACGGGATACCCCACGGCAGCGCCAAGGTCGCCGACGACACGTGCGTACCGCAGCGCGAGGCTGTCGAGCAACACGCGCAGCAAGGTCCCGGTGTCCGACGGCACCTTCTGGCCGGTCTCGCTGCAGTACATGCGGACCCGGTCAGGTAGGTCCCCGGGTCGTAGGAAGCGCTCGTCATCGGGGTCGATGAACGCTGTCCAAGGGGGCGCCGCGGCGGCGAGGGCCGCAAGCTCCTCATACGAGGGCCCGTCGTCGGCCGCCCAGAGGGCTCGACGACTCTCCTGGACGAGCCATAGCCCCATCACGTTGCGCAACAACCGGATCGTGTGTCCGAAGCCGCCCTCGTTGGTCAAGTTGGCTGCGAACGACGCATCGTTGATGACGGGCGCAGGGACCTCGAGCCCGATCAGCGACCAGGTCCCCGAGGACAGGAACGCGGTCGTGGGTCCAGCTAACGGCGTCCCCGCGACCGCGGACGCCGTGTCGTGCGAGGCGACAGCGACCACGCGCGACCCCGTCAGTCCCGTCTCGGCGGCGACATCCGCGCGTACGGGGCCGAGGACAGTGCCGGGTTCAGTCAGCTCGGGCAGGAAATGCGTCGGAATGCCGAGGCGCTCGAGGAGCGGTCGTGCCCAGGTGTGTGTCCGGCAATCGAGGCACTGGCTGGTGCTGACGTTCGTGTATTCCGCCACCATGCTGCCGGACAAGAAGTGCGCGAACAGGTCGCCCATCATCAGCAAACGGTCCGCCTGACCCAGCAGTGGATCGTCTGCGCGCACCATCGAGAGCAACTGGTACAACGTGTTGATGGGCATGAATTGGATGCCCGTCGCGTTGTAGATCTCCGCGCGTGGAACGAGCGCGGCGGCCGCCTCGAGCATCCCGCTCGTGCGTCCATCGCGATAATGAACAGGGTTCGCGAGCAAGCGGCCGCGCGTGTCGAGCAATCCGAAGTCGACGCCCCACGTGTCGACCCCGACCGCGTCGACCGGCCCTCCCTGGGCCGCGCGGCGGAGCCCCGTGAGCACCTCGCCGAAGAGCCGCAGGAAATCCCAGTGCAACGTCCCGCCGACGGCAACCGGTACGTTTGCGAAGCGGTGGGCGTCATCGAGCGAGAGCCGACCTCCGTCGAAAGTGCCGACTCCTACCCGTCCGCTTTCGGCCCCGAGATCGGCCGCGACGAGCCGCAGCTTCGCCTCAGTCAAGATGGAACACCTCGTCGAGGCGCCGATGGAACCCGGTGGCAGGGTCCGTGCACGGATCGATCAGCGTCGTCATCTCGGCCTGCCAACGGGTGTTCGCCTCCGATGCGGCCATCATGCTCCGGAACCGCTCGAAATCATCCACCTCGAAATAGCCGAAGAGATCCTCGTCGCGCTGGAATATCGAGTAGTTGTGGCAGCCCGCGCGACGAAGCGCTTCGAGCATCTCGGGCCAGACCGACGCATGGCGCCGACGGTACTCCTCGGCCTTTCCAGGCAGGAGCCTCATAACGAAGCCGACGCGTTCCACGAACCTGCCCTCTAGACGGTCGGCCGACCCGGACGGCGGCGCCGCGCGGGTCGGCCCGACCGAGCGATGTTAGAAGCCAAACTCCTGGACGTACTGGTCGATGTTGCTCTTGTTGAAGACGAACGGCGGACCGAGCACCACGACGTTGTTCGGGCCGATCGTGTACGGCTGATTGTTGTTGAGGCCGTTGACCGTGAACGTCTCGCCGACGTTGCCCTTGATCTTGCCGGTAACGAGGTCATACGCGACGGCGTAGGCCAGGTACCCGAGGTCAGTCACGTTCCACAGGGCGAACTCGGGCGCCACACCGGCCTTGACGTACGCCTCCATACCCTTCGGCGTCCCGAGGCCGGTCACGAAGACCTTGCCGGTCTTACCGGCCGACTGCACCACTTGGGCGGCCGCCACGATCCCGACCGTGGTCGGCGCAACGATGACCTTGAGGTTCGGATGCGCCTGGAGCAGGCCCTGCGCCTGGGTTGTGCTGATCTGCGGGTCGTCATTGCCGTAGACAACGCCGTCCCACACGAGGTTCTTGTACTTCGCCTCCTTCATGGTCTGCTTCATGGCCGCGATCCAGGCGTTCTGGTTGGTCGCCGTCTCCGCAGCCGATAGGACAGCGATCTCGCCGCTGCAGTTCGGCGCGAGGTCGCACGCCATTTGGACGAGCCCCTGGCCGATGCCGTTCGTGTCGGCCTGGTTGACGAACACGTTGTACGCGCCCACGGCTGGGCTCGAGTCGTAGCCAACGACCTTGATACCGGCCGCCATCGCCGCCTTGAGGGCCGGTGCGATCGCAGTGGCGTCGTCAGCCGAGATCAGGATGGCGCTCACGTGTTGGGTGGTGGCCGTTTGGATGAACGGGATCTGCTGGGGCGCGGATGCAGCGCTCGGCCCGACCTGCGTGACGGTGCCTCCGAGATCCGCTGCCGCCTTCTGCGCGCCCTTGAACGCGACGTCGAAATACGGGTTGTTGATCTGCTTGGGGATGACGACGACATTGATGGCCGCGGCGGACGCGCCGGGCGCCACCGACGCGGGGGCCGCAGATGCGGGCGGCGCCGACGAGGCCGGGGCCGATGCCGCCGGCGCGGCTGATGCCACTGGCGCCTGGGACGCAGGTGCCGGCGTCGCCGCCGAGCCGCACGCGGCTACGACGAGCGCGACCGACGCGATCCCGGCGACGACGCGCAACGATGAACGGAACATCGAACGTGTACCTCCTCTCGTTACGATGCGACGACGCTAACCAACCACCTCGCCGTGTGCGACCGGGTCGGGCGGCGGATGCCTGGCCCTCAGTACCCTCCCGATGACCGTCCTGGCCTGGCGAGCAATGTAGGGAGCGGTGATCGAGACGATGAGCAGCAGCCCCACGGCAACCGTCTGATAGTCGCCCGATACACCCGCGAGGTTCAGGGCGCTCTGTAGAGTGGCCAACGTAAAGACGGCAAGGATGACTCCGGGGATCGTCCCTTTGCCGCCGTTGATGTCCACGCCACCCAGCAGCACGATCGTGACCACCGTCAGCACGAGCCCGCTGCCGTTGTCGCCCCGAGCACTCGAAAACCGTGCCGTGAGGATGATCCCGGCAAGGGCTGCCAAGACGCCGGACACCACGAAGAGTGCCGTCTTGAGCGCGGCCACATCGACCGCTGCGTACCGTGCAGCATCCTTGTTCTTCCCCACGGCGAACACTTGCCGGCCAATCCAGGTTGCGTGAGCGACGAACCAGAAGACGGCGCCGAGCATTGCGAAGACGATCAGCGTCCACGGAATCGGAGACCCCGGGACCGTGCCGAACCCGAAGGCCGTGAAACCAGATGGGAAGTCGCTGATCGCCCGCGTGCCCAGCACCACCTGCGCCAAGCCGCGGTACAGCGCCAGCGTCCCGAGCGTGACGACCAGCGACGGTAGGCCGGCTCGTGCGACAAGAAGGCCGTTCAAGAGCCCGGCCAACCCACCGACGGCGAGGACGAGTGGGATATCCACCTCGAGGGGGACACCAGCCGCCCAGAGAAAGCCGAGGATGGCGCTCGCAAGTCCAAGTGTGGACTCGACGGAGAGATCGATCTCCCCGGCGATGATGATCAACGTGGCAGGCAGCGCCATGATTGCAACCTCCATCATGGCGCTCGTCAGGTTTGCGAAGTTCGAGGGCGTCAGGAAGTACGGGGAGACACGCGTCCCCATCCAGACGAACAAGCCCAGGATCAGGACAAGAAAGAACTCCCAGCGGGCAAGGACGGAAGGGTGCGCCCATGGACGGGCCACCGCAGGCGACACAGGGGCCGATTCGGGCGCGGCCACGGCCCGCTCCTTGGTCATGGGACAACGGCCTGCCTGGTGCCGCGGGCGCGTAGACGAACGAAGGCGTCGGTCGCCACTGCGATCAGGATCACCGCGCCATAGATGACCTGCAGCAATTCCTGAGGCAGGTTCAGGAGCAGGAGCGCATTGTTGATGAGACCGAGAAACAGGGCGCCGATCGCGGCGCCGACGACGGTTCCGGAGCCACCCGAAATGGCCACGCCGCCGACTACGACAGCTGCAACGACCTGCAGCACAACCCCGGACGCAGACGTCGCATAGATCGTCCCGAACTCCACGCCCCACAGTACGCCGGCCACTCCGGCGAGCAGTCCGCACAACGAAAACGCCACGAAGATCACCCAGCGACTATGGATGCCCATGACGGTCGCGGCCTCACGATCGCTGCCGACGGCATAGAGCTGTCTGCCGAACCGCGTGGAGTGCAGCGCGACGGCTGCGAGAGTCGTGGTCAGTACTGCAACGATCACGAAGAGTGGCACGCCAAAGATCGTCTGAGTCGCGGGGTTCGTGTAGCCCGCAGGCAGGTCGGACAAACTGATCTGGGTTCCATTCGCGACGAAGAAGACGAGCCCCCGATAGACGTTGAGCGTGCCGAGAGTGACCACGATGGAGGGCACCCGGAAGATCGTGATGATGGCGCCGTTCACCATCCCGAGGACGAGGGCCAGACCAAGCCCCATCGCCCACGCCTCTGGCACAGACGTCGAATGCTCCCGGAGCACTGCGCCCACGACAAACGCGATCAGGCCCATCGTCGATTCGACAGACAGGTCCACCTCACGAGTGATCACCACGAGCGCCTCGCCCACCGCGGCGATGGCGATGATGGCCGCCAGCACGGTGACCTGATTCAAGTTGTCAGGCGCAAGGAAGTTGGGCGCGCGAACCGTCACCAGGACAGCCAACACGACCATCACGCCGGTCAGAGTCAGTTCCCTCGAGCGGCCCAGCGCGCCGAGTATGGGCCCCAGTCGTGTGCGGTGGACGGCCCAGCTAACGCTCACGCGGTGCCTCCTGCGTGAGAAGCCTCGGACGGGCCACCCGCCTCGGCCGACGCTCCACCGTCGTGTCCGGTAGCTGCGAACATGACACGCTCCTCACTCGCCTCGGCCCGCGGAATCTCGGCCGTGATCCGACCTTCGTGGAGGACGAGGATCCGATCGCTCATCGCGAGCACTTCGGGGAGATCGCTCGAGATCAGCACGATCCCCAGGCCCGAGGCGGCCAGTTCGGACACGATCCGATGGACCTCGACCTTCGCGCCGATGTCGACGCCGCGCGTCGGTTCGTCGAGGATCAGGACCTTAGGGTGCGTGGCCAGCCACTTCGCGATGACGACCTTCTGCTGGTTCCCGCCGGAGAGCGCCTGGACGAGCTGGTCGACGCTCGTCGCCCGGACTCGCAGCCGGTCCACGAAGCCTCTGGCCAGCGTTCGCTCCGTGGCGGGGTGCACGAGGAGATGCGGAAAGAGGCGCGGCAAGATCGGCAGCGTGACGTTGTCCGTAATGGAGAAGTCGAGGATCAGCCCGTCTCGATGCCGATCCTCAGGGACGTACGCGATCCCGGCACGCAGCGCCGCCGACGGCGAGGAGAGGTGCAGCGGCCTCCCGTCGAGCAGCATTTCCCCTCCGGACGCCTGATCGATCCCGAACAAGACTCGGGCGATCTCCGTGCGTCCGGCCCCCACGAGGCCCGCCATGCCGACGATCTCGCCTGCATGGACCTTGAAGCTGACGTCCTGGAAGGCGCCTGGACGCGAAAGATGGCGCACCTCGAGCAGCACCTCCCCGATCGGCGCCTCGGCCTTCGGGAAGAGCGTCACGGCCCGCCCCACCATGTGGCGCACCAGATCGGCCGTGGTCAGATCACCGACGGATGCGGTGATGATGTGCCGTCCGTCCCGAAACACCGTCGCCCGATCGCACAGCTCGAAGACCTCTTCCAGTCGGTGGCTGACGAACAGGACCGCCACACCGCGATCGCGGGCCCGACGGACGATGGCGAAGAGCCGCTCGACCTCGTGCGCGGACAGCGCGGAGGTCGGCTCATCGAGGATCAGGACGCGGGCGTCCACCGAGAGCGCCTTGGCGATCTCGATGAGTTGCTGATCAGCCATCGACAAGCCGCGTACGGTCGCGCCCACGTCCAGGTGCACGCCCAGTTCCTCGAAGAGGGCTGCCGCCATCTGGCGCATCTCGGCCCATGAGATGGCCCCCAAGCGGCGGGTCGGCGGGTGCGCCAGAAAGACGTTCTCGGCAACGGACAAGTCGGGGAAGAGGCGGGGTTCCTGGTGCACGACGGCGATCCCGAGGAGGCGCGCCGTCACCGGGTCCGGGATCTGGACCTCGACACCATCGAGCAGGATCGTTCCCGAGTCCGGGACGTGGACCCCGGCGAGGATCTTGACGAGCGTGCTCTTGCCCGCGCCGTTCTCACCGACCAGGGCGTGGATCTCGCCGGCGCGGAGCTCCAACGAGACGTCGGTGAGCGCGGCCGTCGCGTCGAACCGCTTCGAGACGTTGCGGACCTCCAGTCGCGATCGGCTAGGAGAATCCGCTGGACCGTCCGGCGCGACGCCCGGCGTGTCGACACGGCTGCGGACCGAGCTTCCCGCCCCGGGAGCGTCGCCCATCGTCATCTGTCCGTCGCTGCAGTCACAGCTGCTGCCCTGCCTCGTTGGGCGCCGAATCGTCGGCGCGCGGATGATCGTCGGACGACGCCCTCGAGGGGACGAGCCACACGTCGACGCCGGCGGCACGTGCTTCTGCGACCAGCTCTGGGGGGGCTGCGACATCGGTAAGGACACGCGTGATGCGGTCTGCGCGACAGAATGTCGCGAACGACGCGCGCCCCCACTTCGTGTGATCGATCACGGCGATCACCTCGCGTGCGGCGCCCACCATCGCGCGCTTGATCTGCGCTTCCTCCTCGGTCGCGTCAGTCAGGCCGGTGCCGATGGTGAACCCGGCAGCACCGACGATCGCTTTCTGAATGTTGATCCGCCTAAAAACACCATCTCCGAGGCCCCCCACGAGCGAAAACGCCTCGTGGCGCACCCAGCCGCCCAACAGCAACACGCTGATCCCTGGGTAGCCGGCCAGCTCTGAAGCGATGCGCAGGCCGTTCGTCACGACCGTCAACAGCGACCAGCCGCCGCGCGATTTGAGCTCGCGCGCCACGTACAGGGCGGTCGTGCTCGCGTCGAGGGCGATTGCCTCACCGTCCTGGACCAGGTCGACGGCGGCAGCGGCGATCGAAGCCTTCTCGTCCCGCTGCAGGCGTTCGCGCATCTCGAACGCCCCTTCCGGCCGGGCCACGCCGATCGCCACAGCCCCGCCGTGGGTGCGCACCAGACGGCCTTCCTGCTCGAGCCGGACGAGATCCTTTCGGATCGTGACGGCAGAGACGCCGAATTGAGAAGCCAGCTCGTTGACCCGAGCGCGACCGTGCTCTTCCACAATGCGCCCGATCTTGTACTGGCGCTCCCTGGCGAACTCCTCCCCGACCGCGGCCGCTGGCTTCGTCACGCGTCCCCCTGCCCATTAATCCGCTGCGGATGCTTGCCGGACGTTTGCGGTGGACCGGACGATACCGCTGCGAATCGCAGGTGTCAACAGAATGATACGAAAGTCTTCAAAACCATCCGGCAGCGTGGTATGGTTCCCGCCGGACGCTTGGCGCAGAGAGCGTGACATACCAGCGGCGCCGGCGGACCGGAGGGATGACGCTTGACTACGACAGCCGGGCCACGGGCGGACACGAGTGAGCGCGGCGCGCCCTCGCCCGTACAAGAACTGCTCGCGCGATCGCACAGACTTGGGGCGGATCCGAGGAACACCAACTACGCAGGCGGCAACACCTCCGTCAAGGCGCTGGCCACCGATCCGGTCACCGGGCAGCCGGTAGAGCTGATGTGGGTGAAGGGATCAGGGGGCGATTTGGCCACGCTCAAAGAGGAGGGTCTCGCCGTCCTACGGATGGACCGGCTTCGCGCACTGGTCGACGTGTACTCAGGCGTCGAGCACGAGGACGAAATGTTCGCCGCCTTCGACTACTGCCTGCACGGCAAGGGGGGCGCGGCACCCTCGATCGACACCGCTTCCCACGCGTTCGTGGACGCGCCTCACGTCGACCATCTGCATCCGGACTCGGGGATCGCCCTGGCGACCGCCGCGGACGGTGAAGCCCTCACCCGTGAGTGCTTCGGCGGTCGAGTGGCCTGGGTGCCCTGGCGCCGTCCCGGGTTCCAGCTCGGTCTCGACCTCGCAGCGATCCGCCGCGATCACCCGGAGGCGATCGGTGTGATCCTCGGGGGTCATGGGATCAGCGCGTGGGGCGCTACGTCGGACGAGTGCGAAGCCCACTCGCTCGAGATCATCCGCACCGCCGAACAGTTCATCGCCGAACGCGGCAAGCCCGAGCCGTTCGGTCCGTTGGTCCGAGGACGCGAGCCCTTGCCGGAAACTGAGCGCCGGGCGCGGGCAGCAGCCCTCTTTCCGCTGATCCGCGGGCTCGTATCGACGGACCGCCGGCAGGTGGGTCACTACACCGACAGTGACGTCGTCCTCGACTTCCTCGCCCGTGCCGAGTGCCCCCGACTCGTAGCGCTGGGAACGTCGTGCCCCGACCACTTCCTGCGCACCAAGGTCCGCCCGCTGCTGGTCGACACGGCGGCGGATGCGCCGCTGCCAGACGTCATCGCGCGCATCAAGGAGCTCCACGCGTCCTACCGAGACGAATATCGGGCGTACTACGAACGGTACGCACAGCCCGACAGTCCGCCGATGCGCGGTGCAGACCCTGCGATCGTGCTGGTGCCCGGCATCGGTATGTTCAGCTTCGGCGCCAACAAGCAGACTGCGCGCGTGGCCGGCGAGTTCTACGTCAACGCCATCAACGTGATGCGTGGTGCCGAAGCGCTGTCGACGTACGCACCCATCCCCGAATCGGAGAAGTTCCGCATCGAGTACTGGGCACTCGAAGAGGCCAAGCTTGCACGTCTTCCCAAACCGAAGCCACTCGCGTCGCGCATCGCCTTCGTCACCGGCGGAGGCTCCGGGATCGGGCGGGCGATCGCCCACCGGCTGGCCGCAGAAGGCGCGTGCGTCGTCATCGTCGATGTCGACGGGGACAACGCGCGTGCCGTGGCAGAGGAGCTCGGCGGATCGGACACCGCCATCGCGGCCACCGCCGACGTGCGAGACGAGGAACAGGTCGCGGCCGCACTCCAACGCGCGGTCCTCGCCTTTGGCGGCGTGGACCTCGTTGTGAACAACGCTGGCCTCTCCCTCTCCAGGCCGCTCTTGGAGACGAGCCTCGCCGACTGGGACCTGCAGCACGACGTCATGGCAAGGGGCTCGTTCCTGGTCTCCCGCGAGACCGCGCGCATCATGATCGACCAAGGGCTAGGCGGCGACATCGTCTACATCGTCAGCAAGAACTCACTGTTCGCCGGTCCGAACAACGTCGCGTACGGCGCGGCGAAAGCGGACCAAGCACACCAGGTGCGGTTGCTCGCGGCAGAGCTCGGTCAGTACGGGATCCGTGTCAACGGCGTCAACCCCGACGGCGTCGTGCGCGGCTCGGGGATCTTCGCCAAAGGCTGGGGCGCGCAGCGTGCGGCGGTCTACGGGGTGCCCGAAGACAAGTTAGGCGAGTTCTACGCGCAGCGGACCTTGCTCAAGCAGGAGGTGCTGCCCGAACACGTGGCGGGCGCCGTCTTCGCGCTCACGGCCGGCGACCTGAGTCTGACCACCGGGCTACACATCCCCGTCGATGCCGGCGTGGCAGCCGCGTTCCTGCGGTAGGGAAGCCGGCCGGCGCGCACGCAGCTCCAGCAGCACCGACCGTACCGCCGTCATCGTCCTGGCGCCCGCCTGTATCGGAGGAAGAGCTGATCCGCCGCCGGCCGAACCGGCGCGACCGAGCGACCGCGGCACCGTAGTCGCGACTGAGCCGGGGGCGGATGGATCCGCCAAACCGGCGTGCGCAGCGTCGAGCTCGCCAGAAGCGCTGCCCGCGATCATCGTCGATTGGGCTGCCAGCCCGAGTGCAGACCGCCAACGCGCGAACGACGCTCGGCGTCCGCCAGCATCCCGCTGCGCCGTGCGAGATCGACCTGGAGCGTCGGGCGGGCGGGCGCCGCCATGGCGTCGCTCAGCCCATCTCGCAGCTCGAGCCCACGGATCTGGGAACGAGCATCGGTCTTGACAAGCGCGATAATGTGGGCCAACACATGTCTAGACAGATGGCCATCTACCGGCAGATCAGCGAAGCACTCGAGGACGAAATCCGGGGCGGGCAGCTGGGAGTCGGGGGTCAGCTGCCCGCTGAGAACGACCTCGCCCGACGCTTCGGCGTCAGCCGCATGACGGTGCGCCAGGCGTTGGCCGAGCTCGCACGCAAGCGCCTCATCACCACGCGGGCGGGCTCAGGCAGCTATATCACGTTCGATGACCAGCAGCTCGACTGGCGGCAGGGCTGGTCGCGCGCGCTGGCGATCCATGGGGCCCGCATCGAGTCGCGCGTCCTGCGCTTTGGACCCATCGAGGACGCCGCGCTGGCTGAGCGCTTCGGGACCGCAGCCGAGTTCATCGCACTTGATCGGGTGCGCCTGCTCGACGGCCGCCAGCCGATCTCCCTCGAGCGCAGCCGCATCCCGCTCGTCGAGCGCACCCAGTCGCTTCTCGATGTCGACTTCGCCCGCGAGTCGTTGATGGACGCCATGCGCCGTGCAGGGCTGGTACCTGCGAGCAGCGAGGAGTGGATCGAGGTCGCGCAGCTCACGACCGATGAGGCGCGCGCTCTCGACCGCGCCATCGGCGAGGGATTTCTCCTGAGCCGGCGCGTGACGCGCGACGCGCAGGGGGCGCTCATCGAGCACGTCACGAGCCTCCTCGATCCGGCGCATTTCCGGCTGCACATCACCTTCGATCTTGGCCCGCGATGACCCAGGGACGGACCGGCGCGCTGGATCCGCAGGCGGCGCTCGCGCGCGCCCGGGGCGCGCTCTATGGCCTGGCCATCGGCGATGCCCTGGGGATGCCGACCGAATTCCTTCCCCGCCGCCAGGTGACGGCGCTCTTCCCGGAGCTGCGCGGCTTCGAGCCCGGACCCGCGGCCAACGAGCTCAGTGCGGGCACCCCTGCGGCCACGGTTACCGACGACACGCAGCAGGCGCTCATCGTGGCGCGCTTGCTGGTCGAAGGGCAAGGCCACATCGATGCCGGCCGGTTTATCCACGCGCTGCTCGCCTGGGCGGATGCCGCCGAGGCCGACGGCAGCGAGCAACTTGGTCCCTCGTCGCGGCGGGCGTTGGAGGCCGTGCGGCGCGGGGTGCCTCCCGAGACCGCGGCTCGGCGCGGCGACACGAACGGCGCGGCCATGCGCATCGCGCCGCTCGGCGTGGCCATCCCCCCCGACCCGCTCGAACGGCTGCTGGATCGGGTCGAAGAGGCATGTCGGCCGACCCACTTCACAGGCCTCGCGATCGCGGGCGCCGCGGCCGTCGCCGCGGCCGTGAGCGCAGGCGTCGACGGCGCCTCTTTCGCCGACGCGTTCTCGCTCGCGCGCCACGCTGCGCGCGCCGGGCAGCTGCGGGGCCACTATGCGGCGGGCGCGAGCGTCGCTGAGCGGCTGGTATGGGCGGTCGACTTGGTGACCGGCCTGGACGAAGCGAGTGCCCTCGACGCCATCGAAGCCCTCGTCGGCACCGGCGTCACCACGCAGGAGGCGGTGCCGGCCGGGTTCGCCATCGCGGCCCGTTGGTCGGCCGATCCCTGGCAGGCCTGCCTCGTGGCGTCACGCCTGGGTGGGGACAGCGACACGATTGCGGCGATGACAGGCGCTATCGTGGGTGCCTGCGTCGGAGAGGCTGGGTTCCCGGTGGCGGCGGTCGACGAGGTCCAGCGAGTCAATCGCCTCGACCTGGCACGCATGGCCGGGGACCTCCTCGAGGTACGGGCAAGGGTGCTGGCCGAGGATGGCGCCAACCAGCGCACAGAGTGAGAGCGAGGAGGCATCGATGAGCGGGCAGCTACCCGAAAGCGACCGCGTCTGGGCGATCGAGCTGAACGGCATCCGGCCCATTGCCGAGGCGGAACGGCACGGCACGCCCTTCGAGCTCTTCTGGGTCTGGTTCGCGGCCAACATCGGGATTCTGGGCGTCATCTACGGCGCGATCCTGACGAGTCTCGGGCTCAACCTTTGGCAGAGCGCCTTCGTGGCGCTCGTGGGGTCGGCTGGGTCGTTTGCCCTCGTCGGCGTCTTGAGCGTCGCGGGCAAGTGGGGCGGCGCGCCCGCCTTGACCCTGTCGCGAGCCCCCTTCGGCACGCGGGGCAACCTCGGGCCGACGCTCGTGAGCTGGATCAGTCTGGTGGGCTGGGAGACGGTCACGGTCGTCACTGCGGCCTACGCGTTCCTCGGGCTCCTCAATCTCGCGGGCATCCCGTCCGACACCTTCTGGACCGTGATCAGCCTCGTGGTCGTGGCCGTGCTCGTCGTCCTCTTCGGCCTCCTGGGCCACGCCACCCTGGTCTGGCTGCAGCGCGCCGCCACCTACATCTTCGGGGTCCTGACACTCGTGATCGTCGCGCTCCTCATCGGCAAGACAGACTGGTCCGCCGTGCTCGCGGCCAAGCCCGGGCCCTGGGACTCGGGGGTCCTGGCCACGCTCAGCATCATCGCCGCGGGCACCGGGATCGGCTGGGCCAATGCGGGCGCGGACTACGCGCGGTACCTGCCCCGGCAGGCCAGCGGCGGCGCGATCGCCGGGTGGACGGTGTTGGGGGCCACGCTGCCGCTCTTCGTCCTGATCATGGTGGGCGCCCTGCTCTCCAGCAACGTGAAAGATCTGGCCTCTTCGGCCAACCCGATCCAAGCCATCGGCAACGCCCTGCCGGCATGGATGGCCGTGCCCTACCTGCTGACGGCGATCGGTGGCCTGCTCGCCGAAGCGGACCTCTCGATCTACTCCTCGGGGCTCAACCTGCTGGCGATGGGCTTCAAGATTCAGCGCTACAAGACCGTCCTCGTCGACGGGGTGATCATGGTCGGCGGGTCCATCTTCGTGATGGTCATCGCCCAGAACTTCTTCGGCCCGTTCGAGAGCTTCCTGCAGCTGCTCGCGGATGGCCTCGCGGCCTGGGCCGCGGTCTTCCTGGTCGATATGGCCCTGCGCCGCGGATACGACGAGGCAGGCCTCGTCGACACGGGCCCGCAGAGCCCGTACTACTACACGCGTGGGGTCCACTGGCGGGCCGTCGCCGCCTGGGCCGCGGGGATCCTGGTCGGCCTCGCCTTCACAACCTCGCCCTGGTTCAGCGGACCGTTGGCCGTCGGCGTGTTCGCCTCGAGCAGTCTCGGCTACTTCATCGGATTCACCGTGAGCGCCCTCGGGTACTGGGCGCTCGTTGCTGCGCGCCCCGCGCCCCGGGGTGTGGTCCCCGCGCCCGCGCCCACCGACGCCGCGGACCCGACCCGGAGCTAAGGGTGCCGCTGCTGGCTCGTCCGCGTCGGTTGGTCCTCATCGGCAGCGTCCTGGTCGACGTCCTCCTGTACGTCGACCAGCTCCCCGAACGCGGCGGCGACCGCGTGGCCGCGCACAGCATCGTGACCTCGGGGGGCGGCTTCAACGTGCTCGTGGGGGCCGTCCGCCTGGGTCTGCCGGCGGCATACGCGGGACGCGTAGGGGACGGCCCCTTTGGGATGCAGGTCGCGAAGGATCTCGCCGCGGCGGGCATCGAGATGCTGCTGCCCCCCATCGCGGGGGAGGACAGCGGCTTCGACATCGGCCTGGTGGAACCAGATGGCGAACGCACCTTCGTCACCGCTCCGGGGTGCGAATCGCGGCTCCAGCGCGCCGATCTGCTGGCGCTTCCACTGCGGCCCGGCGACGCTGTGTACGTCTCGGGTTACGACCTGTGCTATCCCGTCTCGGGTACCGCGCTCGGCGCCTGGCTCCCCACGCTCAGTGATTCGCAGCTGCTGCTCATCGACCCGGGCCCACTCGTAGCCGAGATCCCGGCCAAGCGGCTGGCGGCCGTGCTGGCGCGGACGGACATTCTCACGCTGAACGCGCGTGAGACACGCCTCCTGACCGGCGCAGACGATGTCGCCGCCGGCGCGGCCGCCCTGGTCGATCGCGTCGCCGACGGTGGATGGGTGGTGGCGCGGGCGGGAGCGGGCGGCTGCTGGGTGGCGAGCCGCCTTCAGGGGCCGGTCCATGTGCCGACCCCACCGACCGAGGCGATCGACACCACCGGCGCCGGGGATGCGCACGCGGCGGCGCTGCTCGCGCGGATCGCCCTGGGTGAGGAGATGATCGCGGCTGCGTGGGCGGCCAACGTCGCCGCCTCGATCGCCGTCACCCGTCGCGGGCCGGCCGCTGGCCCGAGCGCCGAAGAACTCGAGGCCACGCTGGCCGCGACCAGCTCCCGTTGAGGGTGCCCCAGACGGGCCGGCTGCGCCGCGCGCCCTGGACGGCATCGGGATCGACGACGGGGACCCCGACCCGGTCGGGCTGCGCAGCCGTCGGACTGCGCAGCCGGGAGGAATCCACCGCCCCAGCACCTGATCCGATGGTAGTATGTTGACCGCAAGCTCCAATAGCGACAGAGGTAGCCTCCTCCCCCGCGTGGGGACCAGGCTCAAACGGGGAAGCCGGTGCGATGCCGGCGCTGTCCCGCAACTGTATCCATCCAGAACGGATGGGAGCCAGATCGCCGGCCTCTGCCGAACTCAGCCGCAGCTCTTCGAGAGAGAGGCGTAGGCTCGCTCGGGCGCCGTCCCGACCCCCCTCGCCCTATCCCCATGGGCGGGGGTTTTACGTTGGCCCCGTTCCTCCTCGGTGGCTGCAGCCCGCCAGGCCGTTACCCGAGGAGGTACGCATGCGCTCGAGCGTCCGCTCACTGCTTCTCGCTCTCACTCTCGTCATCGGAGCCTGCGCGGGCGCCGTTCCGGCGAGCCCCTCCCGGGTACCGCCGGTTCCGTCGTCGAGTGCGGCACCCGCTGCGACCGTCACCGCGGCCCCGCTGACCATCCGCGACGATGCCGGGCGGGTTGTCACCTTCGCGACGACGCCCCAACGGATCGTTACGGCAGCCCCGAGCGCGACCGAGCTCGCCTTCGCCCTTGGGCTCGGAGACGAGGTGGTCGCGGTCGACAAATACTCGAACTACCCGCCCCAGGCGGCTTCGAAGGCCTCGATCGGCAGCTACATCGACCCTGATCTCGAGGCGATCGTCGGGGCGAATCCGGACCTCGTCCTGGTCACCGACGTCCATCTCGCGAAGCTCGTTCCGGCACTCGAGGCGCGCCACATTCCGACTGTGGTCCTGAGCGCCAAGAGCATCGAAGGCGTCTACGTGGACCTCGAACTGCTGGGTCAGATCACTGGGCGGCGTGCGCAAGCCGAGACGCTGATCAACCAACTCCGGGAGCGTGTCGCACGGGTCGAGCAGGCGGTGGCCGGTGCAACACCCGTCCGCACGTTCTACGAGATCGACCCCACGCTGTACACGGCCGGTCCGGGAACGTTCATCGACGATGTGATCCGTCGCGCCGGTGGGGTGAACATTGCCGCGGGTGCGACGACTGCATACCCGCAGTTGAGCCAAGAACAGGTCGTGAGCGCGAATCCAGAAGTGATCATCCTCGCGGACGGGAACGCCGGCGTTTCTCCGGCCGTGGTCCGCTCGCGTCAGGGTTGGTCGCGGGTGGCCGCGGTTGCATCGAACCGAATCTTCGCCATCGATCCCGACATTGCCGAGCGGCCCGGCCCCAGGATCGTCGACGCGCTCGAGCAGGTCGCCCACTTGCTCCATCCCGACCGCGTACCGTGACGGGCGCCCCGGACCTCCGGGCCGTGGCGTCGTCCCGCCGCCGCGTGTACGCCGCGTCTCTGGGCCTAGGACTACTGCTGGTCGCGAGCATGATCCTGGCCATCGGATCCGGACCGGTGCCCATATCGACGGCGGACGAGCTGGCGGTCCTCGCCTCCCGCCTCGACGCTCATGCTGCGGCCGTCGATCCGCGCCTCGCCTCGATCCTCCTCGATATCCGGCTGCCGCGCGTCCTGCTTGCCGCCGTCACCGGCGCCGCGCTGGCAACGGCCGGGGCGGCGCTGCAGGGCCTCTTCCGCAACCCACTCGCTGACCCCTACTTGGTGGGGGTCTCGTCCGGGGCCAGCGTCGGTGCGATCCTGGCGATGACGGTCACCCTGCCGCCCGCCCTGTACGCGGCCGGGGCGGTGCAGCTGGCGGCGTTCGTCGGAGCGATCGTGGCGGTCGGTGTCGCGCTCCTCCTGGCCCGAGTGGGCGGCCGAACGTCCGTGCCCTCCCTCCTCCTCGCCGGCGTCGCCGTGACGGCGATCGGAGGGGCCGCCAGCTCGTATCTGCTCTTCTCGCGCGGCGACCGGCTCTTCGCCGCCTATGCCTGGCTGCTCGGAAGCTTCAACGTGTCCGACTGGTCGCTGTTCGACCGTATTGCCCTGCCCGTGCTCGCCGGTACGATCGGGCTCGTCGCGCTCGGGCCTTCCCTCGATCTCCTGCAGCTCGACGAAGACGCCGCGACGGCGCTCGGGCTTCGCACCGAGCGTACGAAGCTCGCGGTCGTCGCGTGTGCCGCGCTGACCACGGGCGCTGCCGTTTCGGCGGCCGGGCTGATCGCGTTCGTCGGTCTGGTTACGCCACACGTCATCCGGATGCTTGTCGGGGCGGAACACCGGCCGCTCCTCCTCCTCTCCGCCCTCGGCGGAGCGGCCTTCATGGTGTTGGCGGATCTCGCGGCACGGACCGTCCTGCCGGAAGGAGACCTGCCTGTTGGCGTCGTGACGGCGGCCGTCGGTGGTCCGTTCTTCCTTGCGCTCCTGTGGTCGAAGCGGGGTCGGTTGGGATGATCGAGCCCGGTATCACCATCCGCAGCGCCAGCGTCGTGATCGGTGGTCGGACACTGCTGAGCGGAGTCGAGCTGCAACTACGGCCGGGTGAGCTCGTTGCGATCGTCGGGCGCAACGGCGCCGGGAAGAGCACGCTCCTTCGCCTGCTGGCTGGCCTCCTCCGGCCGAGCCGGGGCGAGGTGGCCCTGGACGGCAGGCCCCTCCGCGCATACTCGGCCCGCGAACGGGCGCAACGGCTCGGGTTCCTGGCGCCTTCTCGGTTGCCGGTCCCGGCGGGCTTCACGGTGCGCCAGGTCGTCGGCCTGATGCGGTTCGGCCATCACAGCTGGTGGCGCGCCACAGGTGCCGACGACGTCACCGTCGCTGCGGCGATCGCTGGCCTCGGGCTCGATGCCTTCGTCGAGCGTCGACTCGAGACCCTCTCGGATGGCGAACGCCAGCGCGTCTGGCTGGCCGGCCTCCTCGCACAGGAGACCGCGTACGTCCTGCTCGACGAGCCGACAAGCCATCTCGATCCGCCGCACGCGATCGAGAGCCTTCAGACGGTCCGCTCGTGGGCCACTGCCGGCCGGGGCGTCGCGATCGTCCTGCACGATCTCGACGCGGCACTCGCCATAGCCGACCGGCTCGTCCTCGTGGACGCCGGACGGATCGTGCTGGACGAACCCGTCGCCTCCGTTGCACTCGACGTGCTCGGCCACCGGCTCGGAGTTCGTCTCGCCGAAGTCGCCCTCGACGGGCGGCGCCGGGTGATCACGCAGGACCTCTGGGGCGTTCAATGAACCCTCCTCGGACTCCGCTCGTGATCGTCCTGACCGGGGACGGGAAGGGCAAGACCACCTCAGCGTTCGGTCAGGCGCTCCGGGCCGCGGGAGACGGTCTTCGGGTCGCCATCGTCCAGTTCATCAAGGGCTCCTGGCAGACTGGCGAGATCCGGGCGCTCGAGCATACCGATCTGCCGATCGTGATCGAGCGAGCCGGTCGCGGCTTCACACTCGAGCAGCTGCGCGATGCGCGCATCTCGCTCAGCGATCACGCCGAGGCCGCTCGCCACGGGCTCGCCCGAGCACACGAGCACGTCAGCTCGGGTGAGCGCGACCTCGTGGTCCTCGACGAGATCTTCGGCGCCGTTTCAGCCGGCCTCATCGAGGAGTCTGACATCCACGGCCTCCTCGACGCCCGCCACCCGGCCGTCCACGTCGTGCTCACGGGACGTGGGGCGCCCGCCAGCGTCATCGAGCGTGCCGACCTCGTCAGCGAGGTGCGGCTCGTCAAGCACCCCTACCAGCGGGGCATTCGTGCCCAGCTCGGGATCGAGTTCTGAGGTGGCCCGTGCGTGAATGGCGCGGCGCACATCGGCTCGGGCCACGAACCGTCATGCGGGAGATCCGGTCGGCGACCGGCCTCCTGACCCGGTTCCCGGTCGCGGAGGCGGGGGGCACGGCGCGGACTGGATCGGCCGCGTTCGCGCTGGTCGGCGCGGGGCTGGGCCTGCTTGCAGCGACGCCGATCGTGGCATTCGGCGACGCCCACCGACCGCTTGCCGCGGTGGTCGCCATCGGGCTCCTGACCCTTGCCACGGGGGCGCTCCATCTCGACGGCCTGGCCGATACCGCAGATGCCCTGGCCGCCTCCGATCCGACCACCGCGGAGCGCGCCCGACGCGATCCGGCTGTCGGCACGGCCGGCGCGGCGGCGGTGGTCCTCGTTCTGATGCTCGACGCGGCAGCACTCGCGGCCGTTCGGAGCCCGAACGCCGCGTCCGCGGTCGTGGTCGCCGGTGCCGTGTCACGGGCCATTCCCGCACTCGCCGCGCCGTGGGTCCCCCGTGCGGACCATGGGTTCGGGGCCTGGTTCGCCGCAGCGTCGGGCCGCGGCGGCGCCGCTGCTGTCGTCCTGACCAGCTTCGCGCTGGCCCTCCTGCTGCCAGGCACCTCACCGAAGTTCGGCGTGCTCGCAGGCCTGATCGGTGGGCTGGTGGTGCTCGTCGCGCTGGTCCGTCGCTTCGGTGTCGCCAGCGGCGACACGTTCGGGGCGGCGATCGAGATCGCCTTCGCGGCATCGCTCGTCGCACAGGCGGTAGCCAGCTGATGGGGAGCGGCGATGGCGCGGTGGGCGTCGTCCTCGAGCGCCAGGAACTACTCTCGGGTGTCGTGTACGAGCGCCGTGATCGATCGATCCTCCTTCGTCTCGACGCACCATGGCAGGTGTTGAGCAGCGCCGTCCTCGGCGGTGGACGGCGACACGCACGCGCCGTCCTCAACCTTCGTGTTTCCCCCGCGTATCGAAACATGCACCCGGAGCGAGATCTGCGCGAGGCGGCCCGGGCACTCGAGCTTCCCGGGCCCGTCGTCGGCATGATGACCGCGGTCGACCTCGCCGAGGCCCAGGTCTTTGCGGGCCAGGTCGGCGAGACGGCTGTCCGAGCCGTCATCACGGCCGGGCTGCGGAACGCGAGCCGTCCGGGCGATCCGGCGGCAGGAACGCCGGGCACCATCAATGCGGTCTTCTTGTGCGCGGCGCGGCTCCGCGATCCGGCGGCGGTCGAGCTCGCGATGCTCATCGCCGAAGCCAAGGCGGCGGCGATGGTCGAATCCGGCCTGGTCACGACGTCCGGGCGTCGGGCGAGCGGGACCAGCACCGACGCGGTCGCCATCCTCTGGCGCCAGACGCGCGGTCCGGAGATCCGGCATGCGGGTGCGTCGACCGGGCTCGGCGAGCTCGCGGGCCGCATCATGAGCGCTGCGGTCAACGCAGTCGTGTCCCGCACAGGGGCCCGGACGGTGGGCGAGCAGCCGTGAGACGGCCGCTGCTCTGGCTCGTGGCACTTGGGGTCGACGTCGTCGCGGGTGAGCCGCCCTCGGCGGTCCACCCGGTGGTCGTCGCCGGTCGGCTGATCCGCGCGCTCGAGGATGGACGTTCGTCCGATCGCGCGAGCCGTCGCGCTGCCGTTGGGCGCGGCACCCTCCTGGTGGTCGTTCCGGCCGGCCTCGCGGCCGTCCTCGGATGGCTCGTCGAGCGGATCCGTCCGAGCTGGCTGCGCCTCGCCTGCACCGCCTGGCTGCTCAAGTCCTCGTTCGCGCTCAGGGCCCTCCTCGAGGCAGGCGCACGGGTCGAGCAGCTCGCGGCGAGCGGCAGGCTGAGTGCCGCACGCGCGGAGCTCCGGTCGCTCGTCAGCCGGCCGGTCGAGGAGCTCGACGAGGGTCACGTGATCTCCGCGATCGTCGAGTCGCTGGCCGAGAACCTGAGCGACGCGTACGTTGCGCCGCTCTGCTGGTTCGCGGTCGGTGGCCTGCCCGCCGCGCTGACGTATCGCGTCATCAATACGGCAGATGCCATGGTCGGTTATCACGGGGCATACGAGCACCTCGGCAAGGCCGCAGCCCATCTCGACGATCTCGTCAACATCGTTCCGGCTCGGCTGACCGCCGCGGCCCTCGTGGTCGCCGCTCCGCTCGTGGGGGAGGACGCCCGACGTGCGCTGCAGGTCGGGCGGCGCGATCACGGTCGCACCGAGAGCCCGAACGCCGGCTGGCCGATGGCGACCGCGGCCGGGGCGCTCGGGCTCTGGCTCGAGAAGCCGGGTGCCTACCGGCTCGGCGATGGCGGACGGAGCCCGGCGATCGGTGATGGCGCAAGGGCGAGACGTCTCGTCCTGATCGCAGCCGCCCTGACCACAGCTCTCTTCGTCGGCATCGAGCTGAGCCGTGGGTAGGCGCCTAGGTGCCGGGCAGGTGCCGCACGGCGGGGCCCCCGCCGGCTGGCTCGACGTCGGCGTGAACCTGAACCCGTTCGGCGTCCCCGAGCCCGTCCGTCGCGCGCTCACTGGCGTCCGGTTCGACCGCTACGCCGACCTGGATCCGTCAGCGGCCGCGCGGCACCTGGCCGCCGACGCTGGGGTCCCTCCTTCCCGCGTCCTATTGACGGCGGGTGCCAGCGAAGCTCTCCGGCTGATCGCGACAGCACTGCTTCAGCCAGGTGTGCGGGCCCTGATTGCCGGCCCGACCTACGGCGAGTACCGGCGACTGGCCGCCCAGCGCGGAGCCGCCGTGGAGGAGCTTCGCGCCACGGCCCCAGCCTTCGATCCGCCGATCGACGCACTGGAGCGCGAGCTGCGCCGCCCGGATCCGGTGATCGCCTTCATCTGCGACCCCAACAACCCCACCGGGCGAAGCATCGCCCGCGGGGATCTGCACCGGCTGACATCGGCCCTCGAACAGTCCACGGATCGGGGCCCGCGACTCCTCGTCGTCGATCAGTCGTTCGGACCATTTGCCACAGCCCGGCCGTCGGCAGCAGAGCTCCTCGCCCCTGGTCGCGTCGTCCTGGTCCGCTCACTCACGAAACTCCTGTCGAGTCCCGGCGTTCGCGTGGGCTACGTCCTGGGTTCGCCCCGCCTCCTCGCGCGGCTCCGGGCGGTCCGGGACCCCTGGTCGGTCGGCGCTCATGCGATCGCTGCGGCGTCCGCGGCGAGCTGGACGCTCGATCCTGCGGCGAAGCGGGAGCTTTCAGCATGGCGACAGGCGCTCGCCGACGGGCTCAGGACGCGCGGACTGCGACCGTGTCCGTCCGACGCGAACTACCTCTTGGTCGAGGTCGGGCCCGGTGCCGAAGTCCTCGTGGCGCGAGCGGCCCGGCGGCGCATCGGCATCCGCTGGTGCGCCAGCTTCGGATTGCCGGAACACGTGCGCGTCGCTGTCCGGCCTCCTGCCGAACAGGCGCGTCTGTTCGACGCGCTCGACGCGATTCTGCCCACCCTGATGGAGTCTTCGTGCTCATGAACGGCCTGCCTCTTCGCCGATTCGGCCCCGCTGACAAGGTCGCGCCGGCCGGCCCGGGGCGGACCCTCGGCTCCCCCGCACCCGTCGCGCGCGTGGCGACCGTCTATCTCATCCGTCACCCGGCCACCGCGTGGTCAGGCGTTCGGTACGCGGGACGAACCGACGTTCCACTGAGCCCCGCAGGTCGGCGGCAGGCGGCCGCAAACGCCGCCGAGCTGGCTCTCCGGATCACGGGCCACGTGGCCATCGTCTCGAGCCCACTCATCCGCGCGCTCGAGGCCGCGCAGCGCATCGCGGAGGCCTGTCGCGCGACGCTCGTCGTCGACCCCCGCTGGCGGGAGGTCGATTTCGGGGCCGCCGAGGGGGCGACGTTCGACGAGTTGGCCGCATCATGGCCGGCCCTCGCCGAGCGGTTGCTGCGCGGCGAGCGGAGGATCGACTGGCCGAGCGGCGAGCCGTGGCACGAGCTGCGGGCGCGTGTCGCGTCGGCGTGGAGCGATCTACTCGATGCGCCGTGCGATGTCGGCATCGTCGTATCTCATGGGGGCCCGATCAGCGTTGCGCTCGAACTCGCTCTTGGAGACGCGGCCCCGGCGGCCGGCGCGATCGTCGGACCCGGCGAGGCCCTGGAGCTGGCCGTCGACGGGCGCTGCCAGCTCGTGCGTCGCTGGACCACCGGTCGATGAGCGCTCGGTCGGCGTTCCCCGCCACATTGGCACGCCGGTCCGCGGCCCACCCGGAGGCGCCATGGTCGCCAGGGTCCTGATGGTCCAGGGCACCGCCTCGTCGGTCGGCAAGAGCGTCCTCGTGGCGGCCCTCTGCCGCATCTTCCGTCAGGACGGGTACCGGGTCGCCCCGTTCAAGGCCCAGAACATGTCCCTCAACTCCGCCGTCACCGCGGACGGGTACGAGATCGGCCGCGCGCAGGCCGTCCAGGCCGCGGCCGCCCAGATCGAGCCGAGCGTGGACATGAACCCGATCCTCCTCAAGCCCGAGGCAGATGCTCGGTCGCAGCTGGTCGTGCTCGGACGCCCGGTGACGAGCCTCTCCGCCCGCGACTACTACGCGCGCCGGGCGGCGCTCTGGGAGGTGGTCGTCGGAGCGCTCGACCGTCTGCGCGCGGCGTACGACCTGGTCGTCGTCGAGGGAGCGGGCAGTCCGGCCGAGGTGAACCTGAAGGGCGCCGACATCGTCAACATGCGGGTGGCCCGGTACTCCGGGGCACCGGTACTCCTCGTCGCCGATATCGATCGGGGTGGGGTCTTCGCCGCGCTGGTGGGGACGCTGGCGCTGCTCGAGCCGGACGAGCGGGCCCTGGTGGCGGGACTCGTGATCAACAAGTTCCGCGGCGACCGCCGCCTCCTCGATCCGGGGCTGGAGTTCCTGGTCCGGCACACCGGCAAGCCCGTCCTCGGCGTCGTCCCGTACGTGGCCAACCTACGGATCGCCGATGAGGATTCGGTGGCCCTGGACCAGCGTCGGCCGACGGGCGACCGCGAGCCGGTCACGCGTCACGGCGTCGCAACCGTCGGTGCGGCGCCGCCGTCGCCCGACCCCCGTCTCGAGATCGCCGTCGTGCGGCTCCCGAGGATCGCCAATTTCGACGACTTCGATCTCCTCGCCGCCGAGCCGGCGGTCCACCTACGCTACGTCGAGCGGCCGGAGGAACTCGAAGCGACGGACCTCGTGATCCTGCCCGGGAGCAAGACGACGGTCGCCGACCTCGGCTTCCTGCGCGCGACCGGGCTGGCCGAGCGGATCGTCGGACTCGCCCGGTCGGGGACGCCCGTCTTAGGTGTCTGCGCCGGCTACCAGATGCTCGGGCTGTCGCTGTGGGATCCGCGGGGTGTCGAGTCTTCGACGCCCGAGACGAGCGGTCTCGGGCTCCTACCGGTGCATACCACCTTCCATCCAGAGAAGCGAACCCGTCGGGTGCGGGCGAGGGTGGTCACGCGTGAGGGGTTCTTCGGTGGCCTGTTCGATACGACCGTCGAGGGCTACGAGATCCACATGGGTTCGACGACGACCGACGGCCCGCCGCTCTTCCGGGTCGAAAGCGATGGGGAGGAAGAGCGCCTCGATGGGTGCGTCGCTCTCGGCGGGACCATCGCCGGAACATACCTTCACGGCCTCTTCGAGGGTTCCGCTCCCAGGCGCGCGCTGATCGAGTGGCTCGGGGCGCGTCGCGGCCTGCCGCTGACGGCCGGAGCCGTCGGGTCGCCGGATGCCGAGTATGACCTGCTGGCCGACGCGGTCCGGGCGAACCTCGACCTGGGGGCTATCCGTCGTCTCATTGGGTCCGGGGAGTAGGCGGTGGGCAGGATCGTGCTCGTGACCGGCGGTGCCCGAAGCGGCAAGAGCGCCTTCGCCGAGACGCTCGCAGCGCGGCGGGGTGAGCGCGTCGTCTATCTCGCGACGGCGACGATCGGCGATGCCGAGATGGAGGAGCGGATCGCCCGCCACCGGGCGCGGCGACCGGCCGGCTGGGTGACCCTGGAGGCACCCCTCGACATCTTGGCGAGTCTCGCTGCGGTGGCCTCCGGGATCGAGGTCGTGCTCGTCGACTGTCTCGCCGTCTGGGCCGCAAATCGGCTGTTGGCGATCGGGGAGCCGGCCAGGGAGGGGTGGTGGGGCCAGGTGGCTACCCTCGAACGCGCCCTGACGCAGGAGCTCGACCTGCTCGTCACGACCGCACTGGTCGCAGCTTGGGATCTCCTTCTCGTCACGAACGAGGTGGGCTTCGGCGTCGTGCCGCCGACCGAGCTCGGCCGAGCGTACCGGGATCTCCTCGGCAGACTCAACCAGGTCGTCGCCTCCCGGGCGGACGAGGTCTACCTCGTCGTTGCGGGGCTGGCGCTCGACGTGAAGCAGCTGGCGGCAGAGACTCAGCGTGGTTGAGACGGCGGAGCGGCGCGGCGGGTGGTTCGGGCGGACGGGGACAACCCGGGACCACTGGCGTCTTCGGTGGTCTCGGCCATCGGGGTCGCGGACTCCGAGCGCCCACAGTGCCCGGCCTACGATCGACGGTCGATGATCCCGCGCATCGTCATCGCAGGCACGTCGAGCGGCGTGGGCAAGACCACCGTGACGGTCGGCCTCGCCGGGGCCCTGCGCAAGCGCGGGCTGCGGGTCGCCGCCTTCAAGTGCGGACCGGACTACCTCGATCCGACGTATCACATCCGGGCCGCCGACGCGCCCTGCCACAATCTCGACAGTTGGATGATGGGGCGCGAGGGGGTGGTCGCCACGTTCCAGCGCGCCTCGCAGGGGGCCGACATCGCCCTCATCGAAGGCGTGATGGGCCTCTTCGACGGCGCGTCACCGACGGGCGAGGACGGGTCGACCGCCGAGATCGCGAAGTGGCTGCGCGCCCCGGTCCTGCTCGTCTGCGACGCGTCTGGAATGGCCCGCAGTGTTCAAGCTCTCGCCCGCGGCTTCGCGACGTTCGACGCCGACCTCCATGTCGCTGGCCTCGTCTGCAACCGGGTCGGGAGCCGCGGGCACCTGGACCTCCTGCGCGAAGCCGTGGGGAACTCACTCCCGATGGTGGGCGGACTTCCCGAAGAACATGCCCTGGCCTTCCCGGAGCGACACCTGGGGCTTCGCAGTGCCGACCGAGCGGCGGTACCGCAACGCGTGTTTGCCGCGTGGGCCGAGCGGGTTGCCGAGTGGCTCGACGTCGACACGATCCTGGCGATCGCACGAGCCGCTGGACCGCTCCCGGAGGTCCCGGCCGAGGACCGGACCGCCCAGGCCGGCCCACGCACCCGCATCGGCCTCGCCCTCGATGAGGCCTTCCACTTCTACTACGACGACAACCTCCGTCGCCTCGAGGGCCTCGGGGCGGAGCTGGTGCCCTTCTCGCCGGTCCACGACCCGCGGCTTCCCGACGTCGACGGTCTCTACTTCGGTGGCGGCTACCCGGAGGTCCACGCCAAGGCGCTGTCCCGGAACACCGGCATGCTCGGTGCCGTTGCGGCGTTCGCCGCGAACGGGGGGCCGATCTACGGCGAGTGCGGCGGCCTCATGTACCTCTGCAACGGCATCCGGACAACCGAGGGACGGCTACATTCGATGGTTGGGATCATCCCGGGAGTGGCCCGCATGCGTGGCGGCCTCCAGGCGCTCGGCTATGTGGAAGTGGTCACCCTGGATGCCACGGTGCTTGGACCACCTGGATCGCACTTCCGGGGCCACCAGTTCCGGTATTCGGACGTTCAGCTCGAAACCGATGTCGAGCATGTCTACGCCGTCCGGCGCCACCGCGACGGTGCCGTGTTCAGGGAAGGCTATCGCGTCGGGAATACGCTCGCTTCGTACGTCCATGCCCACTGGGCATCGAACCCGCTGATCGCCCGGGGACTGATCGACGCGTGCGTCGCGCATGCGAGGCGGCGGTCCACAGCCGGAGGCCGATGCAATGGGTGAGGGGTGTCCTCCGGCCTCGCATGCGCTCGTCTCGAGCGACGAGGGAAGCCCCACCGGTATCGGCCACCACCCCGGGGAACAACCGACTCGAAGGGGGAACGACGAGGGCAGCCACGGTGGGTGTCCACGACCCGAACCTCCCTCTCGCCCGCCATCGGGAGGACCGCCGGCCGCTCACACCGTGTCGGGCTCAACGGGGGCGGCGCGCCCGGCCTGCGGGAGGATGCGCGCGCGCCGTTCGCCCATGGCGGCGTCCTCGTCACCGCGGGGATCGCCGGCGGTCTGAAACCGCTCCAGCTCATCGAGCAGCCAGAAGAAGAGCGCCACATCCGCGTCGCTCTCGGCAACACGACCGACCGGGTGTCGACGTGTGCGCCCGCCCATCGTCAGACCGCCTGCCCTCGTCTGTGTCGGACCATTCGGAGATCGCCGAACCGGATGGTACGACGGCCCGCGTGCACGGTACCGTCCGGGTGCGCATCGCAGCGCTCGGGCCACTCGGCCGCGCCGCGTTGGTCTCCGCCCTGCAGCCGCGAACCGGCCGAGTGGCCCTTGCCCAGCGCGCGGGCCGCGCGCCACACTGGCCTGTGCCGATTGGTCCGGGACGCGCGCTCCAACGCTCGGGCAGGGGCGCGCCACTCCGGGGTGAGCGAGGTCCTGTCCGGATGAATCGCCAGACGCGTCTGACGGCCCCCGCGGGTGAGCCCCCGGCCCCGCGCGAGGGCATGGTGCGTGCTGCACCCGACGCGCAGACGGCCGAGGCCTACCGGCGCGCGGCTGGCCAGCGCTGCTGGGCCTGCAACTCCCCCGACAGTGAGCCGGTGCGGCTGCAGCGCCGATCCGGGGAGCGTTGGGGGGCGGACGCGACGGTGCAGCTCTGTACGGCTTGCCTCACCGCCCTGCGTACGCCGCGCCTCGTGCGCCAGCTCGGGCTCGGGCGCTGGCCGGCGGCTCCAGCGAGCCCGCCGGCCACGGGATCGGCGCCCGGGAGCCCGCCCCCCACGGCTGGGGACGCGCCCCGCGAGGCTGCGCCACCGCTGACGCTGCTCAAGGGTGCCTGAGCCCCGGCTGGCTGACGACCGGGAGCGTCTGCTCGCCATCGCCCCGACCGGCGCCACCGCCGTGGCCCTGCTGGCCGCGCACCGACGGCGCAGCCGTGGCGGCTCTGCCGCGCGCTGCACGTGCGGCTGGATCGGGGCGGATCGGCCTGCGCGCAGCTCGGGGTCTTCGTGCCGCGCGCGCTTGCGGCCCTGGGGCGCCCGCTGGATGCTCCCGCCTTGCAGGGTCGGTCTACTGATCGAAGACGTCCCGCAGCACGCGGCCCTGGCTGTTGCGCGGCACCGGGAAGCCGAGCCATTCCGCGATGGTTGGGGCGACATCGACCAGCTCCGGATATGCGGCTCTCGCGTATCCCTTCCGGACGCCTGGGCCAGCCAATATCAGCGTCGCCAGTTCGGTTCCTCGACCGAGAGAGACCGTCGGCAGGCTGCAGCCGTGGACGCTGGCGAACTTGCCCGCGATGAACTTGCGCTCACCGAAGTCGGCGTCGATCCTGTGATGGGGCCCGACGCGGACGACCGTGGCCCCGTCCGCGGTGAGCGGGAACCAGTTGGTGTCGCCGCTATAGCCGGGACGCATGGCGTAGATGACATCGCCGGCGCGTTCTCCCCCCTGTCCGAGCGCCATGGCCTCCCGGTTCGTGATCGCGAGCTCCACGACGCGCTCCCCTGTTTCTGGGTCGCGAACCGACAGGAGCGCCTCTTGGATGGCCGCTTGGGTCGCCTCGTAGTCCGCTGGAGCAACGATGCCCTGCGGGTCTCGGCCCGCGAGGTTGACATAGACGTGGCCCAGGCACGTTGCAGCGTAGGCCCTGGTCCTCGACCAGTCCACCACGGGTCCGTCCTCGCTGACCACAGCGCTGAGCAATCCGGCGGCGGCGAGCACATTGTTGGGCGACATGGCCTTGAGATGCGGCAGCTGCCCGTGGTCGGACACGACGACCACGCCAAACTCAGGCCCGAGCGCTTGCTGTAGCTGGGCGACGAACCGGTCAGCAAGGACGTACCCGTCCCTCAGGTATCGCTCGTAAACGGGCGCGTCGTCCGAGCCATACCAGGGTGACAACGGGTCGAAACCGCCCCAGAAAGCGTGCTGGAGATGGTCGAGGATGTGCGTCTTCACGAACACGAGGTCGTAGTCGTGGCGCGCGTTGAGCGCACGTATGCTGGCCGCCATGGTTTGGAGCTTGTAGTCCGCCTCGTCCAGCATCACGTCCGCGTCCACCCAGCCGCGGTCGAAAGCGCGTGCGCCGCAGTAGTCGACGTAGGGACCGACCGCCCCCGCGATTTCAACTGCAAGAACGTCGGGCACCGTAAACCCCGTAGCCGGGTAGATCTGGGAACAGTACAGCCCAAGATTGCCGCCACTGGTGCGCGTCGCGCGAAATCGGTAATTGCCCCGGACGACGGCCCCATGACGCCCGAAGTCGGCCTGCTGCCATGGAGTCCAGGTCCCCTCGCGGACCTCGAGCGTCTGGCCCGCAGGATCCTTCAGGCGCACGGCATCCTGGGCCCAGCTGATGGCATAACTCGGGCCTTGCTCCTCCCCGACTGCACTGAGCTGCAGCGTCCCGCCGACAATCACCGTCCCATCGCGTGGCGCTGGCGCTGAGCCCACGTAGTAGTGACTGGGGCTGAGTTGTAGACCTCCGGCGCTCGCGGGTGAGCCGACCCCGCCGACCCAGTGGACTCGACTGTCACGGGGTGGCCAGCCGCCCGGGAAGTTCATCACCAGGCACCGACGACCCGCATCGGCTGCGGCTTCCCAGAGGAACTGCGCCGTGATCAGTCGCGAATCGAACGCGTCGTGCCCCACATCGAGTGGCTCGCCGGGAAGGTGCACCTCGAAGTCCGGGATCCCATGCGTCATGGGATAGGCTCCAGTAGCGATCGACGCCCAGTTGATCGGGGTCACGCCGGGCAGGATCGATCGGGCAGGGGCCGTTGTCCCCTCGGCCATCAGGCGCGCAAAGCCCGGAAGGTAACCCTCGTCCGCCCACTGCCGGATGAGGGTCGGGACGGCCCCATCAAGGCCAACCACCACGGTCTTGCGGGCCTGCTGCGTCATCTGCCTTCTCCTCTCTACGCGCTGCGCTCGTCATGCCGGAGTGTCGGTGCCCGGCAAGCTCCACCGCTCGCGAAGGACGCGCTCGGCGTCGTCGATCGTCCAGAACCGTTCGCCGCCCAGCGTCTGGCTCAGCGCGGCGACCGTCGGTGGTTCCAGGCCGGCCGCGGCCAGCACCTCCGTACGCCAAAAGATGTCCCCTGGCGGACCGTCCGCGCGAACCTTCCCCTCGCTCATCACGACCACGCGAGCGAAGTTCCGCGCCACGAACGCCATGTCGTGAGTGACGACGACGACCGTCGTCTGGCGGAGCGACGCAGCGTCAAGCAGATGCTCAATCCTCCGCACACCCGTCTGGTCCTGGCCGGTCGTCGGCTCGTCCAGCACGAGAATCGGGGTGCGCATCGCGACGACACCGGCGATGCTCACGAGTTTGCGCATGGCGTAGTTCAGCGTGTACGGGTGAGCGTCGCGCACCTTCGCCAACCCCAACGCGTCAAGCGCCCCGGCGACGGCCGCCTCTAGCTCGTGCCCGCGCAGCCCCAGGTTCTGTGGGCCGAAGGCGACCTCTGCCGCTACCGAGGCACGGAAGATCTGATCATCGGGGTTCTGGAACGCAAAGCCGACCGACCGAGCCAAATCCGAAAGGCGGCGGCGGCGGATGTCCAGCCCATCGATCATGACCGTTCCAGAGGTCGGCCGCAGGAGACCGTTGAAGTGCTTCACCAGGGTCGTCTTGCCCGACCCGTTCTGGCCAATGAAGGCGACACGTTCCCCGTCGTTGATGCGCAGCGTGATGCCGTCGAGAGCACGCGTTCCCGACGGGTAGTCGAACCGCACGTCGCGGATGTCGACTGTCACAGCCGGGACCTCAAGCCGAAGGAGTCGATGAACTCCTCCACCTGGAGCGGCAATCGCTGGTGGAATGACGGACCTCCCAGACGCAGCGCCAGTGTCGCCAGTTGTGGCCGTTCAACGTTCCACTGGTCGAAGTCTCCATCCGCGAAGACGCCGCTGGGTGGACCGTGCGAGACGATGCGCCCATCGGCGAGGACGACGAGCTCATCCACATGGCTCGCCAGCAGTTCGACCTTGTGCTCGACGAGCACGACGGTCAGACCCGCGGATCGCATCTCCGTCACAGCGTCGAAGACCTCCCGCGTCCCCTGCGGGTCGAGCTGGGACGTCGGCTCATCCAGGACGATCACGGATGGACGCATCGCGAGGATCGATGCCACGGCCAATCGCTGCAGTTGGCCGCCGGACAGGTTCAACGGGTAACGATCCCGCAGTGATTCGATGTGAAGAAGTCGCAAGGCCCATTCGACTCGCGAGCGGATCTCATCCGCGGGAATCCCCAAGTTCTGCAGCCCGAATGCAACTTCGGCCTCGACCGTGTAGGTGACGTGACTGAGTTGCTCGAAAGGGTTCTGGAAGACATAGCCAACGCGAGTCACGAGGTCATCGATCTTCAATGCGGTCGTGGGCGTGCCGTCGAGGATGACTTCGCCGCGCAGCGTCCCCTTGAGGAAGTGCGGGGCCAAGCCAGTCAGCAGGTTGCACAACGTGGACTTGCCGGCGCCCGTCGCACCGAGGACACCGTAGAACCTGCCCGTCTCGAGTGCGAGATTCACACCGGTCAGTGCGTCGCGAGCAGCTCCTGCGTAGGCGAAGGAGACGTCCCGAAGGATTAGACCCATCCGGCCACCCGCAGAACGACGATCACGATCAGGACGGCAACAAGGAGCAGGCGCAGGCCGGACTCCCACGGCGCCCGGTCAAGCTCCTGCAGCCACGTCTTCTTACGGCCGACGATGAAGAATCCGCGGGCCGTCAGGGCCATCGCTTTTGCCTCGACGCTCATCAGGGAACCGTAGAACAGGGGCGCCACGAGCGGAACCAGGCCCCGGAGGCGGAGGAACACGGATCCATCCGTGCGG